>NZ_JBPZHB010000003.1:0-726522 GCF_051857545.1 Larkinella fluvii | reverse complement strand
AAGGATCACTAAAGATTATGAACAGACGACCAGCAGTTCAGAATCATGGCTCCTGTGGGCTAATTGTGCTTTGATGTTGAACCGATTGGCAAAATGACCAAATAATATTTCCCAACATCTTCTAAAGAGTGGAGTATCTAAGGAAATAAAACAACTATTGCTAACTTCTGGTAAGCTTCCAAGATTGGGTTTTAAATTCAGTAAACATGCTTCTGAATGGTCTCAATGGGGAACAATTTCGGAAATGGCCTATTATAACAGAGCGGTAAAGTTAGCAGAAAGTCAGGTGGGCGGAAAGATAATGGGTTTTACTTCTAAACAAGGATGGACATTTAGGTTTAACAAGGTGACAGGAGAATTTTTAACCACCCACCCAAATGGACATATAGAGACATTTTTTCGCCCAAAAAGTGGAATAGATTATTTTTTGAAGCAAGTGAAGCAATATGGACAATAATATTTTTGATAAGTACAAGTGTCCATGTTGTGGATACTTAACCTTAGATGTAAAAGCAGATAATACATTCCAAATATGCCCTGTCTGTTTTTGGGAAGATGACGGAGTGCAGTTAAATGATCCCACATATGAAGGTGGAGCAAATAATATAAGTTTAGATCAAGCAAGAGAAAATTTTAAAAAATATGGAGCTATTGAAGAGCAATTTAAGGAGTATGTAAGACCTCCTTATGAAGAAGAAATGAATTAAATAGTTGTAATCTACTATTAATTTCCCTAATGAGTCCCTGTAGTAAGATGACAACATTAACAGAAATAATTTTCAAAGGCATCTCTTCAATTTTGAATTTTAGTTTTTTAGCTGACTTGTTAATTCAAGCCAAAGATGTTCGATTCCATGCACCTGACGTCCCTTCGACTAAGAATTTTGAAAAAATTATCAACATATTTAACTCTGACAATTACATAGATCTTGTAATTACCACTGACAATTTGAACATAAACGGAAAATATATCCCCAAAGTATTTATCAATTTAGGACGCAATAACGAAGAATTTGAAATATTATTCTATTTTGATTTAAAAGACCTTCGTGGTGTTAACTTAAAAGAAAATATTGATTTTTTAAAAGATTGGTGTTATACTTTTAAAAACCAATATAATTTCACAAATTACGTTTGTCAGATTGATAATGCAGGTGAAGAAGAATATTATTTTAATAATGCTGGCTTAGGAAGTTTATACAAGAAAATAAGTCAACAATATAAGTTTAATTAAACATTTCAGACCCAGCAGAATATCACTACGATAACAATTCTAAAAAATGCAACTGGAAACAAACATTTCAACAATGCGTCAACAATTTGGAAAAAATAGATACACATAAGATGATTGGATTTAGAATCATAGAAATATTCAAGGTTAGCCTAGGGAATACATTGATGGCCTTATACTTCAATCTTGAAAAGAACAATCAAAAATTTCACTTTGATATTGAAATTAGTGACGATGGAGAAACGATTCTATATAATCAAAGAAATGAATGGATAAACTCAAAATATATTGAACACAATTTATATTCTATGAAATCTATAAAAGAAAATAGAGATAAACTATCGGCACTATTAAACACTGAAATTAAGCACATATTTTTAGGAGTAGGTAATACTTTAAAAACAAAAAAAGTAATTTACTATTTCAAAATCATTACAACTATTAACGAATTTTTATTCTTTAATAATGGCGATGAAGGTGCGTATTCTTTCGATAATATTAATGAAATATTATCGAAAGATATTTATGAGTACGAATGGATTGATAAGACTCCTATTCATTATTTTTTATAAATATATTTACTCTCAAATTTCCTATTTCAAAAAAACAAGGAAATTGGATCAAGAAATAAGACAAGGCCGAATACAAGTATTATTAAAGATATATTAGCATTACCAAGCAGTTCTTTGACACGTTGAGATAATGTATCACCTCTGTTGCCGACTTTAGTAAGTGACAACGGGGCGGTGGTCCAGCAAACGGAGTACTACGGTTTTTGTCTGGCGGTGCTGCGGCAAGGCGATGTCAACACCAACAAGTACCTCTACAACGGCAAGGAGCAACAGTTGCAAACGCCCTGGCTGGATTACGGGGCCCGGATGTACGATCCGACGATTGGGCGGTGGAGTGTGGTCGATCCGCTGGCGGAGAACTCCTTGCTGTTATCTCCTTATGCCTATGTAGCCAATAATCCGGCTCGGAATATCGATCCCGATGGGCAGGATTATCTGGATGGCATTCAAGAGCAGTATACCCGCAAGGATGGTTCGGTTGAATCCTATGATGCGGCTGGAAGAACCCAGACAATAACGCGGTTTGAAGGTGGTGGTGGTTCAAACCAATCTGGAGACGGAGATAAAAAGCAGGAAGCACCCATTAGTGGGGCTTATCCCAACGGCACCTTACGTTCTGGGCCTGAACAAAATGCTGTTATTAAAGCTACAGTACCTAAAAAATTTGGCTCGTGGTTTACTCCCGAAGAATAAGCTGCTCAGACGGGTGTTGACATTGGTAGTGCTGTGGAAAGTGGCTTCAGTTTTCTAAAGGTCGGGAGGTGGTTAAAATCTTTGTTTGAGTTTGGACAAGCGATTAAAGGAGAGGCCAAATTTACTATCCAGTTTGGAAAGATAGAAAATCAGATTTATCATGCTTTTCGACATACTGATGCATTAGGTTTGGAACGAACGATTGTAGAGACAGCGATAAAAAAACACTTTCCAAGCATTGCGTCTAAAATAACCGAAGGAAAGCCTCTAAACTCTATAATAGAAATTGCTGGACAAAGGATACAATATTCAGCGTTCAAGCTTTCAGATGGTACAATAAATATTGGAAGGATCCATGGAGTCAAATAGAAAACCTTCAGTTCAAGAAGAAAGGCTTCTTGAACTATTAGTAAAAAATGCTATAATAGATTTTCCCTTAAACTGGAAGAACAATTTGCTTGTCCGCTCAATGGAGGATGGAAAGATGGGTAGTTTATATTTATATCCAAATGGAGTTTATAATGAGAATAGGAAATTTGATAAGCAAGTTAGTGAATACCAGTTTAAAGATGAAGACAATGTCGAAGTAATAGCTTCTTTATATGTAGACGATAACGGTAATCTACTAGAACTAGATATTTGGAAAAAAGATTTTAATCCTTTGATTAATATTCCATATAAACTTGAATAAGTATGAGAAAATATCTACGACTAAGGAAAATATAGACCTAAAATATGATTTAGCAAGGCGGAGGATCTGCCCAAATATAGAAAGGTCAATAGAACAGCAAGTATTCGACTGGGTTGATAAAGTTCCGTGGGGCTTATCAGGATGCTGGCGATGGACCAGGCTAGAGAGATAACCCCGCGAGCAGCAAGAAAAAAGATAAAGTATCTGGACCTCTTCTGAGAGAATCCGGACAACCGATTAATCCCGACGGAAGTGCGTATTTTGATCCCGGTGATCGCACCAATGCCTGGCTGTTCGCTACCGATAAACGGGACGAAGATGATCCGACCCGAATTATTGATAACTTAATCACCTTGTTCAGCCTGACCAAAGTATTTGGGGGAGTAAGATTGTAGCGGTTAAACAATTAGCCGCTACAGCAGTAGAGAAAGCACTAGTTGAACAAACTAAAAAGAATTTCAATAAAATTTCAGACAATCTGTTAAAAAAGTCAGGTATTGATGCACATCAAATAAAAAAAGACTTTTTGGGAAGTAAAGCTAAAATATCTCAATACGATTTGTACAAGGATACTAAGACTAATGAGATTCTCATTCTTCAAAAAGGTGGCAAAGGAGTTCCTATTCAAACTGGTGAATTTTTAAAATGAGAACTGCGACTAGAATAAAACTTGTTTTTTCGATCTTTGGAGATCTACTTAACCCACTTTCATTTAGTGAGCTAACAGGGCTAAACCCGTCTTCGACTTGGTTAAAAGGCGACACTGTTTCCAATCGAATCAATTTATTTAGAAAAGAAACTTGTTGGACATACTCTTCTGAGTATATCGAGACCTTGTATTTAGAAGAACTCCTGGAAAATTTCTTTCAAAAATTCAGAGCAAATCTGCCTAAAGTCGCCGATTATATAAAAATCAATAATCTAGAGACAAAAGTAGATATAGTAGTAGAAATCGTAAACGATGAAAAACCATCATTATCCTTTAGCAAGCATTTCCTGGATTTAGTAGTAAAAATAAATGGAGAAATAGACATTGATCTATATTATCTGGTGGAATAAACAAAATCAGCCGAATGGGAAATGATTCGATTGAATAAAGAGCAAGTATATCACTTATAACATTTGTCAATACGTACACCGAGAAACCACTTATAGAATGAGTATAACTGCCAAATCATATTTGCTTTTACAAGCAAATGATACTACTTGCAAATTCAAGGACCATACAACATCCTTTAAAAGCTTTTTTCAACTATCTGTAACACCATAAAACAATATAGAAATCAGATGAACCATGATGAACTATCTATCAACACTGATTTTGCTCCTGTACTCGTCGATCCTATCCGCCCAGATTTCGGGACGGGTTTGGCAGGACGCAAATGCCGTTAATAGGGCAAATGGCGTAGTACGCCCGGTAAGCCCGGTGGCAGTGAAGGCTTACGGGACAGACGGGCGATTAATTGCCCAAACGACGACGGGGGCCGATGGGACGTACCAATTGGTGATTCCTCCACACCAGCCCGTCCGGTTGGAATTTGGTAATCTGGAAAAAGGCTGGCAACCGGTGTCACACACACCCCTGGTGCGGTTTGCCACAACACCCGCCGAGGTCAATCTGGCGGTGCAGCACCCTGCCAACCAGTTGGGAGCCAATCCACGGCTGGTTCAGACGGTTTATGTGAACGGCGACTACGGCGATGCGGGTGCCGATTCGCTCACGGCGGTGGTCATAACTGCGGCCTCCGGCGACCCATCCACGTTGAAACGAATCGCCACACCCCGGCAAGTGGGTTCGCTCTGGGGGCTGGCGTATGACCGAACTTCCCAACGGCTCTATGCAGCCGCCCTGGCGAAACGGCACGCCGGTTTCGGGCCATTAGGGTCGGGGGGCATCTACCGCCTGTCGCCCGACGACGGAACGGTTTTGCCCTTCATCAATCTCGATGCATTGGGCTTCGCTACGGCTCCGGCTAATCTGAAACGCGATTTGGGCAGTAGCCTTACGAGTGTCAGCCACGATTCGCTGATGTTCTCCCTGGTGGGCAAGTGCAGTTTAGGGGGTCTGGATGTAACCGACGACGGGCAGATGCTGTTCGTCATGAACCTTTACGACCGCGCCCTGTATGCCATTCGTCTGCCTGCTGATGGCGCATTACCCCAGTCCGCGGATGTAAAAAAATTTACACTGCCCCTGACAGCGGGACAATCGGGCGACGCCCAGCCTTTTGCCGTTAAAATACACAACGACCGGGTCTATGTGGGCGTTGTTGAGGATGCCAGTCATTCAAAGCGCGTTGCGGATCTAAGAGCCATTGTCTACCGATTCAATCCGAATGCCAACACACCTGCTTTTACCGAGGTTTTTAGTACGGCCTTGACTTATCCACGGGGCACGCTCGACTACGGCGTATCCGGGTGGCAACCCTGGACGGATGATTACCGGCAAGCCAGGGTTTCGTCGGCTCCCGACTGGCTCATCCATCCACAGCCTATCCTGGCTGACATTGAATTTGACACCGACGGATCGATGATTCTCGGCCTGATGGACCGACTCGGACACCAAGCCGGGGATGGACAACTCTTTCGCCCGAATCCGTCCATGCCCTTGATGCCCTACCGGGGTTTGTCAGGAGGAGATATTTTGCGGGTCGCTTTTCGGAATGGCCGCTACGACCTCGAACGAAACGGCGGTGTGGGTGACCAACTGTCGGCTGGCCGAAATAACCGACAGGGACCCACCGGGGGTGAATTTTACCACGACGATCAGTTTCAGGCCGATGGCATCGTTTGGCACCAGGAAACCGCTACGGGAGGGCTCGCTCTCCTGCCGGAGCAAGGGCAACTGGTCGTAGCCGCCCGCGAACCGGTGCCGGGTCAGTATGTGACGGGCGGTTTTCGCTGGTTTGCCAATCAGACCGGAAGTTTTGTTCGGGGGCAGGCGGTATTTCCGGGCGGTGAGCGGGCCGGTTATTTCTGGAAAACCAACAATGTGGGTGATATCGAAGTCATCGCTGACCCTCCTCCGTTGACCCTTGGCAACCGGGTCTGGAACGATCGCAACGCCAATGGCCAACAGGATGCCGACGAGCCGGGGCTGCCAGCCATTCAGGTAACGCTCCATCACGCAGGGAAATTGGCAGGACAAACCCAAACCGATCAGGCGGGTTATTATGCTTTTGATAACCAATCGGTAACTGGTGGTATACAGCCCCTGACGGACTACGAAATCCGGGTACCCCTGCAACAAACGGCTCATTCGGGCCTGAGCTTGCCCGCGCCGGATCGGCGCAAAGCGGTAGCCACCAGCCAGGCTGACCAAATTGACAATGACGCCATTCTGGCCGATCAGACGGCGCTGATTCGTTTTACAACCCCACCAGGGGGCAGGTCAATGCAGGGGTTAGACATCGGGCTTCAGTGTAGTTCCTGTGCGCCCGCCAGCCAGACTGCCGAGCCGGAACGGCTAACGCTCACGCCCAATCCGGCAGGTGTTCAGACGGCCGTACGCTATCGCGGGTATCAGCAAACCGGTGCAATGATACTCACCGTGTTTGACTTACAGGGCAAGCCCCTGATGACGACTGCCGGCAATTTAACCGATCATCAGTATACACAGACCCTCAACCTGACCAGGCTGACCAGTGGTCATTACGTCGTAACCGTCAGGGAGGGCGATCAGATAACAACCGTTCGTTTCGTGAAACACTAATTTTTATGGGTATGGAACTGCTTTTCAGGAAGGCCAAATACATGGGGCTGGTTATTTTTCTGGCTTTGGTTGGCAGCACGAGCCGATACCGCTCCGGTGCTTTACCCGTGAACCCCGCTCCGTTGGCCAAAGATTGTTTTTCGGGAAAATGGGGCAACGACTTCGTGCTTTGCGATAAGGAACGGAGTGGAAAAAAGGGGAAATCCAATCAAAAGAATCGGCTGGAAGAAGAACTGGTCCTCCAGTTTAAGGGGAAAGACAAAGGGGAACTCAGTTTTTATGATTGCCGGAATACCAAACGAAGTGACCTGTCCATCTCCTTTCATTACGAAGTAGCGAATGAAGTCATTCGCTTCTACTGGGAGGGAAAACCGGATGAGATTGAAACCTACAAAGCTGCTTTCAATTTTCGGGATACGTTTCGTTACGACTGTCGCAAGGATACGCTGGTGTTTACGGACGGTTTTCTGAATAATACGCTTTACCAGGGCAGTACGTATTTTGTGCGCCGATAATCCTCCCTTCCATGAAACCGTTTCTACTCGTTGCATTGCTGCTGTTTACTACGATCGATGCAGCAAAGGCACAAGGCCAGGTTCCTAATTTACGGCCTTCGTTGTCGCCCCAATCGCCCAATGTAGCATCGCTGGGCCGATTCGGTGAACATCCGGTTAGTTTGAATACGGGAATACCGTCGATCACCGTTCCGGTTTTCGACATCTCGGCGGGCCAGGTGCGGGTTCCGGTCAGTTTCGATTACCATGCCGGAGGGCATAAAGTAACGGATCAGGCGAGTTGGGTTGGCTTGGGCTGGGCTTTAAATACGGGCGGGGTTATTTCACGCAGCGTGACGGGTCGGCCGGATGAACTGTCGGAGATTTTGTACTGGCCCGGCGTTCATCCCACCCTGGACCCCAATGTGAGTGGAAATACGGCCTGCGACAACATATTCAATTTCTTTGAACAATATAATAACCGGGTCTACGATTCCGGGTATGATGTGTTTAACCTGACTTTTCCAGGTGGACGGACCCTTAAGTTTGTGCTCATTCCGGACGGTACGGGCAGTGTTGCCACCACCATGCCTTTCGAGCGGGTTAAAATCAACTTTATACAATCCCAAACGGGAACCATCACCGGCTTTACGGTGACCGACGAAGACGGCATCGTCTATACGTTCGACCAGACCGAATCCGTCGCTTTTAACAATGGCAGCGGACAACTCAGCTACACCAGTGCCTGGCAGCTCAGCAAAATTCAGGGAAACCGACCGGATGATCTGGTTCAGTTTTATTATACATCCGTCAGTTACAACAGTACCACCGACATCGTCGATACGCAAACCATTGTAGATCAGACTTCAGGCGATTGCAGTTTTGCCTTTCTGGGCAATCAGAATTTCACTTCTGCTGCGGTCAGTACGTATCATACCACCCGTCAGTTGCAGGAAATCGTTTTTCCGGGCGGGAAACTAACGTTTTCGCCGGAAGCTGCCAATCGGGCCGACCTACCCGGTCTAAAGGCGTTGGATTACATCGATGTGTATGGGTTCAACATTATTTCCAACACCTTCCAGCGAATCAAACGGATTGACCTCCAGCAGGGGTACTTTCCAGCAACCCAACCTCAGAATTACAGTTATCTGAATGCCCCATTGAAACTCAACGCCGTGTTGATGCAGGATATCAATAACGGGATTATCAGTAAATATCTGTTCGAATACAACATGACCCAGAACCTGCCGGGGACCCAATCGCGCAGCCGGGATGTCTGGGGCTATTTCAACGGAGCCAACAACCCGACCACGCTCATACCGGCCCAAACCGTCAACCTGTACGGCACCGCAGGCTATATGGGTTCGACAACGGTCGGCGGAGCCAATCGCTCGTGTAGCGAGCCCCACATGCAGGCCTGGATTCTGAACAAAGTAACCTACCCAACAGGCGGCTATTCCCGTTTTTTCTACGAGTCTAACCGGTATTTTGACGCAGGCATAAACGCCATCCAGTTAGCGGGCGGACTTCGGGTGAACCGAATCGAGACCCAGGCATCGGCCAATGACCCGCTTAAAGTCAAAACATACCGCTACGGCTCCGGCGAAAATGGGTACGGAACCCTCAACGTGACCCTGAACAAAAGCAGTTGGTCCAATGTGTATTCCGAACAGCTTCCCCCCGACTGCCGGCAACAAACCCGCATATTCGGCTCCAATCCCACCTCCAGCATCAGCCCGTTCGACGGCAGTCCGGTTACGTATCCGGAAGTGGCCGAGTATGAAGGCACTTACAACGGTTCGAATGAAAACGGGAAAACCGTCTACACCTTCCGAACCAGTGGTGACGTAACGTTTGGAGTAGGTGGTGGAAATTCCGGGCGAACCTATGTGGCCAGTTATCATTGGGATCGGGGGCAACTGCTCACCAGAACGGTTTATAATCAGGCCAATCAAATGCTTCATCAGCAGGTCAATACGTATATGAACCCGATAAAAACAGAACTGCCAAAAGCCGGGGTTCTGATTCTAAAAAACTTGACCTACACGACCGAATGGGCCACCTACTATTCCAATCCCAGAACCCCTCCCCCCTGCGACTACCTGCGCAACCAATACTCACCGCCCACCTACTATCCCTGGCCCAAAGGAAACATTCGGCTATTTCGAACCGAGGACTACCAGTACCCTGCGGGCAATGGCAATGCCGTCGCAACCAGTACCGAAACCGTGTACAACGCCGATTACCAACCGGCTCAGCAAACCGTTACGGCCGCTGATGGCAGCATCACCGTGCGGCAGATGCGGTACCCGTTTGACCTCAGTTTCCCAACGCCCGCTTCGGGGCCAACACGCGGCATCCAACTCCTGCGGAATCGGGGGCAGCGGAACGTTGTAATTGAAGAATATGCCTACCGAAAAAGCTATTCTGCCGATCCCAATCCGTATTTAATCGGGGGGCAATTGAATCTGTTTGAAGAAAACAGCCTCGTTCCGGGGTATGCGTTGCCAAAAGAAACACACCGGCTTCAGGTGATGGATCGTTGCTGTCTGCTGAGTAGCTACGTCCCCTTATCGCTGACGAACAGCACGGCGAACAAAGACAGCCGATACGGGCTGGAGTTGACTTATACGGCCTATGATAGCCGGGGCAATCCGCTGGAATACCTGCTGCGGAATGGTTTGCGTACACGCCTGGAATGGAATGCCTACAATCCTGGACTCATTCCTTTTTCGGTTTTCACCAGCGAAACATCCAATTACAATACCGCGGCCAGTTTAACGACCCGTTATGCCTATGATGTTCCACTCCTGGGAGTAAAAACAACCACCGATCCAAATGGCTTCGCAACCCGGTATGAATACGACCATTTCGGGCGACTGGATGCCATTCGCGACCACGACCTGAACTTGCTCAAGACCTTCGACTACAATTATGCGAACGGCGAACAAAACCCAAAAAAACTCGCTCCATTTTCAACGGTCAACAGTTCGGCCGGAAGCGGTTGTTTCTTGATTTACAATGCTTTGTCCGGCAAAGTATTACAGACGATGAACGACAACACCGTTCAGCAGCAAACGCCGGTCGGCGGGCAAACCAACCAGATCTGGCGATTCGATCAGCAACCCAATGGTGCTTTTAAGTTGACGACCCAGAATGGCAGTGGGCAGGCCCTTCAAACGAATTCGGCCAATCAGGGCGAGTTTCTGCGGATTGGGAACTATACCGGCACCACCCTTCAACTGTGGAATTTTAACGAAACCGCAGCCAACTCCCGGCAGTACCGGGTCAGTCTGTCGGCGGGTACAACCTGGGACATCGAAGGCGCAGGAGCCGGTCCTAAAGCTCAATTGTACGGCAGCATGACCAATCCCGGCGATTTTCATTATAGCCAGCCGTACCGTTTTTTCCAGCTTTTATCCGTATCCTGTCCGGGCTGTTCGGCGCCGATCCCATCCCTGTCAGCCATCCCCTCGTCTATTTGTCCGGGGCAGACAGCGACCTTAACCGCCAGTGGCTGCACCGGCGGAACCGTCACCTGGTCAACAGGAGTCGTCGGCAATACGCTGCTGGTCAACAACAGCGGTACGTATTTAGCAACTTGCACGCTCAATGGCTGCACCAGTTCGGCCGGGCAGGTAACGGTACAAACCAACGCCAATTGCGCGGGGGGCGATGCCGTCGGAAACGGTTGCTTTGTCATTTCGAGTGTTTATTCCGGCAAAGCCATGCAGGTGATGAGCGACAACACCGTTCAACAGCAAACGCAGGTTGTGGGACAGGCCAACCAAATCTGGAAATTCGAACAACAGGGAAACGGTCAGTATAAACTCACCTCGCAAAACGGGAGCGGTCAGGTGGCGTCCGTCAACGCAGCGGGCAACGGTGAGTTGATTCGTTTGGCTGCTTTTACCAATACGACCCTTCAATTCTGGAATTTTTCCCAAACCGCAGCGGGTAGCGGACAGTACTGGGTGCATCAGTCCGCCGGAAATACCTGGGATTTAAGAAGCCGTGGCGTCGACCCGGAACTTCAATTATGGGGAAGTGTTCAGAACACCTCCGATCCGGACTATGCAGGTACCTACCGAATTTTCAGGCTCACCTCGGTGGGGTGTCCTACCTCCCCGAACTGCTACTCCATTCGGTTGGTGGCCAACGGGAAACGGTTAACCAACGCGAATGGCACCCTGAAAATACAGGACCCGGACGATAGCCAGAACGGGCAAATTTGGAAACTTGACCCTGTAGGTTCTTCCACTAAGCTCACGACCATGACCGGCACGGGCCTGGTTATCGGTGCGGCTGGCGGGAATCAAACGCTGGATACCGAGCTGGTCCTCCAATCGTATACCGGTCAGGCGCATCAGCATTGGACGCAGCAGTTGGTTACTGATGGCAATCCGGGAATGAAGTACGGTTTTGTCAGCAACAACGGGAGTTTTGCCTGGTCGAGTGTCTACAATTGGGGGGGAGGAAATCCTTCCGCGCCCGCCGTGAGCGATTTCACGCTGAAACCGGTCGCCGATTTGCTCATCTATGGAGCGATGAAGTGGCTTTTAGACAGTCGAACCTGTCCCTGGTAAATCCTCAAACCGCCCTCAAAACCGGCTGCGTCGATTTGCGAATCACCAGCGTGGTGTCCAGCGTCTGGGTTTCCGGAACAAAATCGGAGCCCTCTGCCAGTTGCCGCAACAGAAGCCGGGCGGCCACGCGGCCAATTTCGTTGGTCGGCTGAACGACTGACGTGAGCGGAGGACTAACAAAGGCGCTGTGGGGCGCGTTGGAAAAACCAACCAGCGAAATATCATCCGGGATGGACAACCCGTTCTCCTGAATGCAAACCAGGGCTTCGATGGCCGTCGGATCGTTGACGGCAAACAGGGCATCGGGGCGGTCGGGCCGGTTCAACAGTTGCTGGGTGCAAAACCGGGCTTTCCCTTCCACAAAATCGCAGGGCATAATGATCGTTTCGTCGATGGGAAAGGCGTGGGCTTTCAGCGCGTCGATGTAGCCGTTCAGGCGGTTTCGGCTCATGGTCAGGTTTTCGGGGCCGGCGAGGTGGGCAATCCGCCGGCAACCCGTCTGGATCAGATGCTCGACCGCCCGGAACGCGCCCCGGTAGTCGTCCACCAGCACCTTTGATCCTTGCAATTCATCCACAATCCGGTTAAAAAATACGACCGGCAACCCCTTCCGTTGGGCCGATTGAATGTGTTCGTATTCATTCGTTTCCCGTGTAATCGCCATGATCAGTCCCTCCACCCGGCTCGACAGCATGGCCTGCAAATTGTGCTTTTCAATCTCCAGCGACTCGTTCGACTGCCCGATCATGACTTTGTAACCGGCCGCATTGGCGACCTCCTGCACCCCCAGAATCACATTCGGAAAATAGGCATGAACAAACTCCGGGACCAGCACGCCAATGATGTCGGTTTTATTTTTCCGCAAACTGGTCGCAATCGTATTGGGTTGGTAATCCAGCTCGTGGGCCAGATCCAGAACCGCCTTTTTGGTATCCGGGTTGATATCCGGCGCATTCCGCAACGCCCGGGAAACGGTTGATATCGAGACATTTAATTTAATGGCAATATCCCAGATGGTTGGTTGTTTACTTCTCATACGGACAGGGTCGGATTCACATACTAAAGATAAAATCTCCGCTACGTTACACAAGACGCGTCTTCCTGTTTTTCTACTACCGCGCTCGCCGGGAAGCCAATACGTCAATATGATTTTTTATGGATTCCGAACCAATCCGGACTTTCCTGCCCGTCTCAACGCTTTTGAAATCAAGCCCGCCAGTTTCCACTCCGGCAACGTTACCGGAAACGTTTTTTTTGATTCTCCTGAAAACTTGACTCCTTTTCGGTTGCCGTTCTCTTTTTACTTCTGTTAAATTCAGAAATAATTCAATAAAAAAGGCTGATTCAGTCCCGGCTGTCGAAATCCCGGTAGTCGGGTTCTCGACAGAAAAAGAATTGACGATTTGAACTATTCCAATCCATGTACCTGTATGAAAATAAATCTAAGAAAGGTTGGCTGGCTGGCACTCCTGCTGCTAGGCCCCACCATCCGGCTGCAAGTCCTGGCGCATCATCCGGCGGTATCCACGCATAGTCCGTCGGCCCTAAGGGCGGTGTTGCAGATCCGGGGGCTGGTCTCGTCCGAATCCGGCGAAACCCTGCCGGGCGTCACTGTTGCGGTCAAAGGAACGACCATCGGCACCACCACCAACGAATCGGGTCAGTACAGCATCAGTGTTCCCGACGACAAGGCCGTGCTGGTTTTCAGTTCGGTGGGCTACGAAAAACAGGAAATACCGGTCGGCAACCGCAGTACGATCAATGCGGTTTTGAAAGGCGACACCAAAGCCCTGGGCGAAGTCGTTGTCATTGGTTACGGCACCCAGCAGCGCCGGGACCTGACCGGATCAGTAGCCTCCATCAAAGGAAAAGAACTGGAAAACCTGCCCGTTCAGGGACCACTAGAAGCTTTGCAGGGCCGGGCCGCCGGGGTCGAAATTGTGCAGAGCAGCGGGTCTCCGGGAGGTAGCCCGACGGTTAAAATCCGGGGTATTACGTCGCTCAACGCGGGCAACAGTCCGCTCTATATCGTTGACGGCGTGCCGATTACGGGCAACATCAACGTTGTCAATCCGAATGACATTCAATCCATGGAAGTGTTGAAAGATGCCTCGGCCTCGGCTATTTACGGTGCAAGGGGAGCCAACGGGGTTATCATCATCACGACCAAACGCGGCAAGTCGGGCAAAACGTCTATCAATGTCAGCACCTACACCGGTTTTTCGGAAGTCAGAAAGCAGATTCCGATGCTGAATGCCGTGCAGGAACGCGATTACATCCTGAATGCCGTCCAGAATGCGGGCGTTGCCGAAGTGCGGCTGGGCCTGGATACGCTGTTCAACGGCAACACGCCGGTGTATGACACCAACTGGCAGAACGAGCTGTTTCGGAACGCACCGGTTTCCAATTATGAAGTGTCGCTGCGGGGCGGCAACGATAAAACGACCTATGCGGCCAGTTTAGGCCTGTTCGATCAAAAAGGGGTTGTCATCAGTTCGGGCTACAAAACCTACCGCGGCCGGTTCAGCATCGATCACCAAGCCTCTTCACGCTTCAAAACCGGGGCCAACATTCTGCTGTCGACCGCCAAGCGCGACCAGATTCCCGAGGGCGACGACAACAATGCCGTGCTGACCAACGCCCTGCGGATGTTGCCCTTTTCGCCGGTGTACAACCCCGACGGTTCCTACACCTTTGTCGATCAGATCCAGCGTCCGAACCCGGTCGCGCTGGCCACCCAGAGCAGCATCTTTTCCGTTTCCAACCGCCTGCTTGGCAATATTTACGCCGACTATACGATTCTGAAAGACCTGACGCTGCGCTCGACCCTGAACGTCGACTATGCCGGCAACCGGAACGAAAACTTCATTCCCAGCACCATCCAGGGTGGAGCCGCCCGACCGGCGACGGCTTCCTACGGCGACGGTTTTAGCTGGATCAGCGAAAACACCCTGAATTACAGCCGTTCATTCGGTCAGCATGCGGTTTCGGGTCTGCTCGGCTATAGTGTTCAGGAAACCCGGACGTTCAACCTCTCAGCAGCGGCCAATCAGGGCGCGACGGACAACATTCCGACTCTGAATGCGGCTGCCACGGCAACGGGTGCTTCGAGCAGCAAATCCGCCTGGGGACTGGTTTCGTATTATGCCCGACTCAATTACAGTTTCAACGACAAGTATCTGTTGGCGGCCACCCTGCGCCGGGATGGTTCCTCCCGGTTTGGAAAAGACAACCAATACGGAACATTCCCTTCGGTATCAGCCGGTTGGCGGATTTCACAGGAACCGTTCATGCAGGGCCTGCCTTTCATCAATGACCTGAAATTGCGGGCCAGCATCGGCGTGGTCGGCAACCAGTCCATCAGCGATTACGGGGCGCAGGGCTTATACAGCACCGGGCGCAACTACATCGGCAAATCCGGCATTGCCCTGTCGGCAGTACCCAATCCATCACTCAGTTGGGAATCGACCACGCAATCCGACATCGGCATCGATGTGTCGTTTCTGAACGACCGCGTCGCTTTTACCGCCGATGCCTACCTGAAAAAGACGAACGATCTGCTGCTGTCCGTAAACCTGCCGACGAGTTCGGGCTTTAGCTCTGCCTTGCAAAACGTGGGCGATACGCAGAACAAAGGACTGGAATTCAGCGTCTCCAGCCAGAATCTGGTGGGCGCTTTCCGGTGGAGCACCAATTTCAATATTTCCTTCAACCGCAACAAGATTGTCCGGCTTTCCAACAACAATGCCGACATCATCCAGGCGAGTGCAGATGCGGTTTTCTTCAGCGATCGTCCCGTCGGAATCGGGCGGGTGGGCGAACCCATCGGCGTTTTCTTCGGCTATGTGTATACGGGTCGGGTGTATGCAACCTCGGAAGAAGCCAAAGCCGCCAACCTGCGGGATGGCAGCAAAACCGGGCCGCTCTATCAGGCCGGTGACATGATTTATGAAGACCTCAACGGCGACGGTGTGATCAATGCCGACGACCGGCGAATTATCGGCAACTCCAACGCCAAACACACCGGCGGTTTAACCAACACCTTCTCCTACAAAGGGTTCGACCTGTCGGTTTTCATGCAGTGGTCGTACGGCAACCAGATTTTCAACCAGACCCGCCAGTCATCGAACCGGAGTTTCGTTTATAACGCGGCCACGACCGAAGTGCTGCGGAGCTGGCGAAAAGAAGGCGATGTGACCGACGTGCCACGGGGCGCACCCAGCACCATTGGCCGCAACGGTTTTCCGTCTTCCCGCTGGGTTGAGGACGGTTCCTATCTCCGCGTCAAAACCGCTACGCTGGGTTACACCTTTCCGTCGGCTCTGCTCAAACGGATCAAAGTTGAAAGCCTGCGGGTGTACGCTTCCGGCCAGAACCTGTTCACATTCACAAACTACCTGGGTCTGGACCCGGAAGTGAATTTCCGGAACAGTCTGCCGTTGCTTCAGGGCATCGACTTAGGCACGTATCCGCAGGTTCGCACTTTCACGTTTGGCTTAAATCTGGGCTTCTAACCTGACCTCGACCATGAAAAAAAGTAGCTATTTCCTCTTACTCACCGCGCTGCTCAGTCTGGCCAGCGGCTGCACCGATGTTCTGGATCAGGTGCCGGTGAGTGCTCTCACGCAGGGTTCCTTTTTCCAGAATGCTGCCGATGCCGAAGCCGCTATCATTGCCACTTATGACGCCTTGCAGGGTGACGATACCCGCCGGGTGGTCTGGGGCGATGCCCGCGCCGACAACCTGAAAATACCGGTTGAAACGATTGGCGTCACCGATCCGGGCGTACTGGATTTTCAGAATGACAACATCAGCAACAGCAGCGGTTTTGCGACCTGGGCACCGTTTTATGTGGGAATCAACCGCGTCAACAACGTACTGGCGCATGTTCCCACCATTCAAAGCCCGACCATCGGCAGCGTTCGCAACCGGATTATGGGCGAAGCGTATTTTCTGCGGGCCTTCAATTATTTCTTCATGGTGCGGCTCTGGGGTGCCGTGCCGCTGGTGCTGGAACCGACCAATTCGCTGGATAAAGATCTCCAGTTGCCGCGAACACCCGCCGACAAAATTCAGGAGCAAATCATTGCAGACCTGATCGAAGCGGAAAAATTACTACCCGTTACCTACGCATCGAACATCGAAACCCGGGGCCGGGCCACGCAGGGAGCCGCGCAGGCCTTGCTGAGTAAGGTCTACCTCTGGCGGAGTTCGTATAACCAGACGAATGAATGGCAACTGGCGGCCGATTATGCCGCTAAAGTCCTTGCCAACCCCACCTACTCGCTGGTTTCCGGAGCCAATTACGGCACGCTTTTTACCGCCAAAAACACGACTGAATCCATTTTCGAGCTTCAGTACAGCAACGCCAATCAGGAAACCAACGGGCTTTCGGCGTACTTTCTGCCCCGCAGTAGCAAGGTGCAAACCGGTGGTAACCAGACGCTGATTCCGACACCGAAACTGGTGGACGCGTTTGAACCGGGCGATTTGCGGAAAGCCGCCAGTTTCTTTCTGAGCAACCCGCAAACCGATCAGTTTGCAAACTTGCCGACGGTTGGGAAATACCTGGGAACGGTGGTCGGCAACGCCCGCTTCGGCGACAGTAACTACCTCTTCCTGCGGCTGGCCGACGTCATTCTCATGCAGGCCGAGGCTCTGACGCAGTTGGGTAAAACCGCCGAAGCCGTCGCGCTGGTCAACCGCATCCGCAACCGGGCGGGTTTGGCAAACACGACGGCCACCGCCAAAGACGGTCTTTTGCTGGCCATCGAACAGGAACGCTTCGTCGAGCTGTGTTTCGAAGGCCACCGCTGGTACGATCTGCTCCGAACCGGGCGCGACAAAGCGGTTTTGGGCGTCGATAAAAAACCACTGCTGCCGGTTCCGATTACCGAAATCATGCTCAATCCCAATCTCTTGCCCCAAAATCCGGGGTATTGATCATCTTCCAGCCGCTCATCGGTAGTACGGCGGAGCGGCTGGCTTTTAGGTAAAACCGTTGAAACTATGCAAGTCAACTTGAAAAGAATCGTCCTGTCGCTGAGTCTCGGTTTCGCCCTGACCGGTGTGCTGGTGGCGCAGGACGCCCGCGATATCAAAACCGGGATGGTGATTCCCGACGAAACGTACAGTGATCAGCCTTACATCGTCAAAACCAACGACGGCGCGTGGCTCTGCGTGCTGACCACCGGAACCGGCCACGAAGGCGCATCGGGCCAGCATTTGATTTCGCAGCGAAGTCTCGATCAGGGAAAAACCTGGATCGATAAACGCGATGTTGAACCGGGCGATGGGCCGGAAGCGTCGTATGCCGTGCTGTTGAAAGCTCCGTCGGGCCGGATTTTTGTTTTCTACAACCATAATACCGATAACATCCGGGCGGTGAAAGGCGACAATCCGCCCTATGCCGATGGGTTGGTCAAGCGGGTGGATAGCCAGGGGTATTTTGTCTTTAAATACTCGGACGACAACGGCAAAAGCTGGTCGGCAAACCGGGTCGCGATCCCGATGCGGAATTTTGAAATCGACAAGAAGAATCCGTATCAGGGCAAAATTCAGTACTTCTGGAACGTGGGCCGGGCGTTTGCCTACAAGGAATCGGCGTATGTTCCGGTTCATAAAGTCGGCGGTTTTGGCGAAGGCTTTTTCACCAGCAGCGAAGGCGCTTTGTTGCAAAGTCCCGATTTATTCACCGCCACCGATCCCGCCAAGGCGAAGTGGAACACCCTGCCCGACGGCGAAATCGGCCTGCGGACACCGGCCAAAGACGGCGGTCCCATTGCCGAAGAACAAAATTTCGTGGTGTTGAGCGACGGTTCTTTCTTCTGCGTTTACCGGACCATCGACGGTTATCCGGCCTATACCTACAGCCGGGATGCCGGTCATACCTGGGAGCCGCCCCAGTACATGCGGTATGGCAACGGCCAGTTGATGAAGCACCCGCGAGCCGCTAATTTTGTCTGGAAATGCGAGAATGGAAAGTACCTCTACTGGTTTCACAACCACGGCGGGCGGTTTATTCGGGAACACAAAAACCGGCGCAGCATGGCCTACGAAGACCGGAATCCGGCTTGGGTGTCGGGTGGTGTGGAAGTCGATTCGCCCAAAGGAAAAGTCATCAGGTGGACGCAGCCCGAGGTTTTGCTGTACGACGAAGACCCGCTGATCCGGATGAGTTACCCCGATCTGGTCGAAGACAAAGGTTCATACTACATCACCGAAACGCAGAAAGACATCGCCCGCGTCCACAAAATTGACGAGAAGCTGCTGAATCTGGTTTGGAATCAGTTCGACAACGCGAAAAAAGCGCAGGACGGTTTGGTGACCAACTGGTCGTATCAATCAGGGAAATTCCCGCAAACCGTGGCCGCCCCAACGCTGCCCGAATTCTACAAACGCGATACGAAGAAACTGGAACAGCCCGGCATGAACGTACCGAACGGTTTTACCGTCGACCTCAGCTTCAACCTCAGCAACCTGTCTGACAACCAGATTCTGCTCGACGCCCGCGACGCCACAGGAAAAGGCTGGTTTGTACGAACGACCGACAAAAAAACGGTTGAGTTTGCGATGAACGACGGGCGTACGGAATCCACCTGGTCCTGCGACGAAGGCTTGCTGAAAGCCAATCAAAACCACCATGTCAGCATCATTGTCGACGGCGGCCCGCACCTCATCTACTTCGTAGTCGACGGCAATTTCAACGACGGGGGCGACACGCGACAGTTCGGCTGGGGGCGGTTCAATCCGTACCTGAAGTCTGTGGCCGGAGCCGCTCAGATCACCCTTGGCACGCAACTCAGCGGACGAATCAGCCAGCTTTCGGTCTACAACCGGGCGTTGACGGTGTCGGAAGCCATCGGCAATTACAACGCGCAGAAGAAAATCCCGTAAAGCATTCGATCGCCCATCCCTACGGGATGATCAAATTCACCAATCCCGTAGGGATGAATCATCTTGTAGTCCCCGGTTTGAACCGGGGGTTTGGAGAACCATTGCGCCTTCCCAAAACCGTTTCAACGGTTTCACATTCCAAAGACCCAAACACATCACCCTGATTCTCATGAACTTAAAACGCTCCGTTGTGAACGCCAGCATCGAAACAGCCAAAGAAGTTATCGCCCATTTCGGAATGCACCTCCCTCCTTTCGCCAACTGGACCCTTGACCAGTGGCTCGACGCCGGGCCGGAATACAACGAAATCCGCGACTGCATGCTGGGCTGGGACGTCACCGACTTTGGCAGCCGGGATTTTCACACCATCGGGCGGACGTTGTTTACGGTTCGCAATGGCCGACCCAATCAACCGAATTATCCGAAACAATACGCCGAAAAGTGGCTAATCGACCCGGAAAACCAACGCGCCCCGGCCCACTTCCACCTTTCGAAACGCGAAGACATCATCTGCCGGGCGGGCGGCAATGTGCTGGTGCAACTCACCAAAGCCGACGCCGAAGGCCATCCGTCCAGCGAGACTTTTTTAACGCAGGTGGACGGCTGCACCCGGCGGCTGGGACCGGGGGAGATCGTGCGGCTACGACCCGGCGAAAGCCTGACGATTCATCCGCGCACGATTCACCAGTTTTGGGGCGAAGAGGGCACCGGCTGGCAGATCGACGGCGTTGGCTACACGCTCAGTGCCGAGATTTCGAGCGTCTGCGACGACCTGAACGACAACGTTTTCCTAGTGGATTACGGCATCCGGTTTCCCGAAATTGAAGAGGACGAAGCCCGCCGATATTTCCTCTGCCATGAGTATCCCCGAGCCGGTATTGAACTTATAAGAGAATAACCCTAAACCTGATGATGCCACGTCGCTTTTCGATTGCCCTGCTGGTTTTGTCCGGCCTGGCCTTTGCCGGTTCTGCTTTCCTGTATGCGTCCGATAAACCCGCAGCAACCGGCCCGGTGTTGATGCTCGCGCTGGTTTTGCTGGCGCTGGCCTTCCGGGGCTTTTCCCAACTCAAAGGTTTTTCCTACACCGTCTGGATTCTGGCGGCTGTCACGGTCGCGATGTTCTACCCCACGTATTTCTTTACCGTTGGCGATTTTCAACTGAAACGGCTCATCGTTCCTTTCGTACAGCTCACCATGTTCGGCATGGGATCGCACATGAGTTTTGACGATTTTAAAGGCGTCGTCAAAATGCCAAAGGGCGTTCTGATCGGAATTGGCTGCCACTTTATGGTCATGCCGCTGGTCGGTTTTTCGTTATCCCATCTGTTTGATTTTGAACCCGAAATTGCGGGGGGCGTCATTCTGATCGGCTGCGTTTCCAGCGCGATGGCGTCCAATGTGATGTCGTATCTGTCGGGGGCCAACCTGGCACTGGCCGTCACGATCGGGGCCTGTTCCACCATTCTGTCGCCATTTATAACACCTTTTCTGATGAAATGGCTGGGTGGGCAGTACGTCGAAATCGACATCGCCCACATGATGATCGACATCACCAACATGATCATCATTCCGATTGTGGCCGGTTTTATTTTCAACCTGTTTTATTTCGGTAACGAAACCAGACGCGCCAGAACCGTTCAGTTGCTGGCTTTTGCCGGTATTATTCTGGTGACGAATCTGGTGATGATGGTGGTTACGAACGCCGACGGCATGGGTTTTCTGATGGCCCTCCTGACCTCGACATTCTGGTTTTACCTCCTGCCCATGGTGAGCGCGATTTTGCTGAAAAATGCGAAGACCATCGACCGGCCCATGATCGAAAGCAGCCTTTCGTTTATCGCCATGCTCGGCATTGTGATCAATACCGTCATCATCACGGCATCCGGGCGCGACAATCTGCTGCAAGTCGGTGGGTTGCTGATCATTACCTGCCTGTTGCACAACCTGATCGGCTTGAGCGTCGGTTATTTCACAGCTTTGCTGTTCGGATTGCCCGAGCGGGACCGGCGGACGATTGCGTTTGAAGTCGGGATGCAAAACGGCGGAGTGGCCACCGGTCTCGCCTTGCAAATGGGGAAAGTGGCGACCTTAGGGCTGGCATCTGCTATCTTCGGGCCGTTGCAGAATGTGACCGGTTCGGCACTGGCGAACTGGTTTCGGAAACGACCAACGGGAGAAAAAACCGTCAGTGGGTTACCGGTTCAATCGGAAAATCAGGAAGTTTCTGTGCGTTAATTTGTGGGTATCAAACCCAAATAAAAACGGGGTTCTACCAAATCCGCAAGGTTTTGCAGGTTGTACCCCAGCGGGGTTTTCTGTCAATAGCAATAACCAGTACATTAAGATGATGAGCCCCAGCGGGGCGACATATATAAAGTTAGTACGCCCCGCCGGGGCTGAAATGGGAATAAGCTGATGCATTTACTATTGACAGAAAACCCCGCCGGGGTTACCTATTATAGCTTTTATCAATGCAGCAGCAACAGCGTCGATACAACCCCGGCCACGTATAACAACTTGACCCGCAGCACCCGCAGGCACTTGCTGATGTGAAATTCGATGGTTTTTTCGGCCAGCCCGAGTTGCTCCGCAATTTCCTTGTTGGCGAGACCGCTGCGGCTGAGTTCGAATACTTCCCGGCTTTTTTCGGGCAAATTTTTCAATTCCCGCAGGTAGACTTCCTGAACCTCCCGAACCTGAATCCATTCCTGAACCACGTTAGCCGAGTGCGAAACCTGAACTTCCGAATACACCTCGTCGAGCGAAACCGATTTGTGCAGGATTTGCTTCCGGAGGTAGGAAATGATCCGGTTTTTGAGCGCCGAAAACAGATAGACCTGAACGGTTTTGTCGATGGAAAGGGCTTCCCGCTGCACCCAGAGTGTCACAAATAAATCCTGCACCAGATCTTCGGCGGCATCCGAATCACCGGTTTTCCGGTAGGCCAATGCATAGAGTTTTCCGGAAAACCGGGCGTGCAGTTCCGCAAAAGCCGCCGAATCGGCTTTCGTTTTCACCAGTTGCCACAGCGCCTGGGCGTCCATCTCACGGTACGGGTTGTGCATCGATTCTAAAAAGCAGGCCGAATGCAATACTACTAAGGTTTCAGATAGTATTCGTTATAAACTTTCTTCAAATCCCACCAGGGTTAGCGGTTTTTTGCGCGTCTTGTAGGTAAAGCAGCCAACCAAGCAGGAGCTGACCAAACGAACCTATGAGCCCAAAAGCCATTTCGCCCGACCTGTTGAAAAAATACCTGGAGGGAAAGTGCAACCCGGACGAAGTTGAACAGGTAGAGCAATGGTACGCCAGCCTGAACAATGAAACCGCCGAAAGCCGGGACTTTGACCAGCCCCAGCACTTGAAAAGAATTCAGGAACTTATCCGCCACCAAACCGATGACGAAATTCAGCCGGAACAACCGGTCAAAATCCGTCCGCTGGTGCCGAATGTCTGGCGGTATGCTGCGGCTGCCGTGGTGCTGCTCATCGCAAGTCTGGGCATCTACTTCTATCTGAATACGACCCAACCGGTTGTAGATCAGGTCGCCGATGCGGTTTCCATTGTCAACACGCAAAAACAGGTGGTCCGTCACCAGTTGCCGGATGGCAGCAAGGTCTGGCTGAATCCGGAGGCCAATATTCAGTACACGGCCCGGGCGTTTTCCGAAACGTCGCGGACGGTGAGCGTCGCAGGCGAAGCGTTTTTTGAAGTAACCAAAGACCCGGCGCGGCCCTTTTACGTCAAGAGTAATTCGCTGCTGGTGAAAGTGCTGGGAACCAGTTTCAACGTAAAATCTAATTCCGATCAGTCGTGGTATGAGGTATCGGTTGTAACGGGCAAGGTGTCGGTGTCGGTTCCGGACAGCCAGGGGAAAGAGAAATCGGTGCTGCTATTGCCCCGGCAACAGGCGGTTTTCGAAGTCGCTTCGGGCCTGCTGACGTCCACGGAACTCTCGAAATTCCGGGAAAAGGTCGATACCTGGCAACCCATTTCGCTCACGTTTGAGGACGAAAAATTATCGGAAATTGCGATGCGGCTGCAAAAGAAATACGGGATCAAAATCAAACTCGCCAACCCGAATCTGGCCAATTGCCGTCTGAAAGCCACTTTTGACCACAACCGGCTGGCGGAAATTCTGGAAATAACGACCCAAATGGTGGAAGCTACTTATGAAATGCGGGGCGACAGCATCGTGATCGACGGAGAAGGCTGTGGTACCGTAGAATGAACGCAAAAAACCGGAAGACGAAATTTTAATGATAATCTCTAAACCCCCTCCTATGCTAAAACGACAACCCCTCTTTTTGCCGGGCTTGTAAAGGAAATCAGGAGTGATTGCGGCACTCCTGACTCTGAACAAGCATTCCTGACTACCATCACTCGGAAGGTGATGATCGGCTTTCTATTGTTCAATTTAACCACCCAAACCTATGCATTTTTTTCTAAAAAACAAGACTGTATATGCCCTTATGCGGTTATCGGTGCTTCAAATTCTGCTCATTGGACTCCTCACGGCGGTTGCCTACGCCCGGGAATCCGACGCGCAGGATCTTCTCAAACGAAACATTAGCCTGAAGGCTGAAAATATATCGCTGCAAAAAGCCCTTTCGGAGATCGAAAGCCGGGCCAACGTGCGGTTTGCCTACAGCCGGAGCATGATTCCGGTCGACGAAAAAGTGAGCATTACGGCCCTCAACGAACCGCTTTCTGCCGTCCTCGACCGGCTTTTGTCGCCCCTGCAAATCGAATACAAATCCACCAACGAGCAGATCATCCTCAAGCGCAACCGACGAAAAACGTCCTTTCTAAACGCCCCCGAGATCCTTCGGGAAATTACGCCCCTGCCGATCCAGCCTAAACCCGACCTGACGGTTTCTGGAAAAGTGACCGACGAGAAAAACGAAGCCCTGCCGGGTGTCAGTGTCGTTCTGAAAGGCTCACAGCGCGGAACGACCACCAATGCCGAGGGTCAGTATACGCTCGCCATTCCGAATGAAAACGCGACGCTTGTTTTCTCGTTTGTGGGGTATTTACCGGAGGAAATGGTCGTTGGCAATCGCTCTACCGTCGATGTTCTGCTCAAAACCGATACGAAAGCATTGGCCGAGGTGGTTGTGGTCGGCTACGGAACGCAGCAAAAAGAAGACATTACCGGCGCGATTTCCACGATTTCCGAACGGCAGATGAAAGACGCGCCCGTGGCGCAGGTGGGGCAATTGTTGCAGGGAAAACTGAGCGGGGTGCGCATCGATCAGGTGTCGGGACGGCCCGGCGAAGGCATGAACATCAAAATCCGGGGGGCGGTTTCGATCACCGCCGGAGCCGATCCGCTGTATGTGGTGGACGGCATGCCCATTTCCGGCAACATCAACACCATCAACCCCGCTGAAATTGAAAGCATTACGGTTTTGAAAGATGCCGCAGCGTCCTCGCTCTACGGTTCCCGGGCGGCCAACGGCGTGGTGCTGATCCAGACCAAATCAGCCATTCCCGGCAAAACGCAGATTGATTTCGACGCCTATTACGGTTTCGAACAAATCCCGAAATCGCGCCGGCTGACGATGATGAACGCGCAGGAATATGCGCAGTTTCAGAAAGAAATCGCCGAATTGAACGGTCGCCCGGTGAACGCTGCCTTTCAGAATCCCGAACAATACGCCGGAAAAGGCACCGACTGGTATGACGCCATCACCCGAACCGCGCCCATCCAGAGCTACAACCTGACCGTCAACGCGGGCATGAAAAATTTCAGCACCTCGGTTACGGGCGGGTATTTCAGTCAGGAAGGCGTCATCGTCGGAACGGGGTATAAGCGGCTTTCGCTGCGGGTCAACTCGGTTTTCACGCCCAGCCCGAAGGTGCGAATCGGTTTCAACATCGCCCCGAATTACGCCACCAACACCAATTTTGCCACCGACGGCGGGCCCTACGGTTCCGAAAACATCGTTTCGGCGGCTCTGGCGACCACCCCGCTGGCGAGTCCCTACAACCCGGACGGTAGCCTGACGCTGACGGCTTCGGACCCGGCCACGTTTGGCAATCCGAACTGGCTGCGGGTGGCCAAAGAGAAAGTGTATGAAGGGAAGAATCTGCAACTGCTGGCGAATGCCTTTGTCGAATACAAAATCCTGAAAGGGCTGACGGCCAAGACGACGGTGAACGTTCAGACCAGCAATTCCAACGTGTTCCAGTTCAATCCGTCGACCATCGGCGTCATGTTTACGCCCCCGCCCCGGATTCCGTTCGGTTCAGACAACACCAGCCGGTCGTATAACTGGGTGAACGAGAACTCGTTGATGTACCAAACCGACTTCAACGGGCACAACATTGACGCGCTGGTCGATTTTACGGCGCAGCGGTACCGGGGTGAAAACACGCTCGTTACGGCCAGCAACTACGCCGACGACAAGATTCAGGCCGTCAGTGCCGCCGGTCGGGTGGTGGTCACCAGCGGGGTTCAGGAGTGGGCCTTGCTGTCGTATCTGGCGCGGCTGAATTACAATTACAAGAGCAAATACCTCTTCACGGCTTCGGTCCGGCGCGACGGTTCATCGCGGTTCGGGCCGGACAACCGCTGGGGAAATTTCCCCTCGGCCTCCGTGGGCTGGATTGTGTCAAAGGAAGATTTCTGGAAATTCAAACCGGTTTCGTTCCTGAAACTCCGCGCCAGCTACGGCACCACGGGCAATTTTGACATCGGGAATTACACGTTTCGTTCGACCATCAGCCCGGTGTATTACGGTTTTAACAACGGGCTGTTTCAGGGCCGGGCCACAACCAACCTGGGCGACAACACCTTAGGCTGGGAACGCAAAAAGCAACTGAACGTGGGGGCCGATATCTACTTCCTGAACGACCGCATTCAGTTGACGTATAATTATTATTCCACGAAATCCAGCGATCTGTTGTTTAACGTTGCGGTTCCCCAATCCTCCGGTTTCAGTAACATCCAGACCAACATCGGCGAACTGAAACTGTGGGGTCACGAAATCGGGATCAATACCTACAACATCAACACCAGCCGGTTTTCGTGGAATACCAACTTCAATATTTCGTTCGACCGCAACAAAACCGTCAGCCTATCGACCCAATCAACCACGGCCTTGTTCCACGGCATCAGCAGCTACGGTTTTTACAGCCACCGCTCGCAGGTAGGCCGACCCGTCGGGATGTTCTACGGGGCCGTGCAGGATGGGGTGTATAAAAATCAGGAAGACTTCGACAGTTCGCCCAAATACGCTGATTCGCAGGTCGGAACCATCAAGTTCCGGGATTTGAACGGCGACGGAAAAATCACGTTTCCGGAAGATTATACGGACATTGGCAACCCTTGGCCGGATTTCATTTTCGGGATGACCAACACATTTACGTACGGGAATTTTGACGGCTCGCTGACCCTCACCGGCACCTACGGCAACCAGATTCTGACGCATTACGAAAACTGGACGACCAACCTCGACGGCGTTTTCAACGTCCTGGCCGAAGTGAAAGACCGCTGGAAATCGCCGGAAAATCCGGGAGCGGGCAAATACGGCAGCACCCAGCAGGGAACGACGTATCTGGAGCGCGACCGCTGGCACACCCGCTACATCAAGGATGGCAGTTTCCTGTCGTTCAAAAACATCACGCTGGGCTACACGCTTCCACTGAAAGCCGGGAGTGTCATTCGCCGGCTGCGGGTCTATGGCAGCGTTCAGAACGCGTTTGTAATCACCAGGTATCCGGGGCCGAATCCCGAAGTGAACACCCGCAATTCGGCCAGCGGCAGTTCGCCGGGCATCGATGAAAATTCGTATCCGGTGCCCCGCACGGTCAGTTTCGGCGTTAACGTCGGTTTCTAAACCCTCCCATTCGATTCACCATGAAAAATAGATTTTTACTCGCGGGACTCCTGCTTTTACTGGTCAGCGCCTGCAAAGATTTTTTAGATGTTGTTCCTGAAACCGTGCTGACACCGGCCAGTTTCTACCAGTCGAAAGCGGATTTTGAACAGGCCGTCGGCGGAATTTACGCCCCCCTGCAACCGCTGTATAACCAGGACTGGATTCTGAACGAGATGCGTTCCGACAACACCCATTTTGTGTTCAACATCGCCCAGCGCGGCCCCAAACCGGAAGAAGATCCATCGACGTTCACCATCGAAAACAACAACCGCAATACGGCCGGAAAATGGACGAACGACTACCTGATCATTGCCCGCGCCAACCAGGTGTTGAGCACCATCGACGGGGTCGATTTCGATCAGGCTTCCAAAGACAATCTGAAAGGGCAGGCGTATTTCCTGCGGGCTTTTGCGTATTTTGATCTGCTAAAAAATTTCGGGGGCGTCCCGGTTTTTCTGGAACCGGCGGGTTCGTACAAAGACACGTTCAAGCCGCGTGCCGACATTGCGGAAGTCTACAAACAGATCATCGCCGACGCCGAACAGGCGGCCAAACTGTTGCCCGCCAAAACCGCCCAGACCGCCGGGCGCGTCGCATCGGGCGCGGCTTACACCCTGCTCGGCGATGTGTATATCAACCAGAAACGCTGGCCCGAAGCCGAAGCGGCTCTGAAACAGGTGACCGCCCAGGGTTACGCGCTGGTGGCGGAATACGGTGATGTTTTCAAACCGACGAACGAAGGCAATAGCGAAATCATTTTCGATGTGCAGTACGCGGAAGGCACGTCGCAGGCCGTCAGCAATTACATGCCGTATAAATTTCTACCGGTTTTGGCCGATCCGTCCGTCATCACGGGTGTAAAACCGTCGTCATCGAATACGGATGGCTGCTACAACACGCCAACGCCGGATTTGCTGGCGGCTTACGAGGATACGCTGAGAGACAAACGCTACAAGGCGTCGATTGGGTTTTATTCCGGCACTTCGCCGTTGGTGGGCGTTACGTATAAAAATACGCCGTACATCAAAAAATACCAGTTTCCGCACGCCCGCTACGGCGAAACCGGGGTCAACTGGCCGGTCTACCGGTATTCAGAAGTGCTGCTGATGCTGGCCGAAGCCTTCAATGAGCAGGGGCGTTCGGCAGATGCGGGCGGTTTTCTCAATCAGGTTCGGACTCGGGCGGGGTTGCCCACTGCCACCGTCACCACCCAGACGGCCTTACGCGATGCCATCCTGCGTGAACGCCGGATCGAGCTGGCTTTTGAGAACAAACGCTGGCATGATCTGGTCCGCAGTGGTCTGGCCGTCAAGACGATGAGCGAGTACGGTGCGCGAATCAAGGCCAACCCGCAGAAATATTATTATCCGCTGGGTAGCGCGCCCGCAGCCGCTGCTTTTAACGTTACCGAGCGGGATTTGCTGTACCCGATTCCCATCGGCGAGATCATCATCAACCCGGATATGAAACAGAATCCGGGGTATTAAAAAGCTTGCCCTAACCCCTAAAGGGGCTTTTACATCCAGATGTATAAAGCTCCCTTTTTGACTTTCAGGAAATAACCGTTCATTGTCATTCTATCGGTCATCCCTACGGGATTTTAAACCCACCCCGTTCATCTCTACCCCCGGTTCAAACCGGGGGTTACAAGATGATTCACCCCTACGGGATTTTCGAATTTTAGCATCCCGTAGGATGACTCATTTTGTAGCAGTGGGTTTTAACCCACCGTTCAAATGACGATTCAATACCATACATCCCGGAGGGATGACTCATTTTGTAGCGGTGGGTTTCAACCCGCCGAATCAGACGACGATAAAATGCCATAAATCCCGGAGGGATGACTCATTTTGTAGCCGTGGGTTTTAACCCACCATTCAAATGACGATTCAATACCATAAATCCCGGAGGGATGTCCGGTAAAGTGCCAATAAACGGTTATTTCCCGAAACCAAATTTGGGATTTGGGGTAAAATTCCTAAACCAACAGAAAACGTATGTTCTCACCAAAATTCCTTAAAGTCGGTTTCCGATCTGCGAACCGCCACCGGTTTGCCTTTGTGGCAATACTACTCTGGATTGTCGCCACAACCGGTTTCGCGCAACCCCGCCTGGACAAATCCTTCTTCAACGGGAAAGATTTATCTGGCTGGTCGGCGACGGACATGACGTATTGGTCGGTGAAAAACGGTGCCATTGTGGGCCGGGCCGACCAGCCGGTAGCTAAAAACCGCTTTCTCTGGTCGTCGGTCAACGTGAGTGATTTTTATTTGAGCGTTGATGTCAAACTCGAACCAGACGACCGCAATGCCGGCATTCAGTTTCGCTCCAAACAGGCCGACGCGACGGGTCAGGCCCTGGGTTATCAGGCGGATATGGGCAAGGACGTCTGGGGGCGGCTGTACCACGAACACGGGCGGCAGAAACTGGACTGGGGCGACCGGGGCGAGAAAGCCGTCAAACGCGGACAGTGGAATCACTACGAAATTCTGGCCGTGGGCGACCGGATCTGGACGGCCATCAATGGAAAACTGGCGGTGGCGATCAAAGACCCCGGCGGGGATGCCTCGGGACAGATTGCCCTCCAGATTCACAGCGGTGATCCGCAAACCGTTACCTACAAAATCAACAAGCTGGTCCATCATCCGAAAGTCGAACTGGCGGGAATGAAAGAAGCGCAGTTGAACGACCAACTGAAACGCCCGGAGGACAAACGACAGAGCCGTTTGCCGCTGAAATTTAACCCGGACGATGTGATTGCATTTGCGGGCGGCACCAACATCGCCACCATGCGCAAAGACGGGATTCTGGAAACGCTGCTCTTGGCCGCTCACCCCACCACAAAACTCCACCTCTGGAACCTGGGTTGGGATGGCGACACGGTGTATGAGCAATTCCGGGATGTCGGTTTCGGGAGCTGGAGCAAGAATCTGGACAGCCTGGGCGCCGATGTGGTGTTTGTGCAGTTCGGGCAACTAGAGTCGCTGGATGGAGAAAAAGCCCTGCCCGGTTTTGTCAAAGCGTATCAAAAATTGCTGGACAGTATTCGGAAAACCGACCGGCGCATCGTGCTACTTTCGCCGATCCCGTTTGAACCCGCCCGTTCGCAACTGACCCCGGAGGGTAAATCGGCGAATCGGTTGACGAACGCGCCCGTTGAGCAATACACGAATGCGATCAAAAAGCTGGCGGAATCCGACGGGTACAGTTTTGTCGATCTGTTTCATCCGGTTCAGTCGTCGGCTTCGTTCGGGACTTTGACGACCAACGGGATGCACCTAAACACCGACGGCCAGCAATTGGTGGCGGAATTAATCCTGAAAGCCTTGCATCAGCCGCAGGAATTTTCCAATCAGTTCGCTCCGCTTCGAAAGGAAGTTCTGACGAAAAACGTCCTGTGGTTCAACTACTGGCGACCGAGCAACTGGGCGTTTCTGAACGGCGACCGGATCACCCAACCGTTCAGCCACGACTGGAAAGACAAAAACCGGCGGATTTTTCCCGAAGAAATGAAAGCGTTCGAGCCGCTGATCCGCGAAGCCGAACAGCGAATTGCGGACCAACAACGCAAGCTGGCTCCGGTGCGATGAGCAGTATTCGTCTATTTTCAAAATCTAGCCCACGGTTTGAACCGTGGGAATCCGTCGAAAAAAACACGGCCAGGAAACCGCTTTAACGGTTTTGCAAACCGCCTTAAACCGTTAAAACGGTTCATAAAAATTGCGTTTTTTCTCCAAACCCACGGTTCAAACCGTGGGCTGTATGAACCTGCAAACGTTTAATACATCATTCCCAAAACCTGAATTTTTGTCAAATGACGCTTACCATTTCTACTTTTCCACCTAAAATCCCGCTATTGATTACGCTCATTTTGAGTCTAATCAGCCATTCCAATCGTGGTTTCGGTCAAATCAATCCGATGTCGGTTTCGCCAGCCGAAACTGACAATTCGGTGGCCGCCGAACTCAAATCTTTTCAGTTGGCCAAAGGCTACAAAATCGAGTTGTTCGCTTCCGAAGACCTCGGCATTGCCGACCCCTGCGCCATGCGGTGGGACGAAAAAGGACGGCTCTGGGTGCTGACCATTCCGTCGTATCCGCAACTGGAACCCGGCAAAAAACCGGTCGATAAGCTCACCGTTCTGGAAGACCGCAATGGCGACGGCAAGGCGGATACGTCCTGGGTTTTTGCCGACGGGCTCATGATGCCGCTCGGTTTTGAACTCGGCCACGGCGGGGTGTATCTGGGCGAACAAACCGAGCTGGTGTTTTTGAAAGATACCGACGGCGACGGAAAAGCCGACACACGGCAGGTGCTGATGTCGGGTTTTGGCACGCACGATTCGCACCAGACCATCAACTCGTTTATCTGGAGTCCCGGGGGTGAGTTATTTTTTTCGCAGGGACACAGCATCTACAGCCGCGTCGAAACCGCCTGGGGCATCGAAAAAGCCGACCGGGCGGCCATCTGGCGGTATCGGCCCCTGCGCCGTCAGCTCGATAATTTTCTGGATGGTTCGATGGCCAGCGTCAATCCGTGGGGCATGAACTTTGGCGAATGGGGCGAAATGTTTCACAAAGCCAACGACCCCGAGTTGTTTTACACCGTTCCCGGTCTGGTCAAAACCGCCCAGCGCGCCCTGCTCCCGCCCATTGGCAAGCTCGTCATCAAAGGCTCCATCATCGAAATCATTCGGACCAAACACTTACCGGACGATTTGAAGGGTGATTTCGTGATTGCTGGGTATTACAACAACAAAATCGAGCGGATGCGGGTCACGAACGATTCGTCCGGGTATTCGGCCCGGCTGCTCGACCCGATTCTGAGTTCAAGCAGCCGCAGTTTTCGGCCCATCGACGTGAAAGTTGGTCCCGACGGCGCATTGTACATTATGGATTGGTACAACCCGATTATCGGACATTACCAGGCTTCCATGCGGCACCCGGATCGCGATAAAACCCACGGACGAATCTGGCGGATTACGGCCACTGACCGACCACTGGTTCAGCCGCCGAAGCTGGCCGGGCAGCCGGTCCCGGTTTTGCTGGATCATCTGAAATCCGATGAACACTGGGTGCGGTATCAGGTGAAGCGGCTTCTGGCCGAAAAACCGATGCCCGAAGTGCGACCGGATTTAACGGAATGGGTGGCAAAACAAGACCCAAAAGATCCGAATTACGAACATCACCTGATGGAGGCACTCGGCGTCTTTGAAAGCCACGAACTGGTCTATGAAGACCTGCTTCGGCAACTTACCAAAGGAAAAGAACCGGGCGCACGGGCCTATGCCGCCCACGTGGTGGGGCGTTGGTCCGATCGCCTGGCTGATCCGCTGGCGGTGCTGGAACCGTTGATCAACGACAAAAATGCGCGAGTTCGGCTGGAAGCCCTCGTGGCTGTCAGTTCGGTTCACCGCCCCGAAGCGATGGTGCTGGCGACGCAGGTGCTGAACCAGCCGATGGACAAATTTCTAACGTATGCGCTGAACAAAACCGCCTACGCCTTGCAGGATTCGTGGGAACCGGCGTTGCAAAACGGGAAGCTGACGTTCAAAAAACCGGGTCATCTGGCCTGGCTTGTGAGCGTTTTACCACCGTCATGGTACTCGCCGGATCAATATCGGAAGCTGATTGCTTCTGAAAATCTATCGCCGGAGGTCCGGCGGAATCTACTGCTCAGTCTGGCGAAAACCGGAAAAGCCGCCGATATAGAGTTTGTGTTGAGTCAACCGTCGGCGCAAACCGATGCGGTTTTGCTCGAAAACCTGAGCAAACTGGACGTCCGGCCCGTCTCTCCTATTGCGGCTACTTCGCTCAAAAACAGCCTTTTGCCGTCAAAAACCGCTGAAGTTAACATGGCCGCGATCCATTTGGCGCGGGCTTGGAAAATCAGTTCAACCGCGGCAACGATCAACAACCTGGCGATGAACAACCAGATCGATCAGCGGGTCCGGGCCGAAGGTTTGAAGGCATTGGTCGAACTCAAAGGGCGCGCGGCTTTGCCGTTGCTGCAAAAGCTGGTGGGTTCTGCCGAAACGCCCCGCGTAATCCGGCTGGCATCGTTGAAAGGCATCAGTGAGCTGGATGTGGCACTGGCGGCCGGGGCCACCGTGGCCGAAATGCAACGTTCCGGGGCTTCGGTCGACGCCATGCGGGAAGCCATTAACCCCCTGATCGATCAGCGTTCCGGGATTAAAGCCCTCACGGCGGAACTGGAAAAAACCGCCCTGTCCAAACCGCAGGCCCGGCTGGCGCTGGAAGCCCTGGCCACCAAAGGGATCAACGCGCCCGAACTCAGCGCCCGGCTGAATGCGCTGGCCGAAGAACGGACGATTGTAGCCCGGAAATACAGTTCAGATTACGTGGAAAAACTGGCGAAAGCCATTCAGGAACAGGGCAATGCGAAACGCGGTGAGTTGATTTATCAGGCCAACCCAAGCTGTTCGGCCTGTCATTCGCTGAACGGTAAAGGCGGCACCATTGGTCCGAACCTGTCGGCCATTGGCCGCGGACTTTCCTCCCGCGAAATCATCACGGAAGTGCTGTGGCCCAACCAAAACATCAAGGAAGGCTATAATCAGGTGCAGGTGGAAACGAAAAAAGGCGAAATCATTCAGGGTATCAAGGTTTTTGAAACCGCCGAGGTGATTCACATCAAAACGACGGCTTCTACCAAAAACCGGGTCATCAACAAAAAGGAGTTGGCCAGCCAGACCGAGAGCGGTTCGCTAATGCCGACGGGACTGATGGATGCGTACTCGGAAGAAGATGTGCGGGATTTGATCCGGTATTTGAGCGAATTGGGGAGTAAGTAACAATAGAAATTAGTACGTTTGCTTATTCAGGTTATTCGATTGGCCAAACAACAGAAACGCCATGATCCGGCAAACCTTCCTTACCACACTTTCACTACTGGGGACGCTTTGGCTTCTCGCGCAATGCCAGCCCAAAAACCTCGATTCGACGTCCACATTCGACCGCCCGGTTTATTTAGTTGTCGACGATTCACCCACTTTTCCAGGAGGAATGAGCAAGTTAGGCGAGTATATTGGGAAGAATCTTCGCTATCCCGAAACCGCCCGGCAAACCGGAGAGGAAGGCAAGGTGTTCGTTACCTTTATCGTCAGCGAGCAGGGCCGGATCGAAAAGGCAGAAATTTTAAAAGGTTTAGGTTCGGAACTGGATGCGGAGGCCATTCGACTCATCAAAAATATGCCTGCCTGGATACCGGCGAAACAAGGGGGACAGGTGGTGGCTTGTCGGTATAACATGCCGATCAATTTCAGCATCAACGGCCGGTAAAGCGAAACCCATTACAAGTGCGTTCCGCAGTATTTGCAGAAAACCGCATCGACGTCGTGCCCTTCCGCCCCGCACGACGGACACGATTGGGATGAAACGGCTTGCTTTAGTTTTAAAGCTGCCTGAGAAAGTTCGACAGTAACGATGCCGGTAGGAACGGCAATGATGCCATATCCCATGATCATGACGAGCGACGCAAAAGCCTTGCCGAGGGGTGTTTGGGGCGAGAGATCGCCGTAGCCCACGGTCGTCAGCGTCACAATGGCCCAGTAAATGCTGGTCGGAATGCTGTCGAAACCGTTTTCTTCTCCCTCGATGATGTACATTAACGACCCCAGCACGACCACCAGCGACAGAACCGTCAGGATGAACACGCTGATTTTGCGACGGCTGGCCCGTAGGGCGCTGGTCAGGATCGTGGCTTCCGAGAGGTATTCCGACAGCTTCAGAATGCGGAAAATCCGGAGCAGCCGCAGGATGCGGATCGTGAACAGATACTGGGTGCCGGGGACGAACAGACTCAGGTAGGTTGGTAAAATGGCCAGAATATCGACGATCCCGAAGAAGCTCCGCGCATACCGCATCGGCTGCTTGACGCTGATGAGCCTGAGGATGTATTCGATGGTAAACAGCCCGGTAAAGAACAACTCCAGAAGGTGCAGTTCATCCCCGTACACTGCTCTGACCCGGCCGATGCTTTCCAGCATGACGATGATGACACTGACCAGAATGCTCCCGATCAGGATAATATCGAAGGCTTTCCCGGCGGGCGTATCGGCTTCGAAAATGATCTCGTGCAGACGAAGCCGCCAGTGTGTGGAAGGCGGTTTAGGGGTAGACAGGGACATAGGTGCGGTGGTTTATGCGGGACGATCCACCTGTTTAACACCGATTGTTGAAGTCCGGTTTAAAAGGGGCAGTTCGTCCTTCCCATTCCCGAAGCGAATTTATACGAACGAACTACCCATTTCCGGCTCATTTTTATTCCCGATCAGAGACACCTACCGTGACTTAATACCGAAATTTCTGCTTTTCCGGCAAAACCGACACATGGCCCATTTTGCCCTGCCGAAACGCCTGGTACAATCCCTTGATGTCGCTTTCAGTATCACCAATAAAAGGCCCGTAGGAAACAATCGGATCGTGCTGAGGCTGTCCGGCATACAAAATAACCCGTCCTCCCGCTTCCCCGGCGGTTAGTTGAAGGTCGCTGAGCGCATCCCCAGGAAATTTGTCCAGCCAGCCCACCTGGTTTTCTTTTAGCAGCTTCCCTTCTTTCCCGATTCCAACACTCCCGCCAACTACGTACAAAAACGTGTTAAAAGAAGCCGGTAGCTGTTGGACGGTGCTGACGCCGGGTTGCAACTGAATATCGGCAATAATAACCGGAACATGATTCTGAACCGGCGAGGTGATGCCAGCAAACGAACCGCTGTAGAGCCGGATTTCCAGCCCGGGTTCAGACACACGGGGAACTGTCTCTACCGTCAAATCCTGAACGCGGGGGGCAGTCCAGCGGTCTTTTTTAGGCAGATTGAGCCATAATTGCAAAAGCCGCATCCTCGTTTTCCGGTCGATGGTTTCCGTATGAACGATCCCGCTTCCGGCGGTCATCATCTGGAAATCCCCCGCTTTCATCCGGTGGTCATCATCCCCCAGTTCGCCTTCCAAGATCAGTGTAACCGTTTCAAAACCGGCGTGGGGATGCGGACCGCCCACCGGCTCACCCCCCTTTTTATCAAGCACGTCATCCATCAACAGGATAAACGGATCACTTTCCGAAAAGCTCGTATGAATGACCGCACGGGCCGTGTGATCGGGACCAAGAAAACCCGGCTGGGCAGGTGGCGTATATACATTGACCAGCTTGCGCCGGATCGTCACGTCTTGTTGCGTTTCCATGTTTGTATTCTTTTTATTTCGTAAAACAAATTTACCTATATTTACTATCCATTTGTAAGCACTATACTTTTTAATAGCACTATCCTTTTGGATAGTAAAACCAGAAATCATGGAAAAACCCGTCGAATTGAACCACTCGGAGTGCATGGGAATTTTACGACCCATCCGGGACGCCCTGGATGTGCTGAATGGCAAGTGGAAACTGCCCATCATCGTGGCGCTAACCTTTGGGGAGAAGCGTTTCAGCGAAATCGCCCGGGAGGTTCACGGCATTACCGACCGCGTGTTATCCAAGGAGTTACAGGATCTGACGATGAACGGACTGGTGAAACGGACGGTGGAAGATACCTTTCCGGTGAAGGTTACCTACGCCCTGACACCCCACAGCAAATCGCTGGATGAAGTGATTGAAGCCCTGCGGAAATGGGGCGTTTTGCACCGGGAAATCATCCTGAAAGGTTCGTCGGGCGAGTAGTGCCCGACGAACCTTTCAGGAGAAAATACCCATTTTTACTTCAGCCGATTCCCTAAAAACAAATACGGATTCAGCAGGTGGTTTTGCAAGAGTTTTTTGGGATCGGCCGGGAACTGCCGGAAATACACTTCGTCAGCATCCAAAACGATGGTCTGCCCGGCCCGCATGAAATGACTGCTTGGGAAATAAGTCGGCTTCTGGTAATCCGGCAAATTTTTCCTGACGGCCTTGCTGATGTAGTTCCCCAGAAACCGCTGGTATTGCTTCTGCGCTTTGCGGGACGGTTTATCCATCTTATTGAAAACATAATTAAACATCACCCGGTTGAGAAACTTCTGATTCCGGATGGCTTTGCGAATCGTCGTAACGGGATTGGTCAGGTTGAAATCATCGGTAGTCTGAACCGTCAACGGAAATTCGGGAACCCAGTCGGCAGAGTTGACCACATTAAATGCCCATCCGCTCTGCGTAAGAACCTCGTAATCGTACGCATAGGAAAGATTGCCCGGCTTGGGCGCGGCAATGCTGTAAGTTTTGAACCGGAGGTCGGCGGGGAGCCGGTTGCCCCGCAAATTGGAGAGGTATGAAGTCATTAAAAAAGTGATGGCGCCCCCCTGACTGATTCCGGTAATCATGAATTCTTTGGTTCCTTTCTGAATGCAGGAATCCATTTTCGGCAGGATGTCTTTGGCCAAATAGGCCATGCCAATCAACCAGCCAGCGTGTACAGCCGCACGCGGATTTTTAGCCAGTTTGTAAGAAAACGGCTCGTTGGCGCTCAACTGAATCTGGCCCGTGGCTGGCACCATCGCGGCATAGAAGTTTTCAATCCAGCCCAGCGGGTCGAGGGTGGTGCCCCGGATGCTGATCACCGCAACGCCGTTGTTGCCCTGCCACAACTCCCAGCGGTTGTCGAGACCCACAACGGGCGAGCGATATACTTTCTTGTAGCCTTGCGGAGGATCAATCGTCACCGAGTCAATGTGGCCCGCGCCCACCCGCAGCATTTCAAGGTACTCGGACTTTTCAAAACCGGGTTTCAGTTGGTTTGATTGTGCCGAAACACGCCCGAAAAGCAAGCCAACCGATGCAATTAGAAGCAGAAGAAATCGTGTTTTCATACGGAGCGTAATTGGTTACGACGGTAACGGATTGATCAACCTTTTTGATTTACGAACTCCTGCGATTTGTTTCTTCCTGCTCAATACGTTGCCCTGCCGCCCGAAATATCGTAAATAAAACCGGTTGAAAAACTATTTTCGGGAGAGACGATGAAACAGGCCATAGCCGCCACTTCGTCTGTTTCACCTAATCGACCCATCGGGATTCTGGCGGTCATGTAGGCCAGTTGTTCGGGGGCGGTGTCGGCGTTCATGGCGGTTCTGATTACAGCCGGAGCCAGCCCATTGACGGTGATTCCGGCGGTTGCGTATTCCTTGGCAATGGCTTTTACCAACCCGATTACACCCGCTTTACTGACCGAATAGCCCACCATGCCGGGGTTGCCTTCTTTTCCGGCGATGGATGCAATGAGCAGAATCCGGCCATACTGTCGGCTGGCCATGTGCCCGACCGTATATTTGGTGATCAGAAAACTCCCGAACAGGTTGACGGCGAGCAACTTCTCAAAGTCAGCCGTCGCGTAGGCAGTAATATTGGTGCTGGTGGGTCCGACAATCCCCGCCGAATGCACCACAACATCAAGCTGCCCGAAATCCGCCACGGTCTGCTCCACGGCTTGCTTGACCTGTTCTTCCTGAGAAATATCCACGGTATAGGTCCGAACAACAACGCCCAAAGCCGTCATTTCCTGCGCCGTTTGTTCCAGCAAAACCGCGTTCCGGTCGAACAAGGCCAGGGAAGCACCCTCAGCACCCAGCCGCCGGGCAATGGCTTTTCCTAAACCGTCTGCGCCACCGGTAACGATAGCAACCTGCCCTTTGTAGCGGTCGGGGAATACTAAATCACTCATATGCAATGGATTAATAAGTAAACCAGAACAAAACTTTTCAGGAATGATAAATGTAAAATGCTGATTGTAAAATGTAAAAGGGACGGTTTGGAAAAACTTTTACATTTTACATTCAGCATTTTACATTTATCATTCTTTTCTATCCCCTCCGCTCAATTTTCCCCACCAGAAAAATATACGAACAGGCACCGATCAGACCCAGGGCGCCGATAAAGACCAGAGCCGGTTTGAAATCACCGTCTTTGGCCAGATAGCCGATGACGATCGGAACGATGATCGACGCCAGGTTCCCCATGAAATTGAAGACACCACCCGTTAACCCAATCAGATGTTTGGGTGATAACAAGGAGACGAAAACCCAGGAAATCAGGGCCATACCGGCTCCGAAAAACGAAAAGGCCATGAAGAAAATGATGTAGGCCGTGTCGGTGCTGTAGTTGGCACCCACAATGCTGGTCGATAAAATGAGTCCGACGATGATCGGCGTTTTGCGGGCCGCGCTCACCGACCAGCCCTTTTTGACCAGATTATCGGACAGAAAACCGGACAGAAGTACCCCCGCGCAGGCGGCCAGAAACGGAATGGATGCCAGGTAACCGGATTTGATAAAATCCAGGCCCCGGTATTTCACCAGATAGGTGGGAAACCAGGTCAGGAAAAACCAGAGCGTCGCGTTCACGGCAAACTGGGCGATGTAGACGCCCCATAAGGTGCGGCCCCGAAACACCAGTTTAATGTTTTCCCAACTCCACACGCTGGTGTGCTTCGTTCCCGCTTTTTTTCCCCGGAACAAACCGCCCCCCTCTTCGATATACGCCAGTTCAGCCTCATTGACGCCCTTATGCTCCAGCGGATCGCGGTAGGAAAGGTACCAGATAACACCCCAGACCAAACCGACCAAACCGGTGATGACAAACAGCCCTTTCCAGCCCGTGTAATACTGAATCGTTACCAGAACCGGTGTCAGAAACGCCAGGCCGATGAACTGGCCCGAAACGTACATGGCCGTCGCAGCAGCCCGTTCATTGTCAGGAAACCAACTGGTTACGATCCGGTTGTTGATCGGATACGAAGGTGCTTCGAAAGCCCCGGTGGCCAGTCGCAAGGCAAACAGGCTGGCAAACCCACGCGCAAATCCCTGAAAAACAGTGGATATCGACCAGGTAATGAGACAGAAGGCGTACAAAATCCGGGGGCCGAAGCGGTCGGCAACCAGCCCGCCGGGAATTTGCAAAACCGCGTAGGTCCAACCGAAAGCCGAAAAAATGTACCCCATTTCGACCGGAGACAGGGCCAGGTCTTTGCTCAGCGAAGCCGCAGCCACCGAGAGATTACTGCGGTCTAAGTAGTTGATAACGACGTTGATGAATACGAGTGCCAGCATCCCGTATCGTACCCGGGTTTTGGGGGCCTTGCCAATGACTTGTTCCATTTACGGTTTTTGGTTTAGGGGTTTTCCGTTTACGGTTTTTGGTATCCGTTTACGGTGGCTGACGCATGAAACAAAAACGCGCCAGCAAGCATGCGTCAGCCACCGTAAACCGGATACCAAAAACCGTAAACCGTTAAACTATTTCGCCGTCCAGCCGCCATCGACGGTGAGCAGCGAGCCGACCATGTAGGTGGCGGCATCGCTGGCGAGGAAGATTGCGGCTCCCTGAATTTCGCGCAGATGACCCCAGCGACCCAGTGCCGTGGCACCCACGACGAACTTCTTGCCTTCTTCCGTGTCGGCAATCGGCACATTCATATCGGTCAGAAACGGTCCCGGGCAAATGGCATTGACGGTAATGTGATGCGACGCCAGTTCCAGGGCGAGCGCGCGGGTCATCTGCACCACTGCCCCTTTGCTGGATGTATACGGCGTCCGGTTGGCCAGGCCGACCACGCCCAGCGTACTGGCCAGGTTGATGATGCTGCCCCGCCCAGCTTTTTTCATGTAGGGCGTCACAGCCCGGCAGCATAGCCAAGTGCCGGTAACATTCGCCGTCATGACCTTGCTGAAATCCTCCAGCGTCACCTCATCGATGGGGCCGCGGATGTTGATTCCGGCACTGTTGATCAGAATATCGATCCGGCCAAAAGCGTCGATAGCGGCTTGGGCCATTGCTTCGGTCTGTTCCTGACTCGTAATATCGGCGCTGAACGAAAGGGTTTTTACCCCAAAATCCTGGCTCAGTTCCTCGGCGGCTCTGGCTCCTTCTTCCGCATTTCGGTTCACCAGCATCACGTTAGCGCCTGCCGATGCAAGCCCGGCCGCCATCGCAAATCCCAACCCTTTGGAGCCTCCGGTAATGATGGCGGCTTTCCCGCTCAAATCAAATTGCTTAATTCCAGGCAGTGTTTCTTTACTCATCATTCGTTGATTGGTTTTCAGTTTTCGGTTTACAGTTTTCGGTTTTCGGTGCGGTTCCCCGCCGGGACTGACGCATGAAACAAAAACGCGCCAGCAAGCATGCGTTAGTCCCGGCGGGGAACCGCACCGAAAACCGTATACCGAATACCGTAAACTCTATTTAAGCCCCAGCTTGTTGCTACTGTAGGAAAGGCAGGAAACGATGTTTTTCTCCTCAACCGCCAGTCGTTCTTCGGGAGAAAGTTGGGAGACCTTCGGAAGGGCCGGTTTATAGGTATGCTGTTTGACCATGCGCAGCGTCCGGTCCATATCCGTTCGGGGTATGCCGCCAAAGGTTTCCCAATAGGTCTCTTTCCGGCACGGTATTTCCAGCGGATCGCGGGTGATCATTTCCAGGTTAAAGGTGACAGCCGGGTTGTGTTTTTTACAGATGGCCACCATTTTTTGCAGATCCAGGATGCCGCTGCCGAGCGGTACTTCCGACAACAGAAAACCGTCCGGGTATTCGGCCACGCCCATGTCTTTGACGTGGGTTGTCAACACATAGGGCGCCAGCGTCTGCACTACGGCCATTGGTTCTTCCAGCAGGGCGATGCTGTTGCCAAAGTCCAGGGTTACACCAACCCACTCACTGTCAATCTGTTTTAGAATTGTCACCAGCTCGTCGGCTCGCCAGTCCTTGTGGTTTTCGACCGCCAGTTTGACTTTGTGTTTGCGCAGAACAGGTTCCGACAGTTGCAGCGAAACCAGTGCGTTTTTCTTCAACGCCTGCCATTCTTCGTTGGAATGGTAGGTTTCATACCGCCGACCGCTTGAGCAAACCGTCCGCAAAACCGTTGCGCCGGCTTCTTTTGCGTTGATCACCTCCTGCTCAAAAGCCGCCACCTGTTCCGCTTTTTTGGGTAATCCGATGGACCCTTCCAGATACAGGCCCGTTTTCTCCCGTTCCGAACGCACTTTTTTGGCAAAGTCGGCCGACCAGTCTTTGACCACCGTCTGAACCCCGCCCGCGCCAATTTCCTTGCAGTGATCGATCAATTCAATTGCGTTCGTAAAACCGGGGTATTTTTTGCTTTCGACCTTTGAATTCCAGCGACTTCCGTAGGAATGGACGACCACGCCCATCGGCACGTCTTTCAGGAATGCGGGCATTTTAGGCAACGAGATCGCCAGGGCACCCAGGGTCGCCTTTTGTATAAAGTCACGTCTGTCCATTCGGATTACGGGTTTGGAATAGTCTGTATTCAGTATTGCTTTCGGGCGAATTTACTTCCCGCCCGCGGCTTTGGCTTCCAGCATATAGCTGTTCAATTCTTTGGCGGTCCAGGGCATAACGCGTCCCTGCGACGTAATGCGGGTCATCCCGACGGTTCTCCGGCCAATTGGCCCGGCGTTGTTCCCCCACTCGTTGCGGATGTACATCAAAATGGACGTGATCGAGGCATCATCCATCGTGGAGTGGGCGGGCATCACCGGCAGAATCTCCGGCGCATTGTACACCTTTTTACCCACTTCCACCGGCCCTTCCATGCCGTGCAAAAGAATCAATGCCAGTCGTTTTTCATCGCCCAACACCCAATCCGAGCCCACGAGCGGAGGTCCAAACCGGTTCAGGCCAGCCCCATCCGTGCCGTGACAACCCGAGCAGGTACTCAGATACAGTTGCCGTCCCGACGCAAACAGTTTCTGCTCCTCATCGCTCAAGGGGTTCTTTTTGGTCACGCTGCTCTTGACGGCGGTGTGTCCGGGCCATTCAAAAAGGAGGTTTAACCCTTCCAGACGGAACGGCTCGATTTTCGTGTTGGAATGGGTCAGCAGTGTGGGGGCGGTTTCAAGCCGGATCGGTTTTTTGGTGGTATTACCCTGAATCGACAGACTGGTAAGGACGGCTTTTTCCTGCCATCCCAGCGACTCCCGATCCAGTTGGTTCAACAGGTCGGCGAGTTCAGCCGGATTCCGTTTTCGAACAATCGATGTGGTCAGCATTTCCAGAAAAATCTCCTTCGCTGGTTCGTGCGCCTGCCACTGGGGCGATTTCATCAGGCTTTGCAAAAACGCAAACTCCTGATTCTGAAGACTGCTGAGGGCGGCATCCCGAATCAGGGCGGTATTGCCATACCGGTTTACAATCCCGGCCAGAAGTTGATGAGACGCGTTCGGTGAGAGAACACCGGCGCTAAATGTCATTTGAAGCACCTGCTCGATGGGGGCTTTTTCCCACGCTTTCAGCAGTTGCGCTTCCAGTTTGGCCCGAACAGCCGGGTTTGTTTTGGCCATCGGTTCCAGCAGCCGCAGTGCGGTGGTTTTGACCAGCGTGTTGGGGTCTGCCAGCAGACTCAAAAGCAGTTCCGGGCTGCTCATTTTCAGGCCGTCCAGCGTCCATAACGCGTGAAAACGCCCGAGTTGGCTTTTGCCTTTCAACACCACCTCGGTAAGTGGTTGCCGCACGGTTTTGTCGTTGCGCTCCACAAGCAGTCGCTGCGCCATATCCCGGTGCCAGCCATCGGGGTTCGACAATTCCCGAATCAGGTCTTTGGAGGCTGCCTTCGACAATTTAGCGGGTTTGGTCGGTTTCCAGTTTTCCGGTACAATCCGCCAGATTCGTCCCCGATTGATCGGCATCACCAGCCCCCGCTTGATCGTCTGTTCCCGCAAATAGGGGGTTACATACGCTTTGTGCTGCACCAGCCCCCGGTACATATCCGCTACGTACAGCGCGCCGTCGGGACCCGTTGCCTGATGAACCGGCCGAAACCGTTCGTCGGTCGAAGCCAGAAACTCCCGGCCCGGATTGGGGTCCTGCGCCGTTATCAGCAGCCCATTGTCTTCTGCGACATTGCGTTTGATCAGATTGCCCGCGGGTTCGCAGACAAAAACATTGCCGTAATAAGGGGCTGGCAAAGCCGTTCCGCGGTAGACCAGGGGTGAACAGGCCGCCGTAAATTCCAGCAGTCGACCTTCTTTATTCAACGTTCCGGGAATGTAACCCCGGTTCACCGCCGGTGTCGGCCGGATCGGATACACCCGGCGGTCGATGGTCAGGCCGTGGTCGATGCCGGTGGTTGGCGTGTGGTTTTTATTGCGGGAAAGGTAATTGGGCGGCACCAGATCGGCGTGGAGTTGCGACCAGTTGTAGTTGTAATAGAGTCGGCCTTCATCGTCGTGACTGATGCCCCACTGCCCCCGAAATTCCGTGCTGTCCCGCTCCCATTTTCCGTCGTTCAGCCGGTAGCGAAGGCGCGATTTGGCATTGTAATACCAGTTGTCCATGCTGCGCCAGAGGCCATTCCCGGCGTGTTCGGGCAAACCGTTGGCGGCATAGGTCGGGTCGATCAGGGTTTTGGAATCGGCTTTCAGGTCGCCGTTGCGGTCGTTGGTCATCCACAGGGCGCCACTTTCGACCACCAAGGCGCCCCCCGGAACCAGTGCCAGCGCCCGGGGCATGACCAGACTGTCGAGGTAGACTGTACTGACGTCCATCTGCCCGTCGCCGTTCGTATCTTCCAATACCGAAATGCGGCCCACCGGTTTTTCTTCGCCGGTGCCGTCCATGTTGGGCATGAATCCCCGCATTTCGACTACCCAGAGCCGACCGTCTGCATCGAAGGTAATCACAACCGGGTCTTGAACCATCGGTTCCGACGCCACCAGTTGAACCTTTAACCCCGGCTCAACCTGAAAAGTCGCCAACTCTTCGGCGGGTGTTCGAACCGGCGACGGAGACTCTTCCCGGGTCGTTATAAAACCCAACAGGCCCAGCAGCCCGGCACCGATCAGGTAAAGGTAGTTGACGCGCTTAACCATGAGACGCTTTTTGTCATTATTACATAATAAAGAATTTTTGGTAAAATACTACTCATCTGTTTTGGTGCAATCAGTACCTTTTATCCGTTTTTTAGGAAGATTGTTGACAGGATTGCCGTTCCATGGGGACTATGTGCCGTCAGGAAAAAGTTTAGAAGTAAAAGCCGGTTTTGCACAATCTATTCTATAGTGATGTAACAGCGCAACGTCGGTAGGTCAAGGCAATTCTGCCCAACCGTGTGCCGTGAGGTACACAACCCTGTTTGCTGATGCGAATCGTCGCGTGCCTTACGGCAAACGGTTGAGGAAAAGGCATATTGGCTGTTAAACACCTGACAGGTCTTGAAGACCTGTCAGGTGTTTAACAGCCAATCGGTTGCGGCCAGGTTAAACCCGGAAAACGCGCTTGCGAATCACATCGAAAGCCGCCACTGTGAAAGCTCCCAGCGGAACCGTGGTCATGATTTTGAGATCTTCGGCAAACGTTGTGTCTTCATCCAGAAACCGGAAAATCTGCGCCGGAGCGTTGCGCTGGTACAGGCGGGTGAACACATCGTCGGCCGGATGACGGTGGTATTGCAGCACGTTCAGCAGCACACTGTCTAGAAACCGTTTGAAAACGCGCCGTAGCCACGGCTTACGGCGTTTGGGTTTGCCGTTTGCCGCCAGGTTCTGAACGATTTCGCGCAAATACCGCTGCGTTCGCTGAAAGGTGTAGCCAGTCGATGGTTTCGTGTAGCCACCCGCCGTCCCAATCCGGATGACGTGCTTGCCCGGGCGTTCGGTAGTCGGCTCGTCGGACATTGGGATGATGCCAAATTCCGTTTCCTGAACCGCGTAACTGCCCGTATCGATAAACCGGTCGATGTAACCAAGAAGTGCATTTTCGTACTGTTCGTCCGACAACAGCCGGTCGTTGAAAATCGTGTATTCGACCAGTGCGGTCCGGTCATCAAAGGGGAGCACGTACAAAAACCGGCAATCGCCTTGCTGATCTACCCGAAAATCCATCATGCAGGGCTTGTCGACATCGAAACACGGTTTTTCAGCGGTAATCGTCCAGCCTTTGAAATGTTGCCACAGGTTGTGATTTTCGGGGCGGTTCAGTTTCAGCAAGTGGGTGCTGTCGAACACATAGTCCGCAATGTAAGGTTCGTCGTCGGCGATTACAAAACCGCCCTGGGGCGTGTCCTTAACGCGGTTGACGGTCACCTGTCGAAACTCGATGGACGGAAACTGCGCGAGGTGATTCTTCATAAACGTGTAGAAATCAATGCCGCGCAGCATTTTATACTGGTAGGCCCCCATATCGAGCATCCCGTTGAAGGTGGTTCCGAAAAACTCGACAGTGTCCCATTTCCGAAATAAAATCGACTCAAACGGCCCCTCCTGATCTTCCCAGAAACACCACGTCCGGTCGTTCCGGTTTTTGGTTTCTTTGTCAAGAATCAGGATGGAACGGTCGCGGAGGGACGACAGGCTCAGGTAATACGCCAGGCTCAACCCAGCCATTCCGCCCCCCGCGATGATGAAGTCGTATTTTTTCATTATGAACAAGAAAGCAAAAAAGGAGGTAAGGAAAAAGGGAGGAGCGGAAAAAGGCTTTAAAAACCGCTTTTCCACTCCTCCCTCTTCTTTTTAATCCAATTCGGAATCAGACGTTCACATGCCGCTCGGCATGGTAGGACGAACGGACCAAAGGCCCGGATTCGACGTATTTCAACCCGCGTTTCAGGCCTTCCTCCCGGTACATTGCAAACGTGTCGGGGTGAATCCATTCGATCACTTCGTGGTGCATTTTGGTCGGTTGCAGATACTGACCCAGCGTCAGAATGTCCAGGCCGTGTTCGACCAGATCGTCCATCGCCTTCAGCACTTCGTCGATGGTTTCGCCCAATCCCAGCATAATGCCCGATTTAGTTCGCTGGCCAAAGTCTTTCGTCCGGCGGATTTGTTCCAGGCTGCGTTCATACCGGGCCTGAGGACGCACACGACGATACAGGCGCTCGACGGTTTCCATATTGTGTGAAACCACTTCCTGCCCGGCTTCAATCATCCGAATCAGCGCATCCCAGTTGCCCTTGGTATCCGGAATGAGCGTTTCGATGGTGGTCGTGGGCGACACTTCTTTCACGGCCCGTACGGTCTGGTACCAGATTTCGGCACCCCGGTCTTTCAGTTCGTCGCGGTTCACTGATGTCAGAACGGCGTGTTTGACTTTCATCAGCAGAATGGCCTCTGCCACCCGGCGGGGTTCGTCGGTATCGTATTCGTTCGGGCGACCCGTTGCTACGGCGCAGAACGTACAGCTCCGCGTGCAGACGTTGCCCAGAATCATGAACGTGGCCGTGCCGGCACCCCAGCACTCGCCCATGTTCGGGCAATTGCCGCTTTCACAAATCGTATGCAGTTTATACGTATCGACTAATTTGCGGACTTTGGCATATTCCGGGCCAATGGGCAGTTTTACCCGCAGCCAGTCGGGGCGTTTCTTTCGTTGTGTTTCGGAGGGAATTACGGGAAGTTCAATCATGGCAAACCTCAATCCTGTTTTTTACACAAGGAATTTTCGGGCAGTAAAGTTCGGGCAACTGCCCCCAACCCCCTAAAGGGGGCTTTAAAATAACGAACTTTTGCTCCCCTTTAGGGGTTGGGGGCAATTTATCGTTTGTTACCAAAAAACAGCGTTACGAAACCGGAAGTATACACACTGCGGTTGTTGGTAGCATTCATAATCACCACTTCTTTGGGGTACGCTTCGGCCAAAAAACCGATTTCCAGTCCAGTCATGTTGTTCCGAAACGCACTCAGTTCAAAAGCAACGGCGGCTTTGAAATTCACACCCAGCGTTAATTTGGACTTGTCAAAACCCTGAAAGAAGCTCCCGGCACCCACAATCAGCTCGGGTTGCAAACTGGGGTCGAACGGACGGGTATCGACCTGTCCCGGACGGGTCGTATACTGTACGTAATAGGGCTTGATGATGCCAATGGACGGCCCAACGGCAATAATACCGTTGATCGCAATGCCTTCATCGGCAGTCCGGGTAAAGAGCGATATTTCGCGACCATACTGCGGCCGAACGACGAAAAGATAATTTTGCTTGTTATATACATACCGCGCTCCCGAATAGGGCGTCTGTGACTGCACCTCTTTTGGGTGCTTCACATTGACAATTTCAAGGGCCATATACCGAAACTGCCGCTTTCCCTGAAACAGAGTAGGCAACGCTTTGGAATGCCGGAAAACAAAACCGCCTAAAATACCGGAGTTCGTATTGGTCGTTACACCATAGGTGGTAACAGTCGTATACTTATCTTCGTCGGTATCGGCAGTTTGAGCCTGCACATGGCAAACGCTTAGTAGCAGGCCCAGGATGGACACTATCGGTAAAACTCGTGACACGGTCGTAATGGAAAACTTTTGTAAGGATAAAAATAACAGTTTACTTTGACACTACGAAATTATCGTCGGCATCAACCAACGCGTCTCTTGTAACTCCCTCGTTCTATTGAGTAACGGTCTGAGTCATTGGATGGTTGCGTGAAGCAATTTATATTTTTCAATTAATAGTTGTACACAAACAGGATTTTAGTTTTTGGTCTTATGCCCACGGTACAAACAACCTACTTAGGAGACTTGCGGACGGAAGCGGTTCACCTCCAATCTGGCACCCGAATTCTGACCGACGCCCCCACCGACAATACCGGCAAAGGCGAAGCTTTTTCACCGACCGACCTGACAGCAACCTCACTGGGGAGCTGCATCATCACCACGATGGGGATTGTGGCCCGGCGCGAAGGCATCGAACTGACCAACGGCGAATTGTCGATTACGAAAGTGATGTCAAAAGACGCCCCCCGGCGGATTGTCCGTATTGAAATTGACATTATGATGCCGCCATCGGAAGCGCATACGGAAGCGTTTCGGGCCAAAATGGAGCATACCGCCCACACCTGCCCCGTTGCCCTCAGCCTGCACCCGGATCTGGAGCAGGTGATCCGGTTTGATTGGAAAGAATGAAAAAGTGTTGGTGTTTAAAAGAGAATGATAAATGTAAAATGATGAACGCTAAATGTAAAAGTGGGCTGGCGCGTTCCAAACACTTTTACATTTAGCGTTCATTATTTTATATTTATAATTCCTTCGACTTTCGAAACAGATTCTATTTCAAAAGCCGGGTTTTAATTTCCGCTAGTTTATCTTCATACGAAGCGCCAACGGGAATTTTAAAACCGGCGATGGTGATTTCGTTCCGGGCAATTTTCTCGATTTTCCGGAGCGAAATACTGTAGGATCGGTGTACGCGGACAAATTGACTTTCTGGCAAAATTCGCGGAATATCCGACAGGGTCTGGCGGCTCAGGAGTTTGCGGTTTTTCAGGACGAACGTTACATAGTTTCCGTCGGATTCCAGGTATAAAATATCATCCAGCCAGATCTTTTCTTCCTCGTAGCCGGTTTTGACAAAAATAAATTCTTCGGCCTCACTATCCCGCAAATTCTTGTAATCCAGTGCTTTATTGCAGGCTTTCAGGAAACGGGCCAACGGAAACGGTTTCAGCAGATAGTCGATGGCATCCAGTTCAAAGCCCTGAACGGCGTAGTCGGAATAAGCCGTGGTAAAAACCACCATCGGCACGGTTTGCAGGCAGCGAACAAACTCGATCCCCGAAATATCGGGCATTTTGATATCTAAAAAGATCAGGTCGATTTTGTTTTTTTGGAGATACGGAATCGCTTCAAACGCATCCGTAAAACTCGCTTTTAAATCAAGAAACGGCACTTTGGCGGCATGCAGCCGGACGACTTCCAAAGCCTGCGGTTCGTCGTCGATAGCGATGGCGGTTAACATTCAATAGCGAATCGTTAAAGCGACAAAATAATCCTGTTCCGACGCCTGAATCGCCAGCGTATGCCGTCCGGGATAAATCAACTCCAGCCGTTTGCTGACGTTTTCCAGGCCAATGCCGGTATGCTCTCTTTCCGGGTCATTGACCAGTCCCGGATGGCGCGAATTGTGAACTTTAAAGTAAATCGTTGTGTGATCGAGGGTCAAGGTAACAAAAATCCAGGACGGTTTACGCAGACTAATCCCGTGTTTGAAGGCATTTTCAACGAACGGAATCAGCATCATCGGCGCAATGGATATGTCCCGGTCCGGTTCCTGAATCGTCACCCGGATTTCGATTCCGTGCGATTCGTCCAGCCGCATCCGCTGGAGCTCGATGTAATTACGCAAATATTCCACCTCTTTTTCCAGCGGAATCCGATCCCGGTTATTTTCCTGCAACATGAACCGCATCATATCGCCCAGTTTCTGAATCCCGTCGGCGGTTTTTTCGCTGTTTTCTTTCAAAGCCGTGGCATAAAGACTATTGAGAGCGTTGAACAAAAAATGCGGATTAATCTGGGATTGCAGGCCCGCCAGTTCGGCGGAGGTGTGGGAAACCTGGGTTTGCAACGCGACCTTTTCTTTAACCGAAGTCCGGCGCAGCAGGGCAATGATAACCGCGCAAAAAAGCGTCAGTATCGACAACGTATTGTTCAGCCCTGAATTGGGAAACCTGAAATAGGTGCGGGCGCCCCAGAGCATCGCACTGAGCAGAAACCAGATCAGCAAACCGGCCAGCAAACGGCCCAGAAACTCGGTCGTGCGAAAGCTTCGGATATAGGGCAGCAGTGACGTATAGATATACGCCTGTAGAATATACACCTGAATGGGAATGGCCAGCGTAAGCAATATTTCGAAAACCGGACTTTGCCAGAGTTTTTCGGGAAGATTTCCCCCCAGAACAAAAATTGTCAGGAAGGTGTATAAAGGCACCCAGATCAGATAACTGATGAACCGGAAATCCTGGCGGGCCTTTCGATTCAGGTAGTATCCCAACTGGCAGAGCAATTCATACCCAACGATGAAAATTCCCATTCCGATGGCATCGGCCAGCACATTCCGTTTCCGGTATAAGGAATACACTTTCAGGCCGATCGTGGTCCCCACTTCATTCTGCCGGAAATGCACATGAAGTTTGGCAAAATAATAAAAGGCCACACTACTCACGACCAGTAAAATACTCAGACCGGCATACAACCGGATTTTCTCATCATTTTCTTTGCTGTTCCAGTTCGGGAGGGTGAGGTAATGAAAAACGTACCAGGCGGCCAGAAAATGCACCGCACCGACAATCAGCGGAAAATTGTTGTTGATGATGTGGTTATAACCCGCCAGATCCCGCCAGATGATAGCCGAAGAAACCCGGTTTTGTTCGACTACCTCAATCATTCCGTCAATCCGGTTCGCTTCTTCCAAAAGCCTTCGGACAACGTAAATTAAGGTCGCTCCCCCGGCGAACCACAATTCAAAGCGTCGGATACCCGCTAATTCCCGCATAACTGATCTGTTTTTTCAACAAAACTAGGCCGGGAATGGCAATACGTGGGAGAATTGGGGTGAACTGACACAAAAATGGGCCGAAGAGGGAAAAGTCAGGAAGATACGTGTTTACGGCCGCTGTTTTTTCCGCATCAAATAAATGAACTGGTCATATGAACCGCTCGCAGCGTGCGTTACCTGGAATGAAACCACTTCCCATCCGTTTTTTTCGACGTAGTTGATGGCCTGCATAACCGTATCGAAACGCTCAGTGTATTTTCCCAATGAATCAATCCGGCGTAATTCCCAATAGGCAACCCGCTGGAAACTAGCCTGTCCGTAATCAATATAGACTTTGGCTTTGGTCCCCCAGGTAGGGTATTCACCCACCAACTGGCAATATTGAACATCCAGGCTATTGACATCGACCCGGTTGACCATCAGTTGTGCCGCTGTCTTTGTCGTGAGTACAAACAAAAAAAGCACTGTGCTTAAAATCCTCATCATGGCGGTTTAGTTACTTGTTACACCAAAGCAATACCGCCCGCAAAGATAAAGGATCAACTCTTCTTTTGTTTCGTTGCCAGATTTTGTTTTCCCGCCAGTTCGGTAATAGCCACCACCAGCCGATCGAGGTCTTTGGGCGTCGTGTAGACGTGGGGTGTCACGCGAACTCCGTCGACGGGTCCGAGGATAATGGGTACCGTATGGATTTTGTACGTTTCCAGAAGCTGTTTCTCCAGTTCGGGACCAGCCATTCCGCTGATGCCGACAACGGCCAGCGCACCGGCAAATTCCGGTTTGAGCGAGGTGAATAGTTTGACGCCGGAAATATCCTTCACTTTTTCGGCCCAGTAGTTTTTCAGGTAATGCAGACGCGCAAATTTCCGGGCGGCTCCGATTCCCAGTTGAAAATCGACTGCCGTACCAATGGCCATTTCGGCGGCAAACGAACGCGTTCCGAGAGACTCGAATTTCCGGATATCCGGCCCATCGGGCTCAGGGCTGGACAGCAACGCCCAGACGTTTTTGATTTTCTCCTTTTGAATATACATCATGCCGCTGCCGAAGGGCGCAGAGAGCCACTTGTGCAGGCTGGTCGCGTAATAATCGCAACCGAGTTCCGGGATTTTGTAGTCGAGGTGGGCAAAGCTGTGGGCGCCGTCGCAAATGACTTCAATGCCCTGCTTGTGCGCCAGATCGGCAATTTTCCGAACCGGCATGATCTGCCCGGTCCAGTTGACGACGTGGGTGACATGAACCACTTTGGTTTTGCTGGTAATGGCACCGGCGTATTGCCGTACCAGTTCATCGTCGTTTTCGGAAGGCAGTTTCAGGTCGAGCCAGACGAGTTTGATCCCATCGCGTTTTTCCCGCTGTTTCCAGGCATTCATCATATTCGGATAATCCTGCTTTGCCAGCACGACCTCATCACCCGGTTTCAGCGTCAGGCCGAAAATGATCGTGTTCAGGCCTTCCGTCGCATTGCGGTTGATGGCCAGTTCGTCCGGTGAGCAACCCGCCAGATCGGCCAGTTTGGCCCGCAGCGACTCCCGGCCCTGATCCAGAATCCGCCACATGTAATAGCTGGGGGCTTCGTTGCAATACTGATAAAACCGGATGTGGGCATCCTGAACCGTTTTCGGCTGCGGACTGACCCCGCCATTGTTCAGGTTCAGAATGTTGGGCGAAACCGTATACTCGGCTTTGATCCACGACCAGTAGTCTTCGTCCTGCGCAATCTGCTGCGGGCTTCCCGGTTTTTGAAGTCGCTGAAAAGCCGTGCGGGTCGATTCAGTCAGAAAATCAGGTAAAACGAGGGGCGTAGCGGCTGCTGCACCCAGTTGGCGGAAGAAAGTACGGCGGGTAGACATTCTGTTCAGGAGGGAATATGGTGTTCAGACCACAAGGTATAAATAAAATTGCCATTTCCGTATTTACACCAAAGAATATCAAACTAAATACCCAAAACATCTACTTTTCTTCCGCATTGATCGATCAAATAGTATACAATGTATGATGAAAGGGTAACTACGCAATTCCGGCGGAGTGGATGTGGAAACTACGCAATTTTCAAATTGCGTAGTTGTGCGCTAAAAGAGCTACCCCGGTCGCCCTACCTTTGTAAAGTCGAATCTGACATATCCACACCATTGATACAATTCTAGTCGCAACAAACTAATGAAAACGGTCTTGATAATCAGTACACTCTGCCTCGCCCTGGCAATCACTTTACGGGCTTCGGGTCAGAAAAAAATTACGCTCAAACAAACATTGGAACAACAGATTGCCTCCTATGTTTTGTATCCGGAAATCTTGCAACAGCTCGATAACGAAGATTTCGTCGTCATCAAGTTCCGGGTTGATGGCGAACAACGGCTGGCCGATTTGCGGATCTCCAGCGGTGACAACAAAAGCCTGAATGCCACGCTGATTAAGCAACTCATGGGCAAAAAAGTATTTTTAACCGAGCCAAATTCGAACGAAAATCAGGAATACCTGGCCAAGGTTCGCATTCGCCTGATCTAACGCACTACCTGTCCTCTACCAAAAAAGCCGACGGCCCCGGAGCAATCCGGGGCTGTCGGCTTTTATAGCAACTGGTCTGCCATCTTTCGGCATCAAAAAAACCGCATGGCGTTGATCCATGCGGTTTTTTACTGGAATCAGAAGATACCCTTACTGCGGATTCTTCGTGAAGGCAATATAGTCGGCCAGTAACTTGCCACACTCGTCCAGGTACAAATCCTTCTTTGGTGCCTTGGCATCTTTCGGGTCTTTGGCCGGTGTGGTCGAGTCGTTGGTTGCCACCGGTTCGCCTGCCGAAGCACTGATCGACTTCCGGCGTTTTTCCGCGTCGTCGCGTTCCTTCTTGCGTTTCGACTCCTGGAGAGATACGACGGTTTTCTCTTTGGCGCGTTTCAGTTCGGCAAAATCAGCTATCAACTGTTTCATGTCCGTATCCGACTTCAAACGCTGTTCGTAGCGTTCGCGGATCTTGGCGATGATTTTGTCGTCCAGGCTACGGGTCACGTCAAACCGGGCTGAGGCAATCTGATCCCAGGGCAACGCGCTGGGTTGTGAGCTTTCGCCATATTCTTCCGCGCTGAAAGCCGATGGCAATTCAATGTCCGGAGTCACACCTTTGTGCTGGGTGCTGCTGCCGTTGATGCGGTAGAACTTGGCAATGGTCATTTTGACCTGTCCCACTTTCTCCGATTCTTTCAACCAGGTGTTCAGATCCACCATCGTCTGAACGGTGCCTTTCCCGTAGGTCTGGCTTCCAACGATCAGCCCGCGTTTGTAATCCTGAATGGCAGCCGCAAAAATTTCCGAAGCCGACGCGCTGAAGCGGTTTACCATCACCGCCAATGGACCATCGTAGATGATCGACGGATCAGGATCGGTTTGTACTTCAATGTCGCCCTGCGCTTCTTTCACCTGCACCACCGGTCCGCGTGAGATGAACAAACCAGTTAAGGTAATGGCTTCGGTCAGCGATCCTCCGCCGTTGTCGCGCAAATCCACCACAACGCCGTCTACTTTTTCAGCTTTCAGCTCGTTCAAAAACTTCTGAACATCGCCGGTTGTGCTGGCAAAGCCTTCTTCGCGTTTGCGGGCCCCTTCAAAATCGCGGTAGAAAACCGGGATCGTGATAACACCCAGTTTGTATTTCTTCTGGTTCTGCGTGACTTCGATCACTTCCTTCTTCGCCCGTTGCTCTTCCAGTTTGATTTTTTCACGCACCAGCCGAATCTCTTTCGGGGGAGCACCGGCGATGGCATCATTCGACTGAATTTGCAGACGAACCGTCGTGCCTTTGGGGCCTTTGATCAGTTTAACGGCGTCATCGACCTGGTAGCCAACAATGTTGACAATCTGACCACCTTCACCCTGGGCCACGCCCACGATCTTATCGCCTTTCGTCAGCAGTTTGCTTTTGAAAGCCGGGCCGCCGGGAACAATGTCCGAGATCTTGATGTAGTCGCCATCTTCCTGCAACAGGGCACCAATGCCTTCCAGCGATGCGCTCATTTCCTGATTGAAACGGTCGGCTGAGCGGGGTGACATGTAGTTGGTGTGCGGATCGAGCGATTCGGCAAACGAGTTCATATAAATCTGAAACACGTCTTCGGCTTTGATCCGGCTCATGTAACGATCGAGGTTTTTATACCGCGACTTCATGCTGTTGACCACCGACGTATCGGCTTTTCCGGTCAGCTTCAGTTCCAGCGACTGGTTTTTCAGCAGTTTGCGCCACAAGTCGTTTTGCTCTTCGATGCTTTTGGGCCAGTTGGCTTTTTCGCGGTCGGTATTGAAGGTTTCGTCTACCGTAAAATCGAACGGTTTTACGAAGTTCTCCTGAACAAATTTATTACGCTCCTGATAACGTTTCCGGAACACATTGTAGATGTCGTAAGCGGCCGTTAGTTCGCCGTTGATCAACTGATCATCAATGTTGTTGCGGTATTTCTCGAACGAATTGACGTCGGAAGCCAGAAAGTAGGCTTTGTTTCCGTCCAGTTCCTTGAGATAATTGTCAAAAACGACCGACGACAGGGAGTCGTTCAGCCGCACTTTGCGGTAGTGGTGGGTCGTCAGCAAACGCGCGACCAGTTGTTCAACATGTTCCTGCGATACCGACGGTTTTAAATCATCAGCGCTTGGGGGGGGCAGCGGTACGGCTGACATCCCTGCTTGTGGACCCGGCTGAAGGCTCAGCATCAGCACCGGTACTAACGTAATGAGATACTTTCTCATGTTCCCCTTTTATGATTAATGTAGCACCACTCTTTATTTAAAAGCTGAATGGCTGAAAATGGTTTAGATGGTTCATTAAATGGCTACGCAGTTTCATTCTCTCACCAGTTGATTAACCATTTTTAGCCCTTGAACCATCCACTGCTTCCAGCCATTTAACAATTTTTAACCATTCATTGATTACTTCTTCACAATTTCCAGCAATTCGATATCGAAAACGAGCGTCGAGTTAGGCCCGATTTGGGGGCCGGTTCCCTGCGCGCCATAGGCCAGCGACGACGGAATAAACAACTTCCATTTCGAGCCCACCGGCATCAACTGAAGGGCTTCGCTCCACCCCTGAATGACCTGGTTGACCGGTATTTCGAGCGGCTGCCCCCGTTCAACGGAGCTGTCAAAAACCGTTCCGTCGATCAATCGGCCCGTATAATGTGCTTTAACGGTATCGGTGGTCATCGGTTTTGGACCGGTCCCCTCCTTGACGATTTCGTATTGCAGCCCGCTGGCCGTCGTCTGCACACCCGGTTTCTTTTTATTTTCCGTTAAAAACTGTTCTCCGATCTTTTTGTTGGCATCCGCTTTGGCCGACCGTTCTTTCTGGAAAAACGCGCCAATAATCTGGTTGGCCTGCTCCGGTGCGATCTGCATGTTCTGCGACTGGAGTGCATCCTGCAACGCTTTCGTAATGGCTTTGATGTTGGCATTGCCGAGATTCTGCTGTTTCAGCCCTAATCCCACATTGACGCCAATGCTATAACTAACGGAGTCGATGGCATTGTTTAATTTGAGCGGAGCAGAGGCTGTAGCAGCGGCAGCCGCCGGTGCTTTGGGTTTCGGCTTAACGGCCGGTTTTTTCGTCTGAGCCATAACCTGACCCGTTACCAATACAGCCGACAGCAGGCCGGCTAAAGTCCATTGTTTAATCGTCATGTGTAAGATACAAAAGTTGTATTCAAAAAGTACTTAAGCTGAAAACGTAAAGATGTAGGTCAAAAGTTTGGCAATAGCGGGATTTAATGAAACAAATTATTGATGAATGGTGACAGGCAGGGGTCAGTGGAGACCACCAGGATGGGTAATTCAGTCCATACCGGACAGCGGTTTCTGACAATGAATTACTCACAACTCACTAAAGTAAAAAACAAATGTCAGGATCTCAACAAGCGGAGTTCAAATAGTGCACTTTTTTTCGGGCAACCCCTCGTTTCCGGTTAAAATGCGATTCATACCGGTTCCGTCCACTTTATGAAATCATGAACGCCCGATTCTTAGAAAAGTATAAACTTTGCCAACGAATTTTCTTGATAACGTCTGTTTTAGTGAAATTTAGTGCGTAACTTTGCACCCGAATTCTTAGAACCATCATAAAACGATTCTTCCACTCATATGGTATCAGTTAGACCCGACGAGGTTTCGGCCATTCTCCGGGAACAGCTATCGAACTCCAGAACCACCGCCGAACTCGAGGAAATCGGTACGGTGTTGCAAATTGGTGACGGAGTAGCCCGCATTTACGGACTGTCAAAAGTCCAGGCCGGTGAATTGCTGGTGTTTGAAAACGGATTGCAGGCATTAGCCCTGAACCTCGAAGAAGACAACGTCGGAACCGTATTGCTGGGTGACTACAGCGAAATTAAAGAAGGTGCCACGGTGAAGCGTACGAATCAGATTGCCTATGTCAACGTTGGCGAAGGTATTCTGGGTCGGGTTGTCAACACGCTTGGTATCCCCATCGACGGTTTAGGCCCTATTGTTGGCGAAACGTTTGCCATGCCGCTGGAGCGCAAAGCCCCGGGGGTTATCTTCCGTCAGCCCGTAACCGAACCGCTGCAAACCGGTATTAAATCCATCGACGCCATGATCCCCATCGGTCGGGGACAGCGCGAGTTGATCATTGGTGACCGCCAGACGGGTAAAACCGCCGTGGCCATCGACACCATCATCAACCAGAAAGAATTTTACGACAAAGGTCAGCCCGTATTCTGTATCTACGTGGCCTGTGGTCAGAAAGCCTCCACCGTTAAGCAGGTGGAAGCCACCCTGCGCCGGGCCGGAGCTATGGACTATACGGTCATTGTAGCCGCTCCCGCAGCCGATCCGTCGCCGATGCAGTTCTTTGCACCTTTTACCGGTGCCGCCATCGGTGAGTACTTCCGGGATACGGGTCGTCCGGCCCTGGTCGTATATGACGATTTGTCGAAACAAGCCGTTGCCTACCGCGAGGTGTCGCTGCTGCTGCGTCGTCCTCCGGGACGGGAAGCCTATCCGGGTGACGTTTTCTACCTGCACAGCCGTCTGCTGGAACGGGCCGCCAAAATTATCAATAACGACGCCATTGCCGCCACTATGAACGACCTGCCGCCGTCGCTGACGGGTAAGGTTAAAGGAGGTGGTTCGCTGACGGCTCTGCCAATCATCGAAACCCAGGCCGGTGACGTTTCTGCCTATATTCCGACGAACGTAATTTCGATTACCGACGGCCAGATCTTCCTGGAAACCAACCTCTTCAACTCTGGTATCCGCCCCGCCATCAACGTCGGTATCTCGGTATCACGGGTGGGTGGTAATGCCCAGATCAAGTCGATGAAGAAAGTGGCCGGTACGTTGAAACTGGATCAGGCGCAGTTCCGCGAACTGGAAGCCTTTGCCAAGTTCGGTTCGGATCTGGATGCGTCGACGAAACTGACCATCGAACGGGGTCGGCGGAACCAGGAAATTCTGAAACAACCACAGTATTCGCCGGTATTGGTAGAACACCAGGTTGCCATCATCCTGGCCTCGACCAACGGTTTCCTCGATAAAGTGCCGGTCAACCGGGTCAAAGAATTTGAATCCGAATTCACGATGCTATTGACAACGCAATACCAGGATACGCTGGATCTGCTCCGCGCCGGGAAACTGGACGACAGCATCATCGGCGTCATCAAGAAAGTTGCCACCGAGTTAGCAGTTCGTTTCGCATAACGTTTAGATATTCAGGAGTTTAGTTTGTTGAAGAGTGAGAAATTTAGTGGATGGGAACATTTTTCCGATCACTAGATTTCTCTACTTTCAACAACAGCCTCTCCCAACCAAAGACAATGGCCTCACTAAAAGAAGTACGAAGCCGGATTACCTCTATTATCTCGACGCAGCAGATCACCAAAGCCATGAAAATGGTGGCTGCGGCCAAACTGCGCCGGGCACAGGACAACATCATTCAGATGCGACCGTATGCCCGAAAACTGAGCGAAATGCTCAGCACCGTCGCGGCTGGTGCCGAACTGGCGGGCGAAAGTCCGTACAACCAGGTTCGTCCCATCGAACGGGTACTGCTGATCGTGGTAACCTCGGATCGGGGTCTGGCGGGGGCCTTTAACACCAACGTTGTCAAGGAAGCGCTGGTCTTGATCAATGAACGCTACGCCGAGCAAAACCGCCGGGGTAACGTTGAAATCCTGGCCATTGGTAAAAAAGGTGCTGAAGCCTTTCAACGCCGGGGGTATAAGGTCAATACCAACTTTGTCGATACCTTTCTGTCGCTGAGTTTTGCCAAAGTCCGGGCGGCAGCCGAAGAGGTCATGGCGGCTTTCACTGCCGGTCAGTACGATCGCGTAGACGTCGTCTTCAACGAGTTCAAAAACGTGGCGACACAGGTGATCCGCTCCGAGCAGTTTCTGCCCATCGTTTCGGCAGCAACGCATTCCGCTACCAAGGCGAACAATGTCAACTATCTGTTTGAGCCTTCGGAAGAAGAAATCATTACGGAACTGATTCCGAAAACGCTGAAAATTCAGTTGTACAAAGCCGTTCTGGAGTCCAATGCCTCGGAACACGGCGCGCGGATGACGGCGATGGACAAAGCCACGGAAAATGCCGGGGAACTGTTGAAAGAACTCAAGCTGGTTTACAACCGGACCCGTCAGGCCGCCATTACGAAAGAAATTCTCGAAATCGTTGGTGGAGCCGAAGCACTGGCACAACAATAGCAAATAAGAAACCGATACAGAACCCCCGTTGTATGATCCGCAACGGGGGTTTCTTTTTTATAGCTTCGCAACATTCGAACCGTACCCATACGAAAGAACCGGTTTCATTATTGTGGTAACTTTATAAACCCACTCACAGCGACAAATTGCCTTTCTGCCCATAACTCCCTTACGGTTTTCCGTGAAAATTTATCTTTAAGCCCGTTAATTTTCACACCACAAACCGTATTCTCCATGACCATTGAACATGAAATTGCCAACCGGTACTCCTGTGCAAAATGCCAAAACCGTGAAGTGTATATCAAGCGGATTGCTGCTACCGGAACGGGTCTGTCCCGTATTTTCGACATCGAACACAACGTGTTTATGGCGTGTTCGTGTGCAAGATGCAGTTATACCGAGTTCTATAATCCGGAAATTCTGGAGGGAAAAGATAATTTGGGGGCCGTCCTTGATTTACTATTTGGCTGATAACCAGAGATTTTCTTACAATCCTACGATCTATTCATGAATTGATCGTCCGGAAAATCATTCTTTTTCAAAAAAAATCAGGAATCTTGAAACATTTTTCCAAGATTAAATGTATTAACATTAAATGTATTAACATTATTAACCAAAAATAAAAAGACAATCATGGCAACTGCTGCTCCCGAAACCATCGTATGGACCATTGATCCATCTCACACCGTCATCCAGTTTAAAGTCCGTCACCTGATGGTTTCGAATGTGACCGGTAAATTCAATTCCTTTGATGGAAAAATTGAAACGGTTGGCGACGATTTTGAAAACGCGTCGGTTTCTTTCTCGGCCGATATCGATAGCATCACCACCGGCAACGACCAACGCGACGGTCACTTGAAATCAGCCGATTTCTTCGATGCCGAAAACCATCCGCAACTGACCTTTGTATCGACATCTGTCAAGAAAACCGGCGATGATACGTACGACATTACGGGCGACCTCACCATCCGGGGAACCACAAAATCCATTACCCTGAAAGCAGAGCACGGCGGACAAATGGGCGATTTCTATGGTAATACCAAAGCTGGTTTCGAAATTACCGGCACCATCAAGCGGAAAGAATACGGTTTGTCGTGGGATGCCGTTACTGAAGCCGGTGGCGTGGTCGTTAGCGACGATGTCAAGCTGCTCCTCGACGTTCAGGTGTCGCATCAGTAAGACTTCTTTTAACTATTTTTAACCATCCGTCTCCAGAGGGCGGATGGTTTTTTAATGCCCTAAAAAACACAGCCCACACAAATAATTCACTATTAGTCAGTCTTTTAAAAAATAAAGAATTAAACATATATCCTTACAAAGCCAGGTCGATTCAGCGAACTAACTTTCGTAAAATTTAGTTATTTAAGGGACTAAATACTAATGAGAAATCAGTAAGCGTTAACAAGTAGTTCACTTAAATTTGGAAGTCGATTACATTAACCCTAATAACGCAAATCAACCGATGAATACCAGGAGCATAATTGCCAGTCTGTTCATGTTGGGTCTGTTGGCAAGTTGTTCGCCATCAGTGAATGTCAAATTTGACTATGACCCTAAAGTCAATGTTCGCCAGTTCAGCACCTTCCGGGTTGAAGCTGACCAACGCCGTAATGCTGACCCGATTGCGGGCAGTAACCTGAACCAACGCCGGATTGCCGACGAGATCGAGAAAACAATGCGGGCCAAAGGCTATAAACCGGTCGTGGGTGGAGAAGCCGACCTCGTCATCCGGTTCTTCTCCGATTCGAAAGACCGTCAGCAAGTGCAGTCCAACAACAACTGGTCGCCTTACTGGATGTGGTATAACCCGGGCTTCAACAATGTCTATACCCGCCAATACGAAGAAAACCGGGTCGTAGTCAACGTATATGATACCCGCACGAATGATATCATCTGGCAGGGCTGGGCTTCGGGTCAGTTAAACCAGAGCAAAAAGGAAAGCAACCGTGATGTGGCTTACCGGACAACGGTTCAAAGCATCATGAAACAGCTTCCCGAAAGTGCCGGTTCTGATTATGGCTCAATTAAAGAGAAATAATCAACGGTAACACAACACCCTTAACACCTGCAAGGTCTTGAAGACCTTACAGGTGTCCAACACAAAACCGCTTGCTTCCAACGAAGTGAGCGGTTTTTGCTTTTAGGGCGCTTGCGACAGCCAGCCCGTTAGGCCGGTGGTGTGCCGCACCAGTTGGAACGATCCGAAGACGCCCAAAACATCGACAGCCGATCCGGAGGGCAGTCTTTCGATAACCGCAGCTTGCGAACTGGCCGATTCCAGCAGATCGGTCCCAACGGGCAAAGACGCCCGGCGCAACACCCGGCGGGCCGGTTCAACGACGCTGCTGGCAACATAGCCCGTTACGCCATCCGGCAATTCAACCCGCAACCAGGCTGCTGTTCCACCCGCGATGGTAAATGCAGAAGAACGCGGCAAGGTGCGCAGAACGGGCGCATCTCCGTTGGGTGATTGACGAACCACGGCCCGGGTGGACGAAATGCGAACGGAATCGCCCAGGGTTTCGGCGGCAAGCAGGGACTGACGCGCCGGACCGGTTCCGCGCCGGACAAAAGGCAGCGGATCGACGGCACCCGTATTGGAACTGTATATGCCAAAATGCAGGTGCGGACCAGTCGTTCGGGCGTTGCCGGTATTGCCCACAAATCCCACGGTATCGCCCACCGAAACCTTCTGCCCCTGCTGAACGGCCTGCGAATCCAGGTGCGCGTAATACAGCGTCTGGTTTCGCCGGGCGTCCGATACATAAACCACATTCCCACCCAGGTTATTGGTCCCTACCCGGGAAATATACCCGTCGGATGCCGAAATAGCCGGAGTGCCACGGGGGGCAAAAATGTCGATGCCCTCATGCCGACGACGACCCGCATCGCGCGGAACACCGAAGTAGCTGCTGATCTGGCGGCTATCGCGCCCGACGACCGGAAAACTCAGGATCGGTTCGCGGGTGATGGACAGCGTGTAGCGGCCACTGCGCAATAATTCGGGCTGAATCCGAACGAGGTGGGTGCGCGTTCGGCGGATTTCGAGTTCCAGCAGATTGGTATCGGCCTTGGCGGACGATAGCCGGTCGGGGTCCCGGTTGGTTTCGTTCAGTTCAAAAACGTCAATAAAGACTTGCACCGGCTCCTGCCCCTGAACATCGACTTTGATGATGAATTTGTCGCCCCGCTGCCCGTTCAGGCGGTAACCAAGCGCAAAAGGGCGGGAGGATGAGAAATAACCGCTTTCGCGGTACGGCACCGTGATCAGCACCGAGTCTTTCAAAGCCCGGTCGGCCGTCGTCAGCCAGTCGGTGCCTAAAGCCGTACGTTCCAGCCGGGCATCGCGCAGCGACTGGGCATATTGATCATGGGGTGATGCCGACCGAAACAATTTGCCCGGCCCGACACTCGTACAGGCTCCCAGCAGACTCAGTATGGCAAAAGAGAGAAGTCGGTTGATGAAAGAGAAGTTCATTGATGAGCAGTCGTTTGATTAGTAAACGGCTACTCTGGCTGCAAGGTTTATTATTTGCCCATCCATACCTTAAAATCACTTACCTTCTCGCGGCTAACGATAGCTTCTTTTTCGAATACCGGTTTCAGGGTGAGAGAAAGGCGGTTTCCGAAATACGGCTGAATCTGTTCGACGGTGCTGTGGGTAACGATGACACCCCGGTTGATGCGAAAAAACATACCCGGATCCAGCGCATCCTCCAGTTCGTCGAGGGTATAGTCGATCAGGTATTTCTGATTATTCCAGGTTTTGAAAAAGCTAAACCGTTCGTCGGTAAAGAAAAAAGCAATGTCCTGCACCTCGACCGAAAGCAGCCGCTGCCCGAGCCGTACCAGAAACCGTCGCCGGTATTCTTTGGGTTGTTGCAATTGCAGTTCGCGCAGAAGTTTATCCAAATTGAAAGCCGGAGCAGATTGGGCATTCGCTTCGGCTCTGCGAACTTTCAAATCCCGAAATTTTTTCAGACTGCGCTGTAAATCATCCTTTTGAATCGGTTTCAGCAAATAGTCGATGCTGTTGACCTTGAAAGCCTGGAGTGCGTATTCGTCGTAGGAAGTCGTAAAAATAACCGTGCTGTTCACCTCCACCTGTTCGAATATCTCGAAACTCTGCCCGTCGGCCAGTTCAATATCCATGAAAATCAGGTCGGGGGCGGGGTTGTTTTTAAGCCAGCCGACGGTATCTTCAATGCTGGCCGTTATACCTGCCACTTCGAGCGTTGGATCCACTTCCTGCACCAGTTTCCGCAACTTGCGTACCGCCAGATCCTCGTCTTCAACAATCAATACCTTCATCAGAATAATTTTTCAGGAAACAACAGCAAGTAATGGCATTTCGGCCAATTTCTGAAAAGAATCCTGACCGAAATGCTTTTTCTGATGGATGTATTGCGAAAACCGGCGCAGGAATTGTGCCGTAGTCTTAATTCTTCCGCCCGCGCGAGGTCATAAAATAAATTGGGACGCCCAGACCGGCAATCAACAATCCCATACCGGTATTGAATGTTTTTTCTTTCAGTAGAATCAGGCAGATGGTCACCCCGGCCACGATGTAGAGCGCCGGAACCAGCGGATAGCCAAAAGCCTTGTAGGGTCGCTCGGCATCAGGTTCCTTACGACGAAGCAGAAAAAGGCCGCCGATGGTAATGATGTAGAACACCAGCGAGGTGAACGTACAGTAATCCAGCAAATCTCCGTATGTTCCTGACAAACAAAGAATAGACGCCCAGCCACACTGCAACCAAAGCGCAATACCGGGGACGGAATTTTTGTTGAGTTGGGCAGCGGTTTTCAGAAAAAGCCCTTCTTTCGCCATGGCGTAATAGAGCCGGGCTCCCGACAGAATCAGGCCATTGTTGCAGCCGAAGGTTGACACCATGATCAAAACCGCCATGATGGCCACGGCCACATCCCCAAAAATCAGCGAAACTGAAGCCGTTGCCACGCGGTCGTACGAAGCAAACTGAATGCCCCGGCCTACCACATCGGCAGCATTGGGCGATCCCTGCAAGGGCAGCAGTGAGAGATAAGCAATATTGGCCAGCACGTAAATGGTGGTTACCATCAGCGTTCCTACGAACAAACTCAGGGGAATATTCCGGCGCGGATTCCGGATTTCGCCGGCAATGAACGTCACGTTATTCCACGAATCGGCCGAGAAAAGCGACCCGATCATCGACACGCCCAACGCCAGCAGCAACGCCATGCCGCCGAGCGACACCACGGAGCCGTCGGCTGTCGTTTGGGTAGCCGCCCAGGCATTGTGGAAGTTCGCCGAGAGCGTTCCGGTTTTTGATCCAACGCCGATGCCCACCACAATCAAACCCAAAAGAGCCAGTAATTTGGCCGACGTAAACACGTTTTGAATCAGCTTCCCACTTTGAATACCCTGGCTGTTGATCCAGGTTAGCAACACCACACTGCCAATCGCAAAGAGCGCCGACGCCTTGATGGGAAAACTACCGACGCTGAACAGGATATTTTCGGGATTTAAGGCCGGAATAAAAACCGCCGTAAACTTGGTGAAGGCCACCGCAACGGCGGCAATGGTTCCCGTTTGAATCACGGCAAAAACCGTCCAGCCATACACAAACCCGAGCAGTGAGCCATACGCCCGCTGGATGTACACAAACTGTCCGCCCGCTTTGGGCATCATACCAGCCAATTCGCCGTAACTCAAAGCGGCTGTAACGGTAATGACGCCCGTCAACACCCAGAGTAACAGCAGCCACCCCGCCGATCCGACGTTGCGGGACATATCGGCGCTGACGATAAAAATACCTGAACCAATCATCGACCCCGATACGAGCAGGGTGGCATCGACGAACCCCAGCGAGCGTTTTAATTCGGTTTTCTCTTCGGTTAACGGGTTTGCGTAATCAGACATACAGGGGTTTTGAGCTTGAAAAGGTTGGAATCGGAAGATAAAGAAAAAAACGGCGATTCGGCAAAACCGGTCTGAAAAACAAGTTTTGGGTCCTCAAAACGACCTGTCAGCGTGCATTATCGCTTTCTAATGCGGTTTTTACCTTTCGAGCCAACGGTCGGTTCCTGTCGGCAAATGTTGCTTTTTTGACGCATTCCGACACGGCCAAACCCACCCACACCCGCTTAATTTGTGTCTGTAAACACGAATACTTCTCATTAATTTTCCTCTTGTATGAAAAAAGTACTGCGCATTGTACTGATCGGAGTCGGCTTTGTCGTCGTTGGCTTGCTGGGCTTCGTCAGTTTCGTTGCCGTCCGTGGCATTCCCACCTACGACCCTCCCGTGGTTCAGGAAATGACCATCGAAGCTACCCCGGCCCGGCTGGAACGGGGCGCCAAGATTGCCCAGATGCATTGCATCGCCTGCCATGCCAATGCTGATAACCAACTCACAGGTAAACACATGAACGACCTTCCCAGCCTGTTTGGAACGGTTTACTCCATGAATATTACGCAGGATAAAACCGTCGGAATCGGCAACTGGACCGACGGGGAACTGCTCCATTTTTTGCGAACCGGTGTTCGTAAAAACGGCACCTTCGCCGGAATCATGCCGAAATTTGCGACCATGTCCGACGAAGACCTGCAATCGGTCGTGGTCTGGTTGCGCTCGGATGCCGCTCCGGTACAAGCGTCCGGCAAAGAAGCTCCTCCATCCGAATTTTCGCTATTCACCAAGTTGCTGGCCAATACCGTCATCAAACCGCTCCCCTACCCGGAAAAGCCCATTGTGATTCCGGATAGCACCGACGAAGTGGCATTCGGACGTTACGTAGCCGACGGTTTGGGAACCTGTTATGCCTGTCATTCGGCCGATTTTACCAAACAAAATCCCCTAAACCCCGAGTTGTCAGCGGGATATTATGGCGGTGGAAACGAGATGAAAACGCCCGATGGCAAACCCATTTTTACGTCCAATCTCACCTTTGACGAAGAAACCGGAATCGGCAAAAAATACACGAAAGCGCAGTTCATTCAGGCCGTCAAAGCCTGTGTGCGGCCGGATGGCAGCCTGATTCGCTCGCCAATGTTTCCACACCAGATGACCGACTACGAAGTGGGAGCCATTTACGAGTACCTCAAAACGGTGCCTAAAATTAAAAACGACGTTGCCGGCAAGGAGAAAGAAGCCCTCGCCAGCAACTAAATCGGGGCTTACTCCACCGTAATTTCATCCGCCACGACCCAGGCCTCTTTGCCAGCCTGGGTCATCCCGGTGGGTACTTTTCCTACATTTCGGGCCATGATTCGCACATACCGACACGTCACCGGTTCAAAAGTGAGCGTTTGGCGGATGATGGCCTTTTTTCCGCGTTCCGTCGGGTCCATCGACACGGTTTTGACGGTGCGGAACGTCTGGCCATCGTCCGAAACGGCCACTTCAACCTGTTTGGGCAATAGAATGGCCCCGGCAGTGGCTTTTACCAATCCAATCGTCACCAGTTGAATCGACTTCGGCTCGGCCAGATCCAGGGTGGCCGTCAGGTCGGCGGTTTTCACACCGGCCACGTTTTGCATTTCCTCCAGATAGCCAATGGTGGTTCCGTAGCGACCGTCAATTAATATCGATGGGTCTATATTTTTCGGCCGGGTTGCCGCCGTGGTAAGTTGGATCGAATTGCCAGTCGCTTTCGAAACCGCAAAATCCCAATCCTGAACGTCGCCAATGACCACACCTTTTTTTACCGCAACGGTTTTCACCGTCGTGGGTTTTGTCAGGTTCACCGGGCGATCATACCGGACGGATTGGGCTGTGGGCGTCGAACCATCGGTCGAATACCGGATTTCGGCGGTTTCTTCCTGGGTTGCCAGCGCAATCTGCAAGCTTCCATCCGGCTGCGGACGGGTTTCGGCTACTACATCATAATAAGCCCGGGAATACGAAACCCCCAGTGCCTCCAGTCGTTTGAAGAGAACCGGAAGCCGCCGGGTGAAGTCCGGCCAGTTCTTCTGATCGAGGGGTGTCCATACCACTTCGGCCACGGCAGCCGCCCGGGGCCAAACCATATATTCGACCTGATCGGCGGTTTTGAGGTATTCCGTCCAGACGTTGGCCTGCGCACCGATGAGGTGTTTTTGGGCCGTGGCCGGTAAATCAGCCGGCGTTGGATCATACGAATACGTTTTTTCGAGGGGCGTAAACCGGCCAAAAGCCAGCGGTTCCTGCGACCGGTCGGCTTGGTAATGATCCAGATACAGAAAATCGCCGGGTGTCATGATCACATCGTGGTTCTGCCGGGCGGCTTTCAAACCGCCGTCGATGCCGCGCCAGCTCATGACGGTTGCACCCGGCGACACCCGAATGGCCGGACTGTTCCCTTCCAGAATCTCATCCCAGCCAATGGTTTTCCAGCCTTTGGAAGTCACCCATTTATCAATTCGGGAAATAAAATAACTTTGCAACTGATTCTCGTTTTTCAGTTTGAGCTTCTTCATCAGGTTCTGACAGAATGGGCTTTTTTTCCAGGAAGTTTTCGGGCATTCGTCACCACCAATGTGAATATAGGGGCCAGGGAACAACGTCATCACTTCCGTCAGGACGTCTTGCAGAAAAGTAAATGTCCGGTCGTAGGGACACAAAACGTCCGTGAAGATCCCCCATTTGGTGGCGGTTTCGTAGGGGCCGCCCGAACAGCCGAACTCCGGATAAGCCGCTAAAATGGCCAGGGCATGACCCGGCATTTCTATTTCAGGAATAATAGTTACATATTTGGATTTCGCATACCGCACCACTTCACGCACTTCATCCTGCGTATAGAAACCGCCGTACGATTGCCCGTCAAACTGTTGTGGATCCGATTCATAATAGTGGCCAATCAGGGTTTCCTTCCGCCGACTACCGACCTGAGTCAATTTGGGGTATTTTTTTATTTCGATCCGCCAGCCCTGATCGTCGGTCAGGTGCCAGTGAAACGTGTTGAATTTATGCAGAGCCAGCAGGTCAATGTATTTTTTGATGAACGAAACCGGGAAGAAATGCCGGGCCACATCCAGGTGCAATCCCCGGTAACCGTAGCGGGGTTTATCCTCAATGCGGCAAGCGGGAACTGACCAATTAACCGACAGGTCGGCGGGTGTTGAACGGAAGATTTCGGGCGGCAGAAGTTGATACAGAGATTGGATTGCGTAAAAAAAACCAGCCGGTTTGCTCGCTTCAATCGTTATAGTAGTGGTGGTAACATCGAGCCGGTAGCCTTCGTCGCCCAAGTTCGCGTCAGAAACCGGCACAAAAGCCAGAAAAGTACCGGTTGGCGTCGCTCCGGGCCGATTTTCCGTTCGCAGCGAAAAACCGGTAGCGGCCTGGAATTGCCGGATAAACGGATCAGCCAGCGTTTTCAGCTCGGCGTTGTCCACGGGAAACCGGACGGTGGTTTCGTTGCTGAAAATAAACCGGCCGCCAAGAACTTCCATTTTGGCCGGTTTGGGAATGATCAGGAAGTCTTGATCCGACTGGCTAAAGCCGGAAAAAGACAGCAACAAACCCAGCCACAGACCGACAATTCGAGGCATAGACACAAGCAGTTGAGTTTTAAATCGGTTAAAAGTACATAAAACCAGTTCGAACGTGCTACAGTTTTTTCTCATTACCAGCTTATTGATACTGACCTGCACGCGAAGCTTCTGCCAGACGGTAAATCAAAAATACGAAATCGATATCGCCGGTTTCCGCGTTGGAACAATGACGGTTGCCCAGATTACCAGCCCCGGCTCGGTGGTTTACGACCAGATCAGCGACGTCGAATTCTGGTTTTTCGGGAAAATCAAAGTGTATTACAAAACCGTTTCCCGCCACGATCCAACCTCCCGCCAGCTCCTGCATTCCGACATCGACGCGCTGTCCAATCACGGGAATTACCAGTCCGACATTATCTGGAAAAAAGACCACTACGACATCAATGTCAGGCAGTACAAATACGAACGAAAAGCGATTGAACCTAACCCGATCGATTTTACCACCATGCGGCTTTATTTTGAAGAACCGGTGGGTCGTACCCGGGTTTTTGCAGAATACTTTGGTAATTACGCCACCATCGAACCGACGAAAAAAGGAAGTTACCGCATTCGGATCGATGATCGGGAAGATGAGTACTTTTATGTGAAAGGGAAATTGGTAAAGATTATCAAAAAGAACCCGATCAAGAATTTTGTAATACGATCGATTGAATAAGTACGCAATGGCAGTATTTTATTACCCTTCGCCTATCTTCAACAAAACATTATAAAAAAGATAGAAAATATACCATATTTAATTCCTCGATTCCAGCAATAATCTTTAAAAAATTTTGATAATTTTAATATTATCAAAATTATATTTGCACTTCAAGAATAAGTACCTATAATTGCATCGTCAGCTTTTCTGACGCCTTACAAAACCAGCAGGCCCAAACCATCTCCGGCAAACTTCCCGGTTTGCTGCCCTTTTTCGTCCCATTCTGAACAGTCGTGCAGTCTCCTTATCGTGAGGAGCGCAGAACGGCTATTGCCTGTACTCAACACACCCTTTCTTTCTTCCATTTTTTATAACCCAAACTATTCAAAAATGAAGCAAATCTACTCTCTGCTACTGGTCTGGATCGTCGTCAGTGGCCTCGGAAAAGCCTGGGCGCAAGACCGAACGCTTTCGGGCAAAATCACCAGTTCGTCCGATGGCACCCCCCTGCCCGGCGTCAACGTGGTGGCCAAGGGTTCTTCAAAAGGCAGCGTTTCGGACGTCAACGGAAATTATTCCCTGCTGGCTCCGGCCGGCACCAAGACGCTGGTCTTCTCCTACATTGGCTTTCTGACCCAGGAAGCACCCGTTTCGGCCTCCTCCAATGCCATCAACGTGACGATGACGGAAGCCAGCCAGAGCCTCGACGAAGTCATTGTTTCGGGTCTGGCCACGAGCGTCAAACGCAGCAATGCCGCCAACGCCGTCACCCGGATTTCGTCGGACGAACTGGTTGGAAAAACGCGCCCGGTGACCCTCGATGCCGCCATGAGCGGTAAAATTGTCGGGGCCAATATCGTGCAGAACAGCGGTGCGCCCGGCGGTGGAATTTCCGTGAAACTACGCGGAATTTCGTCCATCAACGGAAGTTCGGAGCCGTTGTATGTCATCGATGGCGTTTTCGTCAACAACTCCCAGTTTGCCACCGGGGCCGGTTCCGGCTCGTTCAGCGGGGCGGGAACCAACCAGGATCAGGCCCCCAACCGGATTTCCGACATCAACCCCGCCGACATTGAGTCGATGGAAATCCTGAAAGGTCCCAGTGCGGCCGCCATCTACGGAACCCGCGCCAATGCCGGGGTGATTATCATTACTACGAAAAAAGGGAAAGCGGGCAAAACCAAAGTGAGCTTTGGCCAGGATGTCGGCTTTTCGTCTGCCACCAAACTGCTGGGTTATGAAGGCTTCAGCCTGGACCCCATCGGTCCGGAAGGACAGACCAAATTCGACTACGTTTTTGGCAATGGAACCGTGGGCAGTGGCAGCAAAACCGAAATCGAACTGTGGCAGAAAGCCACCGCCGAAGGCAAGCTGTATGATTACGAAAAGTACATTTACGGCAATACCGGCAAAATCACCAACACCCGGCTGAGCATTTCCGGCGGGAATGACAAGACCAAGTTTTACATGGCGGCTGGTCTGAACGACGAAACCGGCATCCAAAAAGGGACCGGTTTTCAACGGAAGTCGATCCGCCTGAACGTGGATCACAAGCTGGCGAAATGGGTTGATTTCTCGATCGGTTCCAACTACATGCGGACCGGTGCCCAGCGGAGTTTCAGCGGGAACGACAACCGGGGCGTTTCGATTGGCTACACCCTGGCCTATACCCCTGATTATGCGCAGTTAATGCCCGTCAACGGCGTTTACCCGCAGTCCCGCTATACCGGCGACAGCCCGGTTGCCATTGCCGAGCGGACGATCAACGACGAGATGACCAACCGGTTTATTCAGTCGTTTACCAGCAACATTTACTTCCTGCAAAAACCGAACAGCACGCTGAAACTGGCCCTCCAGGGCGGTCTGGATTACGTCAACACGGAAGCGGAAGTGTATTTCCCGGAAGATTTGCAGTCACAGCTCACCCGGGCCACGCCCGGTGCCTCCCGCTATTCGAAAAACCGGAGCTTCAACACCAATTTGCAGGCTTTCCTGATTTACAACTGGCAGTTGCTGGGCGGCAAACTCGACCTGACGTCGCAGGTGGGAACGGTGCGGCTCTCGACCGACAACGATTTTAGCTGGATTCAGGGTGATGGTTTGTTACCCAAGCAGAAAAACCCCAACACCGGGAGTGTCCGCACGTTCAGCGAAACCTGGCAAACCTGGCAGGATGTGGGTCTGATTGCCCAGCAGGAAGCCAATTACCAGGATAAAATCATCGGTACGCTGGGCATTCGCTTCGACAAATCGAGCCTGAACGGCGACAATGCGAAGTGGTACGGTTTTCCGCGTGCGTCACTGGCCGTTAACCTGACAAAATTTGGTTTCTGGTCCTACGACCCCATCAGCCAGTTCAAACTCCGGGGTGCTTTTGGCCGTACCGGGGGCGTACCGGCTTACGGAAACCTCTTCACCTCGCTCGGAACCACCATCATCGACGGCCAACTGGGTTCCGTTACGCCCACGAGCGTTGGAAACCCGACCATCGAGCCCGAAACGGCGCAGGAAGTGGAATGGGGTGTCGATCTGGGCTTGTTCAAAAACCGGGTTAGTCTGGAAGCGACGTATTACGACAAAAAAATCTTCAACCTGCTGAATCCCTACACCTTATCATCCGGAACAGGGGTTACGCAGTTCAACGCCTATCCGGTGGGTGATTTGCAAAACCGGGGGGTTGAACTGGGCCTGAACGTCACACCGGTCGAGATGTCGAATTTTACCTGGACCTCCTCGGTGCAATACTGGTTCAACCGCAGCAAGATTACGCGACTGGAAATTCCGAACACGACGGTGGGTTCCGGTTTCAGTATCTACGGACGCAACCAGTTGCGGTTGGGCGAATCGCCAACCCGCTGGTATGGCTCCCCGAACGTTCCGGATGCGCAGGGCGTTGCCCAGGCGACCCGCTACGAAGACGCACAGCCGAAATACCAGGTTTCGTTTTCCAACCAGTTCAAGATCTTCCAAAGCTTCGACTTCGGATTCCTGCTGCACACCAGCCAGGGAAATCACAACTCCAACCTGACGACCAAACAGAAAGATACGGGCGGTACGACGAAAGACTGGAGTCAGGTCGACAATTTGTATGGCAACGTGGGCCTGCCCAACGGGCGCGCCCGGCTACCGGCCAACCCCAACGTAACGGCCCGCGAATTCATTCAGGATGCGAGTTATGTTCGGTTGCGTGAGGTTTCGCTGTACTATACGGTTCCCAGAACCATTCTGGGCAAAGCGTTCGCCAATGTGGTGTCCAACATCCGGATTGGTACGTCGGCCCAAAACCTGCTGACTTTCACCAAATACGAAGGCTACGATCCTGAGGCTTCAAACTTTGGGAACCAGTCGGTAGGTGCCAGCGTCGACAATGCTGCTTTCCCGAACAGCAAACGGATCTTCTTCCACATTGCGGTTGATTTTTAGTCCCCTTTTGCCCCCAACCCCCTAAAGGGGGCTAAAACATCCGAATTTGAAAGCCCCCTTTAGGGGGTTGGGGGCAAAACACTTAAATTATTCTTCTATGAAATTTTCTCTAAAACATACCATTCTCCTGGCCGGACTTGCTTTTTCGATGCCGTCCTGTAGCTTTTTCGAGGTCGAAGACACCATCGACCCCAACAACCCTGCCCTGGAGTCCATCCTGACCAACGCGTCGCGGATCCAGATCAACCAGATGGGCATCGGCATCCAGTCATCTTTCCGCAACGGTCAGTCGAACCTGGTTCGGGTTACCGGTTCTATTGGCCGGGAAATCTACAACCTGGCTTCTACGGAGCTGACCTGGACGACTGAATTGCTGGGAACGACCAACGGCGGTTTTAGCGCAACCACCTTATTCAACGGTTATTACAGCGATTACGCCCAGACCCGTCGCCGGGCCGAGTATTTTAAACTGGCCGCCGAAAATTCCGCCCCCAGTGCGCTGACCGATGCTGAAAAGCAGGGAATTCGCGGGTTTTCCAATACCGTATCGGCCTACACGATGTTGTGCATGCTCAACATGCAGTATAAAAATGGCATCCGGATCAAATACACGGACTTGTACAGTCCGGGCGACATGCTGAAACCGGGACCGTTTGTATCTTATGAAGAAGCGCTGAAGGAAATCCGGCGCTTGCTGGACGAAGGAGCGACGCAACTGGCTGCCGGTGGAACGGCTTTCGGATTTACGATGACGAGTGGCTATGCCGGGTTCAATACGCCCGCCAATTTCCGGAAATTTAACCGGGCACTGGCCGCACGGACGGCCATGTACCAGCAGGACTGGACGGGGTTGCTGTCCACGCTGGGCGAATCGTTTTTCGACCTGAACGGTGCGCTGACGACCGGCCCCAATTTCACGTATTCAACCACCTCGGGGGATATTACGAATCCGCAATTTCAGCAACTGAACACCACGGCGTCGCCCGTGGTCGCCCAGGCGTTGTTTATCACTCAGGCCGAAGCCGGAGATTCGCGGGTGACGAAAAAAGTGACGAAACGCACCTCCGCCCGCGCCCTGAACGGGATTATTGGTGAGTACGACGTGTCGATGTATCCGCTCAGTACCAATCCGATCTCGATCATCCGGAACGAAGAACTGATTCTGATGTATGCCGAAGCGATGATTCAAACCGGCAAACTGACGGATGCCGTAACGGCCCTGAACAAGGTTCGCGTTGGTGCCGGATTGAAAGAACTGGCGACCGCCAAACCGGCGATTCTGAACGACAAAAATGCCCTGATCGACGAGTTGCTGAATCAACGCCGGTATTCGTTGTTTTACGAAGGCCACCGCTGGTTCGACATGCGACGCTACGGCCGTCTGGCCCAGCTTCCGAACGATCAGCCGAATCATAAAGTGTACGATCAACTGATCCGTCCGTTTGCCGAAATTCAGTGGGATGCTAAAAATCCGCAGTAACCTAACCCCTACCCTTCGCTCTATGAAACATTTCCACAGTAAGATCGCCCGACGATTGCTGATCGTCCTGGCTGTTCTGACCTCGTTCACCGGTTTTGCCCAGACGAAGCTCAAGTTTGAGCTTTCGTATCCGGCCGCCATCAGCGCAACTCCGCTCACAGGTCGGATGTTCCTGATCATTTCCCGCAAAGACAGCACCGAACCGCGCCAGCAGGTGGGTCGGTACGGGACGCAATTCTGGGGTGCCGATTTCGAAAAACTGGCTGCGGGAAAAGCCGTCACCATCGACGGTTCCACGCTGGGCTATCCCATCAACGCGCTGAAAGATGTTCCGAAAGGCGAGTATTTTGTGCAGGCGGTTTTGAACAAATACACCGAATTCAAGCGGTCGGACGGCCACACGGTCTGGATGCACATGGATCAGTGGGAAGGCCAGCAATGGACGCGGTCGCCGGGCAATGTCTACAGTGCCGTTCAGAAAATCACGATCGACCCGGCCAAAAGTGAGACCGTCAAGCTAGAGGTGACGAAGGTGATTCCGCCCATTTCGGTGCCTGCGGATACCAAATGGGTAAAACACATCAAAATCCAGAGCGCCAAACTAACGAAATTCTGGGGCCATCCGATTTTTATCGGCGCGACCATTCTGCTGCCGAAAGGCTACGACGAAGAACCCACCCGGCTTTATCCGACGGTATATCAGCAAGGCCACTTTTCGACCGCGCCCCCGTTCCGGTTTGCCGAAAACCCGAACAACGAGTTTTACAAAGACTGGACAGCGGACAGTGCCCCCCGGTTTATCGCCATCACGCTGCAACATCCGTCGCCGTATTTTGATGATTCGTACGCCGTCAATTCGGCCAACAATGGCCCGTTTGGCGACGCCATTCATGAAGAATTGATCCCGGAAATTGAAACGAAATTTCGTTGCATCCGCGAAGGCTACGCCCGTTTACTCACGGGTGGTTCGACCGGCGGTTGGGAATCATTCGCACTCCAGGTCTGGTATCCGGAATTTTACGGCGGCACCTGGTCGTTTGCCCCCGATCCGCTCGATTTCTGGAACGTCGAAGGCATCGATATTTACAAGGATAAAAATGCGTTTTACAAAGAATACGAATGGTATAAAGTGCCCACGACGAACACGCGCATTCCGGCCACGGGCGAACCCCGCCTGACGTCGGAACAACGCAACATGATGGAGTTAGTCAATGGCACGAAAGGCCGGTCGGGCGGTCAGCTCGACGTCTGGAGTTCGGTGTTCGGGCCGGTCGGTGCCGATGGCTATTTCAAACCGCTGTTCGACAAAAAAACCGGGGTGATCGATCCCAGCGTGGCCGCTTACTGGAAAGAACATTACGATTTGCGGCAGTATCTGGAGAAAAACTGGGCAACTGTTGGGCCGAAGCTGGTGGGCAAGCTGAACATCATCGTTGGGCGGATGGACGATTTCTTCCTTAACTTTGGGGTGTATAAAGTCGACGAGTTTTTGAGCAAAACCACCAATCCGGCTTACGGCGGTTCGGTGACCTACGGCGATCGCGGTGGTCATAGCTGGCGGCCCTACTCCAACGGCGAGTTGCTCAAAATCATGGATGCGCACATCAAAAAGATGGCTCCGGCCAAGGGTGCAGCGACAAAAGCCAATTAGTCTAACCAACGCAATCGCATGAAAATCAGTCTGAAAATACCGTCGATTTGTCAGCTTCTGCTACTGGTGGTGGTCGTTGCTCTAAGTAATCCACTGCTGGCGCAAGTGCCGGGGGTCAACAAGGCGGATTCGCTGTACATCCGGGAAAACTACATCAAGACGGAAGTGATGGTGCCGATGCGCGACGGGGTGAAACTGTTCACATCGATTTATACGCCGAAAAACACCTCGCAGAAATACCCGATCATGTTCGATCGCACGCCCTACAGCGTGGCGCCCTACGGAGCAGACGCGTATAAAACGTCGCTGGGGCCTTCGATGGCATTCGCCAAAGACGGTTATATCTTTGTTTATCAGGACGTTCGGGGCCGCTGGATGTCAGAAGGCAACTTTGTAGCGGTTCGGCCGCACATTCCCGACAAAAAGAAGAAAACCGATGTGGACGAAAGCTCGGACACCTACGATGCCATCGACTGGCTGATCAAAAACATTCCGAACAACAACGGAAAAGTGGGGACCTGGGGCATTTCCGCACCCGGTTTTTACACCACCATGACCGCCATCGACGCCCACCCGGCGCTGAAAGCCGTTTCGCCCCAGGCGCCGGTAACGGACTGGTATATGGGCGATGACCGGCACCACAACGGCGCGTTTTTTCTGATGGGCACCTTCGCGTTTCTTTCATCATACGGCCAGCCCCGCCCGGTTCCGACCACGAAAGGGGGGCCGCGTTTCAACGGCTATTACACCCCGGACTCGTATAAATTTTACATGAACGTCGGGCCGCTGTCGAAGGTCAACGAGAAGTATTTCAAAGGCGAAAATGCGCTCTGGCAGGAGATGATGGTACACGATGCCTATGACGAATACTGGCAAAGCCGGGCGGTGGTTCCGCACCTGAAAAACATCAAACCGGCCATCATGACCGTGGGCGGGTGGTTCGACCAGGAAGATTTGTACGGCCCGTTGAAGGTATATGCCGGTATTGAAAGCAAAAATCCGAAGACGACTAACAAGTTGGTGATGGGGCCGTGGATTCACGGCGGCTGGGCGCGCAGCACCGGCGAATCACTGGGAAATATTCGTTTTGGGGCCAAAACGTCGCTGTATTACCGGGAAAAAATCGAGTTGCCGTTTTTCAATCACTACCTGAAAGACGGCCCTGACCCGCAACTGCCGGATGCGTCGATCTTCCTGACGGGTTCCAACGAGTGGAAGCAATACAGCCAGTGGCCCCCCAAAGAGTCGGAGGAACGCAGCATCTATTTACACGCCAACGGCAAGCTGTCGTTCGAACCACCGAAGGAAACCGAAGCGGTTTTTGACGAATACGTAAACGATCCCAAGAAACCGGTTCCGTATACGAACAACATCCAGATTATCCGGGGGGCCGATTTCATGTACGAAGACCAGCGGTTTGCGGCTGCCCGCCCCGATGTGATGGTGTATGAGTCGGAAGCGTTGACGGAAGACCTGACGATTACCGGGAATGTGATGGCGAATCTGTTCGTGACCTCGACGGGAACGGATGCGGATTTTGTGGTTAAACTGATCGATGTCTATCCTGACACGACGACGGCCACCAGCCCGATTCCAACGACCAAAATGGCCGGTTTTCAGTTGATGGTTCGGGGCGAAGTGATGCGGGCCAAATTCCGCAACAGCTTCTCCAAACCGGAACCGCTGAAACCGGGTGAAGTGGCCGAAGTGAAATTCGACATGCAGGATGCGGCTCATACGTTCAAAAAAGGCCACAAAATGATGGTGCAGGTGCAGAGTTCGTGGTTCCCGCTGGTGGACCGCAATCCGGGCAAGTTCATGAACATCTACGACGCTACGGAAGCTGATTTCCACAAAACCACCCAACGGGTTTACTTTTCGAACAAGAACCCCTCGCACGTCAAAGTGCGGGTGCTGAACAAGGGTATTTGAGAGTTGTTGAATAAAAAACCGCCGGGTTGTAAGGGAGAATTCCTTTACAGCCCGGCGGTTTGGCTATGGTATAATCAATCGTAAAATAGGCTGTCTGCGGCAAAAATACCAGCCCACGGTTTTAACCGTGGGATTTCAAAAAACCGATCAAATCCATGGCAACCGTTTTAACGGTTTTGTTAGATTCTAAACCGTTAAAACGGTTTTTTCGACCGGAATTGAATCGCCGTGACCCCACGGTTTTAACCGTAGGCTAGTCCAAATCCCGCTAAAATTTGCAATTAATTTCCAATCGAAACCAATACCTTTGGATGAAATTCCTATCCTTAAAATTTAGTTGTATTCTTTCATGAAAACCCGATTGACCCTTCTTTTCCTCAGTCTTCTACCCGGTTTTTTAGCGGCCCAAACCACCGGCATCGTCAAATCCGAGTTCATTTACGAAACCGCCCCTTTCCCCTCCTGCCACGCGTCCACGCTGGCCGAAACCCCGGATGGCATCGTAGCCGCCTGGTTTGGTGGAACCGATGAACGGGACCCGGACGTCGGCATCTGGTTCAGCCGGAAAACCGGTGCGGGCTGGACGGCCCCCGTCGAACTGGCGAATGGCATTCAGGCTCAGGGGAAACGGCAACCCACCTGGAATCCCGTTCTGTTTCAAATGCCCAAAGGACCGTTGCTGCTGTTTTACAAAGTCGGCCCCAGCCCGTCGACCTGGTGGGGCATGCAGATGAGTTCGGCCGACGGTGGCAAGACCTGGTCGAAACCCACACGGCTCCCCGACGGAATCGTTGGACCGATCAAGAACAAACCGGTTTTGCTGGCCTCCGGCAAATTGCTGAGTCCGTCGAGCAGCGAAGACAACGGCTGGCGACTGCACATGGAAAGCAGCACCGATGGCGGAAAAACCTGGCAGAAAACCCCGGCGCTCAACGATGGCAAGCAATTCAGTGCCATTCAGCCCAGCATTCTGTTCCACCCCAACGGAAAATTGCAGTTGCTGTGCCGCAGTAAAAACGGCCGGGTGCTGGAAGCCTGGTCGGAAGATGGCGGTACGAAATGGACGGAGTTGAAAACCACCGAATTGCCCAACCCGAATTCCGGGACGGATGCGGTAACGCTCCAGGACGGCCGCCAACTGCTGGTGTATAACCACACGCCCAAAGGCCGCTCACCGCTCAATGTGGCCTTGTCGCCCGATGGCAAACGCTGGCAGGCTGCGGCCGTGCTCGAAAACGAGCCCGGTGGCGAGTTCTCCTATCCAGCCGTGATTCAATCCCGCGATGGTCTTGTTCACATCACCTACACGCACCATCGCAAGAAGATACGCTACGTGGTGCTGGACCCGGCCAAACTGACGCTGACCGATATCAAAGAAGGGCAATGGCCAAAACCGTAGGGATTGGCCCCGAAAGGTCGTTGAAAAACAGAATCAGCGCGTGACCTGCTGTTGCTGAATGGTGGTTTTAAGGCGCTCGATTTCCTGTTGCTGGCTGTCGGCTTTGAAGTAATAATACAGCCCGGCGATCAGAAAGATCTTGGATAAAACAAACACGATCACGAAAGCCAGTCGCCAGTATTTGTGGACGCGGATAAACGAGTCGCTTACCTCCACTTCCACGTAATCAGATTTAGCGGTTCGGGGTTCCGCGTCTTTTTTATTGTCCGTTTCGGGCTCCCGTTTTTTGATTTCCTGACCGGGAATGCGCGCCTGGATGAGTTCCCAGGTGCCGGGTGGCGGGGGGACCGAATTTTCGACACAATACGTTTCAATCACCACCTCAAGCTCGTTCAAAGCCGAAGACACTTCCGGATAAAGAACCTTCATCTGCTGGACTTCGTGTTGCTCCTCTTCGGACGCTAATCCCAACAGATAGGCCTCTAAAACTCCACTATCTATGTATTGACGAATTTCCAATTTCCTGCGTAATTACGATCGACGAAACACGTGAATAAAATCCCGAATGGCTTTTACTAATTCCGGTCTGGAAAGGCCAGACTGCTCGGAAATCGTTTCAAAGGAGTAGCCCTGACGAAAGGATAGGTCAAAAATATACTCCGGTGAATAACTGTTGTTTACCGAAAATGGTTCCGTGCGGTCAGTCTCCCGTTCTTTCGCCTTATCCTTCAACTCAAGCGCTTTGGCGCGTGCGATTCGGATGACCGCAATCGCCGGATTAACCGGTGAATTGGCGAAAGCGGGTAAGTGTTCGGCGGAAAAAACCTCCATCAGCGCCTTCTGGGCTAAGGTCGATTGCGGAAGAATCTGCAAGATAATCCCATAGGCCAATGCGCCAAACCGATCGTAGAGCGCTCGTTGATCAACCGGCCGGCGATGATGCCGAAAGGCACCATTTTCTGCTGATCGTTCCAGTTCATTCATGCCATACCCCATTAGTGAAACAAATTCGAATGATCTCCAGATCGGGTTAGACACGGTTGTCGTTAACCAGCTTCTGATGCAATGTAGTCTTTGTGTCTCGTTTCCAGCCCAATTCGCACAAAGTTAATGCCAAATTTAAGGTGAAAATGTAGAAAAATACATACCTATTTATACTGAAACCTTCGCTTTTTGCCCCGTTCCCCTAAAGGGGACTTTTAGCATCCGGATTATGCTGTGTCCAAGTCCCCTTTAGGAGATTTAGGGGCGATTTATAAGTGTAAAAGAATGATCAGACATAGGTAATACATACCCTTCTTTCAAAAATAAAGGAATCATTTTCTTTCTCTGCAACCGAAAAACCGTTTGGCCCCGTTCCTCTTCCCCGCACGGCCATGCGTTCCGCCCAATTTTCCGTATCTTTGCGGTCAATTCCAAATCCCAGTACGATCGTGAGTTACAAAGAATATAAGAACCTGAATTATGCGCAGGTTGGCGATGACATATTAGCATTCTGGAAAGCCAATCGCGTCTTTGAACAATCCGTCGACACACGCGAAGGCCAGCCTACGTTCACGTTTTACGAAGGGCCGCCCTCGGCGAACGGAAAACCGGGGATTCACCACGTGATGGCCCGGGCGATTAAAGATATTTTTTGCCGGTATAAAACCTTGCAGGGCTTTCAGGTCAAACGCAAAGGGGGTTGGGATACCCACGGGTTACCCATTGAACTACAGGTCGAAAAAGAGCTGGGCATTACGAAAGACCACATCGGCAAGCCCGAATCCGAAGGCGGTATCAGCATTGAGGACTACAACCAGAAATGCCGGGAAGCCGTGATGAAATTCACGGACTTGTGGAACGACCTGACCGAAAAAATGGGCTACTGGGTCGATCTCGAAAATCCCTATGTTACCTACCAAAGTGAATACATTGAATCCGTCTGGCAGTTACTGAAGCGACTGTACGACAAAGGATTACTGTATAAAGGCTATACCATTCAGCCGTATTCGCCGAAGGCTGGAACGGGTCTGTCGTCGCACGAACTGAACATGCCGGGTACGTACAAAGACGTGAAAGACACGACGATTGTGGCGATGTTCAAGACCAAACCGTCGGATCAAACCGTACGGGTCTTTGGAGACCTGCAAGGTTCGCAACCTTACATCCTGGCCTGGACGACCACGCCCTGGACGCTGCCGGGCAACTCCGCGCTGACCGTCGGAAAAGACATCGATTACGTTTTGATCAAAACGTTCAACCCATACACCTACGAACCGGTCAACGTGGTGCTGGCCAAAGCGCTGGTTGGTCGCTGGTTCAACGAGAAAGGACACGACGGCGATTTCGACGGCTTTGCGGTTTCGGACAAAAAACTGGTTCCGTGGACCATTGTGACCGAATTCAAAGGCTCGGAACTGGCCGGGATCGAATACGAACAACTCATGCCGTATGTTCAGCCCGAGAAGCCCGCATTCCGCGTCATCCTGGGTGATTTTGTGACGACCGAAGACGGTACGGGCGTGGTTCATACCTCACCGACGTTTGGGGCCGATGACTTTCGGGTTGCCCAGCAAAACGGCATTCCGTCCATCATGGTGAAGGATGAAAACGGCAAGGAAGTACCGATTGTTGATAAGCACGGGCAGTTTGTGCAGGAAATTGGGGAGTTTGCCGGGCGGTATGTGAAGGAGCAATATTACTCCGACGAAGAGCAGGAAGCCCCGGAATTCAAACCGACGGACGTGCTGATTGCCATCAAGTTAAAGACCGAAGGAAAGGCATTTCACGTCGAAAAATACGAACACCCGTACCCGCACTGCTGGCGGACCGACAAACCCATTCTGTATTACCCGCTCGATAGCTGGTTTATCAAAACGACGGCGGTAAAAGACAAGCTGGTGGCGCTGAACAAAACCATCAACTGGAATCCCGAAAGCACGGGAACCGGGCGGTTTGGCAACTGGCTCGAAAACCTGGTGGACTGGAACCTCAGCCGCAGCCGGTTTTGGGGGACACCGCTGCCGATCTGGCGCAATGAAACCGGCGACGAAATCTGCATCGGTTCGGTCGCTGAACTGAAAACCGGGGTGGAAAAAGCCGTTGCGTCGGGCCTGTTGTCGGACGATCAAAAGAGCAAAAACGAAGCCTATTTGCAAAAAATCGAATCCGGCGATTACGACCTTCACCGGCCTTTTGTCGATGAATTGTACCTGGTTTCCGAGTCCGGTAAAGTACTGCAACGCGAGTCGGATCTGATCGACGTCTGGTTCGATTCGGGCGCGATGCCCTACGCCCAGTGGCATTATCCGTTCGAGAACAAAGATATTTTCGATAAGGCGTATCCCGCCGACTTCATCTCCGAGGGGGTCGATCAAACGCGCGGCTGGTTCTTCACGCTCCACGCTATTTCCGGCATGCTTGGCACGCTGGATGAAAAAGCTGATTCGTCGGTAGCGTTTAAAAACGTGGTGTCGACCGGTTTGGTGCTGGACAAAAACGGCAACAAAATGTCGAAGCGGCTGGGCAACGCCGTCGATCCGTTCACGACGCTGGCGACCTACGGGGCCGATGCCACCCGCTGGTACATGATCACCAACGCCGAACCCTGGGATAACCTGAAATTCAACATCGACGGGATTGCCGAGGTACAGCGCAGGTTTTTCGGGACACTCTATAATACGTATTCGTTCTTCGCGCTGTATGCTAACCTTGACCAGTTCGATTTCGATGGCGTTCGGACTATTCCGGTTGATCAACGCCCGGAGTTGGATCGCTGGATTCTGTCGAAATTGCAGTCGCTGGTGCTGGAAGTAGAACAGCAATTCGAGAATTATAACCCGACCAAAGCGGGCCGGGCGGTGCAGGATTTTGTCAACGACCAGCTTTCAAACTGGTACGTACGGCTGTCGCGCCGACGCTTCTGGAATGCGCCCAAGACATCGAATGGGGAACTGAGCCTGGACACCCGCGCGGCTTACGAAACGCTACACGAATGTCTGACAACGGTTTCCAAACTAATGTCGCCGATTGCGCCCTTCTTCGCCGACTGGCTCTACCGCAACCTGACGAAAGAAACGGATTTGTCGGTTCACCTGACCAATTTCCCGAAAGCGGAACAGGCGTTGATCGACGGCGACCTGGAAACGTCCATGCAACTCGGGCAGGATATCTGCTCGCTGGTTCACTCGCTGCGGAAAGGGCATAAGATCAAGGTGCGCCAGCCGCTGACGAAGGTGCTGATTCCGGTTTTGAACGAAACGACCCGGCGGCAGATCGAGCACGTTTCGCCGATCATTCAGTCGGAAGTGAACGTGAAAGCTGTCGAATTCATCGATGATGCCTCCGGTATTCTGAAGAAAAAAATCAAGCCCAACTTCAAAACACTGGGGCCGAAATTCGGTCCGATGATGAAGGATGTGGCGACGACCATCAACACCATGACCGAAGACGACATCCGCAAACTGGAAGCCGCCGGAAGCATGCAACTGGCCATTGGCGAGATTACGATGGCGGATGTTGAAATCCGGACGGAGGATGTTCCGGGCTGGATCGTGGCGACACAAAGCGGTTTGACAGTTGCGCTGGACGTGACGGTTACGCCAGAATTGCGTCAGGAAGGCATCGCCCGCGACTTTATCAACCGCATCCAGAACCTGCGGAAAGACCAGAATTTTGATGTGACGGATAAAATTCGGATCGAACTGGAGAACAGCCCGACCGAGGTACTGACCAGTGCCATCGAAACCCACAAAGACTACATCTGTCAGGAAGTACAGGCGCTGTCGCTGGAGTTGGTCAACGACCTGAACGGCAATGCGACGGAGATTGAAATGGATGAGTTTCTGCTGCGCGTGAAAGTGGCAGTCGCTTAACGTAGGATACCCACGGATTCAGGTTCGTGGGTATTTTTTTATAAAAAGATGGTGAATCCTTCGGCACATTCCTCTCTACACATGATCCACCATCTATGTGTAGAAACATCAAAGAAATCGTATTGTTTTAAATAAGACTAAATTCGACTGCTGCCATCGCGTGAAGCGTCGTGGTATCGAACAGCGGCACGTCTGTATGCTCCGCCTGAACCAGGATGGGAATTTCAGTACAGCCTAAAATCACCCCTTCCGCACCCTGCCCGGCGAGTTTTTCGATGATCTCTACAAAGCGGATGCGGGTACTGTCGCTGAAGATGCCTTTGCTGAATTCGTGGTAAATCTTGTCGTGAACGTATTTCTGATCCTCTTCGTCGGGCAAAATGACGTCGATGCCAAAACGCTCTTTCAATCGCCCGCGAAAAAACGGACGTTCCATCGTGAACCGGGTTCCCAGTAAACCGACGGTCCGAAAACCGGCTTTCTGAATGGCTTCGGCGGTCACATCGGTAATGTGCAACAGCGGAACCAGCAAGCGTTCGGTTACGCCGTCAGCGACTTCGTGCTGGGTGTTGCAGGCAATGACCACAAAGTCGGCTCCGGCCCGAACCAGTCCCTGCGCCATGTCGTCAACAGCGGTTTCAATCGCCTTCCAGTCGTCGGCTTTTTGCCACTGGCTGAATTCTTCAAAATTGGCACTCGACAGCACGAGTTTCGCCGAATAATGACCGCCCAATCGTTTCCCAATCTCCTGATTGATCAGGCGATAGTAAACCGCCGAGCTTTCCCACGACATGCCGCCGATGATTCCGATGGTTTTCATTTTTCAAAATCGGTTACGGTGATTACCCTACCAACGCTACACCCCACAACACGACAAACAGCAAGGTCGACAAGGCCAGTTGCCCCAGACGCGGGTTCAACTCGCCCGGTTTCTGGTGATTGGCAACCGCCCGACCATTCAGCACAAACAGCGGAAAGGCCAGCAAATACAGCCAGCTAAATACATTGTGGCCAATGAGCAACGTGTAGATTACGGCACAAAGCATACCACCCAGCAGCAGCAGCCAATGGTAGCGAACGGCCCGTTGCCGCCCCAGCCGCACCGGAATAGAATATTTGCCGGTTTTGGCGTCAGTTTCAATATCGCGGATGTTGTTGATATTCAGAACGCCGGTCGCCAGTAAACCGACACTGGTGGCCGGTAACAGCAGAATGGGTTCGAAGGACAAGGTGTGCAGAAAGTAGGTTCCCAGAACGCCCACCCAACCGAAGAAAAGCAAAACGGCAATGTCGCCAAAACCGCTGTAGCCGTAGGGGCGTTTGCCATTGGTATAGGCAATGGCGGCTCCGATGCAGAGCAAACCCAAGCCCACAAAAATCCAGAAAACTTCCGTCGGCGCGTTCTTCAGCGACTCGACCAGCAGCCAGATGCCTGAAATCAACGCCAGCAAAGAAGTAGTGATAATCCCGCGCAACATGGATTCTTTGGTAATCAGGCCGGTTGCCACCGCCCGGCGGGGTCCTACGCGCTCGGCGGTATCCTTGCCCGAAACCGCATCGCCGTAGTCGTTGGCAAAATTGGAGAGGATTTGAAGGAAAATAGTGGTGAGCGACGCCAGAACGCAGATGGTCCAGCTAAACCGGCCGGCCGATGCCGCCAGAAAACTTCCCAGAATGATGCTGGCCAGCGCCAGCGGTAATGTACGCGGCCGGGCAGCCGCAAGCCAACTTTTCATAGTGATAAGTTAAGAGTTAAGAATTAAGAGTTAAGAGTTGGCTGACGCATACAAACTCTTAACTCTTAACTCATCACTCTTAATTTTTAACTCAAATACCAACAGCCGACTTGAATTCCGGATCGGTTGGTAATACTTTGGATGCGAAGAAGTGCGTCAGTTCGCCTTTTTCATTGATGACGTATTTGCAGAAGTTCCAGGTTGGCACCTTGTCATTCCAGCCGTTCATCGACTTGTCCGACAGCCATTTGTAAAGCGGAGACTGGTTTTCGCCCAACACTTCGGTTTTCTCGAACATCGGGAACGATACACCGTAATTCTTTTTGCAGAACTCGGCGATTTCGGAGTTGCTGCCGGGATCCTGGCTCTTGAAATTGTTGGATGGGAACCCTAAAACGACCACTTTGTCGCCGTGTTCTTTGTAGAACGCTTCCCATTTTTCAAACTGTGGCGTAAAACCGCACTTGGAGGCCGTGTTCAGGATCACCACCTTTTTGCCCCGGTATTGTTTCAGGGGGACGGTTTTGCCTTCGATGGAATTGACGGTAAAATCGTACAATGATTTGGTTGGAGCAACCGCGTTGGCCGGACGTACAGCGACTTCGCTCTTGTCACTCAGCAGGAAATTTAAAACAGTTTTTACAGACATAAAGCTGGATAAGGTTACAGCCAGAACACCAACAGATACTAGAAGAAGCAGCTTTTTCATTTGAGTTGGGAGAGGTTTACATTTTAGTAGGCACTTCAATTCCTAATAACTCCATTGTTTTACAGATAGTTTCGACAACCGCTTTCGATAACGCCACCCGAAATTTGAGTTTGTCGGCATCCGGTTCCGACAGGATCGATAACTCCCCGTAAAACTGGTTGTAGGCCTTGGCTAACTCGAAGGCATACTGCCCCAGGTACGAGGGAGCGTAGTCGGTTCCGGCTTCGGTAATCCGCTGATAAAACTGCGTCAACAAATAAACCAGTTGTTGCTCACTATCAGCCAGTTCGACCATTTTCAAGGAACCAGCAGGGTCGATTCCCAACTGGGCCGCTTTCCGTAAAACCGAGCAAATCCGGGCGTGGGTATATTGAATAAAGGGTCCGGTATGTCCCTGGAAATCAATCGACTCCTCCGGGTTAAACGTCATCCTTTTTTTCGGATCCACCTTCAATAAATAATATTTCAAAGCCCCCATTGCCAGCATGTGATACAGGTTGGTGGCTTCTTCGCTTTCAAAATCGTCGATTTTACCCAACTCCCGGGTGCGGTTCCGGGCGGTTTCGACCATCTCTTCGATCAGGTCATCGGCATCGACCACGGTGCCTTCCCGCGACTTCATCTTGCCACTCGGCAAGTCGACCATGCCGTAGGAAAGGTGGAACAGGCCGTCGGCATACGGGCGGCCCAACCGACGCAAAATCGCAAATAATACCGCAAAGTGGTAGTCCTGCTCATTACCCACTACCCAGATGCCACGCTGAACCGGATAATCCTGAAATTTCAGATCGGTGGTTCCTAAATCCTGCGTGATGTAGACCGAGGTACCATCCGACCGCAGCACCAGCTTCTGGTCGAGCCCTTCGTCGGCGAGGTCGATCCAGACCGATCCATCCGGTTTACGGTAGAAAACATTTTGCTGCAAACCGTCCTCAATAACGTCTTTGCCCAGCAGATAGGTCTCCGATTCGTAGTAGGTTTTATCGAAACTGACGCCAATTTCGTGGTAAGTTTCGGCAAAACCGGCGTAGACCCAGGCATTCATCTGCTTCCAGAGCGCGACGGTTTCGGGGTCACCCTGCTCCCACTTCCGCAGCATTTCCTGCACTTTCAGCAGCAGGGGCGTCTTTTTCTCGGCTTCTTCCCGCGGCATTCCCTCCTCAATCAGCTCTTCGATTTGCTGTTTGTGGGCTTTGTCGAACCAAACGTAGTATTTCCCGATCAGGTGATCGCCTTTCATGCCTGTCGATTCGGGTGTCTCGCCATTGCCAAACTCCTGATAGGCCAGCATCGACTTGCAGATGTGAATGCCCCGGTCGTTGACCAGACAGGCTTTCACGACTTCGTAGCCGTTGGCTTTCAGAATCCGGCTGACCGAATCACCCAGAAAGTTGTTGCGCAGGTGGCCGAGGTGCAGCGGTTTGTTGGTGTTGGGCGACGAAAACTCCACCATCACCGACTCGTTTCGCGACGGCAACTGCCCCCAGTCCGGATTCGCCAGCATCGCGCTCAACTCCTCGACCCAGACCGAATCGGCAATGGTGAGGTTCAGAAAGCCCTGAACAACATTGAATTGGCTGATGATCGTCGTATTTTCTTTCAGGTACGTTCCGATGGCCTGACCGATTTCCACCGGCGGTTTTCGGGTCGTTTTGGTCAGCGGGAAGGTGACGAAGGTATAGAGTCCTTCAAATTCTTTTTTGGTAGGTTGCAGAATAACGGTTTCAACGGGCACATTGAACAGCGAATTGATCGCTTCGGCAATGGCTAGTTTGAGTTGTGCTTGAATGTCCATTCGACCAGGTAAGATTCAAAGCACAAAACTACGCCAAAAATTAGTTTCCATCCGTGTTGAGGGAAAGGAACTGCATTAAAAACCGCTCATTCGTCCCGGTTCTTCCGCTTGCTGAGCCGAATGAGACAGGATGGGGTATTTGGAAAGGGGAGCCACGAGCCGCCATTTGCAGGATAATTTTAACATTTGTGTAAAATTAGCGTCCTGCTGTATACAACACGGAGACAGTATAAAATACATACCGCCGATTTCCGGAAACGGGATCATTTGGAAAATTCTTATAAATGATATTGGCGGTTGGAAAAAGTAAAAGCTTCTTACCAAGGGGTATATCATATCGTAGGGTGATCGCTGGAAATCGTAAAGGAATAGAAAAATGAATTTGATAAACAGGATCGTAAAATTTTATCGCTTTGTTAAAAGAATTAAACAGAGAATACCCGATACCGATCTTATAATTTCTATTGAATTTATTTTTTATCCCCAAACTTCGCAGTATGGAAAATTGGTGGTTTATAATCAACCCCCGTCGGTAGTTTCCGGGAATGGTATCGGGATTAATCCCAAGATCGTCATAGCGCAGCGTTGGTACATACGAAAATGACCATTGATTGGCAACCTGATAAGTAAGAACCGCTTGCAAACCTAGTCCCTGTATATTCCGCTCATAATTATACGGCATGTAATAGGAGAAGGTAGGAATCGGTTTGAAATTAAAAAAGTTCATAGCGGTACTTTGACAGGCAATACCAACACTATACGTAAACTTATTCTGTGAAAAGCAAGTAGTTGATACAACTAATAAAAAGTAAATAACTAAACATTTGACCATTTTTATGGCAGCAAAAACCGTTCCTAAATAGCCCCTATTCACTTTAACGTGATGAATTAGGTTAGTTTATTTTTGCCTACTCAGGCATTCATTTCAAGCAAACTTTTCACCAAATGAATTAGTATTAAAACTGCAACAATATGGAGCCTCCGCAAGGAAACAGCCGGAAACAATAAGCAAACGGCTGCCATTACCAGTGCAAGACTTCTAGAATCTTTTATATTAAAAAAATATTTGAATTTGAACGTGTAGAAGTAATAAATTAGACAACCTGCAACGGCACTGGTAATATACACAATCCAAAATCGATAGTCATTTTCGGTCAATGAACCTTCTACATAATTATCATATTTAATGCTTAGCTTCTCTGCAATTATGTTTACGTTCATTATGCAAATTTTATAAAATAGGCACAATTTTCTTAAAGCAAAACTAATCTTTTTCATTCTGAAATTCACTAACAAGATAACCTGTCATTATCATCCATAATAACCCGGTCAAAAGCGACATGTAAAAACCGGTCGTGGTTGGATCAAAGGAGCCATAGGAACTGAAAGCCATCATGCAGATTGCAAAAAACAGCCCGGCGAATGGAAGTTCTTTTCTTTGTTTTCTATTCAGTGGCATATCGTGATGCTAAAAACAAGAAACCGCTACGAACAAACGTTACCGAATTACTCTTCAGACTTTCTGTGCTTGCTGAGCCGAATGGGATAGGAAGCCGTGATCCGAAACGCGGAGCCTCTAGCTGCCATTTGCAGGAAATACGCGGTTTGGTTGATGGTATAATCTACGTCGACTGTTACCAATTTTCTCAATCCCTGCGAATAAACCAGTTGAATATCGAGCCGGTCTTTGTCGTGGCTTTTGAACTGAAAACCAATCCCGGCCTGAATCGAGGCCCCGCGCCGGTGGAGGACGTTGGGGAGTTTTTCATCAATTTCGATTGGATTCTGAAAGCCGCCAGTACCGCCGGATAAAGACCCTGCGCCATAATTGTCAAACTTAAACCAATTGAATGAAGCACCACCTGTAAGATATACATTAAAGATCATCAAATAACGGTAATCTACTTTATCGAGCCGTCCAATTCGGATATTATCTCTCAACATATAATCTATATTCAGCGGAAATTGAATAATGGGGGCGTAGGTACCGCTACCAACCGTATAACGGTTTCCCTTAATCTTATATATCCACCCAATATCACTCTCACAGATGCCCGTTGATACTCGCCATTTCGGAATGAAATTGTATTGAATCAGTAAACCCCAATAATCGTCGGATGGATTCCATCCCTTACTCAAATTGGAATTGGTAGATGTCCCATACGTAATATCTGAAAACACAGCTTGTATCCCCCCCGTTGGTTTCAGATAGACCAACTGAGCAATACTTTCTATGGGCATAAATGTTATAAAATAAAGTACTAAAACCTTCGCAATTGCGAAGGTTTTAGTACTTGATAGTTCCATAATTTTAATATCCATGATTTATTTCCATTATTTTTGAGCTAATTCCCCAATATAAATTGAAGAATTGAGCCTGAAATTTATAGCGATGTAATGCTGTCGTTGATTCATATGGACGACAAACCCAGTCATTGTGAGCCACCCAGTTAGCACTTGCTGATTGTTGATTAATAATCTCACCTTTACACTTTGGCTCATACCTAGCAACCCAATCAGCACCCATCGTTGTTGTCGTTGCCCACCAAATACCAGAAAATTGATTTTGTGATTGTGATTTCGCTACCAGCGCGAAGTAAATGCCCACTTTTTGGTATCGGAGTTTACAATCCATTCTAGTATCTCCAGTGTAGTAAGGAGTGTCATCGTCTTCCTTTTTATCTGCCCCACTTTCACTGAAGCATAACCGAGCGGAGCGGTTGCCGGGCTCACTTGCTTCTAAAAGTTCCAACACCTCCTGATCTGTACTGAAATAACGAATCTTTTCATGACTTGGGATATTTTTTGCCATTTCGGCCAGTAATTCGGAAGTTGCGTCTTGCTGATCCAAAACAAAAACTTTCTTGTCACATAAATTTATTTTGATGATCCATTTATCAATCTGAATAACTCCATCCGGGTTTAAGACTGATGCCAGATGTTCATCATCCAATGGACAACTTTCACTACTCCGCCGTGCACCAAATCGTTTACCAAGGTTCCGATATGATTCAAAATCCAGAGCAGTTTCCTTTGATTCCAAAAATTTTTCCTCGCTAACAGTGGCCGAGCGTTTATTCAAATCAAGCATATAGGATTCAAATACATCCCGGTTTGAGAATCGGAGTCGATCAGCAATTTTAACCACTTCCTTATTTTCCGCGGTTTCAGGAGTCAGCGTTGGACTGAGTTGAGTCGTTTCTTTCTGACAGGACAGTGTGGTAGCAACCAAAATCGGAATACCGAATCGTAATACATTTTTTATACTTTTACACAGGTTTTATGGTAAAACATCGAACGACACAAAACCGTACAGGAATGGAATCGCAGCCCCGGACCTGTGCGGTTTTTGCATGTACAAATCTGACAATTAGAACCGAAAAACCGCTTGACATTTGTCAAAAAACGTCTGACAAACGTCAAAAAATAGTGATCATTTTAGGAAAATATTCTTGCGTAGTACTTAAGTTAACAGCCTAAAAACAATCAGTTACATTTTTAGAATTTCCAGTTTATCGTTTCCGCAGTACCCGGCTCAAAGTGGCCGGATCAATCCTTAAATAGGACGCAATGTATTGGTTCTGAACCCGTTTCCACAACTCCGGGAATTGTTTCCGAAACTGCTCAACCCGTTTTTCAGCCTTGCTCTGCCGCAGTAAACGCAGCCGGTCTTCTTGGATGAGAATATGGTGTTGAAGGATCAGCCGACTGAGGTGATTAAACTCCTTAAAACGGTAGTGTAAATAATCAAGATCCTGTCGGGTAATGTAAAACAGTTCGGCCCGCTCCAAGACTTCGATGGATTCGTTGGATGGTTTATTCAGTAGAAAACCGGAACTCGAAAATACATAATGGCCTTCTTCCGCCAGCCAGGTCGTTACTTCCTTTTCTTCCTCCTGACAATAGCCGCGCACCAAACCCCGGGCGATGTAGTAAATCCGCTCTTCGGTTTCGCCAGCCCGGAGCAGGTGCGTACCTTCCGGCAAGCGCTGGAAAACAAGCCGTACTTCCAATTCATGCAAGGCTTCCGGAAACAACCGCCGGATAGCCAGGAGTTGATCGAACAGCTTTTTTTTCGCCGAAACCATAACTGAGGAGTTGAAGAGAAGTGTCCCAGATTTGACGGACGGATGTGACGGAAGTCACTTTCTGCCTATTTAATAGTACAGAATTGAGAATTTCCATTCACGCAAAAACCCGCTGTTTGATTTGACAAAAGGGGCGGAATACGTACCTTTAATCAGTACTTAATCAAAATGCTGATGATCAATCGTCTCACGAGAGGGCTTTGGTGCTGGATGCTGGTGGCATGTATTCCCGCGATGGCCCAATTTGAGCCTTCCATCCGCCTGGAATTGCCCATTAGTCAGAATTCAGAGGAGTTTTTCGACGTGACGACGCTCGGGGATCAGGGCGTTCTGGTGAATGTCCGGCATGGCGATTACTACTCATCGGCCCCCACCAAGTTCTCTTTCAAACGCTACGATACCGACCTCAAACTGCTCTGGTCGACGGATTATAAAATTGATGCGTTCTACGAACCAGTCCGGTCGGCCCGCACAGAACATTACCTCTACTGGCTGCTGAAAGAAACCGCCAACGAGAAAATTGCCATCCTGCGGGTGAACCTCACCGACGGAACGATGGAAACCTACCGGGGTGATCTGGTGACACCCATGGATATTTTTCATTTCAAGGTCCTGGACAACATCGCCTACCTCGGTGGGTATTACCGCTCCCGGCCGGTGGTGGTGTCGTTCTCGTTTTTCGACCTGACTTCCAAAGTGTTACCCGGTTTGTATTCCAACCACATTCAGCTCAACAACATCGAAGTCGATGAACAACGGCGACTGGTGCACGTCATGACCGATGCCACGCACCAGCGGAACTGCGAATTTACGGTTCGCACCTATTCGTATGAAGGCAAACTGATCCGGACGGTGAATCTGGACGGCAACAAACACAGTCTGATTTCGGGCAAATTACTTCCCCTCAACGACGAGGAATCGCTGCTCGTTGGCAATTATTCCAACGACTGCACGCCCTATTCGCAGGGGGTTTACATCACGCGAATCCGCAATGCCGCGTCGCCGGTGGGCGAAAGCACGGTGATTACCCCGACCGAAGACACCCGGTACATCGACTTTTCGGAGCTTCAGAATTTCTTCAACTACATGAAACCCAAACGCCAGCAGAAGATGATCGAGCGGTTGGCGCGTCGGAAAGACCAGGGCAAAGACACCAAGTTCCGGTATCGGCTGCTGGTACACGACCTGCTGCCCACCGACGAAGGGCTGATGCTGATTGCAGAAGTGTATTACCCCCAATACCGGGGCAGTTCTTATCCCTATCTGGGCTCCGGGCGCTCTTTTGATCGTTACCAGGAAGGCTACCGGTATACGCACGCGTTTCTGTGCGGTTTCGACAAAAATGGTAAACTACTGTGGGACAACTCCCTGCCCATTCCCGATCTGAGCAGCTACGATTTGAATCAGATGGTGCAGGTTTCCCGCCAGGGCAACACGACCATTCTGGCCTATCCACACGACGGCGAAATCCACGCCGAGGTGATTCAGGGCGGCAAGGTGGTGCGGGAGCAGGAGAAGTATTCGCTGAAAAAATTACGGGAAAACGAGAAAGTGGTCTATTCCGAAAACGAACAACTGGAAGCCTGGTATGACGGCCATTTTCTGGCCTGTGGATTTCAGAAAATTTCGACTGAACGCTCCCTGGCTCCTCCGCGTGAAGTGTTCTATATCAATAAAGTAACCCGCATTCCCGATGATCCGGACACCCGCCCGTCGAGCCGCTCGGCCAGCCCGGACGATACCAACGCTACCCGAAAAACTTCCGGATCAAAACAAAAATGAGGTTCAGCAGAACGCTGACGACGATGCAGGTGACAATCGGGAAATAAAAACCGCCGTTTTTACCTTCGATGCGAATGTCGCCCGGCAACCGACCGAGCCAGCCCAGTTTATCGCCAAAAAAATAAACGATCAGCCCGATCAGGACCACCACAACCCCAATTCCGATCAGATACTTGCCAATTCCTGCGTTCATACCAGTACATACGGTCGCTAACCCGTGAATGAATCGTTTCCTGCAAGTATAGACTACGTTCCTCAGAAAGACAATTTCCTCCCTCGCTAAACTTTTTTTCACTCGTCCGGCATACTCTGGACGCTCAATTACCAGACTTTGGAATAGATTACCGGTAACTCAAAATAAGGAATGCCAATGGTTTCGAAAACCGGCAAGTTTAGCGGTTTTCGCCAAACCGGATACTAAAACCCGATCTCTTTCCAGGAAATTATTGTATTCATTTGCTCCAACAATTGCACTTCCCAAAGTAGACTGGCTAGAACATCAAGGATAGACCGGGTTTGCCATCGCCCGATGTATCTACATTCACACCGTTCATCCAGAAAGCCATGAATCCGTTTCAATCCGTTGCTGTCCGAGACCATACCGTGTTGAAGTTGTGGGGTCAGATCGAGCAAAACATCGACAATCCCGATTTAAGCGTGACGGACCTCCTCGAATCGGCTGCGATGAGCCGCACCAACCTCTACCGTCGGCTCACTGCCAAAACCGGGATGTCGGCCACGGCCTTTATCCGGTACGTCCGGCTGACGAAAGCGCGCGATCTGCTCCTCGATCAAACGGATCTGACCATTTCCGAGATTGCCTTCTCGGTTGGCTTCAACAGCCTGAGCTACTTCACCAAACGGTTTACGGAGGTATTCGGCGTTTGCCCCCGGCGGTACCAGGAGACCCATGAACTCAAACCGCTTTCGGAACATCCGTTCAAGTTTTTGGAACATGCGTTGAAAGGTTAGGAACATCCGTAAAAGCGAAATTCTTCGGGATTAACAAACTTTACATCGGCCAATAAAACACTATTAGTCAGGTATTTATATCGATGTAAAACTAAAGCTAAACACCATGGAAAAGAGACCGCTGAAAGAACAGATCGACGCGTTGGAAAAACTGGCCAAAGACCCGAAAAGTCAGCAGGAAATCGGAAAAAGGCTGATTCAGGAAGTAGCGAAAGCGATGTACGAAGAACGAAAAGGGCTCGAAATATCGTCCCCCGACGCCGAAATTCCGATTCGGAAAGGCGAGATGGTTCCCCTGGAATTACGGAACCAGATCAAAACCGATGAAGCGGGGCTGGCGCTCCAGGATGCGCTGGTGCAGAACCTCAACCTCCGCATCTGGTTCCGGATCTGGGTTCGTTTCTGGTTCCGGATCATCGTCGACATTCCCCGGTTTGAAACCAGTCCGCTGAATTCGTTCAAGGATTTTGCTGATTCCATCGGCTTTTCGGAGGAAGAGATCAAACTCGTAGACCGGCTCAAAGGCATGTCCTGAAACCGCTTGCCATCCCCCGCCGAAGAATCCCGACCAAAAGGGGTTCTTCGGCTTTTCACTCCCTTTCCGAACCGCCTTACAACAACCTCTATCATGGACAATTCCCTCAGCCTGATCATCAAATCGACCCGGAAGTGCAACCTGCGCTGCTCCTACTGCCACGACTGGCGCTCGCGCGGAACGGTTATTTCCTTCGAGATTCTGGCCAACATCGTAGCGAAAGCGTTTCGCGCGAAACGCTACAAGGTCATCAATTTTATCTGGCACGGGGGCGAACCGCTCCTGCTGGGGATCGATTTCTTTCGCCGGGCGCTCAGCCTGCAGCAGGCTTTTATTCAGGAAGGGCAATACGTCCTCAACAGCGTCCAGATCAACGGTACGCTGCTCACGGAGGAATGGTGTGACTTTTTCAGGAAAAACCACTTTCAGGTGGGCGTCAGCGTGGATGGCCCCGAAGAAATCCACAACCGAAACCGGTCTTTTGCATCGGGAAAAGGGAGTTTTCAGCAGGTGATCAAAAGCATCGACCTGCTCAAAGAATACGGGATCGGCCACGGCGTTCTGCTGGTTTTGAACGAAAACACCAAGCGTTTACCGGCTCCCGAAATTTTTGATTTCATCACCCGGGATCTGAAAGTCGACAACTTCTCGTTCCTGCCCGCCGTTCCCGACAACCTCATCGGCCAGAACTCCGGCGAACGCGCGACGACTGATTACCTGTCGCTAGAAGACTACGAAGAGTTTATGATCCGGATTTTCGACCATTGGTATGCCCTCGACAACCCCGACATTCGGGTGCGCGAGATCGACGGCATTGTGCGTTCGGTGATGCGGGGCAATCCACAGGTCTGCACGCTGGCCGGGAATTGCCTCGGCGGTTATTACCACATCGAGCCCGAAGGCGACGTTTACCACTGCGACAAATACGTCGGTGATCCGATGTATAACCTCGGCAACATTCTGGAATCGGATTTCGATTCGCTGTTTAAATCGCCCCAAATGCGGGCGTTGCGCCGACAGGAACGGGACAACCTCCAGCGACTATCGGCCTGTCAACACTACGGAATCTGCAACGGCGGCTGCCCGCACGACCGCTACATCGCTAAAAAATACCGTACGGATTTTACCGGCGAGTGTTGCGGTCAAAACCGGCTGATCTCCCACATCATCCGGGCGTTGGGACAGGACATCGGCGCAGAAAAAATGGCGGTTTTTGGCCATACGGTTTAGCTATTTCTTCAGGCCAAAACCCGCAAACGGCGCTTTCGCATCGTCCAGCACAAGCACCCAGTCCGTGGTTGGGCCGACAATCGGGGCCTTGAACTCCTGCGGGCCGGTATTCGGAAACACCCCGATTTTCTGGCTCTTTCCATCGCGGGGATTATACCAGTAGGCCAGCACATTCGGCGAAGCGGTCAGCCGGGCGAGGTCAATTTTCAGCGGACTGCCGTTGGGCGTGTAGGCAAACAGGAAGTTGTCGTCTTCCGAAATGGCGGCCACCTGGTGATTGCCGTCGTCGGGATTGGTGTTCTGAATCAGACGCTCGTCGGGCATCAGCCGCGTCCACGGATGCGACTCGTACAACCGGCGCAAAATTCCCATCTGAAACGCCCCGGCATGGTCGAGTGCCCGCTTCCAGTGCGTACGGGCGGCCGAAACCGGCGGATTTCGGTCGTTATCGAAAAACTGCCAGATGTTGTGGTTACCGTAGGTATGCCCGCATCCGCCCGACAAAACCGCCCACCAGGCCGCCTGCCGCACATCAAAATCGTCAAAATAGCCCTGCTCCGGTTTGTGCGCAATCGGATGGTCTTCGTAACGTGGTTCACCATCGAGCGTCGGTTTGGGTGGAAACATCGCGTAATTCTGCCGTTGCATCACGTAATTCTTCTTGTTCCTGGCACTGTGTCCCGACTGAAACAGATTAATGTTCAGCCATTTATCGCTGTGAAAAAATCCTGACGAGTTGCTGTCGCCCTGCGGGTGATAGGTCATGAGCTTGGTGCCGCCGTCGCCTTTCTTGATGCCTTCCGCCATCGCCCGGACAATGGCCAGCCGTTGCTCGTCCTCCGGATTGCGGTCACCGCCCAAAATCCAGATAACCGGTTTGCCCCGGTAGCGTTTGCCAATAAACTCACCATACGTCCGGGCATTGGCAGTATTGAAAATTTCGGGGCCTTTTCCCCACTTCTTATTGAATTTATCTCCCCAGGTCGGCAGCAGCCCAACGACCAGCCCCAGCTCCGTGGCCCGGTTGACCACCCAGTCGACATGCTGAAAATACGCTTCATTGGGCTTAGTGGGGTCGTTGCCCACCAATGGCAACTGACCGTACTGATTAGGCTGCGTCAGCCCGTCGAGTTCGGCCAGCACCACCGCCTGAATCACGGTAAATCCCTTAGCCGCCCGGTTTCTCAGGTACAGATCGGCTTCTTCCTTCGTCAGCCGGTGGAACAATTCCCAGGCCGTGTCACCCAGCCAGAAAAACGGTTTTCCATCCCCCCGCATGATGTAGCGTTTGTCGGGAATGATGTAGAGTTTGGACAAGGCAACGGTTTCTTTCGAAGCCGCAGCGGGTTTCTGGGCATATCCTAAAACGGACAGGAACAGGTAGATAATTCCAAAAATAAACGTCTTTTTCACCCCTAAAGTAATGCGCGACCCCGACCCTGAAGGGGGCTTGGAAGCGAATTTTTCCAGATGCAAAAAGTCCCCTTCAGGGGATTTAGGGGCAGTAAGCGAAACGACTACTAAATTCATGGGTCAGGAATAAGGGGCTGTAAAAACCGACATTTGAATGAAATCTAAGACGGTTTGCTTATAATTCAAACACCTTTCCAAAAACTTGCCGTACTTTTGCGGCTTGTTACAGCTATGACACCAACGCCACGCGATATTGTTGCCGAACTCCGGCAGGGACGACTCATCCGGCTGGCCGACGAAACCGGGGTTTCACTGGCCTGCGATCCCGGCCATGCGGAAGCCGTCGAACATCTGCTGGATGTTCGGAAAGACCTGGTTCCGGCCCCGCTTCCCACCATTCTCATTTCCGACAATAGTCAGCTCAACCTCTATGTCCGGCCTGTGCCGGATGTGGCCTGGGACCTGATCGAGTTCGCCGAAATGCCCCTGACGGTTTTATTGTACAACGGCATCAACCTGCCCGACGCCTTCCGGTTGCAGGTGCCGCTGCGGAAAACCCTTAGCGAATCGGTGCGACAACTCATCGGCGCGTTTGGCCGGGGGCTGCTGACCTTGCCGTTTGAAGATGCTGAATGGCCGGTCGGTCTGGCAAAACCGCCCATTTCGTGGGGCGAACTGCCGGCCAAAATCCAGTTGCCGCGTATTATGGAGTTAGGTCCAAAAGGGGAAGTAGCCTTTTTACGAAAATAATGAGCCGTACCGCCACTGCCGACCAGGATCGGAACGATTCGTTATTCCTGTGTTCTATGAACTTTACGGAGACCCTACATAGCAATCCCATTTTTGAAGTCATCGCCCGTCAGGCGGCTGCGCTGGACGTTCGTGCGTATGTCATCGGCGGTTTTGTACGGGATCTGATTCTGAAACGTCCGTCGAAAGACATCGACATTGTGTGCATTGGCAGTGGCATCGACCTGGCCGAAGCCGTGGGCCGGGAGTTGAAAGTGCCCGTGATTGTGTTTAAGAATTTCGGAACGGCCATGTTACCGGCTCATCCCGATCAAACTACGTATACCGAGGCAACCGAAACCGTTCCAGGCAGTCGTTCGCTGGGCTGGGAAGTGGAGTTTGTGGGCGCCCGGAAAGAATCCTACCGCTCCGATTCGCGAAAACCGCTGGTTGAAAACGGCACCCTCGAAGACGACCAGAACCGCCGGGATTTTACGATCAACGCGATGGGTATTAGCCTGAACGGGAGCGATTTCGGCCAGTTGCTCGACCCGTTTGGCGGTCTGGACGATTTGCGCCGGAAAACCATTCGCACCCCGCTCGAACCAAAAATCACATTTTCCGACGATCCCCTTCGCATGATGCGGGCCATCCGATTTGCGTCGCAACTGGGTTTCGACATCGAGCCGGACACGTTCGATGCGATTATTGAAATGAAAGACCGGCTGGCGATTGTTTCGCGGGAACGGATTACGGACGAGCTGAACAAGATTATTCTGTCGACCAAGCCATCATACGGTTTTAAACTGCTGTATCACGCCGGTTTGCTGGAACTTATTTTCCCGGAACTGCTGGCATTGAAAGGCGTTGAAACCATTGAGGGCAAGGGCCATAAGGACAATTTTTACCACACGCTGCAAGTGCTGGACAACGTGGCCGAACGCTCCGATGACCTCTGGCTGCGGTGGGCGGCTTTGCTCCACGACATTGCCAAACCGGCTACCAAACGCTTCGATCCGAAAGTGGGCTGGACGTTTCACGGCCACGAGGACTTGGGAGCCAAACAGGTTCCGGGCATTTTTCGCCAGATGAAATTGCCGCTGAACGAAAAAATGCGGTTTGTTAAAAAACTCGTCCGGTTGCACCTTCGCCCCATTGCCCTGGTGAAAGAACAGATTACCGACTCGGCACTCCGGCGGCTGCTGATCGAAGCGGGCGACGATCTGGAAGCGCTGATGAACCTCTGCCGGGCCGATATTACGTCGAAAAACTACGACCGCGTCAAGAAACACCTTGCTAATTTCGACAAGGTGGAGCGCAAACTCCGCGAGCTGGACGAAAGGGATAAACTGCGTAATTTTCAGCCGGTTATCACGGGAGAACTCATCATGGAAGCCTTTGGCCTGAAACCGTCGAAAGAAGTCGGCCTGATCAAGGTAGCCATTCGGGAAGCCATTCTGGAGGGTACCGTCGTCAACACGCTGGAGGCCGCAATCCCTTTTATGATCGAAGAGGGCCGGAAAATGGGCCTGGAACCCGTCAAAGAGCTGCCCATTCAGGCTGACCAGTCCGTAGCCCACGATTCCGCTTCACCAGAAAGCACGCCATAGATCCGACACGAAACCACCACAAACGCACAAAATACTATGGATAAGAACAACTTCCGGCGCTTTTTCGGCGCAACACTGACCATTCTGGGCATCATCGTCGTCTTGTTTGCCTGCGTGGCTTTCCTGTCGGATGCCAAACCGGTGTTGGGCATGAGCATCACGAAATGGGAATCCCTGGCGCCTTTCATTGTCGGTCTGGTGTTCCTGGGTTCGGGCGTTAGTCTCATCAATAATTCGTAGCAGTTGATTTTCGCTGTTCCGGTTCTACGAGGAACCCCATCCGCGAAACGGGGTAATTCATCCACAGCGCTCACCTACTAACTTTCTATTTTTCAGGCGATTAATTACTGGTATAGCATTTGAGCATAGGATGTAAACTCAATGTTAAACCTGTTAATCAATTATCTGTATGGCTTCTTTCACGGAACAGTTAGCGAATTTTTTTGGCACGAGGGACACGGACACATCACTGCGTGAATTATTCATCAGCGAGTTGAAAGGCATCTATTATGCCGAAAAGCAAATTGCTGATGCGCTGCCAAACATGGCCGAAGCGGCTACCACCGATGTAGTACGCGACGGTTTTCACCAGCACCTGGCTGAAACAGAAAATCAAATTCGCCGAATCGAGCAAATCTTCCAGCAACTGGGGGTCGATGCCGACGAAAAGGACTGCAACGCCATCGATGGACTTATCGATGATGGCGATCTGGTGATTGCTGACACCGAATCGGGGTCATTAACCCGCGACGCCGGTTTGATCATTGCCGGACAAAAAGTTGAACACCACGAAATTGCTGCCTACGGCTCACTCCATTCCCTGGCTCGTTTGCTGGGGTATCACGATGCCGCTCAACTCCTGAGTGAAAGTCTGGAGGAGGAAAAAAATACAGACCGGAAACTGACTGAAATTGCGGAATCATTCATCAATGAACGCGCCAAAATGGAGTCCGACAACGATGATGATACCGACCGGGATGGCATCCGAGACCGGATGCGTGACACCGTTCGCGATGGCGACTACGGCCAAACCGTCGGTACCTACCCGGGTGGAAGCAGCTATTCCGGCGTGACCGGCAGCGGTACCGAAGAGAATGCGGATGCGGCAACCTGGCAACGGGATCAGGAAAACCGCACCTGGAAATCAGATGATGACACCCGATCCAATTCAGGCAACACGACCTACCGGCGCGATACCGATCCATTGACCGGCGGCCCGAGCGGTTTTTAAGGTTTTGTAACCGCAAAATGTAAAATATTGAACGCCCAATGTAAAAGTGGTTTAAGAGCGCTTAGCCTCTTCACTTTTACATTGGGCGTTCAATATTTTACATTTTGCGGTTCACTTTTCAGGTCTTACTTTCCCCGCAACAGACTCACCCCAATCTGACACGACAGACACTTTTTAGGCTGGCAAAAATTCTTGTACAGCTCAATGGATGCCTGCGAATCGAATGCCGTACGAACCGGAATCTTCAACTGCTGCCAGACCCGGGTCAAGCGGTTATCTTCCGCCGGAAGTTGTTCCAGCAAGCGGATGGCGCGCTCCCGGTATTCGGGCTGATCCTTGTGGTGGGAATAGGCAACCAGCAACGGAACAACGGCGTTAATTACCAGACTCTCAGCAGCTTTCTGCCCCAGTGTAGCCAGAACATGGCCGGATGCTTTCCCAAACCGATAATGCGTTTGCCAATAGGTAGACGGCGTAACCTGCAAATGCCGGAGCAAAACCCGACTGTCGTCCGTTTCGATCAAAACTGAAAACAGGCTGTTTCGGAAAGTCAGCAGTTGGGCAAACTGGGCCAGTCGGAGCGTTGGAAAGTTGGCCGGACGAAGCTTAGCCCATTTCCAGGCATAGGCAGGTAGCTTTTTGGCGGCAAGCTGGTATTTGGCCGCCAGAAAACGGTATTCCCGCTGCAATTCCGATTCATAGGCATCCGGGTTTTCGCTGTTCAGTAAACCGGCCGTCCCAAACAACATCGCTTCCAATTGCAAAAGCGTATCACGGTGTTTTTGCAAGGTTTTCAGCGGTACCTGACGGCTCAACTGGCCAAAAGGTTCGGTATTTACCTGAAACCCAAAAGCTACAGCCAGGAGCTGATACGTCGTCTCCTCCCAGTCCAGATCGGTGCTCTGAAACAGGGCCATCACGCCGGCGGCTTTTCGTTCCAGGCGTTGCAGCAAGGCTTTATCCAGCATGGCCGTCCGGCGCAGAGGTTCTACGCGGGCTATCTGAGCAGCACACGGTATGGGTCCCGATTCGGCCAGCAGGGTCTGATACCGTTGCAGGAGTGTCAGGTCCGCCCGCTCGCTCAGGCACAAGGTCGGAATAACCGAACCGTCCGACCGCTTTAACTCAAGAAACTCTTTTTCCCAGACAATATGCAGAATCACATTGTCGTAGGCCCGGTCGTGCTGGTGGCGGTGGAGCAGCCAGTCCCCGGCCCGCACGTGCGCTTCAACCGTTCCAACCCACTCGACCTCCCCCACAAAAAGGCGTGCGTGCGTAAAATCCGGCCCGGCATCCGGATTGCGGTACCCCGGATGAATCACCCGCAAGCCCTCCCCTTCCTCCGTTCGCAGATCGGTAGTGCGGAAATAGTGAAATTGCCAGAGAAAATAAATAAACTCTTCGGACATAAAGAGTTATGAATTAAGAGTTATGAGTAATAAGTTAAGAATGAAGCGTGTGACGGATCGTCCGTGCAGCTACGTATTGGAAGGAGAAAAAGGCAAAAAGTCACACTTCTCACCAACATTCTTTCCAAATCGCCCAATCATAACTCATAACTCTTAACTCATCACTCTTAACTCATCACTCAAAGGTACCCCGCCATTTCCTGCTGCAACGCCTGGGCTTCATTGGCTGCTTTTTGCGCGAAATCGGTACCGCCGGACGCGTACAGAATGCTGCGGGAGGCATTGACCAACAGACCGCACTGCTGATTCATGCCATAGCGCGACACCTCAGCCAGGCTACCGCCCTGCGCGCCCACGCCCGGAACGAGCAGGAAATGATCGGGGATGAGCGTCCGGATGTGCGCCAGTTCGTCGGCGCGGGTGGCCCCAACTACGTACATCATCCGGTCGGCTCCGGCCCAGGTTTGCGACGTCCGGATCACGTTTTCGTAGAGTTTTTCACCCCCAACGGGCCATTGCTGGAAATCCGAACTACCGGCATTGGACGTCAGGGCCAGCAGAATCACCCATTTATTTTCAAATTCGAGGAACGGTTCGACAGAATCCCGACCCATGTAGGGTGCCACCGTAACGGCATCAAAATCCAGCCCCGACGAAGCCGGGTCGAAAAACGTACGGGCGTATAAACCGGAGGTGTTGCCAATATCACCGCGTTTGGCATCGGCAATCGTAAAACAGTCTTTGGGAATGTATTCGAGGGTTCGCTGGAGGCTTTCCCAACCGCGGGGGCCCTGAGCTTCGTAAAAAGCAATATTGGGTTTGTAGGCAACGGCGTACTCCGCCGTGGCTTCAATAATTTGTCGGTTAAAGGCTGCCACCGGATCCGGTTCGCGTTGAAGATGCGTCGGTATCCGGCGAATATCAGTGTCCAAACCCACGCACAAATAAGATTTTTTAGTTAAAATAGTCGTATACAACTCATTAGCCGTCATAGGTTGATCGTCTGCTAAAGTTAAATTAGTTGGGTGCCCGTAAAAAAGGTGAGGCTCAAAATTACTGGAAGTAGATAGAGTTTCCTAAATTTGTCCGCTGATGCCGGACAAACCGGTTCTTTATGCTCAATTAGTATTTCATGCAGGTCATCAAAACGTCGATTGAAGGGTTGGTCGAATTACGCCCGAAGACATTTAAAGACTCCCGTGGTAGTTTTCTGGAGACATACAATCAACCGGTTTTCCACGAATTAGGCATCACCGCTCATTTTGTGCAGGACAATCAATCCTTTTCAACCAAAGGGGTCCTGCGGGGGTTGCATTTTCAGAACGAACCCTTTGCGCAGGGCAAACTGGTCCGGGTCATTACCGGGAAAGTGATGGATATTGCCGTGGACCTGCGCGATGGCTCGCCAACCTTCGGAAAATACGAAGCGTTTATCCTCGATTCGGAAATCAGCAACATGGCCTATATCCCGGAGGGTTTTGCTCACGGTTTCGTAGCCCTGGAGGATAGCATTTTTAGTTACAAATGCACCAATGTCTACAACAAATCCTGTGAGTCGGGAATCATCTGGAACGATCCTGATCTAAACATCGACTGGGGCATCGAGAGCCCGAACGTGTCTGATAAAGACCAACAGTTGGCTCGTTTTCGCGAATTATTTCCGCAATCTGTGTCTTAAATTTTCGGCGCATACCGATTCGTATCGAACCGCTCACCTGAGCGGTTTTTTTGTATCCGTTTAATAAACGAGCACTACCCATATTGTTAGTTTTGGCACGATTCATGTCCATTAATGAAGCAGATTGAGGGTGCCGTGCCAAACTTTTGTTCGGCACCCGAATCTCCTAACTTTCTAGTTACATACCCCAATGCCATTCGGTTTTCTGACTCGTGCCCGTACAAAAACCGCTAAGCCCGACGCGTCGGCTTCGGCTTCCGAGCTTCGTGTCGATGTTCATGCCCAACTGCTTCCGGGCAGTCAGGACGGAACCGATTCGGTTGAACACAGCATCAGTCTCCTTCGTGAACTCTCTGCGCTGGGCTTTCGGAAGGTCGTTGCAACCCTCCACATCATGGATGGTTTCTACCAGAATACCACCGACAGCATTTTTGCGGCCGCGTCGATTCTGAAGTACGAATTGCAAAAATTAAAGATTAACATTGAGGTGGAAGTAGCTGCCGAGTATTTTGTCGACATCAACCTACTCAGGATTCTTTACTCCAAAGCCGAGTTGTTGACGTTTGGCCAAAGCACGACCGAACGCTATCTGCTTTTCGATACCAGCCTGGTCAAACGGCCCTACGAACTGGACAAGGTGATTACGGCCCTTCAACAACGGAACTTGGTGCCGGTTATGGCTCATCCAGAACAATACATTTACCTGCAAAAAAATCCTGAAACAATGCGATACCTTCATTATCAGGGTGTTAAATTCCAATTAAACCTCCTTTCCCTCTCGGGTCAGCCCTCGCGGGAAGCCCGGAATCTGGCAGAATGGATGATCGACCAGCGGCTGGTATCCTTCGTCGGAACGGATATTTACCACGAAACCCAGCTACCCGCCATCAAGCAGGCCCGAAAACTTCCATATTATCAGAAGGTTTTGGAGAGCGGATTGTTGAACAACACCCTGATTTAATGGAAAAGAAACCGAACCATTCCTGCCGGTTTTGTTATTTTTCAACCATCTCTTCCATCACTTTCTTGCCGACTTTTCGGGCCGACAACGGATTTTGACCCGTCACCAACCGGTCGTCCACTTCAATGTAGGGCAAAAAGGGAATTAAACTTTTCCGATAAATTGCGTTCCGTTTCCGAAGCTCGTCTTCCAGCAAAAAGGGGACTTCATGGGTCAGCCCCAGGAGCCGCTCCTCCACGTTGGCAAAACCCGTAATCTGTCGGTTTTGAATCAGCAGGCTCCCATCCGACAAGCGCACATTCAACAGCCCGCTCACGCCGTGGCACACAGCCGCGACCATTCCACCGCCTTCGTAGATCTGCCGGGTGATCTGTTGAATAGGATCGTTCTCCGGAAAGTCCCAGAGCGTTCCGTGCCCACCGGTAAAGTAAATCAACTGGTAATGACCGGCATTCACTTCCTCCGGTTTCAGTGAATTCTCCAGCTTCGCTTTCAGTACCGGATTGGGATACCATTTGTCGTTCGTGTTGTCTTTCCGCTTCAAACTCCGCGCATCAATTGGCACTCTTCCCCCCTTTGGGCTCACGATGTCATATGGAATTTCTTTGTCTGATAATTCGTCATAAAAGTGGGTCAATTCACTCAACCAAAGGCCCGTTTTCTCCGGTTTGGTTCTGTAGTCCGTATGGTTAGTGCAAACGATGAGGGCCCGGATGGAAGGATTCATAGAGGGTTTCGGCAAAGTGATTGGGGTTACAAATATCCGCAAAATCACCGAAAAGAAAGGTCAGGTCTCCAGAAAACTACCGCCAACTAAAATTCTTCACTTCTTCTTTCTCACCCCTATATTATTTGGATTATTTCGCTATTTTTGACCTAACCGTACTGAAAACTTGTAAATAACCTATTATCATGAAAACCGCATCCTACGAGTCGATCAAAGCAGATCAGGCCTGGATCACCGTTACACAACACCTTCAACGCCGAAACCAGCTTATCACCGACGGCATCACTTTTCTGGAAAAACACCCTGCCGACCACGTTTTGGCAGGCCGGTTGGTCGTTATTCAGTACCATTTACGCGCCACAGTCCGGCGGTTAATGGAAGAAACATCAGCCACCCCTTCTCCGGCCTCCCTCAAACAGCAAATTAAACGACAGTGGCTGATGGTCCATCAACTGAATTTTCTGTTGCGGCAGATTGACGATGAACTGAGCAAAATGGGCTTTAACAGCCCGGTTTTTCGGTCGTGGATGAGCGCGAAATTAAACCGGTTTTCTTATAACACGCCGGCCGGTCTCTCGTTGAATTAGACACCGGCCGCCAATTTCACCGCATCCGTCTTCAGCCAACACAGGCGTTGGCCTCAAATTGCTGTAATCCCTTCCGCAGCTTTTCGATGTCTTCGACGGGCCAGTCCAGCCGTTTATTGGCCGACATCCGCCGAAGGTGCAATTGCGTCGCCTGCTCCAGAAGACGGCGTTTGGAAGGCGGCATTTGCAATGCCTGACTCATGAAGGGTGCTAACTCCTGCTCCAGGCGCACACAGGCATTGTCGGGCAAACCGAAATATTCAGCCAGCAACCGAACTTCACTAACCCGCCATAGACCCGGTTTCTGACGCCGTAGGCGAATTGTATTCTCGGTTAACCGAACGGTTTCGCTCAATCCCCGGCTGTCGACAGCACGGTCTTTCATCCGCCACATAATGGCCCGGTATGTGTTCATATAAGAGTCGATGAGCTGTTGCAATGGTTCCATGCTGGTGTCTTTAATGTGATTTGGGTTAATACCAGACACTGAATCAAAAAAAAAGCCATCCGAGTGATCAGATGGCACAAATTGACTTTTAGCACTTACTTGACGGTTAAAAGTAACCGATCATGGAGATAAGCAAATTTGCAGTAGCGTATGAAGCCTGCATTGGTCACAATAAAAACCCGCAGGCAATTACTATGCCTTGTTCGTTAAAAATTTAACTAATTCGCAAATTGATTGACTTTCTGGCTCAGCGCATCGTCGGAGACCGAGCCGGTTGTGATCAGTACCTGATACCGGAAAGTTACGGACTTACCCGCAGGTAGCACATAGTTCATCGGCTTGTCTTTGCCTTCGCTCATCACACTGGGGGCCAATGGATTAGCGGCATACAAACCGTATCCGCGCGAGTGCCAGTAGGTCGGATAGCCGATGTTTTTCGGATTATCCAGGAGGGCAACGGAAACGTTTTCACCGTTGATGACGCCCGTCAGGTTCATCCATTTGGCGCGCGTTCCCCAGACTTTTTCGCCTTCTACCCCTTCGCTGCTTTTGTATTTTCCGGTGACGCCCGTGTTGTCCATCTGGGATACTTTGGTCGCCACACCGCTCGCATCCGTGAACACTTCCGGCTTGTTCGACGGGTGTTCCAGTTGCCGGGCCAGCCGAATCGCCACCATGCCTTCTTTGTTGTCTTTAAACGTCACGTCCTTGCCCAGGGCTTTCAGCGTCGTTGTCCGGTCGATGATGCGTTCTTTTGGCGTACCGCGAAAAACAAACGTCGTCGTTTCCTGCAACAGGGGCTTGCCATCTTTATCGAGCCAATCGGCAGTCACGACCAATTCGCCCACATCTTTTCCACTTTTCAGCGATTTGATACCGGTGTGAACGATGGTGCCAAACGGGCCGCCGTGTCCTTTTACATCGTTGGAATTGTTCCAGAAATCGTGGCCATTCACATCGCCATAATTGAGCCACATCCCCACGTGGTGCGGGTGGTCGACACGCTCGCCGGGCCGGGGATCCATCGGCCAGCCGCGCGTGATAAAATTGCCTCCTGCCGTCCGGATCGGATACAGCACCGGTTTTTTCAGGACATCCGGGCCCGGATAGATGTAAGAGGTAAACGGTTTGCCATCAACAGTAACATCCACGCGTTTCTGCGCTTCATTGTTCGTCAGTTGAACAGCCTGCTTCTGAGCCATCGCACCGAGCGTTAACAGACAGAAGGCAAAAGTTAGTTTTTTCATTTTCAGGTGGCTATTTATGGGAACGCTGATTGAACGGATGCAACGGATTTTAACAGATAAATCCGTTAAAATCCGTTGCATCCGTTCAATCAGCGTTCCTATCTAATCAATTAAACTTTTACGGTTTTTCCACTCGCCATAATTTCCTGCTTGGCGTTGTCGAAAGTAACCCGCTCACCGGTCTGGTAAGCGATGGTCGACATGATGCTGGCCACGGAGTGATTATAGCCGACTTTGGCCGGTGCATTCGGTTCTTTCCGGCTGCGAACGCACTCCATCCAGTTCCGCATGTGCGCCGAAGTCATCGGGTCAGCACCGGTATTTGCGGAAGTGATCTGTTTTTCACCCGTTGTTGCCAGCGACTGTGCAGCCAGCAAATTGGGCTTCATCCCCATTTCAGCCGCAGCTTTGGCTTCCAGACCACCTTCTGAGCTAATTTTGTTCGTATCCAGGTTGATCATACCACCGTTCGAGTAGTACAATTCCTTGGTTCCGCCCGCTTCGTTGTTCATCCGTGAGCTATACAGCACCTGAAAACCTTTGCTTTTGTCGTCGTCAGGGCCGTAATCGAAAACCGCCGTAAACGTATCGGGATTCACTCGTCCGTCTTTCCAGACATAAATTCCACCGTTGGCAACCACACTGCGCGGGTGATCATAACCACTGAACCAGTGAACCGTATCGATCTGGTGCGACATCCACTGACCCGGAATACCCGAAGAATACGGATAGAACAGGCGGAATTCCAGATACTTGCGTGGATCCCATTCCACCATCGGGCGGTTCATCAAATACCGCTTCCAATCGGTCTCTTCCTTCTTGATTTCGGAAACGAGTTTTGCCCGGCGCCACCGTCCCGGCTGGTTGACATTCCAGGTCATTTCAACCATGGTAATGTCACCAAATTTTCCGGATTTGATGTATTCATTGGCGGCCCAGTAGTTCGGCGTGCTCCGGCGTTGCGAACCAACCTGTACAATTTTCTTACTTTTTTCGACGGCTTTCAACGCCTTGCGGGCATCTTCCAGCGATTCGGCAAACGGTTTTTCGACGTACACATCACGTCCAGCGTCCACGGCTTCCGCACAGTGCAGCGCGTGCTGAAAGTCAGCGGTACTGATAATGACGGCGTCCACATCCTTGCGGTCATAGAGTTCATCGTTGTTACGGCATTTGGCAAAGTTATCATTGCCAATGAATCCTTTTCCCTTCAGATAAGCCTCCGCTTCATCGCGCCGACGGCTCCAGATGTCGGAAACCGCCACGAATTCAAAGTTGAGTTCTTTGGCATGGGTGGCAAAACTGGGGGCCAGGGCACCCCGGAACCGGTCCGAGAACCCGACAATTCCGACCCGAACGCGGTCGGCGGAACCCAGGATTCGGGCATAACTAGCGGCAGAGAAGCTCATTCCGAGCCCCGCCAGAGCAGATTTTTTTATAAAGTCGCGACGATTTTCCATGCGGCTGGTCGTTTAAATGATAAATAGAATACGTCTGGTTGCTGACAAAAGACTATTACTGAAAGACTTATTTGCGAAAAGTCTACTAGTTTTTGGTTTACGGTTTTTGGTTTACGGTATTCGGTGCGGTTCCCGTCGGGGCTGACGCGTTAGACTTCGTGCACTAGCCAGCATGCGTCAGTCCCGGCGGGGAGCTGCACCGAATACCGTAAACCTTACAACGCTTTAATCTTCATATTCCGGAACGAAACGCGGTCGCCGTGATCCTGGAGTAGAATGTGGCCTTTGGGGGCTTCGCCAAAACGACCGTGGGCGTTATACGAAGGGGCCTTATACTTGCTTTGTGCGACCAGCTTCCGGAATTCCTCACTACCCCGTTCGTATTCGACGACTTTCTTGCCGTTCAGCCAATGCTCAACGTGATTCCCTTTCGAGACCACCCGCCCGGTGTTCCATTCGCCAATCGGGTTGGCTTTTTTGTCTTTGGCCGGGATTAGGTCGTAGAGCGATCCAACCGTGCGGTTGCCGTCGCGACCCATTTTGGCATCCGGGTGTTTGTCATCGTCCAGCACCTGAAATTCCAGCCCGTAGGCTGATCCTTTCGGCTTGGGGGTTTCTTCCACCACGAAATACTTCAGGCCGCTGTTGGCCCCTTCGGTAAGCTTAAAGTCGAACATCAGGTCGAAGTCGCCGTATTCACCCTCCGTCACAATGTCTCCGTAGTGCGTCGATTCCGAACCGTCGGTTTTCGAGATGGTCAGCAAACCGTCCTGAACGAGCCAGCCTTTTTCCGGGAATTTGTCTTTATAGGCACCCCGCCAGCCTTTGGTGGTTTTGCCGTCGAAAAGCAGTTGCCAGCCTTCCTTTTTCTCCTTGGCCGTCAGCGTGTTGGGTGCCTGCGGTTTTTCAGCAGCCATCAGGCCTAATGCTAAAACGGCCGTAACGAATAGTGTCTTCATAGTATTTTCTCTGATCAGCTCTGATTTTCTCCGATCAACTCTGTGAAATAGCGATTAAATTATTTCACAGAGTTGATCGGAGAAAATCAGAGCTGATCAGTGCTAAAGTGGGAAATTGAGTGTTTTGGTAATGTAATCTTTGTTGATTTGCGCGCACTGCAAAGGGGTTTTATTCGGGTCTGGAACGCCATCAAGTTCGACCACGCCCCAGCCTTTGAACTTGATTTTATCCAAAGCTGCAAAAACCGCCGGAACGTCGACATTACCCTGCCCCAGTTCAACGAATTTGTAGGCTTTCGGATCATCCGGTTTTTCAGGTACCGGGCTTTTGGTATCTTTCAGGTGCAGTGTGTGCAGCACGTCCTTGTATTGCACAACGGCTTTGGCCGGGTCGCCCCCACCCTGTTTGTAGTGGGCAATATCGAGCAGCAGTTTGACGTACTTTGGATTCATTTCCTGCACCAGAATATCCACTTCTTCGGGTGTTTCGCCCCACTGTTTCATGTGGTTGTGATACGTGGCCTGAACGCCCATGTCGGCGGTTTGTTTACCAATCTCGTTCATCACTTTCGCCAGCTTTTTCAGTTCTTCGGTGGTCGGGGCCTGCCCGTTTTTCCGAAGGCTGTTGGTCATCTGGAATGCCGAACCGCCCAGGGCTTTCACAAAGCTGGCGTGGGCCACGTGCATATCCACGGTGCTGTCGAACTTCGCCGGGTCGACCTCCACATTGCCACTCGAAAACATCGCCAGCTTCAACTGGTGCTGGTCAAGCAAAGCTTTCAGTTCCGAGGGTTTGGTCTTATACGGTGCAAAAGTGTTGGCCCGGAGCTGAATCCCTTTATAGCCCAGCGAAGAAAGGTCTTTAATGGCCTGCTCGTCTTTGCCGCCCCAGGTAATCCCGGAGTAGCCAATCTTCAGTCCCGATTTTTTAGCGGCATCAGCCAGCAGATCGGTTCTGGTTGCCAGAACGAGCGCCGATAAACCGGCGGTGGTAAGAAACTGGCGTCTGTTTACAATAGCCTGCATAATAGGGTAGTATAGTCGGCAACCCTGAATGGGAGTTGCGGTTTTTGTTGTAAAGAATTCTAAAGGAAGGAAGGAATTTCGCCGTAAAATCTACTCAGCCCTGTCCTAAACAACAGACCCCGAACCGGAATTCCGGTTCGGGGTCTGTTGGTCAATTCTTAGCCATATGGATTAATACCCCGGATTTTGCGGGTATTTGGCCGCTCCACCCGCCGTACGGTCAATTTGATCCTGTGGAATCGGCCGAAGTACGTGAAAATCCTTGACGTTCGGAGCCCCGTCGGTATTGTACGCTTTCACGCGTTCTACCAGATTACCCCAGCGTTTCAGGTCAAACCAACGGTGCATTTCGCCGGCCATTTCGCGTTCGCGTTCTTCCATGATGAAAGCCATCGTGGCATCGGCAACCGTAATTTCCATGTCTTTTTCCTTACCCGGCCAAGCCGCCCGCCGGCGAACAGCATTGATCAACGGCACCGCATCAGCCGCTTTTCCCTGTTTGATGAGAGCCTCTGCCGCCAGGAGATAGGTATCCGCCAACCGGAACATGATGAAATCGCGGCTACCGGGTTCGTAGGTCCGGTCGGGGCGCAGGGGATCCAGGAATTTCTGCAAAGTCGGGAACAGGTTAGGCCGGTACAGACTTGGCACCAACACCTGATACGGACGCTTGGCCCGCTCGGCCAGTGGCATTTCATAGCCCGGAATAAAGATGGTTGTATCGCCGGCATTGAACTTCAGGGACGTTTTCGAATTATCAAAGATCGGCGTCGTTTTGCTGGGGTTGTTGGCCAGCCAGGTGTCCTTGAACGTTTTTTTGTAGCGCGAATCTTTCACCCGGTCTTTTTCGGCAAACACGACATTCAACATATAATTCGTCGGCATAAACCGCTTGAAAGGGCGCCCGTTCAGCACATCGCGCTGCATACCGGCCTGAGTGTCATACTCCATCCCGAAATACAAGTGGGTCTGGTTTCCGTTGATGGTCACCGTGCTGGTTGTCGTACTGTTGAAACCGGAACCAATGTTCGTAATGGGATCGGAAGTGTATTGCGTGGCAAAAATCACCTCGCTGTTGACTTCTCCTCCACCCTGGGCAAACACCGCTGAAAAATCAGGCAACAGGCTATACGTATAGTTCTTGATCACGTTCTGGGCATAGGTAGCGGCTTTGGCAAAATCATCGGCGGCCTGAGCATCTTTGTCCGTACCTTTGGTTAGGTAGACTTTAGCCAGCAAATGCTCAGCAGCTCCTTTGGTTACCCGGCCATAATCGCCGGTGGGGGTTGCCAAATCGGTCAAAGAAGATTCCAGATCCGCGATGATCTGGGTATATACCTCCTTCACTGGAGCGCGGGTAAATTCCTTCGTCGGAACCAGGTTGCCTTTGGTCAGCAACGAAACCGGCCCAAACATCTGCACCAGAATAAAATAATGGTGCGCCCGCAGAAATTTCAATTCCGCAACCCGACGTTTCTTGATGGTTGCGTCCAGCCCGGCAATTCCATCAGCCGCGTCCAGCGCCACATTGATGGTATTGATGCCTTTGTAAAAAGCATTCCAGATGTTGTTGGTTGGCCCTAATCGGCCGTCGATCTGGGACGTATACTGGTTGACAAATTTGAAACTACCATCGGCTCCCATCGTATAGGTATCCGTTCCGAAAACCGTCAGGGTCATGGCATCTTCGCGACCATAGTATTCCCGCAACGACGAATAGGCTGCTTTCACCACCGATTCAAACCCATTCGGCGTGGTGGCATACTGGCTGCCGACCTGCGAAATCGGAACCTCTTCCAGCAAATCTTTACAGCCCGTTGTACTGAGCAACAGCGCGCTCACGATCAATAGCGAATGCGTGAACGAGTGAAGAAGTGATTTATATGTTTTCATCTTGAACATCTTTTTAATCCGTTTAATCCAGGTTAAAATTTCAGGTTTAAACCAAACGTGGTCTGCCGTACGGCGGGTGACTGATCCGCGTTGACATCGCCATCGGTTTCGCTGTCGATCCCTTTGTATTTGGTCCGGTATTCCGAGAAAATAAAGGGTTGCTGAATGCTGGCAAAAAACCGCAGGGAACCGATGCCCAGTTTTTCCGTCAGACTCGCCGGGACATTGTACCCGAAGTTGATGTTCCGGATTTTCACGAACGTACCGTCAAAATACAACAGCGTCGAACGGAAAGGCGGAAATTCCTGGTTCATGTTTGGCTGCGGAAACTCATTGGTTGGATTGTTCGCGCTCCAGTAGTCAACGTCCAGCGTGTTGTATCGGCCTGCCAGCGTCAGGAAATCCTGGTGGAAAATACTGCGGAACATATAACCCACGCGGGCAAACACGAAGAACGACAGATCGAAGCCTTTGTATTCGAAGCGGTTGGTGAGCCCCAGGCTGTATTTCGGCACTTGCGAACCGAGAATGACGCGGTCGACCGGATCAATTTTTCCGTCGTTGTTCGTATCCTGAATCTTGATCTGGCCTACGGCACTCTGGTATTTCTTAGCCTGTTCTGCTTCGTTGGCCTGCCAGATGCCAATTTTCTTGTAGTCAAAATAGGCAGTCAGCGGCTGACCGATGAACCGGGAGTTACCCACATCGTCGACTTTGCCATTGAACAGTTCCAGGATCGATTCCCGGTTGCGGGTAAACTGGAAGTCCGTCGTCCAGCGGAATCCACCGGGAGCATCTACGTTGACCGTCGATAAGGTCAGTTCAACCCCCTGATTCCGGGTTTTTCCCACGTTCCGAAGCACGCGGTCGAAACCGCTCGTCAACGGCAACTGGTCAAACAGCAGCAGGTCGCGCGTATCGGCCCGGTAATATTCGAGCGAACCGGAAACCCGTCCGCTAAACAGACTGAAATCCAGCCCAACGTTGCTGTTGGTGGTCGATTCCCATTTCAAATCGGGGTTTCCAATGGTAAATGGCCAGTAACCGAATGCGCCAACCGAACCGAATGCATAGGCCGAACGGGCCAACTGAGCCTGGGTTTGATAGGGATCGATGGCCGTGCTGCCGATTGAACCGTAGCTGGCCCGCAGTTTCAGGTTGTCGATCCAGCGAACCGACTTCAGAAACCCTTCGTTACTCAAATTCCAGCCAACAGCCGCTGAGGGGAAAAAACCGTATTTCGTGTTTTCACCAAACCGCGATGAACCATCGTAGCGGGCCGTTAGCGTCAGCAGGTACTTCTCCTTGTAGTCATAGTTCACCCGGGCCATGTAGGAATTCAGCACCCAGCGACGGACGGTCGAGCCCACGGAGTTGATCAGCGAAGCCTGCCCCAGGTTGTAGAACTGCTGCGTTTCAGCCGGCACACCCGTTACCGAGATTTGATTGGTTTCGTAATCGTCTTTCTGAATCGAGTGGAGTGCCGTAACGTTCAGGTTATGAATGTCATTGAACCTTTTGTTGTAGGTCAGGATGTTCTCCAGCGTCCAGTTAAACTGGTATTCATTGAAGGAGAAGGCGGTCGGATCGGCACCCCGGCGGGCGTTGGTCTGGCTACCGACAAACCGGCCTACGCGACGGTTGGTCAGGTCAGGGCCGAAATTGACGCGGTATTTCAAGCCATCGATGATGTTCCATTCGCCGTAGATGCTGTTAAAAATCCGCATCCGCTTCGTCAGGTCGATCTGCGCGCCCGGAACCACCTCGGCAATGGGGTTGGTCCGTAAACCATCCGACGTCGGCAGAAAAATCAGGTTACCGTTGTCATCATACGGTTTTCCCAACGGGTTTTCGGCATAGGATCCACCCAATGGATTGAAGTTTTCGCCGTTCCGGGTGCTGTAAACGCCCAGGGTCGATATACCGACTTTGATTTTCTTGCTAACCTGGTGATCCAGATTGATCCGGAACGTATACCGGGTAAAATCCTGATTCTTCACGACACCGACGTCCTTGAAGTAGTTACCGGAAATCGAAAACTGGGTTTTCTCATTTCCACCCTGCACCCCAACCTGATGGCTCTGAATGTTCCCTTGCTGCATCAGGTAGGATTGATAATCCGTACTGCGATTGTTTTTGATTCCGTCTAATTCGATCGGTTCAAAGAGCTTTTCATCGGTGGTATACTGGTTAGCTGCCCGGCGGGATTCCCTTTTGTATTCCGCAAATTCGGCTCCGTTGAAAACATCGATCTGGCCAAGCCGATCGGTAAAACCGTAATAGCCATCATAACTGACAACGGTTTTGCCCGGCTTACCCCGCTTCGTGGTAATCAACACAACGCCATTGGAGCCGCGCGACCCGTAGATGGCCGTCGCCGATGCATCCTTCAATACTTCCATCGAAGCAATGTCGTACGGGTTAATATCGTCGATTCCACCCGCCAACGGAATCCCGTCGACGACATACAGCGGATCATTCGATGCATTGATGGACCGGCGACCCCGAATCCGGACGACCGGGCCGGCGCCGGGCTTGCTGCTGCTCTGCACCACATCGACCCCGGCAGCCCGGCCCTGGAGTGCCTGGCGGGCGTTGGTGATGGGCAGTTCGGCGATTTCTTTGGCGCCAACCGAGGAGATCGCCCCGGTTAACTGGCTCTTTTTCTGCGTACCATACCCGACAACGACCACTTCGTTCAGCGTGCGCTGGTCAACGGCCAGTTTTAGACTGATCGTCGATTGGGCACCGACGGTAACTTCCTGAGAAAGAAACCCAACCGATGAAAAGACCAGCACGGAATTATTATCCGGAACAGCAATCCGGAATTTTCCTTCAGCGTCGCTGGTGGTTCCGCGCGTCGATCCTTTCACGGCAATGTTTACCCCCGGCAGCGGGGTATTGTCTTCCGCCGTCAGAATCTGGCCCGAAACCGTCCGCTCCTGTAGGGCGGGATCGATGATTTCACCTGGCCTCAGACTGGCCATTGGCAGGCCCCTCAGGTTGGCAGTGTGCACGTCTGCGGGGTGTCGGTGTGGGCCGATGGCGGCCTCGACGGGCAGGCTACCGGCCAGCAGACCCGCCAACCCGCAAGCTCCCAGGCGAGTTGCAACGGCAACCCGCCCCGCTTTAGCAGAGAGAAAGGAAGTAATGATGCATTTCATAATAGAGATTGGTTGATTAAACGTATAGAAATAATAGAGATTGAATTAGATTGAATAGATGACCGACGACGGTTGCGGATCGGTATCGCTAAGGATATAAGATGTTTTATTCTGAACCGTAACCGGTGTCGGGGCCGGAATTTCAACGGACTCACCGGGTTTCATTTCGATGACCTGCGGATCGTCGTTGCGCATCAGCTTTATTTTGCCGGCCGAAAGCTCAACCCGCGTTCCTTTCTTTCGTTGCGAAACCGTAAAGAGGGTTCCCTGCGCTTCCACGGTCAGGGTGGTCGTATGAACCCGAAACTTGCTGTCTTCACCGGAACCGTAGCGTTGGGCAACGGTGAAAAAGGCTTCTCCTTCGAGCCAAACCGCCCTGGGCACTTCTTCCGACCAGACGCGCGCATACCGAATCTGGCTGTTGCCGATCAGTTTTACCAGCGTTCCATCGGGCAACTTCACCGTTTTGGCCACGCCAACCGGTGTCCGGACGGTTTCCATCGCATGTGACCACTGCGTCCAGAGAACCCAGCCGATAAACAGCACGATACCGGCTGCGGCACTCACCCAGCGAAAAATATACCAGTTTGTTACCCAACTTTGGATTTCGGGCTGCAGGGGTTGCAACTCCGGCATTTCCTGAATCGATGACCGGATTCGCCCCCACAACGACATCACCTCCTCTCCTTCCATCGGCCGCGACGCCGGGCTTGAAGCCATGCGAACCAGTTCGCGGGCGAAATCGACAACTTCCGTTTTGTAAGGATGGTGAGCCAGCCAACCCTCCCAGTACGCCGAAACCTCAGCGTCATCAGGATGTTGAACCCACCGAATGAATAATTCGTCAGCGGCTAACTCCTCGGCAGTATAGGCGGAGAAGTGTTTCATTTAGTATTTTTTGTAGATAAAGTTTACTATGCCATAAAAGAAGCCCATCCAAACGTTCTACTTGCCCTGCTTTGAAATTTGACGACAAGACTTTTTTACAAGCCTGCTTTTACCACACTCCGCCCCATGAGCGGCTTAAAACCGCGCGGCAAAGCGATTTCCGGGAAATATACTTAAGTACATTTCCCGGAAACTTGAAATCGATAAACCGGTGAACAGGCCGTTTGGGAAGAAAATTTATGGAAGAGAATACGGGCAATCGGCGGCTGGATCAACCAGATTCATGACCACGACGTGGCCAACCCGCTGGTAGCCCGGCATTTTGGCGCAAGGGCCATAGTCCAACCGGGTAGACAGGCCGACGCCCAGAAAACCTTCGCTGCCGACGGCCCCCCGGTTGTTCTGAAACCCTTTTCCACCGGACGCATCTTTGTCCTGTATCAGCATCGTTTCCCGATGCCCCCAGGCCACGACCGCATCCTGATAGAGCCAGGAGAAAATGGCTTGCTCCACGATGAAAGCCGGTAGCTCCAGAACCGGTTTGTCACTGGAATAGTAACAAAACATGTAGATATTCTCAGCCCGCGACATAAACTCGTAGCATTTTCCGCTAAACACCGTCTGGGCGTTGATGCGTTGCAGGGCCGTCCGGCCATCCCGGCTGGTGTGCCCAAAAAAGTTGTGCGTGGTCAGGTCCGCAGCGTGGGCCTGGGCCACGGCGTTCAGGTGGGTTTCCAGGGCTTCGAGCGGCAGACCGAGTGCTTTTTCGGTACCATACTTCGCATCCGCCCGGGCTTTTCGCTCCCCGTTCGTTAGCCACAACGCCCGTTCTGCCGGGGACATTTTGGTGTAATTTTCCGGTAACGTCAGGTTTCCCAAGCTGTTGGCGGGCAATCTCATCTGCTTTTCCTCCTGCCGACGGGCATAGTTGAACGCATTCACAACCTGAGCCGGTGTGTCGAAAACCGGAAAACCGTTGGGCGCACTGGTGTACGTCGGCTCCTTCGGTAATTTTACATCCGCTTTCAGGTTTTTCGGTGCCTGACCGAACGCTAAACCGGAAATCAACAGAAGGGCACTGGTAAGTTGTCGCATCAAAAAGGCGTTAGTTGCCAACCCGGTCACCTGCACCGTTGCGAAAAATACGGAACGAACACAAACAACCCAACAGTTTGCCGTTGTGATTTCAAAAAACCCGGTTTTTAGTGGCCTACCAGCAGCCGCAGGACGTTTTGCACCCGGCCTTTTGCATCCCGCACCTTCACCCAATACAAGCCGGGCGTCAGCACCTGACGCGGAACGACGTCTGTCGAAGAGGACGCGGCCACCGTTCGAACCGGCAATTCAATCCCTGCCGTGTTGACCAGTTGCAGGCTGAGTTCATCCGACCCCGAAGCTACCAGCGTAAACCGCCCGTCGGCACTGGGATTGGGAAAGAGGTAAACATCCCGGTCTGTCGATCCAATGTGGACGGCTACTATTTTCGAAAGTTCCGTGCGACCATCGGCGTCGATTTGTCGCAACCGGTAATAATACGTCTGACCCGGTGTCACTTCCTCATCCGTCCAACCATACGTGTTGGTTTCCGAACTCGTCCCGTTTCCGCGAACAAACCCGATTTTTTCAAACGATTGGGCATCCCGGCTTTTCAGGACATCGAACCCCAGACTGCCCTGCTCCCAACCGGTCGACCAGCCCACGACGGCTTTTCCCTGACGGGAAGCCCCCGAAAAATAGAGCAAATGGACGGGAAGGGCATCCGTCGTATTGAACGTACAGCTAGCATCAGCCGTCGGGTCGGCAATGTTCATCACTACGACGTGACCGGCAAAGCTACCCGAGCAAGAAGCCGAATAGCCTCCAACGGTGGTAGAAGCAATACCAATACCCAGAAAGCCTTCACTGGAAGCACTTCCGTGGTCGTTGACATACCCCTGAAGGGGTGCTGAGGTATAAATATCCGTATTCTGAATCAGAACAGCTTTCCGGTGTCCCCACCCGGCTGCCGTGTCGCGATAGAGCCAGTTGAAAATGGCCTGTTCGACCAGAAAAGTGGGTGTAGAGGGGTTACTGGTGCAGGCGACATAAATATTTTCGGAATAGCCCATTCCTGATAGGCAGCTAGCCGGATACGTGGCCTCCACCCGATCGAAAGGGCCTGACCCGCCAGCGCCGGTATGGGAGAACACGTTGTTAGCTACCATAAACGCAGCGTGCGTCTGAGCGGTATTGATCAGCGCGCTTTCGGTTGCTTCCATCGGTAAGCCCAGAACGGCCGTTGTTCCGGGATACGTAACGCCAGCCCGGGCGATCCGTTCCTGGTTGATGAGATACAACGCCCGATCATTAGGCGAAAAAGTGGCATAATTAGCCGGTAACGTTAAGTTTCCCAGGCTATTGGCGGGCAATCCCAACTGGGTTTCTTCGGCCCGTCGCGCCGTATTGAAAGCGGCAACAATCTGGGTCGTGCTCGAAAAAAAAGCCGAGGGACCAAAATCCGTTTCAGCCGGTGCGGTCAACACGATGTTGGTCGTCAGGTTCGTCGGCGATTGGGCGTTCCCGCTCAGGAAGGAGAGCGAAAAAAGGAGGATAACACAAAGGCGATTTAGGGTCAGTAAGATTGTCGTCATAAAAGTCGGGATTTCGGCGAATACCGAAGAAATGTCTGGCTCCGGATGTGCCTTTTATTGAGACGATTAGGACGAAGTTTAGTAACAAATTCCACCGGAAATTTTTACTTGTTCTGCATTGGCGTCTTCATTCGAGCCTTTAACCCGCTTTTCTGATCGTTCAAAACCCATTTCGGGAAATTCTGCTTCTTTTTTGCTAAGATTTTCCATATTAACTACAATTATTTCAAAAACAAATACTATTTTACACTTTTACTACCCAGCCAATCCATACTGATATGAACACGTTACGCTCTGATTTTCAGAAAGGGCAGACGCTGCTTGACTATTTTTATTATTGGGAAAAACAACAACCCAAAAAAGTCTACCTGCGGCAACCCGAAGGTGACCGATACCGCGACTACACCTGGCGCGATGTCGGAAAACAGGCACGGACGCTGGCGACGTACCTGAATTCGCTGGGCTTACCCCCGAAGAGTAACATCGGTCTCGTATCTAAAAATTGTGCGCATTGGATTATTGCCGATCTGGCGATTCTGCTCAGCGGCCACGTGTCCGTTCCTTTCTACCCGACCCTGACGGCCAGCCAGTTACATCAGGTACTGGAACACAGTGTCTGCCCGGTCTTGTTTGTCGGAAAGCTGGATCAATGGCCGGCCATGAAACCGGGTGTCCCCGAAACCGTCCACTGCATCGATTTGCCGGGTTACACGACCGACCCGGACCACGCGCAGTGGGATGAGATTCTGACCCGTTATGAGCCCATGACGGACAATCCGCAGCCGCATTCCGAGGATTTATTTACGATCATTTACACGTCCGGAACAACGGGCAGCCCCAAAGGCGTCATGATGCCCTACCAGGCAATGATCAGCGCCATCGACGCGACCAAACCGCTGATGTGCGTCGACGTGCCGGATTCCCGTTTCTTTTCGTATTTGCCCCTTTGTCACGTGGCCGAACGCAACCTTGTCGAAGCCTTGAGCCTTATTACGGGCGGCACGGTTTATTTTGTAGAATCGATGGCGACGTTTGCCAAAAATCTGGCGGCTGCGCGTCCGACGCATTTTCTGGGCGTTCCCCGCATCTGGCTGAAATTCCAGCAGACAATCCTCGCTACGCTTCCACAGCAAAAACTCGATCGGCTACTCAAAATTCCGGTGATTTCCGGTTTGATCAAACGCAAACTCCGCCTGGCCCTCGGCCTTAATGACGTTCGGCTGATCCTGACCGGTGCAGCCCCCACGCCGGTTGCCATCATCCGGTGGTTTCGGGAATTGGGCATCACCATTCAGGAAGCCTACGGCATGACCGAGAACCTGGGTGTGGTGTCGGTTATGCCTCCTTCCACGATCAAAGACGGCACTGTTGGGATGCTCTACAACGGCATTCAGGTGAAATTCGACCCCGTCACGGGCGAACTCATGACCCGCTCCGACTGGACGATGCGCGGCTATTTCCGGGAGCCGGAGATGACCGCAGCGGCCCTGGATCCCGACGGCTGGCTCCATACCGGCGACGTGGGGACACTGGACGACGACGGTTTTTTAGCCATTACGGGCCGGGTGAAGGAGATTTACAAAACCACCAAGGGCGAATACGTGGCTCCGGCGCAGATTGAAACCGGTTTTGCGGAGAACAATTTTGTGGACCAAATCTGCGTGGCCGTTCAGCAATTGCCGCAACCGATCGCGCTGATTGTGTTGTCAGAAACGGGCCTCAAAGCGGATAAAACGCAGGTTTCACAAAGTCTGGAGGAGACGCTTAACACGCTGAATCCCAACCTGCACACGTATCAGCGCGTCAAAAAAGCCGTGATCGTGAAAGAGCCGTGGACGGTCGACAACGACCTGATGACGCCCTCCCTGAAAATAAAGCGAAAAATGATTGAATCCCGGTATGAACCCCACCTTCAACCTTGGTTTGAACGGGAGGAGACGGTGATCTGGGAGAAATAATGATGAGTTATGAATGATGAACGATGAATGTCATGCGTCAGCCCATTCATCGTTCATCATTCATAACTCATCATCAAAAAAGGGACCCGTCAGGTTTTGAAAACCTGACGGGTCCCTTTTTTGAACTGACAAAGGTGGACGAGAATTAGTGAGTAGAAGCGGAAAGGCCCGAGGGCTTAGTTCCGCGCCAGAACCACACGGCTTACTTGCGTTTGAATGGCGAATGACTGAGAAACTTTCTCTTTGCCATAGGCTACTTCGATCACATATTTACCGTCCGCCAACTGCGAGAAGTCGAAAACCCGACCCAGTTGTTCTTTTTTGGTCAACGTGCCGCTGTACAGCTTGTTGTTGGAGTCATCAGCAATCGATACGACGATTTTATCATCAACCGGCTGATTGACCGTTACTTTAAATTTCAGATTTCCAACTTCCCGGATCGAAACCGGCGTTGCTTTCGTTTCGGCTTTCGGGCCATCCAATACACGAGCCTCTGCTGATGAAGGAGCAATGGCTACCAGAGTCGTTGCGGCCAGCATCGCCAAGCCCAACGTTACACTATTATTGACAAAATTCGTTTTCATAATTTTCTACAGGTTGTATTCGAACTAGGTTGTATTCAGACTTGATATAGTACAATAAACTAAATGATTACCTTACTGAACCCTTGTCAACTCCTTTGTTGATACAAATTTATACAACATTGAATACAAGTCAATTACCGAATTGTTAATAATCAAAAAGTTGTTTATAATTTAAAGGTTAAACTTAGAAAAATTCAATACTTTACGGTTGTTTACTACTAATACTTTAAATAGTGAAATGTCCATTTTCCCGGATAAATACCAGCTTTTATAAAATAGTACAATTCATTCCTGTGGTAATGAAAAAAGCTCCAAACGCGTTGTCCGGAGCTTTTTTCATTTTTTCAGTTTTAGGCCGAAAATTATCTTATTTTATCATAAACAAAGCCAATTCCCCCAGTATTGGCGGTAAAATAAAGGGAGAAGTGCCAATCGAATACCATATCTTCAAAAACTACCATAATTTTTCAGGGTACTTTCCTTCCTCGTGCAGCCGCTTGAACGACGCCTGTACCAGCGGTTTGTCATCTGGGTAGGTGACACCAAACCACTCCGACTGACTCCGAAATACCTGACACTGACCCTGATTCCGCTGGATGAGATTGGTCATGATGGTCGGGATGTAAAACTCGGCTTTGGGTACATTGTAATTCGCGTGGGCATAATCGGCAAACTGCTCCTCGACGAGTGGAAAAACCGCCGGTTTGAAACCCCAGAAATTCATCGAAACCGGGGTGTCGGGTGCCAGCACCGTTAGCCCGTCCGCTTCTTCAAACACAATCTGACCGGCTTCGTCACCAGCACTTTGCCGGTAGATTTTGGTCCGTTCGATCACCGACGACAGGGTTTCATCGGCATTGAGGTCGCAAACGCCCCGCGAAACCGAGCCGTAATCCGACAGCGTATTCTGAACTTCGTAGCCCACGAGGGCATGCATTTCATCATCGGTGTTGTTCACCAAAAAATCGGCCAGAATCCGAAATGCTTCCTGCCCGTAGAAATCGTCGGCGTTGATGACCGCAAACGGCGTGTCGGTTTGCTCCCAGGCACAGAGCATGGCGTGGCCCGTCCCCCAGGGTTTGGTCCGCTGGATGGCGCCCAGTTCTTCCGGCACGTAGGAATCTAAGGCCTGGATCGCAAAATCCACTTCGATTTTACCGGCGAGCTTCGGCAGAAAGATCTCTTCAAAATCCTTCCGCAATTCTTCGCGAATGATGAATACGACTTTGCCAAAACCGGCCCGAATGGCATCATATAAGGAATAGTCGATGATCGTCTCACCGTTCGGACCAAATTGATCCAGTTGTTTGATTCCACCGTAACGGCTGCCAATACCGGCGGCCAAGATCAGGAGTGTGGGTTGCATCAGGTTTATGGAGTTGAAAGTTAAGCCCCCAACCCCCTAAAGGGGGCTATATAACCCGGATTTAAATAGTCTCCTTCAGGGGGTTGGGGGTAATCGCGGGCAAAAATAAGGAAATGCTGATTGCTCCCTACACAGGCTCGTATTAAATGCACTTTACGGCCTGCAAATCCATAAAATCAATTTATAAGAAAATTATTTCCCGAAATTGTTCAATATATTCCAAGAATAGCGTTATAATTGTAAGCAAAACAATAGTTAGTAAAACAAGTATTATTTCGCAGATTTCATCAACGCCCATGCCTTTCTACCATACCCTGGGTCAGATTCCGCCCAAGCGGCACACCCAATTCGAAAAACCGCCGGGCCGCGACGATGCTGCCGGGCTTTATTACGAACAGTTGTTCGGCACCATCGGTTTCGAGGGCATGTCGTCGCTGCTCTATCATGTCCACCGGCCCACGATGGTTAAAGCGGTGCTGGAAAGTTTGGGAAAAACGCCGGTGGTGGCCGTTGAGAAGAACATTCTTTCTCGCAAACTGCTCGGTTTCAATCTGGAACCCACCAACGCGGATTTTGTGGAAAGCCGCATTCCCTTGTTGGTCAATAAAGATGTGATCGTGGGGCTGGCGGCTCCAACCCGGTCGATGACGGATTCCTTTTACAAGAATGCCGATGCGGATGAATTGATCTTTGTTCACCGGGGTTCCGGACGTCTCCGCACCTTGCTGGGCACCATTCCGTTCGAATACGGGGATTACCTGATCATTCCGCGCGGCATGATTTACCAGATCGAGTTTGATCCTGACACACAACCGCGTCTGCTGTATCTCGAATCACATTCACCGATTTATACACCCAAACGGTATCGCAACCAGTTTGGCCAGTTGCTCGAACATTCGCCGTTTTGTGAACGCGACATCAAACGGCCGCAAAACCTCGAAACCCACGACGAAACCGGCGACTTTCTGATCAAAATCAAGAAACAGGGCGCACTGCATTCGCTGGTGTATGCCACGCATCCGTTCGACGTGGTGGGTTGGGATGGCTACAATTTCCCGTACGGTTTTTCCATTTTCAATTTCGAACCGATTACCGGGCGCGTTCACCAGCCCCCGCCGGTTCACCAGACGTTTCAGACCGACGCCTTTGTGGTTTGCTCGTTTTGCCCCAGGCTCTACGACTATCATCCCAAAGCGATTCCGGCCCCGTATAACCACTCCAACATCGACTCCGACGAGGTGATTTATTACGTCGACGGCGATTTCATGAGTCGCAACGATATCGCGCCGGGCCACATCACACTGCACCCGGGCGGTATTCCGCACGGCCCGCATCCCGGCGCAATGGAACGGAGCATTGGCAAGAAAGAGACGCACGAATACGCCGTGATGATCGATACGTTCCGCCCGCTCATGCTGACGGACGCGGCCCTGCAACTGGACGATGGGAAGTATTATAAATCCTGGATTGAATAAATCATCAACAACCAATGGAAACCGCAGAATTGACACAAACAAAACCGGCCTCCGATGCGGCAAAAGATTTTCTGCCCCTCAATGGTACCGATTATATTGAATTATACGTCGCCAACGCCCTCCAGTCGGCGCATTATTTCCAGACGGCGTTTGGCTTTCAGCCGCTGGCCCATGCCGGGCTGGAAACCGGCTGGCGCGACCGTGAATCGTACGTTGTCGTTCAGGGCAAAATCCGGCTGGTGCTGACCTCGCCCCTGCACGGCGGTACGGACATCGGTCAACACATCGATAAACACGGCGATGGCGTTCGGGTGGTGGCCTTGTGGGTCGATGACGCGACAAAAGCCTACGAAGAAACCACGCAGCGGGGCGCCATTCCATTCATGGCCCCCACGCGCGAGGAAGATGCAGACGGTTTTGTAGTTCGGTCGGGCATTCACACCTACGGCGACACGGTCCATGTTTTTGTCGAACGGAGTCAGTATGGCGGTATTTTTCTGCCCGGTTACAAAACCTGGGAGCCGGAACACCATCCCGACGACGTGGGTCTGAAGTACGTCGATCACATGGTCGGCAATGTGGGCTGGAACGAGATGAATACCTGGGTCAATTTCTACGCCAACGTAATGGGATTCAACCAGTTGGTATCCTTCGACGACAAGGACATCTCGACCGATTACACGGCCCTGATGAGCAAGGTAATGAGCAATGGCAACGGGCGCATTAAATTCCCGATCAACGAACCCGCCGAAGGCAAAAAGAAGTCGCAGGTGGAAGAGTACCTGGATTTCTACGGCGGACCCGGGATTCAGCACATTGCCGTGGCCACGGACGACATTGTAAAAACCGTCACCGCTTTGCGCGACCGCAGCGTGGCGTTTCTGAAAGTGCCGGATGCCTATTACGACGATCTGCTCGACCGGGTGGGTCATATTGACGAAGAAATCAACGCGTTACGGTCGCTCGGCATCCTGGTCGACCGTGACGACGAAGGCTATCTGCTCCAGATTTTCACCAAACCGGTGGGTCCGCGCCCGACCCTGTTTTTCGAAATCATCCAACGGAAAGGCGCCAAATCATTCGGAAAGGGCAACTTCAAAGCCCTCTTCGAAGCCATTGAATATGAGCAGGAATTGCGGGGAACGCTTTAACAATTGTGAATGAGTGATTGAGCGATTGAGTGAATAGCTCCGCCATTTTTTACCTCCGGTGAAGCTATTCACTCAATCGCTCAATCACTCATTCACTCCATGAAAATGACTCAGGCATACGACACCTACACCGCTGACGACCAGGTCGTCTGGCGGTTGCTCTTCGAACGACAGATGGCACTTTTGCCGGGGAAGGCCAGTCAGGCTTATCTGGACGGCATCGATCAGGTCGGTTTTGTGGCCGATCACATTCCGGACTTTGAACGCGAGCTGAATCCCCGCTTGCTAAAGCTCACCAACTGGCGGGTTTCGTCGGTGCCGGGTTTGATTTCCAACCGCGCGTTTTTCGAACTCATGTCAACTCGCAACTTCCCGGCCACCACCTGGTTACGTCGGCGCGAACAACTGGATTATTTGCAGGAACCGGACCTGTTTCACGATACGTTCGGGCATGTTCCGATGCTGTCGAATCAGGCATTCTGCGATTTTCTGGCGGCTCTGAGCCGGATTGCACTCGCCCACGTCGATCATCCCGAAGCCATTGAGATGATTTCGCGGCTCTACTGGTATACGGTTGAGTTTGGCTTGATTCAGGAATCGGAATTGCGTATCTACGGCGGGGGCATTCTGTCCTCGACGGGCGAAACCACCTACAGCTTATCCGATCCACGACCGAGCCGCATTCCGTATGAGGTCGGAAAACTGCTGCAAACGCCCTACGTCATCGACCGGTTTCAGGACCGGTATTTTGTCATTGAATCGTACGAGCAATTGTATCAATCCATTCCGGAAATTGAAGAGAAACTGGAAGAATTGTTAGTCACTTAGTTTGGACTACTTTTGTGGTTGGGTTTTGTCATGCTTTTTCGCGGCATGATACAGCCTGTCGCTCCGGCGAATGAACCAGTGAAAACCGCTATCAGACGAATGACGCATCCCTCCGATCACCGGGCTTATTTTTTTAAGATTGACACGACCATCAAGAAAATTCGGAATGCGCTCCAGAAGCAGTTCAACGAAACCGGTTTTGACTTGACGGTCGATCAATGGGTGCTCATCGATCACCTCTACCGCAACCCCGGTATCAGCCAGAATGTACTGGCCGATCTGACGACCAAAGACGCGCCGACCGTGACCCGGATGATCGACCTGCTCTGCAAAAAAGGACTGACCGAACGACGCATGGCCGAAGAAGACCGCCGGAAATTTCTGATTTTTCTGACCCCCGAAGGCCAGACCAAATACGACGAAGTGCTGCCGACCGTGGTCGATATTCGACGGAAAGGCTGGGGCGACCTAAGCGAAGAAGATTACCAGCATTTCGTCCGGATTATGGATTCTATTTATAGTAATATCAGTGAATGATATACCAAGTCTTTAAAGTTATCTTACACTGCAATTTATATCTAATTTAGAATGCCTACACAATCTGAAAATATTGTTACAAGAATAAGCTCAAATGTCTTTTATAAAGAATTCACTTTTGACAAAAATGAATTTTATCCCTATGACGGCAAAAAAGAACTAGCGGACAATGTATTATGGATAGATAATTTACTTTTTGTTATTCAAGTAAAAGAGAGAAATATAAATGAAATAAAAACAGAAAAAGAAGAAAATAAATGGTTTGAAAATACTGTACTCAAAACTGCTAAAAATCAGATCAAAAAATCTATCAATTTTTTTCAAAAATATAAAGAAATTAAGATAAAAAATATCAGAAATCACCAGATAGATATATCAAAAGCCAATTTAAATCAAATAAATAAAGTAATTATATATATGCCTAATAGTTCATTAATTAGTGAGAGCAACAAATCTATGAAATTCTACGAAAGCAAGCAATCTGGAAATATTCATATTTTTAATATTGAAGATTACTCTTGGATTTGTAAATATTTAATAACACCCACTGAACTCGATGAATATTTAAAATTTAGGGAAAGGATTTATTTAAGGCATAAAAATATAATAAGCTTTTACCCAGAACAATATATTTTGGGGCATTTTTTAAACACCGACGACGAAAGTATTATTAATGAGCGCTATATTGACACTGCTACTAAATTGGAAGATGATGTAGATGAATTTGATGTGTCAGGCATCTTAAATATTTTTTTAGAAAAAATAAGAATAGAAGGTCAAAAAAATATTACAGATTATTATTCAATAATAAAAGAAATTGCAAAATTAAAGCGATATGAATTGCTAGAGTTTAAAAGTCGGTTCAAAAAAACCATCGACAATATTAATTCTTCAGAATTTTCTTTGCCTTATAGATTTACAATCCCAAGAACTGGGTGTGGTTTCGTATTCATCTCTTTACCTCCTAAAAAGCTTGATCATTGGAAAAATGTACTTATAAATTTTACTGAAATTTATAAGTACAAGAGAAAATTAAACAAATGCCTTAGTGTGTTGATTTACAAAACCGATGAATATTTTGATATGAATTGGGCATTTACAAATTACGATTGGATTTACAACAAAGAACTAGAAGAAGCAGTGAAACAGGATATAGAGTTGTATAAAAGTGGCAAAATTAAGAAAATCGTTAGATATAAATTTAAAAAATAACCCCAAAATATATTGTTAAAAAATGTAATTAATTCTCATTTGGTGACAGAAATTACCCTAATCTTACAACCATTTTAATAGAGTAATATAAGAAAATTAATCTCTGGTAATCCACCTGCCATAGTCTGCACCTAAGTCCCCTTAGGAATTTTATTTAAAAACAAGCCATGACCCTCCCTTACGGCATATTCAGCACCGACGATTCCAGCCCCCGCGTGGGCGTTCGGCTTGACAACCAGATTCTTGATCTGGAAATGGTCGGTCGGCTCGGTTTTTTCGATGACCTTTCGTTCGACCTGGCGGTATTCAAAAAACCGGTTCTGAATGATTTCATGGCGTTGGGAAAACCGCTTTGCGGGATTATTCGCCAGCGCCTGATCGACTTGCTGAACGATCCGGAAAAACCGCTCGAAGCCTTTGCCGACTTCGTGTTGATCGATGCCGAAGCCGCGACGCTCCACCTGCCGATTCACATTGGTGATTACACGGATTTTTACGCCAGCGAAGAACACGCCAGCAACGTGGGCCGGATGTTTCGCCCACAGGCTGAGCCCTTGCTGCCGAACTGGAAACATTTGCCGGTGGCCTACCACGGGCGGGCGTCGTCTATCGTGGTTTCCGGAACACCGATCAAACGTCCCAAAGGCCCGTTTTTAGGCCCGGATCAGCAGCCGGTTTTTGGTCCTTCCAAGGCGCTGGATTTTGAACTGGAACTCGGAATCGTGATTGGAAAACCGTCGACTCTGGGCGAGCCGGTTTCGGTCAACGATGCTGAAGACCATATTTTTGGTCTGGTGCTGTTCAACGACTGGTCGGCGCGCGACATTCAACGCTGGGAATACCAGCCGCTGGGGCCGTTTCTGGGGAAAAATTTTGCTTCATCGATGTCTCCCTGGGTTGTGCCGCTGGAAGCACTCGATTCCGTCCGCATCGACGGCCCGAAGCAGGAGCCCACTCCCCTGCCTTACCTGCAGTCGGGCGGACGAATGCAATTCGACCTGACGCTGGAGGTGGTTTTACAAACGCCCGATGGCCCGGATGAGGTCGTCATCAGCCGGACGAACGCGCGGCATCTTTACTGGAATGTGGCACAACTCATTGCCCACCATACCGTCAACGGTTGTAACCTGAACGTCGGCGATCTGCTGGCGACCGGAACCATATCCGGCTCAACGCCCGGCAGTTATGGTTCATTGCTCGAACTAAGCTGGAACGGAACCCGCCCACTGACTCTGCCCGATGGCTCCACCCGGACGTTCCTTCAAGATGGTGACACGCTGATTCTGCGCGGCTGGGCCGACGAAAAACGCGTCGATTTCGGCGCAGTTCGCGGCAAAATCGTTGCTTCAACCTAACGCCAGCCGATTGGTTTTCTCCCCGTTTATTGGCAAAACCACAAAATCACTTTTAAATTGTTATACTGCATCAAGGATTGGCAAATACGGCTTAAAAACGACAGCAGAGCGGTTTTTTAGCTGCATATAATTATTATCGGCGCGATTATTGCACTTTTCATGGACAAACTATAGTTTTGGCCAACTAAACCCTCCCATGAAAAAACCAGTTGAAGACTTTTTAGCCGACTATAAACCGGAAGTTCGCGACCTTGCATTGAAGATTAGGGAGTTGGTTCGGAGCGTTCTGCCCGAAGCGCACGAGTCCGTTCATACCGGCTACAAAACGATTACCTACGGAACCGGCCCCCGGATGTCGGAAGAAATCTGCTATATTGCCCCGCTCTCCTCGAGCGTCAACCTGGGTTTCCATTACGGAACCCAACTGCCCGACCCCAACAATTTACTGAAAGGCACCGGTAAACTCCTGCGGCATATCAAATTTGAATCCCCCGACGAAATCGCTACCCCCGGCTTGACCGAACTGTTGGAAATGGCCAAAAACCACGGAAAATTCTAGCGCTTTAACTGTAATGCAAAATATCAAATGATGAATACTAAATGTAAAAGTCTGGAAACGCTGACTCAACACTTTTACATTTAGTATTCATCATTTGATATTTTACATTCTACTTTATTGCTTTTTCACCCCCATTCGAGCCAGGTAAGCCGCCATCGGTTCCAGCTCCATCTGCTTCCGGCGCTGATCGACATTGGCTTCATCTTCAATGGGATAGACGTCTTTCTGTCCCTGGTTGTTGATGTGAATTTGCGTACCGTATACTTGCTTTTCTTTCTTTTGAACCTTCACCTGATCGGTCAGAAAAGCCACCCCGGCTTTGTCGAGTTCATTCTTCTGCGCAGCCTCCGTTACCATCGGCAGATATTTTTCGTGAACCGCCCGGTCGACGCTGTGCTGGATGATCAGAAAGGCGACCTGATCCAGCGGTTGGCCCACCACGCTCTTACCGGGATAGCCGCCCACCTGCGCAATGATTTTTTCCACTTCGGTCAGGTGTTCTTTGTCCATGTCCTTGATTTTCTGCCGGGCATCCTGCGATTCTTTCGCGCCCCAGCCATATTGCCGCTCAATGGCGTCATAGGCCGCGCGCTCTTTCTGGTCTTTTTCGTAAATCTGCGTCAGCCGCTTGCGAACGTCGGCCATCGCTGCGGCATTTTTGGTAGCCTGCGCCCACAAACCGGTACTGAAAAGGCACAGAAGAATGAGAGAAAGGAATTTCGTTTTCATAATTGTCAATCAGTCGCTTACTAACAGGTGATTTGGTAAAAACCGCTTTTCGGCTCACAAGGTTTATTTTTTTTAATACCCCACCGACGTATTATCCGCCCGGGGGTCCGAAGCGCCTTCAAGTGTACCGTCGGGCCGAAGCAAAATGCAGTCCATGCGACCCAGCGAATTGGTCAGTTGTTCGAGTTTATACCCCCGCGCCTGAAGTTTCTGAATCGTTTCCTCCGAAAAAGCGCCATTTTCAAAAAGGGTATTATCGGGCAACCACTGGTGGTGAAACTTCAGGGCGTTCACCGACTGCTGCATCGTCATGCCGTGTTCCAGCACATTCAGGATCGTCTGATACACCGAGGTGATGATCGTGGAGCCGCCCGGCGTCCCTACCACCATGTACAATTTTCCGTCCTGTTCCACAATCGTCGGCGTCATCGACGACAGCATCCGCTTGCCCGGCGCAATGGCATTGGCCTGATTGCCAATCAGTCCGAACATGTTGGGGACGCCCGGTTTCACGCTGAAATCGTCCATTTCGTTGTTCATCAGAAAACCGGCACCGCCCACCACCACGCGGCTGCCGTAGCCCCCGTTGAGGGTAGTCGTGATTGAAACCGCATGGCCTTCCTGATCGACCACCGAAAAGTGGGTGGTTTCCAGACTTTCGTAACCCGGCAACACACCGCCTTTCACGTTTTTGCTGTCCGTTGCTTTGGCAAAGGTAAAATCAGACCAGCGGGTTTTCAAATAGTCTTTATCAACGAGTTGACTGACCGGCACTTTCACAAAATCGGGATCGCCCAGAAACTTGGCCCGGTCGGCATACACCCGACGCTCAGCTTCGATCATCACCTGCACCGTCGAATCGCTGTTCCAGCCCCAGCGACGCAGCGGATACGGTTCCACCAATCGCAACAATTGCAACAACGCCACGCCCCCGCTGGAGGTCGGCGGCATGGTAATGATTTTGTAGTTTCGGAAGGTTCCCACCAATGGATCGCGCCAGACGGCCTGGTAATTTTTCAGATCGTTTTCCGTGATGATGCCGCCCCCCCGTTGCATTTCGGCCACCAGCAACCGGGCGGTTTCACCTTCATAAAAACCGGCACGTCCTTCCTGTTGAATCCGTCGCAGCGTTTGCGCCAGATCCTTCTGAACCAGCACTTCACCGGTTTTCCAATCCGTCGTGTCGGCTTTCATGAAATACCGCTTGTCCGGGTTCACCTGCAAAAACGACTTTTTGGTGCGGTTCAAGCCCAGGGCTTCGCGCTCGGTCAGGGCCACGCCCTTTTCGGCCAGCTCGATGGCGGGTTGCAGCACCTGCGCCCACGTCAGCTTGCCAAACCGCCGGTGCGCTTCCACCATGCCCGCGACCGAACCCGGCACTCCACTTGCCAGATGGCCCGTGATGCTAAGCCGGGGAATGACGTTCCGGGCCGAATCGAGGTACATGTCTTTGTGCGCTTTTTCGGGGCCTTTTTCGCGGAAATCAAGCGTGTAGGCCTGACCGGTTTTGTCCCGAAAAACCATAAAACCGCCCCCGCCAATGTTGCCCGCTCCGGGATAAACAACCGCCAGCGCAAACTGGACCGCCACGGCCGCGTCGACCGCATTGCCACCCGCTTTCAGGATGTCGACACCCACCCGCGAGGCTACCGGGTGTGCCGATGCGACCATTCCATTCCTGCCGGTAACCGCCTGTCGGTCCGAATAATACGGCCCGGATTTACGCTGGGCGGTTGTTTTTTTTTCGTTATCGTACTGATATACACCGGAACTCTGACGAACACCCGGTGTCTTTGAACCCGTTCGGCAGGCACCCAGAACAACCAAAGCCAGAATTATGGTATTATTGATAGATAGAATTTTCTTTTTCATAATTCGGGAATTCGTAAACCACTAAACTACAAAAACTAACCAAACATCCGCCGAAATGACCTTCGCCTTCAAATCGTTTGGTAGATTCCGACTGGTCTGATACCTTTAGTCTCCTGTAAACCGTCAATCCCTTGAAATTCATCCGTCAGACGTACGAAAGCTTCCGGTTCGCGTGGCAGGCCCTGCGCTCGAACCTACTCAGGACCACGCTCTCGCTGCTGGGCGTGACCATCGGCATTTTCGCCATCATTGCGGTTTTTACCATTGTGGATTCGCTCGAACGGAATATCAAGGATAGTCTGTCGGGCATTGGCGATAAGGTGCTGTACGTTCAGAAATGGCCCTGGGTCTTCGACGGCAATTTTCAGTGGTGGAAGTATTTCCAACGCCCGGAGCCATCGATCAACGAATTCAAATTTCTGTCCGACCGGCTGGAAAACGCCCAGGCCGTGGTGGCGATGGATTTCAAAGGCCAGGTGACGGTCAAAAACGGCAACAACAGCATCCAGGCGCTGATTCAGGGAACAACGATGGATTACAACAAGATTTCGGAGGTGCCGGTTGAACAGGGACGGTATTTTTCCCAGCAGGAAATCGATGCCGCCCGCAACGTGGCCATTGTGGGTGCCGACGTTGCCGAAACCCTGTTTCCAAGCCAGATTCCCGTCGGTAAAGAATTCAAACTGAACGGATTGAAATACGTCGTCATTGGCGTTCAGGAACGAAAAGGCGAAAGCCTGGTCAACTTCGGTGGAAACCCCGACAACAAGTGCATAATTCCGATTGGCGCGTTTGCCAAGATGTACCATTCCATCAATCCGAGCATCGACATTGCCGTGAAAGGATTTGACCAGGATGAAGGACTCCTCGAACTGGAAAGTGAAATTCGGGGCCTGATGCGAGCCCGGCGCGGACTGAAACCGTTGCAGGAAGATAACTTTTCGCTCAACCGACCCGACGCAGCCGCCAAAGCCATTTCCAGTCTGTTTGCCGTTCTGACGGTGGCCGGGTGGGTCATTGGCAGTTTTTCGATCCTGGTGGGCGGGTTCGGCATCGCCAACATCATGTTCGTGTCGGTCAAAGAACGCACCAATCTCATCGGCATTCAGAAATCGCTGGGGGCTAAAAACTACTTTATTTTGTTTCAATTCATGTTTGAAGCCGTTTTTTTAAGTTTAATTGGCGGCAGCGTCGGCATTTTGCTCGTTTATTTGTTGTCATTTATGAAACTGGGCAGTCTGGTGATTATCCTGTCGCCGGCCAACATCATGCTGGGGCTGGGCGTATCGAGTATCATTGGTACCCTTTCCGGTATTTTGCCGGCCCTGGTGGCCGCCCGGATGGACCCCGTCATTGCCATCCGGTCCAAATAGCCGGATTGCAATTACCGCCCAAAAATTATTCATTTGTATGCATAACGTATCAAACCTAAGCATTATTCAATGAGACGCATTCTGATTCCCCTGGTTTTTCTACTTCTTGTATTTGGCATATTTTATTACCTGACCGCCTGGAGTTACAGCGACGGCGAGCGGGCCGGAACCATTTCCAAATACAGCCGTCGGGGGTATGTTTTCAAGACCTGGGAAGGCGTTTTGAACGTCGGCGGTTTTTCGGGTGAAACCGGTTCGCTGACTCCACAATACTTCGATTTTTCGGTGAAAGACGATTCCGTGGCCCAGCAGATCAACCAGGCCGTTAAAACCGGTCAACGCGTGACGTTGCATTATGAAGAAAAACTGGTCAAACTCCCCTGGAACGGCGAAACCAAATACTTTGTAACCGGTGTTGAAATCGTAGAACCCCAGTACCGCTATGGTGTGCCCGGCCAACCGGCGTATCCGAATCAACCAGCTCCGTCGACACCGCCACCCGCACAACAAACGCTGCCCGCACCGGTCGATACGTTAGGCAGGGATACTTTGTAGTACCGATGGACCTTAGTCCGTGTTTTGTTTGTTGTTCCAGGGAAAACACGGACTAAATTCCGTGGGTACTTATGCTAAAAACCGTCAGTCTTCAACGCATTTTTCCGGACGCATTACTGGATCAATACCGGCAACAGGGTGATCCGGATGCCGATGCCGTTATCAGTTCGGTGGCAGCTCAACAGGGCCGCGAAAGCGTCGGTTTGCTGATGCGCTGGCTCAGTAATACCGCCGACTTCGACGGTCTTGACCAGCCCCCGGCTGTTCAAGCCTTTATGACAACCCAGGCCCACCTCCCCGACTGGGCCGACCGCCGGAAGATGGACCTTGCCATGCGGTTTTTCAAAAAAAACGAAGTCGCCGTGGGTTTGACCCTGGGGTGTTATTCCCTGCCCTATTGCTATGCCGGAGCCGACGGCGCGCGGGTGCTCTGGCTCTCGCAGCGGATTCACAACGACACCCGGAAGCGGCTGGAAGAAACCGGCGAATGGGTGTTCGGAATCATGAAGCCGCGCGACTGGGAGACGGGGAAGGCCCTTCGCCGAACCCTGAAAATCCGTCTGCTGCACGCGTCGATCCGCTGGTTTACGCTGCACGGCGGGCAATGGGATCTGGCCTGGGGCTATCCGATCAATCAGGAAGACATGGCGGCTACCAATCTGGCCTTCTCGTATATTGTGATTCGGGGATTGCGAAAAGCCGGTATTCCGATGACGCCCGAAGAAGAAGACGCCTACCTGCACCAGATCAATGTGGCTGGTTCGCTGCTGGGCGTTGCGGACGAGCTGTTACCCCGGAACCTGCGCGAAGCCTTTCACCTCGAACGCACGATTGCCCGGCGGCAATTTCGGAATTCGGAGCAGGGAACCGGCCTGACGCGGTCGCTGCTTCAGGCTCTCGAAAATCTGGCGCCCACCGCCCTGCGGAACCTCCCGGCAGCCCAAATGCGTTTCTTCCTCGGCGACGAACTGGCCGATTTGCTGAACCTTCCGGCGGTGCCGCTGGAGAAACGGCTGGTCGGGCTGGCGACATCACTGCCCATTTTTCCCAAATTATTGAATTCCAGTCTCTGATAAACCCTGATTTCCTCTGAGAAATAACTCATTGTTAATCAGAGATTATCAGAGAACATCAGAGGTTATCAGAGATTATAAATGACTATTTTACAACAGGAACCGATTGCGGCTCTGGCGACGGCGCCGGGCATAGGTGCCATTGCCGTTATTCGGGTATCGGGCGACAACGCCATTGCGCTGACCAGCCGGATTTTTCGCGGCAAAGATCTCAACCAGCAACCTTCCCATACCGTTCATTTCGGCACCATCCGGGATCAGCAAAACGCGATCATCGACGAGGTGCTGGTGACTATTTTTCGCAGTCCGTCCTCGTTTACGAAGGAAGATGTAGTCGAAATTTCGTGCCACGGTTCAGAGTATGTGATCCGGCAAATTCTGCGGCTGTTGTTGAAAGAAGGCGTTCGGATGGCGCAGCCGGGAGAATTTACGCAACGGGCTTTTCTGAACGGCCAGTTTGATCTGGTGCAGGCCGAAGCCGTCGCCGACCTCATTGCCGCCGACTCCGAAGCCACCCACCGGGCGGCCCTGACCCAACTCCGGGGCGGTTTTTCGAAACAGCTCAAGGCACTCCGCCAGCAACTGATCGAGTTTGCAGCCCTGATCGAGCTGGAACTGGATTTTGGCGAAGAAGATGTTGAATTTGCCCAACGCGACGATCTGCGGAAGCTCGTGTATGCCATTCAGCGCGTGCTGCGGCCACTGATCGACTCGTTTTCGGTCGGTAATGCCATCAAAAACGGCGTGGCGACGGTGATTGCCGGCAAGCCGAATGCCGGCAAATCGACCCTGCTGAATGCGCTGCTGAACGAGGAAAAAGCCATCGTTTCCGACATTCCCGGCACCACACGGGATGTAATCGAGGATGAGTTATTTCTCGACGGCATTCGCTTCCGGCTCATCGACACCGCCGGACTCCGCGAAGCCACCGACACCATCGAGGCCATTGGCGTGGAACGCACCCGGCAGCAACTGGACAAAGCCGCCATCATCGTCTACCTATTCAACGCGGCCGAAACCACGCTGGCCGAAATTGCCGAAATTGAAGCGGATTTGAAAAACCGGACGGTGCCGTATCTGCTCGTTGCCAACAAGATGGATAAGCTGGCGGACACCGAAATCAGCCAATGGCGGGATTCGTTCGGGCCGGAACTGGTGCCGATTCAGGCCAATACCGGCAAAAATCTGGACCAGATGACGCAACGCCTGGTGGGTTTCGTGAAAACGAACGCCATTCCCGGCAGCACCGTCGTCACGAATCTGCGCCACTACGAACACCTGACCCAAACCGACGCGGCCCTCATCCGCGTCCTCGATGGCCTGGATGACGGAACGACCCAGGACTGGATCGCCATCGAACTCCGCGATGCCCTGCACCACCTGGGCGAGTTGACGGGGGAGATTACTACAGACGACTTGCTGGCGACGATTTTCAGTAAATTTTGTATCGGGAAGTAACCCTTTTCACGTACACACCAAGCGTTAGCGTCTTCCCGTCCGTTTTCTTAATTAAAAACCGGCCTGATAAACCTATGCCATTTTTTGCGACCCGAGTCGAAAAAAAAAGTTTTTTTCGGCTCGGGTTCCCTCGTGAGGGCCGGGATATAGTCGGGGGCGGCACTTTGAACCGAGCGGTTCGCAATCTATTCTCCAGGTTGCCTATCGTAAAAAAGCTCAAATTGTATCTCAAAATAGTTCTATCTACCACTACAGGTGGGTTTCCTAAAAAAAGGCCTTGTTCAAGCTATCTTTTAGGCTACGGATTGAAGACCAATCGGGTTGAATAAGCCCATAGCGCGGCTATTCATAAGGCGCCAAATTCAGAAAATACAATTTATCCGCGAAGGGGTTATGAAAAAAAGGGTAAAAGTATTATTTAAAAATACGCTAATGATTAATCTAGGGCAGTAGACTATCTTTTCAAATTAAATTTTTAAATTAATTGTCAGACGAAAAATAATTCTATTCATAGATGCAGTGGCAAAATTTTTGCTATTAATTAAATGCGTTTAACCGTCTATTTATTTAAAAATTTAAATCTATTTAATTTAAAAATTTTAGAATATACCGTATAATAAATAGACAAAGAAAACCGTATTTAAAACTTGACATTTATGAAAAAACAGTTTAAAGTTGCGCATACAAATTCTCTGTCTTTCCTTATTGTGAAGCACATTATGAAAAAAAATAGCTTTTTTAAGACGAGTAACTAGTCCTGGCCCAAACCTCCATAGCCAGGTATTCCCAAACAATGCTTTTGCTACATTCCCTCCAGGGTGGGCAAATTAACCGTCAAAAAACCAGCATTCACCTCCAAATGCTGCTGTGATTGCAAAAACAAAGGGTTACCCACTTAGATGTCAGAGTTGGAAACGGCCGGATTAAGCGACCATCACTTTCGCATGCTTAATTCTGTAACTCGCATTTAATCTTCAATCATCCTGCTGTCAAGAATACAAACGCGAGCTACCTCCAGGCTTTACGCGCTATTCTTGTCTGGTTTTCGATCCGATAACCAGAATTGATTTCCTCTACAATCAATCACCAGGAAAAGGTAATAATGATTTTATGTAACATGTACTTACTGCAATTTTTCGTCATGAAATTCAAAAAATAAGAATTTCTACCGGGGAAAAGTATGCCTGTTAAGCTACAGAACCGGACAGCTAATTTTTATAAAAAATAGCTGTGAGTGATGCACATGTCCCTAAAGTAAAAGTTTTATTTAAAAATCCATCCATTTAAAAACAATTCGCTATGACTCCACATTACTGCTTAACTGGGCGAATTAAAAACCGGCTATCCCGACAGCGGTACCGTCTGATGAGTTTGCTGGCCGTAATGGGTATGCTGGTCAGTATACCTCCCGCGTATGCGCAATCGTGCTATGCCCCCATTTCCGGAACGACGGTGCAGGTGGGCGGGGTGATCAGTGCAACGGTTTGCGCAGGCCCGCTTTGCCTGGGAACGGGCACCTATAACGAATTGCAAAAAATAACCGATAACAGCCTCGAAACCTTTGCCAATATCAATACGACCATTGCGGCTCAGATTGCGCAGGGGATTTCGGTGAAGAGAACCAGTGGTACCTATACCGGCGAAAATGTGGTCGGTTTTATTCTATCGCGCAGTGCGCTGGTCGATGTGTCGGTTCTGAGCAGCGTGACCATCCGAACCTACCTGAACGGTAATCCCGTTTCGGCGGCACAACCCATCAGTTCGCTGGTGTCGGGCTCCGCGCTGGGCAGTGTGGAGAAAATGTATGCAACGTTCACGACGAACCAGGAATTTGACGAAGTTCGTTTGAATACCAGTCTGTTGAGTGCCGAAGTGTTCAGCAATCTTCGCATTTTTGCCGCAGTAGCCTTCCCGACCAGTTGCTCAACGCCGGTCGCTGCAACTGCTTGCAATGATTACATCAGTGGTTTAGGCACGGATGCTACCTACTACGGTTCGGTCACCTGTGCCGCCTGTTCGCTGACCGACCGGGCCAATCTGATCGATGGAAACAATGCCAATTATGCCGTCTTGACTCCTACGGCTGGTGTTGCATCCGAAATTTCGGTCAGCGTTATCGACACGAAAAAGAAATACAAGGCCGGTGATCGGGCTGGTTTCGTCATTGCTAAAAACCAGGTCAATGCTTTGCTGGCGTTGAATGCCCTGAGCACCATTACGATTGAAACCTACTTGTTTGGAACCCTCCAGGAGGCTAAATCACCCGGCGACCCTACGAATGTGGTGGGCTTATCGTTGCTAGCGGGTAGTAACACGATTCCGAAACAAAAGCTGGGCTTCACAACGACGAAGGATTTTAACGAGGTTCGTATCCGCATCAACTCGCTGGTGACGGCCAACGTCGGTGCAATCCGGCTCTACGGGGCTTTTGTGGAGGCCACAACCTGCACGAATTGTGAAACGCTTCTGAACAACGCCGGTACGGGCAAATACAATGGGGCCATTGTTACCGGCTCTCAATCACTTGGGTTACCCTGGACGGGTGTACACGGGCTTGGTTTACACGCGCTCACGAATAGTGGAAATGCGGTTACATCAACGCCAACCGACGACTTTGCTACGTATACATCCGTCGTGGGTGTATTAGGGGCCGGTCTGCAGTTTACCATTGAAAATGATGGAACAGACTTTACCGCCAACACGACGTTTGCCGGGTTTCATATTTCCAAAACCGGCTCGCTCATTGCTTTAGGGCTCCTGGACGCTATCACCATAAAAGTCTATAATGGAACGACGTTGGTGGATGAGTCTACTTCCGCTAGTTTGCTGGGGGCGTCGGTTATTTCCGGTACAACCACCCGATCAGTAGTAGGCTTTTATCCGGACGCAGCATTTGACCGGATTCAGCTGATTGTCAATGAAGGTTTGCTCAGTGCCGATCTGGCAGGTGATTATTTAATTTACGATGCTTTTGTCATCGAAGATGCCGATGGGGATGGCGTTCCCGATTGTCAAGATGTCTGCGGCACCGGAACCGGCAATGATCTCCTCGATTTCGACGGCGACGGCATTCCCGACACCTGCGATCCGGATGATGACAACGACGGCATTCCCGACACGGTGGAAAATCCGGCAGGCGATCCGAACCGGGATACGGATGGTGACAGTAATCCAGACCTCCGGGATCTGGACAGCGATAACGACGGCATCCCGGATTCCGTTGAAAAAGGTCCGGATGGCAACAATCCCTCCAATACGGACGGTACGGACGTTTCCGACTACCGCGATCCCGACAGCGACAACGACGGCATTCCCGACTCGGTGGAAGCGGGTCCCAACGGCGATACGCCCCGTAACACGGACGGCGATGCCCTGCCCGATTACCTCGATCTGGACAGTGACAACGACGGCATTCTGGATACCGTTGAGAAAGGCTCCGACGGCAACAACCCGGCCAACAGCGATACCAATACTGGCAGCAACCCCGACGGACGACCGGATTACATCGACCTGGATGCTGATAACGACGGCATCAACGACGTGGTGGAAGGCAATGGCACCGATGCCGACAACAATGGCATTGCCGACGGCACGCCGGGCGCAACGGGCATTCCGGCTTCGGCAGGCAGCGGTCTGACTCCGCCCAATACTGATGGCGACGCCAAACCAGACTTCCAGGACGTTGACAGCGATGGGGATGGAATACCGGATCTCTACGAAAGCGGCATTCCGAGTCCGGGTACGCTCGATACCAACAAAGACGGTATTATCGACAATGCCTCCGAAACGGATAACGACGGTGTTCCAACGTCGGTTGATGGGGCAACCGGTAGCTACGGCGATGCCAACAGTCCGACCCTGCCAAACACGGACGGCGATGCCAATCCCAACTACCGCGATCTGGACAGTGATAACGACGGCATTCTGGATTCGGTGGAACGTGGGGCAGATGGGACAAACCCCACCAACAGCGACACCAACTCGGGCGGCACCAGCGATGGCAAACCGAATTACATCGACCTGGATTCGGACAACGACGGCATCAACGATGTGATCGAAAGCGGTGGCACCGATGCCGACAACAACGGCATTGCCGACGGCGCACCGGGTTCAACGGGCATTCCGGCTTCGGCAGGCAACGGTCTGACTCCGCCCGATGCGGACAATGACGGCACCCCCAACTACCTGGATCTGGACAGTGATAATGACGGCATTAAGGATCTCTACGAAAGCGGTATTCCGAACCCGGCCACGATAGATACCAACGGCGATGGGATTATCGATAATGCCGATGAACCGGATAACGACGGTATTCCGCAGTCGGTCGATGGGGCGCAGAATGCGTACGGCGATGCCAGCAGCCCCACATTGCCCGATGGAGATACGGACAACAACCCGGATTATACGGACCCGAACGTGGATTTGACCCCGACGAATTTGATGCCGAATGCCGGCTTCACGGCCGTTGGCCAGTCGCGCAGTCTGACCATCACGATACGGAACATTCCGGCCAACTCGGTTTCCAACGGAACGATTACGGTGACGGTGACCAAACCAACCCAGTATATGACGGTTGCCTTCTCAGGCTCTGCCGGTGATGAATGGACGCTCACCGATTCGGGAAGCTTCTTCAGGCTGGTATCAAAACCGGGTGTTACCATCGCAGGGTTAGCGGCCAATGCGAAAAGCATCGGGCTGACGCTCACCCTGACCGCAGGAGCCAACTCGGGAGCCAGCCTGATCAATACCCGCATCCAGAGCGGGTCGGGCGGTGAGGTCAATAACGAAAACAATACCGCGGTTACAGCCGTCAACATTACCTTCTAAATTCAACAAGTCTGGGGGCTGACCCCCAGACTTTCATCTCTTCCACGAAACCAACAAAAATTCCATGAAAAAGCAACTACTTATCGCGTTCATCTTCCTGGCCCTTATCCAGCTTTCGCACCAGAGCCAGGCCCAGGTGGTTGACGTTTATGCAACCCCAACGGATGTTATCTCCGATGACAATACGTCAACCTTTGCCGGTCCCAACCATCCCGGGGTGGTGCGGGTGACGGTGGGCAACAACAACCCCGCTCCGATCCCGGCGGGGCAAATGTCGGTTGTTATAACGCTCAATCAGTATGTCAACTACGTGTCGGCTTCGTCCATCCCCGGTTTTGAAGTGGTTCCCGGTAACACCAGCACGACCAGCGTATATTTGATCAACAACATTCCCATTACGGAAGCGGGTTCGCCTATTGTTTTGGAGATCAACGTTCTAGCGGTACAAACCGTTGGCACAACGACCATTACCTCCACGGCTTCGCTGGTGGAACCGACCGATCTGTCAGAAAACATCACGGCCAACAACACCAGCAACCGGGAAACGTCCGTTGGCACCTCGGCCCTGCCCGTCACCCTGTCATCTTTCAACGTGAAAGCCGTCAACCAACACGCGGTTCTGGAATGGACTACGTCATCCGAGAAAAACAACGCGTTTTTCGAAGTGCAGCATTCGACCAATGCCCGCGATTTTGAGGTACTGGGGAAGGTAAACGGCCACGGAACGACGTATCAAACCCAGCATTACCGCTTTACGCAGGAATATCCCGATCCGGCAGTGGTTCACTATTACCGCTTGCGGCAGGTGGATACAGACGGGAAATACGAATTCAGCTTCCTGCGCTCCCTGACGTTTGAGGGCTACGTGGGCATCGAACTGAAACTGTCGACCAACCCGGTTACCAACGGCACCATCAAAGTGTATGTCGATTATGGCGACGAAAATCTCTCCCGGGAAGCGAAGCTGGTTCTGGTTGACAACATGGGCCGAACCGTCGGCAAACAATCGATTTTGCTGGAAAAAGGGCGGAATACCGTACAATTTCAGGGCGTGTCACTGCACAGTGGTCTGTACGTGATCTCGCTGCAAAACCCGTCGCTGGTGCAGCCGAAATTCGTCAAAGTGGCGGTTCAGTAACCGGCTGAACAAACTGATCTGAAAACACGGACTTATTCGTTACCGCCGTCTTGAAAACCGCGGTACCTGGCTCTGTATTGCCAATCATCTGAGTCGATAATCCCTCATCCTAGATTATAAAGTGATGATAGAGCACTATTTAAAAATCCATTCAAACCGCATTGTCTCCAGCTATTTCGTGCTGCTGGCCGATGTTTGTCTCTCCATCGGTTCGTTCGCGATCGCCTTTTTGTTGCGGTTTAATTTCGAAGTAACGGCCATTTATGCGGATTACTTCCTGTTTTGTCTGGGTCTCACGGTCGGAATCCGGTCTCTGTTTTTCGTGCTGTTTCGCTCCCACCAGGGCATTATCCGCCACACCAGCCTGGAAGACATTCTGCTGCTGCTGTATGCGGTTACCGCCGGGAGCACGCTTACGGCCTTCGGAACCTATTTCGGCTGGCAAGCGGGTTACCTCGTATATTACGTACCGGTATCGATTCTGATGATCGATTATTGTTGCTGCCTCGTAGCCTTGTCGCTGAGCCGGTTTCTGGTCAAAGCGTTTTACTGGCATTTGCGATCGATTACGCGGGGCACGCCACCCCAGCCGATTTTGATCTACGGAGCCGGAAAAACCGGTTTGCTCACCCGCAACGCGCTGGCGCAGGACCCCACGCAACGGTATACGGTTCTGGCTTTCATCGACGATAATCCGTACAAAATCAACAAAGTCATTCAGGGTTTGCCGGTCGTTTCGAGGCAGGAAGCTTACAAACGCTATATTCGGAAACAAACGATTCCGCCCCAGATTCTGCTGGCGATGGGGGCCATCAGTCCGAAGAAAAAAGCAGAAATCACCGATTTTTTCCTGCAATACCACGTCTCGGTCAAAACCATTCCCACGGTTGAACAATGGATAGACGGCCGGCTAAACGCGTTCCAGATCCGCGACATCCGAATCGAGGATCTCCTCGGTCGCTCACCCATCCAACTGGAAAACAAGGCCATCCGCGAACAACTCAGCGATCAGGTCGTAATGGTGACGGGGGCCGCCGGTTCAATTGGTGCCGAACTCATCCGGCAGGTGTTGCGCCACCGTCCACACACGGTTGTGCTGGTCGATCAGGCCGAATCAGCCCTCTTCGATCTGGAATTCAAGCTTCGCCGGGAATACCAGGCGATGGCGAGCGAGGTCAATGTGATCGTGAAAATTGCGGACATCTCCGACGAGTTTCGGATGCGCCATATTTTCCGGGAAACCCGCCCGACGATTGTCTTTCATGCTGCGGCTTACAAACACGTTCCGCTCATGGAAGAACACCCTTACGAAGCCGTGCGGGTGAACGTGCTGGGTACGCAGATTGTCGCGGATCTGTCGCTGAAATTCGGCGTCCGCACGTTCGTCATGATTTCGACCGACAAAGCCGTCAACCCCACCAATGTCATGGGAGCCACCAAACGGCTGGCCGAAATGTATGTCCAGAGCCTGAACCATCCCGACAAAGCCCTGCGTCGCACCCGGTTTATTGCCACCCGGTTTGGTAACGTGCTGGGCTCCAACGGTTCGGTGGTGACGGTTTTTCAACAGCAAATCCAGTCGGGCGGCCCCGTAACGGTTACCCACCCCGACATCATCCGGTATTTCATGACCATTCCGGAAGCCTGCCAGTTGGTGCTCGAAGCGGGTGGCATGGGCAAAGGCGGAGAAGTGTTCGTGTTCGACATGGGCGATCCGGTGAAGATCGTGGAACTGGCCCGCAAGATGATTCACCTGTCCGGTTATGCCGTAGACAAAGACATCAAAATTGTTTTCACGGGTTTGCGACCGGGCGAAAAGCTGTTTGAAGAACTCCTCAATGACAACGAAAGCACGCTGCCGACTCACCACCCCAAAATTATGATTGCGCAGGTGGTCATTCCCGACGCGGACGAAATGAAAGCGACGCTCGACCAATTGCGGCATCTGATGCTTAACGGCAGTGATCACCAATTGGTGGGAACCCTGAAACGTCTGATTCCCGAATACATCAGTAACAATTCCGTTTTTACGGCCCTGGATTACTGAAAACCGGGCCAAAGTGTAGTGATGAAATACTATTTAACGCTAAAACCAGGAAAGTTATGTACAGGATCTTATTAGTAGACGACCACTCCATTGTCCGTTCAGGCATCCGTTTGTTGTTGAAAGAACAGTATGGCGCCATCCAGATTGACGAAGCCAAAAACGGCAGTTCGGCTTTCGGCAAGATTATGGATACCACCTACCATCTGGTGATTATGGACATCAACATGCCCAACACGGACACCTTTAGTTTACTCCAGAATATTCGGGCGATGGCACCGGACTTGCCGATTATGATCTTCACCATCATGACCGAATACGCGTTCGCCAAGCGGTATCTGCAACTAGGCGTTAAGGGATACATCAGCAAGCAGGCCGAGGACCCGGAAATCCGGAAAGCCGTTCACGCCATCCTGTGCGGAAAACCGTGTGTATGTCCCGACTTATTGGAAAAAATGCAGGATGATAACCACTTCAGAAAAGAACTGGACCCGTTCGATGCGTTGTCGAACCGGGAACTGGAAATCGCTTTTCACCTGGTGAGGGGCAAATCCGTCAGCCACATTGCCGATACACTCAACATTCACACGTCGACCGTCGGCACGCACAAAGCCCGGATTTTCGACAAGCTCAAGGTCGACAACATCCTGGTTATGAAGGACCTGGCAGCGCATTACCGACTGATTTAATCCTAGCGTTGAATAAATAGCCGATTGGGAGTGGACACCGTGTGAAACGTTCTCGTTTCCCGGCCACTTCCAATTTCTTCAACCATCGCTCCAGGCAATCGTTTATCGGACGATCCGGTATCGCTGCTGAATTCGCTGGCGAATACAGGTGCCGACGGCATACGAGAAACTGAGCAGCCCAACGGTCCAGACCAGCCCCCAAACGCTCAGATACGCCCATTTTCCGGTACTGACGGTGGTTAGTAGAGCCATCATCATCAGGACCATTCCGACGGTCATCAGCAGGGCCGTACGCAGGGAATTCCGGTATTCCTGCCGCAAATCATACGCGCCGTATGCTTTGTTGCGAAACTGAAACACAATATCGTCCAGATCCGCTTTCCGAAGCTGTTCCTCGTTCATGGTCAGCTCGATCTGGTAGGTTTTGCGCAAATGTTTTACAGCTTTGGCGTTTGCTTCGAGCTGCACTTTTTCCAGGGCGGTTTCAAACGGCAGACCAATCCACATGTAATGCTCGACCTCACAAGCCAGGTGATCGAGGAGTTCTTCAAACAGCGCTTCGTCGGTGCCGTTCCAGACCAGATGGCGGTATAGGATTTCTACTTGTTGCGGGTTGAGCTTTTCCATAGGACTATCGGGTTTAGCGGCTGATCGGTTCGGATTTTAGTGGCCCAGCGACAAGGCTGGCACCGGTTGTAAAAGGGCTTTCATTACTTCAACAAATCGCTCGAAATCAGAGACTTTCTGGTGGGCCATTTCGTTGCCACTGGGGGTGAGTGTGTAGTATTTGCGCAACCGCCCGTCCACTTCCACCGACTCCGTAATCAGTAATCCTTCCTGTTGCAATTTGTGCAAAACCGGGTATAACGCCCCGAACGTCAGAATAACTTCCCCCTGCGTCCGCTCTTTGACCGACTGCGTGATTTCGTATCCGTACATCCGGCCCCGTTCGGTCAGCAGTTTCAACACGATTGTCTTCAGGGTTCCCCGCAAAAATTCATTGCCTGATGGTTCCATGCTGTGCAGAAATAGAATGTTAATTTATTTGTATGAAGTAAATATATAAAAGATTCCAATATATAAACAAAATCTTTCCCGGATTTTTTTTCAAATCCTCCACGCAACAGAACCCGCCCTAAAGGGGCACCCTCATTACCCCCGGACGTCGTCCGGGGAATACGGGGAGGTCGCCCATCATACCGCCCCAAAGGGGCACCATCATTAACCCCGGACATCGTCCGGGGAATACGGGGAGGTCGCCCGTCACCCCGCCCTAAAGGGGCACCCTCATTACCCCCGGATGTCGTCCGGGGAATACGGGGAGGTCGCCCGTCACCCCCGCCCCAAAGGGACGCCATCATGAGCCCCGGGCATCGTCCGGGGAATACGGGGAGGTCGCCCGTCATCCCGCCCCAACGGGGCATCATCATTAGCCCCGGACATCGTCCGGGGAATACGGGGAAGGGCCAATTGGTCATAACCCTGAAAGGGTTGGATAATTAGATCGATATTCAACCCGTTCAGGGTTGCGAGGACGCGGATATGATCATTAACCCCGGACAATGTCCGGGGTTAATGATGATGCCCCGTTGGGGCGGGGTGACGGGGCGTGGGGGACGCGTTCCTTACGCGTCGTACGACAGAACCGGAGACAGCCAGCGTTCGACTTCATCGAGGGGCATGTTCTTCCGCTGCGCATAATCGAGCACCTGATCCTTGTTGATTTTACCGACTGCAAAATACCGCGACGACGGGTGCGAGAAGTAAAAACCGCTCACCGACGACGCCGGATACATGGCAAAACTCTCGGTGAGTTGGATGTCGATCTGTCCGGCATCCAGCAGTTCAAACAGCGTCGCTTTTTCGGTATGGTCGGGGCAGGCGGGGTAGCCCGGTGCCGGCCGAATGCCCTGGTACTCTTCCTTGATTAAATCTTCGTTCGACAATTTTTCATTCGTCGCATACGGCCAGAATTCCGTCCGAACCCGTTTGTGCATCAATTCAGCGAAAGCTTCGGCTAACCGATCGGCGATGGCCTTGATCATGATGCTGTTGTAATCGTCGTGATCACGCTCGAATTCTTCCACCAGTTTTTCAATGCCAATCCCCGCTGTAACGGCAAAACCGCCGATGTAATCGGTATGGCCCGTCTCCATCGGAGCTACAAAATCCGCCAGGCAGAAGTTGGGCAAACCGGGTGCTTTCTGGTTCTGCTGACGCAGGAAGTGGAGTACGGTTTTGGTATCGTAGATCAGTTCCCCTGCCGATTTGTGCTCGCTACGCTCGGCGATGTGGCTGAGTTTATATTCAATATGCGCGTGCGAACCGTGCCGTTCACAGGGAATCTCGCGGACGATTTCTTCAAAGTCGTGGAGCAGCACATCGTCTTCGGTGGCGTTGGCGGGATAAAAACCAACCACGGCTTTGGCCGTCAGCAGTTTTTCATCGATCACTTTCTGCAAAAGCCGCTTGGCATCTTCAAAAACCTTCTTCGCTTCGACGCCGACCACTTCATCGGTCAGAATCGCCGGGTATTTTCCGTGCAATTCCCAGGTCTGGAAAAACGGCGTCCAGTCGATGAACTCCGCAATTTCTTTCAGGGAATAGTCCTGGAAATAGCGGTTTCCGAGAAACTGCGGTTTGGTCGGTTCAAATTCCGACCAGTCGATAACGGTTTTGTTTTTCCGGGCTACGTCGATCGTCAGGGATTTTTTATCCTGCTTCCGCTTGGCGTGATCGGCGCGGAGTTTGGTATACTCGTCTTTGAATTCGTGGAAAACCAGATCACGCGTACTTTCCTGCTCGCTAATGAGCCGTCCGGCCACCGGCACGCTCCGGCTGGCATCCAGCACGTGCACCACCGGCCCCGAATAATGCGGGTCGATTTTGACGGCGGTGTGAATCCGCGAGGTCGTAGCCCCGCCGATCAGCAGCGGCATCGTAAAACCCTGACGCTCCATTTCTTTCGCCACGCCCACCATCTCATCCAGCGAGGGCGTAATCAAACCGCTCAGGCCGATGATATCGACGTTATGTTTTTTGGCTTCTTCCAGAATTTTCTGGGTCGGCACCATCACGCCCAAATCAATGATTTCGTAGTTATTACAGCCCAAAACCACGCCGACGATGTTTTTTCCAATGTCGTGAACGTCGCCTTTGACGGTCGCCATCAGAATTTTTCCGGCCGCCCGCGCGCCCACCGCTTTGCTGGCTTCGATGAACGGAAACAGATAGGCAACGGCTTTTTTCATGACCCGCGCCGATTTTACCACCTGCGGCAGAAACATCTTACCTTCGCCAAACAGGTCGCCCACCACGTTCATGCCATCCATCAACGGCCCCTCGATCACTTCGATGGGGCGCTCATACAGCAGCCGGGCTTCTTCCGTGTCCTGATCGATGTAATCCGTAATGCCCCGCACCAGCGCGTGTTTCAAGCGTTCCTGAACCGGTTCCTGCCGCCAGCTTTCATCCTGAACAACGACTTTTCCTTTGGCCTTAACGGTTTCGGCAAAATCGACCAGCCGCTCCGTCGCATCCGGACGGCGGTTGAGCAGCACATCTTCGCAGCGTTCGAGGAGGTCTTTCGGAATGTCGTCATAAACGCCCAGATTACCGGCGTTCACAATTCCCATGTCCATCCCGGCTTTGATAGCGTAGTACAGAAAAACCGAGTGCATCGCTTCCCGCACTACCTCGTTGCCCCGGAAGGAGAACGAAATATTGGACACCCCGCCACTGACTTTGGCTAACGGCAGATTTTCCTTGATCCAGCGCGTTGCATTGATAAAATCGACGGCGTAATTATTGTGTTCTTCGATTCCCGTGGCAACGGTCAGGATGTTCGGGTCAAAAATGATGTCCTGCGCCGAAAAGCCGACTTTATCCACCAGAATCCGGTAGGCGCGTTCGCAGATTTCAATCCGCCGTTCGAAATTATCGGCCTGACCGGTTTCGTCGAATGCCATCACCACGGCCGCAGCGCCGTAGCGTTTGACCAGATTGGCACGTTCGATAAACGCTTCCTCGCCTTCTTTCAGCGAAATCGAGTTCACGATGGCTTTGCCCTGCACGCATTTCAAACCGGCTTCGATCACTTCCCACTTCGAGGAGTCGATCATGATCGGCACGCGCGCAATGTCGGGTTCAGCGGCAATGAGGTTCAGGAAGGTCGTCATGACCTCCACCGAATCCAGCATACCTTCGTCCATGTTCACGTCGATCACCTGCGCACCGTTTTCCACCTGCTGACGCGCTACAGACAAGGCCGCATCGTAATCCCCGGCTTTGATCAAACGCGCAAATGCCTTGGAACCCGTTACGTTCGTCCGTTCACCGACGTTGACAAAGTTGGTCAACTCCGTGATTTTCAACGGTTCCAGACCGCTCAGCTTCTGATACGATTCGGCCTGCGGTCTCGGACGGGGCGGGTATTTTGCAATCGCCTGGGCAATGGCCCGAATGTGATCCGGCGTCGAACCGCAGCAACCGCCGACGATGTTGACAAAACCGTCCTGCACAAAGCCCTCGATCTGGGCCGCCATTTCGTCGGGTGACTGATCGTATTCCCCCATTTCGTTGGGCAATCCGGCATTCGGGTAGGCCGACGTAAAAAACGGGGCTTCTTTCGCCAGCGTCTGCACATACGGACGCAGCAGTTCGGCCCCCATCGCGCAGTTCAACCCAATGCTGAGCAACGGCAGATGCGACACCGAATACAGAAACGCTTCCGTCGTCTGGCCCGACAGCGTCCGGCCCGAAGCGTCGGTAATGGTTCCCGAAACCATAATGGGTAACGGTTCCAGTCCTTTGTCCGCAAAATATTTATCCACGGCAAACAACGCGGCTTTGGCGTTGAGCGTATCCGTGATGGTTTCAATCAACAACAAATCTGATCCGCCCTCGACCAATCCGGAAACCTGGGTGTAAAATGCTTCGACCAGTTGATCGAACGTAATGGCGCGGTACCCCGGATTGTTCACATCGGGCGACATGGAGGCCAGCCGCGTGGTTGGTCCCATCGCACCGGCCACAAACCGGGGTTTGTCGGGATTCTGGCGGGTTACTTCCACCGCCACTTCCTTCGCAATTTTCGCCGACTCGTAATTGAGTTCATACACCAGTTCTTCCATATGGTAATCGGCCATCGCCACCCACGTTCCGCTGAAGGTATTGGTTTCGATGATGTCCGATCCGGCTTCGAGATACTGGCGGTGGATTTCCTTGATGATGTCCGGTCTTGTGAGCGACAGCAAATCGTTGTTGCCCTTCAAATCGTGGGGCCAATCGACAAAACGCGTCCCGCGATAATCTTCCTCTTCCAGTTTATACCGTTGAATCATAGTACCCATGGCTCCATCGAGAATCAGGATACGCTGTTGAAGAAGGTCAGTTATTTTTTCCAAGTTCTTGTATTGATTAGGATTACCTACCCGGCAAACCACCGCCCATAGCAGAACGGCGCAAATACGGTTACACGGCTTATCGAAGAAAGGAAGCAGGGTGCAAGCTTTCAACTTATCTGTCCCCGTTGCCGGGGCGGAATTTGGCACCTTTTTCAGGGAGTATGAATGGTTGCCAAGACATCATCGGGTCCAATCCCTCCGTCTTTCTCGATAAGCGGTTTACAAAAATAGAAAAAGAGCCGGTCTTCGCCAAACTGATTCCCTCCGGGGAGAAACAGGCGGTTTTCCCAAAAGATTCCGTTACCAGGTATGTTCCAGATCTTCTTTGGTATAGGTGTGGTTCCGCTCGTGGTAAAGCGATGCCTGCCGGGTTCGTTTGATGGTCAACGGGTTTTTCGCCCGGAGCCGGTAGAGGTACGCGATCGGGACTAAAACCGCCCAGAATAATACCGTCAGAATGATTTTGCTGTTGATCATCCCCAGGATTTCGGCCAGTTTGAACCACAGCCAGGCAATGCCGTTGCCAGCCGCCGGAATGAAGATGCTGAGCAATCCGACAGCTGCTGCGGCATAGAGCCAATAACCGGACTTAAAAACAAAGTACAAAACGACCAACCCGGTTACGATCACCAACTGGGCCTTGACGCGGTCTACTTGACTCATAGACAGATAGGTGTTAAAAAAATTTAAGAAGTCGTTTTAAATTAAGGCCGGAGGCCTGTCCTGTCAATAGGCAATAGCATCATTAGCTAGTGGTAGCTCCGGAGGAGCGGCCCGAAGATGTTTTTAGACCGCTCCTCCGGAGCTACCACTAGCTAATGATGCTATTGCCTATTGACAGACCGCCCTTCCAGGGCTCTCCCCGGTTAATTCAAACAGCTTGTAAAGTATATCGCTCGCGTGTCACGAGTGACAATGGTAGTCTTTCTACTATCAATCCAATCCAAACTCCTCCTTCCACTCACCCTTTTCCGGCCACGCTGGTTGCTGTTTTTTATCAAACACATAATTCCCTACCACCAGATAATCCATTTCCGTTCGCATAAAACAGCGATACGCGTCCTCCGGCGAGTTGACGATGGGTTCGCCCCGCACGTTGAAACTCGTGTTGACCAAAACCGCACAGCCCGTCTGTCGTTTGAACGCATCGATCAATTGCCAGTAGTACGGGTTCGTTTTCCGGTGAACGGTTTGAATCCGGGCGGAGAAGTCGATGTGCGTAATGGCCGGCAAATCCGAGCGTTGAAAATACAATTTTTCCCGCATGGGAAGGCTGTCGTAATCAGCGGGCAGCGATTTTCGACGGTTTTCCAGAACCGGATGCACTAGCAACATGTAGGGCGAAGTCCCGTCGTAATCGAAGTAGTCGGAACAATCTTCGGCCAGCACCGAGGGCGCAAAAGGCCGGAACGACTCGCGGTATTTGATGGTCAGGTTCAGTTTTTTCTGCATGTCGGCACTCCGCGGATCGCCCAGAATACTGCGACCACCCAACGCCCGTGGTCCGAATTCCATCCGCCCCTGCACCCAGCCCACCACATTTTCGTTCGCCAGCAATCGGGCGGTTTCCTTGCACAAGGCTTCAAAATCGTCGTACCGGGTAAAAACCGCTTTGTACTTTTTTGCCATCAACTCAACGTCCAGATCCGAAAACGTCGGACCCAGAAACGACCCTTGCAGGGCGTCGTGCCCGGCATCGATGATTCGCTCTTTACCGAAATAAATATGGTAGGCCGCCAGAGCCGCGCCCAAGGCCCCACCCGCATCACCGGCTGCGGGCTGAATAAACAGATTTTTAAAAATACCGGATTTTTGCAGTTTCCCGTTGGCGACACAGTTGAGGGCAACGCCACCCGCCAGCACCAGATTATCCGTATCAGTCAATCGCCGGGCCTCACGCGCCATGTTGATGACCACCTCCTCCGTCACCCGCTGAATCGCCAGGCCCAGATTACCATGTTCCGGTTTCAGTTCGTCATCCGAATTCCGTTTTGGAATACCGAACAACGTTTCCCACTTTTTTTCGTGAACCATCCGCAAACCGGTCGCATAATCGAAGTAATTCTGGTCGAGCCAGATGGAACCGTCGTCGTTGATCTCCACCAGCTTCGTTTTGATCAACTCGACATACCGATCCACCTCTGGCGAATTCGGATTTCCGTACGGTGCCAAACCCATCAATTTATACTCCCCGGAGTTGACCCGAAAGCCCAGAAAATACGTAAAAGCGGAGTACAACAAGCCCAGCGAATGCGGAAAATGCAGTTCTTTCAAAACCGTCATCGCCTTTCCGTCGCCCAACCCGATGGAAGCCGTCGCCCATTCGCCCACGCCGTCGATGGTCAGAATGGCGGCTTTTTCAAACGCGGAAGGATAAAACGCGCTGGCCGCGTGGGACAAATGATGCTCGGGGAAAAGCAGTTTTACCGGTTTTCCGGCATCGTAGCCGAGTTTTTTCAGCTCGTCCCGCAGGAGTCGTTTCAGGAATAATTTATCCTTCATCCAAACCGGCATGGCTGTCAGGAACGACCGCAAACCACGCGGGGCAAAGGCGTAATAGGTTTCCAACAACCGCTCAAATTTCAGCAGCGGTTTGTCGTAGAACACAATGGCATCCAGCTCATTCAAGCTCGTTCCGCCGTATTCCAGACAAAAACGAATGGCATGGGCCGGAAAACCGGCATCGTGTTTTTTGCGCGAAAACCGTTCCTCCTGAGCAGCCGCCACAATCCGCCCGTCTTCGACCAAAGCCGCAGCAGAATCGTGGTAAAATGCGGAAATTCCGAGAATCGTCATGTCTGTGTCGGGCACCCCGGTAAAACCGGCAAGGGTCAATCGGTGTTAAAGGTAAGCCTGTTCATTCAAAAGTACCCCAAATTTTAGCGGGTAGCTCGATTCGCCCGACCGTTCTATAGAAAAGCCGCCGTATTTCGTCTGGGGATGTAAATTGACTATATTTGGGCGTTTCAGTACCACTTTTCCCAACTTCATTTTGAAAATTGCTGCCATCGATATCGGCTCCAACGCGGCCCGTCTCCAGATTTCAACGGTTCTGCACGTGGACGACGTGATTAGTTTCAAGAAGGTTGAATACGTCCGGTTTCCGCTTCGGCTAGGTCACGATGTGTTTAATTTTGGCGAAATTACGCCCGAAAGCGAAGTTCGTACCAACAAACTGATGCAGGTGTATAAGCTGTTGATGGAACTCCACGAAGTGGAAGACTACATGGCCTGCGCCACCTCGGCCATGCGGGAAGCCGTCAACGGCCACAAAGTAGCGACCCGCATCAAGGAGTTGACCGGCATCGAAATCAACATCATCGACGGTCAGAAAGAAGCCGAACTGATCAACAACGTGGTGGTGCAGGCCCTCGACGAACGGCAGTTTCTGCACATCGATGTGGGCGGTGGCAGCACCGAACTGAACCTCTATCTGAATCGGAAAAAGGTCAATTCGAAGTCGTTCAAAATCGGCTCCGTGCGCTCACTGGAAGGAAAAGAAACCAAAGGAGCCTGGAACAAAATGAAAGACTGGGTGGATGAAAACGTGCTGAAAACGCAGGATATGGTCGCCGTGGGGACGGGTGGAAACATCAACAAGATTTTCAACCTCGTGGCGAAAGTCAATGACACGACCACCCTGGCGGAAATTGAACGGATGCGGAATTACATTTCGGGCTACAGCCTGGAAGACCGCATCAACAAACTGCGGCTGAATGCCGACCGGGCCGACGTCATCATTCCGGCGGCAGACATCTACATTTCGGTCATGAAATGGGCCGGAGCCGATACCATTGTGGTGCCTGACCTGGGCCTGAAAGACGGTATTCTTCAGTTGGTGTATGAACGCTGGGGCAAAAAGCAGCCGAAAAAAAAGCCTTAGTTCCCGAACCATTCAAGCAGTGAACCGGCTGTGTACGAACTTCTCCAGGTAGAAAACCCGCTTCCGGAACAGATTCCGTCGTTCTGCCAGGACGGTTTTCTGTTCCTTCAGGCCCGTCACCTGCTCAACCAGCCGGATCGACCGCTCCACTATTTTGCCCTTCTCAACCCCAAAACCGGCCGGGCCGACGCCCGTTGTGCGGTTTTTATCCGCGACGACTGGGCCATCAGCCCGTCGGCCGCATCGTTTGGTTCCATTGAGTTTTCGGATGAGTTGCCGGACGAAGAACTAGTCCGACTGGTGGACGCCGTAGTAACAACTAGTAAAAAATTACTAGTCCAGGGCCTTCGAATAGTCAACTACCCGGATTGTTATTTGCCGGTTCATTCCCAGCAACTTCGTGCGATATTGCTGGACGCCGGTTTTGCGGTGAAATATGAAGAACTGAATCAACACCTGCCGGTCAGCGCACGTTCCTTTACTGAACACCTGCATGCCGCCGAACGACGGCGCCTTCGAAAATGCCAGCAGGCCGGTTTTACGACTCAAATCTGGGAAAAACCAGACGCGGACACTTTGTTTGCGTTCATCCGGAAAGCGCGGTTGCGGAAAAACCTGCCTTTATCAATGAGCAGCAAAGAGCTTGCCAATCTTCTCACGAATTTCGGGGAAGTCTGCCCGGTTTTTACGGTGTGTGATGGCGACCAACTCATTGCCGCCTGCCTGGGCATACGCGTTGCGCCCGGTATTCTCTATTACTTCCTGCCCGCCGATCATGAAGATTATCAACAGTTTAGCCCTTCGGTGATGTTGGTCGAAAATCTTTACACCTATTGCCAGCAACACCAGATTCCGTTGCTAGATCTGGGCATTTCGACCAGCCATGGCATTCGGAACGAGGGACTAATCCGGTTTAAAAGCCAATTGGGCGCGGTGGAGTCGGCGAAGCTGGTGTTTGAGATGCGGTTTTGATATAGACTTTGTGGTAAGACAATATTTGTGGGAGTGAAATAATTCTTCTTACTTAATCACAAATTCTACGTATAAAATATGGTACTACCTACTCAAGTCAACGAAATCGCTGCTTTAGTTGGCCTTACAGATAAAGAAATGGCTTATGTTTTGGGTCTGACACCCCGCAATCTCCACCGGCTTCTCTCTGAACAAAACTTAAATATTGAAGCATCAGAACGGCTTTTGCTACTAACAAACGTTTTAGTACATGCATTAGACACGTTTGAAGGGCGCACCGCCACCATTTTAAGCTGGCTAAAAACGCCAATTCGGGAATTAAACGATCAGACTCCGCTTCAGTTGATGGATAGGATTAGCGGTTTTACGTTGGTCAACGATGTCTTAGGTCGGCTGGACTACGGTTTACCTACATGATGTGCATCACTTAACATAATTTCCCATATTCACTCCATAAGCCTGTAGTTTTATCATTTTCTGAGATGCCGTTAGGCATCAAATGTTTGTAGTAAACGTCTCCACTTACAATTTGGTCGCGTAGCGATCCAACCTTCGCCTGTTTGTTAGATCGCTACGCGACCAAAATGGAGATACAGATTCTATCGAGCTACAAACATCCAGTCGCTAACGCGACCTGTTTACCGTCGAGACAATTTAGAGGTATCTAATTAAAGAATCTGTGGATGTTCTGATCATTGTGATCACCGCCGTCGAAAGCCCCGCACACGCCCCAGCACTGACCCCATTAAGCCATTCATATCGTCCGACACCCGGAACCACAGAATCAGCCCGGCAAACAGGCCCACCAGCACCAGCGAGCGTCCGATAATGCTGAGCAACACCAGCCACAACGAACCGTTCCACGCGGGGAGAAGAAGCGAAACGCCATAGACAAGCACCAAAACCGCAAGGGCTTTGACACCCGAAAACGTGAACGGCAGGATTCGGAAAAACACCCAGACCAACCCCACTTTGCTCAGCGCAAAAACCAGCGTGGTGAGCGTGGTGGCAAAAGCCGCTCCGTCAATGCCGTAGCGCGGAATCAGGTAGGCGTTGGCGCCAATGGCCAGGCAGGCCATCACAATCATCAGCAAGGTGGCGTAGCGGTAGTATTTGGAGTAGTTGATGATTTCACCGTTCACGCCCGTAGCCATCTCAAACAGCTTCGCCGACGCCAGCAACAATACCACGTGTTTGCCCTGCCGGTAGATGTCGGCTTTCGGCAGCAGGCTGAAAATACCGTCGATGTTGGTCCAGATCAGCAGAAAAACCAGACCACCCGCCAGTAACTGATTCAGCGACGATTTGTGGTACAACTCCTGAACGTGCGCCATGTCGTTCTGTCGTAAGGAATTGGAAACCAGTGGCGTCGAAATCTGCGTGATGGTTTTTCGGGGAATTTCAATAATGCCGGCAATGTAGGTCGCGATGATAAAAATAGCGGCATTGGTCAGTCCTTCGCCACCGGAAAGCATCGTGCGGTCGATGAAATACACCACTTGCGTGCCGACGCCCCCCATGACGACAAACAGACCGAAGTAAATCATCTGGCGAAACATGCCGTCTTTCAACCGCGTCACATCGAACCGCAACGAAAATTTACCCAACTGATAAATATAGACCAGCAAAATGACCACCGCCAGACCGTACGATGCAACCATCAGGTAGAGCATCCAGTCGAAGTTATACCAGCCCAGTCCGAACAGCAGAATCACCAGCACATTCGCCAGTTTCAGATACACTTCCCGAATGAAGGTCGGAATGGCAATGCGGGCGTTGTTGCGGCAGTAGGCTTCCAGCACGGAGATGTAAATCCAGAATATCGTGAGTGGCACCACCAGCACATGATACGGAATCAGCCCCGCTGATTTTTCGGCAAAATAATCCTGAATGGGTTGTTCGAACAGAAAATAAGCCGCCGTAAACAGGCTGATTCCAATCAGGGGAAAAGCCAGCAGGAAACCCAGAAAGCCGTTGTTCTGCGTTTTGTCATCGCGGAAATAGCCAAAAAACCGGTCAGTGATAAACGGTGCGCCGAGGTGGGCAAACGCGGCAAAAAGCAGGCTATTTTCCAGTAACAAACGCGAAATCGCCAGTTGGTCGGTCGACAGAAAATGCAGCGAAACGTACAACTGGTTAATAATCCCGATGCCGACTCCAATGTAGGAACCGATGCTGGCTTTCAGGCTTTGACGAATGACAATTCCCATGTGTTTTGGTTACGCTCCCTTTCGATAAATGGCGACCACCGTGGCCCCGTCGGACATAATCGGCAGGCGTTTGGCCACAAACCGGGTCGATTTATAGACGAGCGACGAAAAAAGATTCCGGCCCAGGTGTTTTTCCAGCCACAAGCGATACCCGAGACTCCGGTGCGTGACAGAAGCCGGTTCGTTTCGGATTTCAACCACGGTCAAATCCATCCACTCACCGGCATATTTCAACGAAACCGGGTCCCAGAGCAGGGTGTGGTGGGGCGGCAGATTCAGCGTGTGATACGGATCTTCCCGGAAATAATACGAGGCATTATTCGGAACGCCAATGGCCAGCAAACCGCCCGGTTTGACACACTGAGCCGCCTGCCGAAAGAAATCCCCCACGTTGTTGACGTGCTCGAAAACCTGAAATGCACAGACGACATCGTACTGTTTTTCATGCTGTTGGGCGTGAATCTTCAGATCTTCATTAATGATATTAACCCCGATTTTCTTTCCGTACGCAATCGCGTCGTCGTTCAGTTCCAGCCCCAAACCGTTCGCTCCTTTTTCGGGAAGCCGTTTCAGGAAGTAGCCATTACCGCTGCCAATTTCCAGCACCCGGTCGCCCGACTTCAGGTGTTGAAACACCAGCTCGTGTTCCCATTTCCACGGGCTGTAATAGCCTTTGTAATGCTTGCCCAGATCGGCGTAAAAATCCGCATCACCCGCCAGCGAAAACGGGTAATAAAACCGCAGTTTCGACTGGTTGCATTCATAAATCATCACCTCGTCCATCCCGGCAAAATACCGGCTGACGTCCATCCCGAACTGATCGCGATACCGTTCTTCGATGGTGCGGGCGTTCAGGCTCCGAACGGGCGAAACCGCGGGCGAGTTGGTGAGCGGTGAGCGTACGGTCATAGTTCCAATAGGCGGTTTAATTCCTTGATGCGGTCACGCATTTCGTATTCATTGATCATTTTTTGCCGGGCATTCCGACCCAGTTCACCAGCCAGTTTGGGCTCGTCCAGCAACTGAACCATGTACTTCGCCATGCCCTGAAAATCACCTTCTTCGACCAGAAAACCGGTCACGCCGTGTTCGACGGCTTCCTTGATGCCCGCGTGGCGGGTGCTGACAATCGGCAAACCAGCGGCCGAGGCTTCCAGCACCGTATTGGGCGTTCCTTCCGAATCGCCGTTCACCGGGTTGACCATCGAATGCTGGGCGAAAAGCCGGGCTTTTTTGTGCCATTCCGCAATTTCCGCAGCGGTTTTAACACCGATCAACTGAACGGCGTATTTCAACTGCAAGTCGTCGACCAGTTTCTTACACGATTCCAACAATTCACCCCCGCCGATCATCACCAGCTTGGCATCCGGATGCCGGTCCAGCACTTTATCAAACGCCCGAATGGTCAGTTGTGGCGCTTTTTTGGCCGTAAACCGTCCGACGGTTACAATCAGCTTTTCCGCTTTTTCCGGCTCGGCCCCGGCAAACAATTTCGTTTCAACACCATACGGATTTCGGTGAACTTTCTGAGGATCAGCACCCAGCCGGACGAGTTGTTCCACCATATCGTTGGAAACCGCCACAATCGCCTTGGCCTGCGCAAAGAGTTGGCGGTATGGCGTTTCGAACTTTCTGAGCGTTTCTTTCTCGACCGCATCGAAGCCGTGAAAATGCACGACCAGCGAAACGTCTGCCTTTCGGCAAGCGGCCATCACATGGCAAGCCGTCGGGCCGTATTCTGCCAGCAACACATCCGGGCGGTTTTCTTTCAAATACCGGGTTAGAAAATGGGTGTAAAAAGCCGGATAAAGTGCCGAAACCATTCGTTTCACGCCCACCCGAACCGGCTCGGCCAGCGGCATCCGGATAATCGTGTCGCCGTCCTGCGTGCGATACGGTCGCCAGCCGCCGGAGAGCGTCAGTTCGGGCTTTAAATACGCGATATGGTTGTGAATAAACGTCTCCGAATAGCTGTTTTTGTTCGGATAGGCAATGCAGATTTTCATAGCTTCCGGCCGACGACCAAATACGTACACGCGTCCTTGTCCTTCGTTTCCTGAGATGTCGTTTTGTCAAACAGGCTGATTGATGCCTGCATGATGAGCGCAAACGGTGGCCACAGCCAGCGCGGTATTTTGAACAGAAAACCGTCCTGAAACAGTTGCAAACCCATCGCCGACCTTCCGATAATGCCCCGAAAGGAGACAATTTCAAAGCCGTTGCGGGCCACAATTTTTTGTAAACCGGCGGAGGTCCAGCGCCAGTAATCCGTGGGGTCGGGGTGATACATCCAGTAACCGTGTGTCGTCAGCAACAGCAAACCGCCGGGTTTCAGAATCCGGCAGGCTTCCTGCAAATAGCCTTCGGGATCTTCGACGTGTTCCAGCACCTGCGTCGACAACACCACATCCACCTGCGCGTCGTCCATGCCAATGCGGCTGTCGGAGCCGATGTAGACATCGGCGTGCGGGTTCCAGTCAAGGTCGATGCCGATGTACTGCACCTGTTCGGGCGGAAAAAGCGACACGTAGGGTTTGGTTCCGCAGCCGTAATCGGCCAGTTTGATCCGCCCGGTTTTCGTCAGCGGATCGATAAACGTGGTTCTGGCATACTGCACCAACTCCCTGAGTTTGATCAGATAATACCGCCGGGGATTGGTCAGTGGAGGTTTAATCCGGTAATGCTCAGACGGATCGTCCGGCATCGCTTCAGCGCGGATTGTTGTCATAATGAAATAGAAACGTCGTAGTGCGGCCCGGTTTGAACGGGAATCGGCTGATTTTCAGAAATACCAAACAAATCAGCCCTTGCACGCGTACGATTTGTGGTGCGTATTGGCATTGTAAACACAAAGAAAGCAGAGACGATGCAAATAATTAAGTAATCTTGTAATTAGTTTACGGTATTCGGTTTTCTGTTTACGGTGGCTGGCGCAAGATAGCTACACATACTTGATCGTGCGTTTAAAAGCACGCGTCAGCCACCGTAAACAGAATACCGTAAACCGAATACCGTAAACCGAATACCGTAAACCGTAAACCGTAATGCCCCTCGCCCCCATCGTTTTATTTTGTTATAACCGTGTCGATCATCTGCGGGAAACGATTAACTATCTGGCTAAAAACCCATTAGCCAGAGAAAGTATCCTTTATATTTTTTCAGACGGGCCAAAAACGAATCCGGCGGTTGGGAAAGAAGACGCAGAACGGGTGCAAAAAGTCCGTTCCTATTTGCCGACGATAGAAGGCTTTGCGGACGTCCGCATCAAGGAAGCCGAAACGAATCAGGGGCTGGCCAACTCCGTAATCCGGGGCGTTTCGGAGGTGATTGCGCAACATGGCCGCGTGATTGTCATGGAAGATGACATCATCTGTACGACCGATTTCCTCGATTTTCAGAATGCGGCTCTGGATTTTTACGAACACCATCCGCTGGTTTTTTCGATTTCTGGCTACTTGTATCCGTTTTCCATTCCGTCCACTTATTCTGAGGACGTCTTGCTGTTGCCGCGCGCATCGTCGCTCGGCTGGTCGACCTGGAAAAACCGCTGGGAATTGGCCGATTGGTCGGTGGCGGATTACGCCCATTTCATTCAGGATTCGAAAGCCCGGCAGGCTTTTTCGGCCAGCGGCAGCGACCTGATTCCGATGTTTGCCAAGCAGCAAAAGGGCCTGATCAGTTCCTGGGCCATCCGCTGGAGTTACACGCATTTCAGGCAAAAGCGGTATTGTCTGTATCCGATCCGGTCGAAAGTCGAACACATTGGCTACGACGCCGGCACCAACTTTGGCCGGTTCAGCCGGTTTCAGAACACGGCGCTTCACGAAGGAGAAATCAAGCTAATACCGAATATTCAGGTTGACCCGGAGATCGTTCAAAACCTCAAACGACATTTCAAGCCGAGTTTGCTGCGGCAGATGATCAATCGGTATAAGTACGGTATTTAATGATCTTTATCCCGCCGAAAAAGTTGAACAATCGTCGTATCCATCCGTTCCAGTTTCCGTAGCAACACATGCAACCAACGACTACTTCGCACACAAACGACCCGAACCGGGACACTCCCCGGTCCGTTAACCCCTCCCGGCTTCTCTCCCTCGACACCTTCCGGGGTATCACCGTTGCGGCCATGATTCTGGTCAATAATCCCGGCGACTGGGGTCACATCTACGCCCCGCTGGGCCATGCCCACTGGCACGGCTGGACGCCCACCGACCTGATTTTTCCGTTTTTCCTCTTCATTGTCGGCGTATCGATTTCGTATGCATTGCAGCAGAAGGACCGGGCCGGACTGGCGGGAAAAATTGTGAAGCGAAGTCTGATCCTGTTTAGTCTGGGTTTGTTTCTGAACCTGTTTCCGAAATTTGATTTCACGACCGTCCGGATTCCGGGCGTTTTGCAGCGGATTGCGCTGGTGTATCTGGCCTGTTCGCTGATTTACATCAAAACCGACACCCGAACGCAGGGCTGGCTGGTCGGGATTTTGCTCGTCGGCTACTGGCTGTTGATGTCGTTCGTTCCCGTGCCGGATTTTGGCCCGGCCAATCTGGAAGCCGAAACCAACCTCGGTGCCTGGATCGACCGAACTTTGCTGGGCGGACACCTATGGAAAACCTCGAAAATCTGGGACCCCGAAGGACTGCTAAGCACTCTGCCCGCCATTGCCACCGGCCTGTCCGGAATTCTGGCCGGAACGCTCCTGAAATCCAGCCGCCCGGAAGCAGAAAAAGCCGTCTGGCTGTTTGTAGCGGGTTGCTTCTCCTTGCTGGGTGCCTACATCTGGAACGGTTTTTTCCCGATCAACAAATCCCTCTGGACAAGCTCATTTGTGTTGCTCACCTCCGGTTTGGCGTTGCAGGGACTGGCCTTGTGCTACTGGCTGATCGACGTGCAGGACTACAAAAAATGGACTAAACCGTTCGTGGCCTTTGGCGTCAATGCTATCACAGTTTTCTTTCTCTCCGGTCTAATTCCACGCATTTTGAACATGATTAAAATTCAGCAACCCGATGGCTCAGAGATCGGCGCGAAAGAATGGCTGTACCAGGCGTTTTTTGTGCCGTATTTCGAAAGTCCGTACAATGCGTCGCTGGCCGGGGCGCTGACCTTTGTGTTGATCTGGTTCGGTATTCTGGGCTGGATGTATCAACAAAAAATCATTATTAAAGTATAAATAATGCCGCTAATTTTGAGTTAACACAGCAGACACGTGATCCGCCGTGTTTTCAAAACCGACCTAATGAACAAGATTCTTGCGACCGGCCTTGCCATTTCTCTGTTGGTAACCGGTGTGAATGCCCAGCAACCCACTAAAACCGGTGCCAAAAAAGCCGCCATTCCTTCCAAAGCGGCTGTTGCAGCCGGTATTCCCGCCGAACTAAAACAGCCCATTCCGTTCGATCCGGGCGTTAAAGTGGGGAAACTACCGAACGGAATTACGTATTACATCCGGAAAAATGCCGAGCCCAAAAACCGGGCCGAACTGCGGTTAGCCATCAATGCCGGGTCGATTCTGGAAACCGACGACCAGCAGGGGCTCGCCCACTTCATGGAACACATGGCGTTCAACGGCACCAAGAACTTCCCCAAAAACGAGCTGGTGAGCTTCCTGCAATCGTCGGGCGTCCGGTTTGGGGCCGACCTGAACGCGTCGACCGGTTTTGACGAGACGGTTTATCAACTGCCCGTTCCAACCGACTCGGTGCGGCTTTTTGAGCGGGCGTTTCAGATTCTGGAAGACTGGGCACATAACGTGACGATGGACCCGGCTGAAATCGAAAAAGAACGGGGGGTGATTCTGGAAGAAGCCCGGTCGGGGCGCGGGGCGGGTCAACGGATGCGCGAGAAGTATTTCCCGCTGATTCTCAACAATTCCCGCTACGCCAGCCGTTTGCCCATCGGAAAAGATGACATCATCAAAACCTTCAAACCCGAAGTCCTGCAACGGTTTTATAAAGACTGGTACCGCCCGGATTTGATGGCTGTTGTGGCCGTGGGCGATTTCGATGTGGATCAGGTTGAAGGCATCATCAAGGAAAAGTTCGGACGAATTCCGGCGGCAACAAACCCGAAACCGCGCCCGGAATACCCGGTTCCGCCCCACAAAGACACCAAAATCGCCATCGTGACCGATCCGGAACAACCGAACACGATGGTGCAGATTATGTATAAACGCCCCGAAATCAAGGAGAAAACCCTGTATGACATCCGCGAGGCTATCAAACGGGTGTTGTTCAATTCCATGATCGGAAACCGGATCAATGAACTCACGCAGCAGGCCGACCCGCCGTTTCTGGCCGGTTACAGCAACTATGGCGGTTTTCTGGGCGATCAGGATGCCTTCAGTTCGTATGTCATCGCCAAAGACGGAAACGTAGCACGGGCCGTCACGGCCATTCTGGACGAAAACGCCCGCGTCGATCGCTTCGGATTTACGGAAACGGAACTGGATCGGGCAAAAAAACAGTATCTGAAAGCCGTCGACCGCATTTACCGCGAACGCGACAAAACCCGTTCGACGAGCTACGTCGGCGAATACGTGGAGAACTTTCTGAAAGGCGATATTCCGGTCAGCATCTCGTTTTACAATGATTTTCTGAAAAAATACCTCGGTGGAATCACCGTTGGCGACGTCAACAACCTGGCGAAACAGTTCATTACGACCGAAAACCGCGCCGTGGTCATCATGGCTCCCGAAAAAGACAAAGCCAAACTCCCGACCGAAAAGCAGGTGCTGGCCCTGATCGACAATGCCGGTAAAAACCTGACGGCGTATGTCGATAAGACAATGGACAAACCGCTGTTGCCGACGTTGCCCGTTGGCGGTCCGGTAACGAGTGAAAAAGAAATCAATGACATCAACGTCACGGAATGGACGCTCCGCAACGGCGTGAAGGTGGTGTTGAAACCGACGGATTTTAAAAACGATCAGATCATTTTTTCGGCCAACAGTCCGGGCGGAACGTCTCTCTACCCCGACAAGGATTTTGAATCGGCGCGGTTTGCCTCGACGCTGACGCACATGAGTGGTATTGGCGAATATAACCAGATTCAGTTGGGTAAATACCTGACCGGAAAAACCGTCAGCGTGTCGCCCTACATCGGTGAAACCACCGAAGGCATCAGCGGCAGCACCACGCCCGACGATCTGGAAACCGCCCTGCAACTGGTCTACGCCTATTTTACGGCCTCGCGCCAGGACCCCGACGTGATCAAGGGTTTTCTGTCAAACCAGCGGAGCTTTCTGCAAAACCAGTTGGCCACCCCAACGCCCCAGAAGGTTTTTCAGGATACGGTTCAGTCGTTGCTGGGAGCCTACAACTACCGCCGGTTGCCACTGACGCCCGAACGGCTGGATAAAGTGGACGTCAACCGGGCCGGAGCGATTTACAAAGAACGCTTTGCCGACGCCAGCGACTTCACGTTTTTCTTCGTCGGAAATTTTAAAGAAAAAGACATTAAACCGCTGATCGAGAAATATTTAGGCGGTTTACCGTCTACAAACCGCAAAGAAACTTACCGCGACCTGGGCATCCGGATTCCGGCCGGGAAGATCGAGAAATCCGTTACCAAGGGCCTGGAACCCCGGAGTACTGTGCAGTTGATTTTCAGCGGTGATTTTGTCTGGAATGCCGAAAATGCCACCCAGGTCGACGCGCTGGCCGAAGTGCTGGAGATCAAACTGACCGAAACGCTGCGCGAAGAAGAAAGCGGGGTCTACGGTGTGGGCGTCAACGGGGCCTATGCCAAAATCCCGGCACAGCGGTATACGTTTCGCGTCGGTTTCAGTTGCGCCCCCGAAAACGTCGATAAACTGATTGCGCGAACCCTGGCCGAAATCGAAAAACTGAAGCAGAACGGTGCTGATTCCAAAGACATCGACAAGTTCAAAGCCGAAACCCGGCGCGAAACGGAAGTTCAGTTGAAGCAGAACAACTTCTGGCTGGGGTATCTATCCAACCAATATTTCAATCAGGACGACCCGAACGAAATCCTGCGGGAAGCGGAATTTCTGAAACAGGTGACCCCCGAAAGCACGAAACAGGCTGCCAATCAGTATTTTGGCAAGAATTTCATCAAGCTGTTGCTGTTGCCGGAGCGAAAATAAGACACCACCTACCTTTCGCTAAATCGTTGGGCTGCTTTGCAGGAAAAAAAGCATAACTTGCTTTAACTCCCTGCACGTCTCATGCTGTACCAGAAGTATCAACCGGCTCCCCATCTGCGCCCGTTTGTCGAGTGCTACTACGTTTGGGAAAACGCAGCGTTGCCGACTCAGCCCATGACGGTTGAGTCGCCCCCGAACGGCTACGGCTCGCTGGTGTTCAATTATGGTGATCCGTACCGGCTTCAAACGCAGAAAAACGGAACGAAAATGGTGCCGGCTTCCTTCCTGAGCGGACAGTCGACCCGCAGCTACCAGTTGCAGTTGCAGGGGCAAATCGGCATGGTCGGGGCGGTTTTTCGTCCGGCGGGCCTGAACAGTTTGTTTGGGTTACCGATGTATGAATTTGCCGATGAACGCATCGATCTGACCGGCGTTCTGGGCGACGGCATCCGAACCATTCAGGAACGCATCGTCGAACCCAACAGTGCCATGGGTCGGGTTCGGCTGCTGGAAGCCTTTCTGAGCAACCAGATGACCCGCACCAATGCCGTAACCGACCGCACGGATTACGTTGCCAACCTGATCGTAGACCAGCGGGGCATCATCAATATCAATGAATTAATGAACGAACTGTACGTTTGTCGGCGGCAGTTTGAACGAAAATTCCTGACCAAAGTCGGGGTGAGTCCGAAATATTACGCCCGCATCCGGCGCATCAGTTACTTGTGTGCTCAACTGGCCAGCAAACACTGGAACGTGGACGACTGGCACGACGTCATTTACCGGGCGGGGTATTACGACCAGTCGCATTTCATCCGTGAGTTTACCGGCTTTACGGGCCGGATTCCATCACTTTACGTACGGGATAACGTCGAGCTGGCGAATTTTCTCAAATCGTGAGCGCCGGTTTGTGCGCCTTTTGCAAAATGTCGCATTTATACAATAAAGCCGCCCGGTGGTCAGGTACTTTTGGTGTATCATATAACCACGATTTTTCATGAAAACGACACAAACGGACTCACTGACCGACCTGACCCGCAAAGGCACCAGCATTGAATTTTTCTCGGCCTACCAGGAACGCGATATCGAACGGATGATGGCCCTCTTTGACCCCGCCGGCGAATTCTGGCTCATGCCGCTCGGCCCCGATCCGCAGGGCACCATCGGCGACTTAGGCCGGAATTTCTGGACGGGCGTCATCGGCGCTTTCCCGGACATCGACAATACCGTCGATAAAGTGACGGCCGATGGCGACAAAATCATTTGCAACGTGGCGTTGTTCGGAACCCAAACCGCTGATTTTGCCGGTATTACGAACAAAGGACTGCATTTCAACAGCGACCATATTTTCATTTTCCGCTTCAACGAAGACGACAAGATCGTTGCGGTAGCCATCGACTGGGATCACGCCAGCTTCCAGCAGCAACTTGGCGTATAGGTTTTTGAAGACAAGAGAGTAAAGATGTGAGAATAAAGACAAGAGAATAGTGATCAGAAAACAGTCTTTACTCTCACGTCTATCCTCTCTTGTCTTTACTCTCTTGTCTAAATCCCTCCTCACTTCAGCGTTTCCAGATTGAACAGAAACTCCGATGAATTGACGAGCGTGTGAACCAGAGCCGCGTAAAAGACATTTTTCGTTTTCATGTACGTGTAGCCATAGCCCCAGCCCGCAATGCTGGCCAGGCCCACAAAGACCAGCGAACCCGCGTGAAAATGAACCAGGCCAAAAAAGATACTCGTGATCGCCAGGGCCGTATACGGACCATTCAACTCGATCGATTTCTTCTCAATCCAGTAAGCGGCAAGGAATAAGAGAACCGTGATCAGAACCGGAACCCACAGCAGGGCCGCGTGCATCAGGTACCCGGTGAGCAGCGAGAGCAGCAGAAAAACTGCAAATCCCCATTTCCAATACGTCTTCCAGACACCCGATTCCGTAATTTTCCGGGCCAGCATGTTTTGCAAAATGCCCCGCAGAAAGAGTTCTTCGAACAAGGCCGTACCAAAAAATATCCGCACCATTTCGCCAACGGCCAGGGGAATCAACGCCATCGAAAGCGGTTCGTAGCCGCTGGTTTTCAGAAAACCGCTGACGTACGCAATCAAGGCGGTTAAGGCAATGAAAGCCAGCCAGACCCAGAGGGCGGTTTTAAGATAACGCCAGTTGAAAGTCGGAAAAAAACCGATGTCGGGCAGCTTTCGGATGGTGCCGAAACCGTAGACCGCTGTCAAAATCAGCACAAACCGCAACACATTGCTGAAGCCCGCACCGTTGAAAGGCAGATGTGTTTTTACCCCGAAAGAAATGGAAGTAGCCGGAATCAGAAAGAGAAAATAAACCGCAAAATCCGTCCATTTGATCGGCTGGTAGTCCTTCGGATAGGCTAAAAAAACGAGCACCGGAAACAGTACATAAAAAGGAAAGAGCGCAGCCGACCCCTTGAACGGCGAATGCCCGTGGAATCCCAGATACGAATACAGAACAATAATCAGCAACACCGGAAACACAACCGCCCGCTCCAGGCCGGTGCTAACGGTCCGGCGGAGCGATTCGGAAAGAGTCGGTTGACCCAGGGTGAACGTCAGGAAATACAACCCGATGAAGTAAGGACTCGCCAGCAGGAGTTCGGCGGGTGGAAGTTGCCCATTGAAATAGAGGAAAAGCGCAAACAAGGCCGCTGTCAACAGCACGCCCGTCCGTATTTCACCCGCATACCCCGTCGTCTTTTTCATCATCCGTCAATTTGTTCCAGATAACTACGAAAAGAAAATCAGATGGGCTATTGGGCGAGGCAAAAAACTGCAAAAATGCTCTATTCTCTCCAAAACATCATTTCTGATGCAAAATCTGGTAAAATTCTTCGATGTTCGACCAATTAATAAATAACCCGCCGGTTTTCAGATCCAGCTTTCGTAGATTATACCGAACAAACTGATACACAATACGATAACCTTTACACAAATGACCCCACTTCTGAAATCGAGCCTATTGACGCTGGTCTTGGTTCTGACGTTTGTCGTTGGTTGGGAATGGTACTGGCGCAGTCAGAACCTCGGGCTTTCCTACAACGACGACGAAAGCCTGTGGGCGCACACCCGGAAAGAAATTTACCGGAGCAGCCCGTCGAGGCCCGTGATCATTGGCTCGTCGCGCGTCAAGTTCGACCTCGATCTGGCGACTTGGGAAGCCGCAACCGGCGAAAAACCGATCCAACTGGCGCTGGTCGGTACGGCCCCCCGGCCTTTGCTGACGGATCTGGCCAATGATCCGAACTTCAAAGGAACACTCATCATTGGCGTCACCGAAGGCCTTTTCTTCGCGCCCGACGGTTCTTTTCCCGAACGGGAGGCCACGAAACGGGTCAATTTTTATCCCAGGTGGTCGCTTTCCCAGCAGATCAGCTTCCACATCAACCGGGTGCTGGAACCCTGGCTGTATTTTCTGGATGAAGAACGGCTGGCCCTGCGTCCCCTGCTGACCAACCTGCCGATTCCGCCCCGGCCCGGCACCTGGGGTGGACCGAAATTTCCAAAAGAATTCTCGATCATCCAGTTCGACCGGCAGGAAGTCATGACGGATGCGATGGTGGCCGACACCGCCATTCAGCACCAAGTGCAGGCGGTTTGGCTGGACATTGGCGCCCACAGCCCGAAGCAAACCATGCCGGATGCGATGGTTATGGGCATTATGAACTCCGTCAAGAAGTCGGTAGACCAGATTCGGGCGCGGGGTGGTCAAGTGGTTTTTGTCCGGATGCCTTCGGACGGCCCCTTCTACGAAGCCGAAAAAATGAGCCACCCACGGGAAAAATACTGGGACCGGCTGCTGGCGCATACCCGGACGCCCGGTATCTATTTTGCGGATTACCCGGCATTGTCTAAATACCGCTGCCCGGAATGGTCGCACCTGGCACCGAAGGATGCGGTCACGTTCACGCAGGATTTTATCCCGATTCTGAAGCAGAAAACCGGCTGGCCCATCCCGATCCGGTCCACTCCAAAGCCCGCCCTTACGGCTTCCCTTCCTCCCCACCAATAGCTCCTGACGATCATGGTTTTCAACTCCTACAGTTTCGCCCTCTTCTTCGTTCTGCTGCTGTTGCTGCACAACCTTCCTCTGCCCTGGAAGGCAAAAAAGATCAATTTGTTGCTAGCCAGTTACTTATTTTACGCTCTCTGGAATCCGCCCTTCATTCTGTTGCTCTGGCTTTCGACGGTGGTGGATTTTTACATGGCCCGGCTGATTGCCCGCGAGCAACGGTCTGCGCCCCGCAAACTCCTCCTGACCGTCAGCTTGTTGCTGAACCTCGGCATGTTGAGCTACTTCAAATACGGCGGTTTTTTGCTGGAAAACTTTACGGCTTTGCTGTCGGCGATGGGCATTGCTTTCCAAGCGGCCAAACCCGATATAATCCTACCGGTCGGCATTTCGTTTTACACCTTCGTAACGCTTTCGTACACGCTGGATGTGTACCGCCGGAAAGCCGAACCCGAACCATCTTTTCTGAATTTTGCGCTGTTCGTTACGTTCTTTCCGCACCTGGTTGCGGGGCCGATTGTCCGGCCCGAAGATCTGATTCCTCAGTTCAAGGAGCCCCACCGCGCCACGACCCAACAGATGACCTGGGGACTTTTTCTGCTGTCGCTCGGTCTGTTCATGAAAGTGGTGGTTGCCGATACGCTGCTGGCCGACTCGGCCGATACGGTTTTTGGGGTGCCCTTTCCGGTGCAACCACTGGATGCCTGGATGGGTGTGATGGCGTTTTCGGGGCAGATTTTCTGTGATTTTGCGGGCTATTCGACTTGCGCCATCGGCATTTCGCTGTGTCTGGGATTTGTACTTCCCGACAATTTCCGGTACCCCTACGCATCCATCGGATTTTCGGATTTCTGGCGCCGGTGGCACATCACGCTCTCAACCTGGCTACGCGACTACCTCTACATTCCGCTGGGCGGAAACCGCAAGGGCGCTGCCCGGACCTATATCAACTTGATGATCACGATGCTGCTGGGCGGCTTGTGGCACGGAGCGTCCTGGAACTTCGTGATTTGGGGCGGTTTGCACGGCATTTTTCTGTGTGCCGAACGGCTGATTCGGGATTGGTCCGGCAAGCGGCAGCGGAATTTTGCCGGACAAAACCGCTCCGACCAGGTGCTAACCGGAACCGTTGCACAGGCTTCGATGTTGCCCGTTTCGTGGAACGGAAAGCTCGGCAATTTTGGTCTGGCGTTGTTAACCCTGTTTCTGGTCGATATCACCTGGGTGTTTTTCCGCGCCCCCGATTTCGGCAGCGCGATGCGAATTCTGCTGTCGATGTTTGGCGTCATTCCCAACGGAGCGACCCTGCTCACGTCCCTCGACATCCTGAAAGTCAGTTCAGTCACGGTGATTCTGATTGCCTGTCACTGGGCGATGCGCAATTCGTCGCTGGTGAAACTCGGGGCGCGCCTACCGTGGTGGCTGCTCAGCCTCGTCTGGGCGGGCATGCTGATTTTACTGATTCTGACTCAGAAAAGCAGCAACTCGTTCATTTACTTTCAGTTCTAGAGATTACCTGTTCCGAACGGGGTTTTCATTACCGGGATTGAATGCGCGCCCGGTGTTGAAAACCCCATTCCGCCATCGCCTGAATAATGTCGTCCAGCGAACGGCTGTATTCCGTCAGTTCATATTCGACCAAAACCGGGGTTTGGGGGTAAACATGGCGCACGACAAACTCGTTTTGCTCCAGTTCTTTCAACTCTTTCGAGAGCAATTTGGGCGTGATGCCTTCCACCCGCCGTTGCAGGTCCTTGAAACGCGACGGACCTTCGGACAGGGCAATGATGATGGGCAATTTCCATTTGCCATTGAGGACATAAAGCGCATCCCGCACTCCGGCTAAGCTGCGGTCGCAGGCGCTTTTGGTATGAATGACCTTATCTTTTTGCTTGACCATAACCGTCCGAAACTGTTTAGAAATACCGGTATCCGTTTGGAGTCTGGTATCTTTTCGATAGCAAATATAGAAATTTAACAGGAAGCTTCTAATCAGCAAATTGCAATAACTCGATGCGGTTATCGAACGGATCGTGGAAGAAAAACCGCTGCCGTCCGTCGATCTCGGACGAATAGGTGATCGCGATGCCGTGGTTTTCCAGTTGCTGTTTGGCTTCCTCCAGGTTCGCAATTTCAAAAGCCGGGTGCCGTTTGGAATACGGCCCGGCGGCTTCTTCGCGAAAATGCAGTTGAATATCGGCAATCGAAAACCAGAGCGCACCACCGGGATGCTCACCCGGAACTTCTTCCAGGCCCAGCACATCGCCATAAAATGTTCTCGCTTCTGCTTTTTTCCCTTCCGGAATGGAAATCAGAATGTGGTCTAACCGCTTGAAATGAATCATCGTATTTTTATGGATTGGGGTGCAACCTACTGCAAATTTCGCTTACTTTTATCGCTCCCGAATTTCGTTGTAAAATTCCTTTCAGCAACCTATGTCTTCAGAAAAAACCAGCCGCTTCACCGAATTCAGACGGGAACTTCACCGTTTCCCGGAGGTTTCCGGGCAGGAATTTGAAACCCAGCGACGGATTCAGGAATTTGTGAGCCGGTTTAATCCGGTTAGCCTGATCGAAGTAGGAAAAACCGGGCTGCTGCTGCAATACGGAGCGGATGTTGCGGGGCCGGTCACCATGATCCGGGCGGACATCGACGCGTTACCGATTCAGGAAGTCAACGAGTTTGCACACAAATCCGGGATCGAAGGGGTTTCCCACAAGTGCGGCCACGACGGCCACGCGGCCATTCTGGCCCGACTGGCGGCTCATCTGGCCGAAAAACCGTCGCTGAAAGGCCGGGTGTATCTGCTTTTTCAACCCGCTGAAGAAACCGGTGAAGGTGCCAAAGCCGTCCTGGAAGATCCCGCCTTTACCGCGATTCGCCCCGACCGGGTGTTTGCCCTGCACAATCTGCCCGGTTTCGGTTCAGGAACCATCGTGTGCAAACCCGGCCCGTTTACGTCAGCCGTTCAAAGCCTGATCGTGACGTTTAGGGGCAAAGTGTCGCATTCGGCAGAACCCGAAAAAGGCATCAATCCGGCGTATCTGATGGCGGATTTTATTCTAAAAACCAGGCAGTTGACGCATCCCGACAGCCGATCCAACGACTTTGTACTGATCACACCGGTTTATACCACACTGGGCGAAAAATCGTACGGTGTGTCGGCGGGTTACGGCGAAGTGCATCTAACGCTCCGAACCCGAACCAGCCAAAACATGGAACGGCTGACCAAGCAATTGCTCAGCGTTTTGTCGATCCTCAGCGTCGGAACCGGTATTGACATAGAAACCGCCATCACGGAAGTGTTTTTCGCCAGCCAGAACGATCCCGATGCGTTTGAGCAGGTCAAAACCAGCGCACTGAAATTGGGGTATTCGTTCGTAGAAAAACAGGAACCGTTTAAATGGGGAGAAGATTTCGGTCTTTTCACACAACATTTCCAGGGCGCCATGTTCGGGATCGGCGCGGGCGAAAACACCCCGGCCCTGCACAACGACGACTACGACTTCAACGATGATCTGATCGAACCAGCGGCCCGGATGTTCCTGGAATTGATCGACCTTCAGCACAAATAGGTTTACGGTTTTCAGTTTACGGTTTACGGTGGCTAGCGCATTTAGGCTAACGCGTCAGCCACCGTAAACTGAAAACCGTATACTGTAACCGAATAATCAATTAAAAAGGCTCTTTCTACCACTTGCTCAATACTTGTGAGCACCAAACCCATTTGCTTTTAACTTATTGTCAGTTAACTCTTTTCGGGCAGCACAGAAAGGCCGGTTTTCGAAAACCGGGGTTATGGATCACCCTACTCACTCCCTTTAACGTACCATTGATCATGTTCAGGAAAGTATTGAAATGGCTCGGCATTGTCCTTGGCGCTGTGTTGGTTTTGCTCCTGGTTTTTTATGCATTCGTCTATTTTCAGACCGAGTCGCGCGCCAACAAGGTATATGATGTCAAATTGCAGACGCTCACCCTTCCGAACGACTCGGCTTCGTATGCCCTTGGCAAACACATTGCCGGTATCCGGGGCTGCGCGGAATGCCACGGTGCCGATTTCAGTGGCAGACCGTTCTTCGACGCAAGCACTCCGATCGGTATTTTGTATACGTCTAACCTGACCACCGGAAAAGGTGGAATTTCCTATACCGATCAGGACTGGATTCGCGCCTTGCGGCATGGTTTGGGAAAAGACAACAAAACGTTGTGGTTCATGCCAGCGAACGATGTGAGTGCCCCGCTGTCGAACCGGGATATGGGGGCGTTGATTTATTACCTGAAACGTCAGCCACCCGTCGATAAAATTCACCCGGCCAAAGAAGTGAAACCATTGGGGCGGTTTTTAGCCTTTACCGGCGACTTGCCGCTTTTTCCGGCAGAAGTCATCGACCACGAGGCCCAACCCGCCGAAAACGTACCGGCCGCGGTGGATGCCGTCTACGGAAAATACCTGGCCGTTACCTGCTCTGGATGCCACGGTCCCAGTTTCAAAGGTGGTCCCGGCCACGGTCCCGGCGAACCGCACATTGCGGACCTGACCCAAACGGGCAAAGTCGGAAAATGGACGTCGGATCATTTTGTTACCGCCATCCGGACGGGTAAAACACCGGATGGGCGCGTGATTAACGATTTTATGCCCTGGAAGTATTTCGCCACCGTGTATACCGACGACGAACTGAAAGCGATTTATTTATACCTGCACGACTTGAAGTAACGGTAGAGAAATAGATTTTGAGCCCTTTGCAGGGAAATAGACCGCTTCGCCGTATTTTAGCGGCCAAACTGCTAAACCCCGCTCATGAACTTCCAGATTTTCGCCGATTACGAAACGCTTTCCCGTCATACTGCCCAACACATTGCCGACTTACTGAACCGCAAACCCGATGCCCTGATTTGTGCTGCATCCGGCGACACGCCCGTTGGGACGTACCGGGCACTGGTTCAACTGGTTAAAGAAGGAAAAACCAGCGTCGACCGCTGCACGTTTGTAGGCCTGGATGAATGGGTTGGTTTAGGACCGGAAAGTGAAGGAAGTTGCGCGAATTACCTCCAGCGCGAACTCTTCGGACCCCTCAACATTCCGTCCGATCAATACCGCCTGTTCGACGCCAAAGCCGATGATCTGGAAGCCGAATGTGCGTCGATGACGCAATTTGTTGACGATCGGGGCGGTTTTGACCTGATTCTGGTAGGCGTCGGTCTGAACGGCCACATTGCCCTGAACGAACCCGGAACACCGTTCAACCTGAAAGCCCACGTTTCAGAACTGGCCGAAACGACCATTACCGTCGGGCAAAAATACTTCTCTACCCCAACGCCCCTGACGCTGGGCGTCACGACCGGCCTGCAACAATTGATGGACGCCCGCGAAGCCATTCTGATTGCCAGCGGCAGCAAAAAAGCACCGGTGATCAAAACCGCCCTGGAAGGCCCGGTGACGGAAGAGTTTCCAGCCAGCATCATGCAAACGCACCCGAAGGGCTATGTTTGGGTGGATCGGGACGCGGCTGGGGAGTAATAAACCGTCTTTCTCTCAGAACATAGTGGTTGTTAGTAGTGTAAAGCACTACTAACAACCACCCAACTCTTACAAATTCTCCTCAATCAGTTTCGCCACGTTTTCCCGCCTGAACTCGCCGGAATACAGCACGTTTCCGGTTTTATCGAGCAATACAACCACAGGAAATAGGCCAATACCGTAGCGTTTCGCCACCTCCTGCGCACCGTATAAAAGCGGGTACTCCGGCTGGATTTTCTGTTCAAAAACCGCTATGACTTCTTTCGAATCATGCGGATTGATGCCCAAAAGTTCGAAACCGTTGGTTTTGTATTGGTTATAAATCGCATTTAATTCGGGGACGGCGGCCACACAATAGCCACAATTCCGAATCCAGAATTCCAGCAAAACGATTTTTCCTTTCAACTGACTCAGCGTGAGTTCGGTCGTGCGGTCAAAAACCGGTAAGGTCCAATCCGGGGCGGTCTGGCCGCGTGGAATGATTTGCAGCTTTTCATCTTCCGGGCTTCCCAGCTTGTACTCATTCCGGTAACTGGAATAATACCAGGACGAATCAGTTGGCAAAGCTGTCGCATCGAGGTATTGAAAGCGGGTTTTCGTAAAATCCTGGTTGCGGTTGTTGGACTGCATCACTTCAATGGGCAAATGCGTCGCCTTGTCGATCAGCAAACGGTAGCGGATCAATCGGTCCGCCGTAATGGGACGGTAAGCGCCCAGATAATCGATCACTTTCTGTTTCAGGGTGAAGGTTACCGCATAAAAAGGCTTCGCGTCCACCACGGTATCCAGCACGGTTTTGGGAACCGACACATCCGAAAAAAGCATCGGCAACGCGTTTCGATACGTGACCGGCGAATCGTAAAAGAACGAAAGCGACTCAAAATTCCGACGGGCCGGTTGTCCGACAACCCGCAGCGTCTTACTTTTCCGGTCGCAGACAAACTGTTCGGTTCCATTAAAAACCGCCAGCATATCCGCGTTGCTGAACTGGTAGCGAAAGTCCAAAACCGGGTTTTCACTGCTAAAATCCAGAAAGCACGCTCCGCTCATCTCGTTGTGGATGCCTTCCGAGACGTAATTCAGTTCCCGGTGATAGTGGTACCGGAGCGTTTTCCGGCCGCTGAGTGCTTGCGAAGTTTTACGAAGTACGTCCTCCGCAGAAACGGTTTCGGACTGTGCCAAACCGGACGTTTGGGCTGTCATTACCAGAAAAAAGGGCATAAGAATGCCACTGAAAATCAATGATTTCATCGCAGTAGGAAGGAAGATTATGGAGAAATTTAGACGTGTTGGAAAAGGTTACTTCAAGCTAGCCAGCGTTTTTTTGGAGGAGTTGTTTGCGGAAAAATGGGGAGAAGCCAGCGCCAGAATTTTTATCTGTTCAATCTGATCGTCCTTTATTTTTACGTAGACGTCCATGCCTCGGCCTTCGCTGTTTTTCGAAAAAAGAATCAGTTCAGTTGGCGGTTCCGACCCGGCTTTTCGGTGTTTAAGCTGGATGTTACGGATCAGATTCAGCGTTCCATTGGGCGTATCAATTACCGCAAATGCGTTTTTCGGATCGATTGAAAAGTTTCCGGCATCCGTTGTTATTCCTCGCTCCCGGTTCACTGATGCTCCCGGCATTTTTGGCAGAATCAGCGTGACCAAAATCATCAACAAAAGGCTATAACTGGCCATTAATCGCCGTGATGACGGTTTACGGTTCATCATCCCAATCCGTTTTTTGATGGTCAGTTCGGTGAAGTTAGTGGCTAAACTCACCCGCAAACCGCCGATGCGCACCAGCATGTATTGATAGTTTTTAGCATCCAAACCGCTCCGCAGCATTTGCCGATCAACGCCGAATTCCAGATTTTCTTTGATCGCCCGTTTCAGAAACCAGCTCACCGGATTGAACCAGAAAAAAACCGTAACCAATTCCGCCAGCAGGACATCCAACGTATGCCACTCCCGAACGTGAACCCGCTCGTGTTGCAGAATCGGCCCGAGTTCTTCTTCCGAATGTCGGGACGGATTCAGGTAGATGGTTTGCCCGAACGAAAACGGGTTGAAATTTTCGCTGACCGCCCGAAAACGGAACCCCTTGTACGTTGCCGGTTGCGAACACCGGTGAATGCGGAGGAGCGACAGCAACTGCACCACCAGCCGGACAGCCATCACGCCAAGGCCAGGCCAGAACACGACCACCAGCCAGATCCATTGGCTCCCGTCTGCGGTTTGCTGCGGAACGGTTTCCAGCACCGTCCAACTTACCATCCGTTGAATCGAATTGCCCAGTACCGGCTTGCTGCCTAAGTCTGGAAAGCTCATCACCGGGTAAATGGCAGAAAAAACCATTCCGAACAGCAGAAACAGGCGATTCAGACCATAAAAGGTCAGCCGACGAAGAACCAGGGAATAGGCCAGAAAAAACAGCAGTAAAGCCGTGTTGGCCTGAAGCAGGTATATCAAAACCGGGGGCATATCAATCGGATTTGCGTTTTTCAATCATCTCAATGATCTCCTTCAGCTCATCGGCGCTGATCTTCTGGTCTTCAGCAAAAAACGCGACCAGCTCTTTGAAGGAATTCCTGAAATAATCACTCACAAAACCGCTCATGAAACGTTTCTTATACTCCTCTTCGCTAATCAGCGGCTCGTAGCGATACGTATTGCCCCATTTTTTACTCTCCAGAAACCCTTTCCGCTCCAGATTCCGAATCGTTGACGCTAGGGTCGTGTAGGGCGGGCGGGGTTCCGGCAGTTGATCCAGAAAATCTTTGACAAAACCGCCCTGGCTTTTCCAGATCACCAGCATGGCTTCTTCTTCCTGTACAGTCAGCTTATTCACAATTACGATTTTTTCGTAAATCTACGAATATTTCGTAATTGTGAAATAAAATGCTGAAAATAAAATTCAGGACTTCAGGAATGGTTGGATTAGCCAACGGTTTTCTAGTGCTCAAAACCGTTAAAACGGTTTCAATAATGCAATAATCAAATTGCCTTGCGAACCCCCGGTTAAAACCAGGGGCTACTTTAACTCTGCAGCACGGATGTAAATGCTCTTTACTAGTTCCGCTCCACGGTTACCCGGGCGCTTCCCGCCGGCATTCCTGCCCCGCAGGAGCTTTTTAAGGACGTAATGGTATACTCCGTCGAAGCCGTGGGGGCCACCGTCAGCACATACGGATTGAGGAAGGTGCCATTCACCTGCGTGCCGTCGGAGAGTACAAAGGACCAGGGTGGCAATCCATTTTTGAAAGCTACCCGCACTTTGGAAGTCTGGCCGGGCCGGATGGTTCCCTCGCCCGCTACGATGGCCTGACTGACATTGGGTGCCAGGATTTTAACCGTCGTTTCGGAACCCGCCACCGCCGGGCTGGTCGACGCCACCCGCAGCCGAACGGTGTTGAGCGTGTCTTTCAGATAAGCCGGACTGATGGCGGCTTTCAAAACCCCGTCTTTGTAGGTGGTCGCCAGATTGACAAACCGCCCGCTGGTGTCGGCCACCTGCACAATGTATTTGTTGTTGGCATAAAACCGCCCCGCCGTCGTAAACGGAACCGTAATTTCGGCACCGTGGCAAATCGTCCGGGCCGACAGATTGCCGGTGGTGATGGTGGAGGGTGGAATGTTGACTTTCACAAACGCCCGCCCGCTGTACTCGCCTACCCCGCAGGCACCACCCGCCGAGGTAATGGCGTAAGGTGTCGGATTGTTCGGCGTCACCCGGATGGTGTGCGGACTTTTGGCAATGTTATTTTCGTAGGTGCCATCCGTCAACAGAACGAACCACGGCCCACCTCCGCCAAAATCCACGGTCAGTTCGGCGGTTTTTCCTTCTTCGATCTTCACGGTATCGTTCCGCAAAACCGCCACGGCCTGAGCCGCCACGATCAGATTTTCGGGGTTACTGCTGATGGCAGGTTGTGTTGCCACCACCCGAATTTTATAAGCTCCCCTGGGCGAAATCCCGTAGGGCAACCGCGCCATCAGCGGACTGGCCGTGCCGGAAGCCGAAATGGTAGTCCAGTTGTCGGTGGAATCGGCGAGTTGGGCCACAAAACCGTTCCCGGTCTGGTATTTTCCGGTAGCCGTGAAAGCGACCTGAAAGGGTGTTCCGGTACAAATCCGAAAACCGCCGTTTGGTGCTTTGATCGCAATTTCCGGGTTCGGGTTCTCATTTACATTGACGATAATTTCCCCCGAAACCGTTCCGCTTCCGCAGGGGCCGCTGACGTTTACCACTTTATAAATCGTTGGTTTATCGGGTGTTACCGTCACTTCGTAAGGCGTCGTGGTGGTATTTTGCACTTTGGTTCCGTCCGACAGCATAAACGACCACGGCCCATGGCCGCTCAGGGCGATGCGGAACGTAGCGGGTTGACCCGGCAAAACCGTTACGGCATTACTGCCATCGGCCAGTTCGATACGCGCACCCGGCGCGGGCAACACCCGAAGTGCCTGCACCGTACCATTAACGACTGGATTGGTGGAAGCGACCCGCAAATTGTATCGACTTCCGGCTGCAGTAGTGACCGGAATCACGCCCGCCAGCGTTCCGTTGCCAAACGGCCCGGCTTTGGCGGGTTCGCTCAGGTTGGTCACTTTTCCGGTTGCATCGACCAGTTGGAGAACAAATTGATTATCCGGCGAAAACCGCCCACCCGACGAGGTATACGGCACCGAAACCGGCGATCCGGCACAAACCGCCAGGCCGTTCAGGTCACCCGTTATCACTTCCGGCAACGCCACTTTGTGGCTGTCGGCCTGGGCGCGCATAGCCGCCGAGTCGATGCGCATGGTGGTATCGCGCTGAAAAATGGCTTTGTAGAGACTGTCTTTCAGGTACTTTTCAATCAGCGTGTCCTTCTGGATTTCAATCAGGGTATCGGCAACAGCCTGGGATTGGCGGGTTCGTTGGTCCACTCCCGACACGCCGAGGGTCAACACCCCAACGACTCCCAAAACGATACTCAACAACGTAAATTTATTCATGCATGTGTGGTTCAACTTCAAAACTTGGTGTTCTTTCCGATTGGGTTGACGAACTTTGCATTTTACCCTTAAATCTTTTGAAAGAGACTTGGACGCAAAACCTCCAGGTCCGGAAGTCCCCTTCAGGGGATTTGGGGGTAAAACGATAACCGTTTTCGAAATGCAAAGTTCGCTAACTATAACGGAAAGTTTGCAGACCCTGGTACAAAGTTAACACGCTCGCATGAACGAGGAATTGATTCATCTTCAGGTATCCGAAATAATTCCGGAAACACCCGACACGAAAACGCTTCTTTTACAACCCACCGACGGGCAACCTGTTCCGTATCGGGCGGGGCAGTTTCTGACGCTTCTCTTTCACCACCTCGGCCACGAAGTCCGGCGGTCGTATTCATTGAGTTCAACACCCGGTGGTGATCCGGCAGAGCCGTTGAGCCTGACGATCAAACGGGTGGAGAACGGCGAAATCTCCCGGTATCTGCTCGATCATCTGCGGGTAGGCGATACGCTCAGCAGTTTGCCGCCAACGGGCCGGTTTACACTGGAAAGCAACCCTGATCAGCAGCGGGATATTGTACTGATTGGGGCCGGAAGCGGTATTTCGCCCCTGTACGGTATTTTGAAACAGGCCCTGCGTGATGAGCCGAAAAGCCACATTACGCTGCTGTATTGCAACACCAGCCAACAGAATATTATTTTCTACACCCAACTGGAAGCCCTGCGGAAACAGCACCCGGACCGGTTTCAGTTGATCCACCTGCTCAGCCAGCCGTCGGACGATTGGCGGAAAGCGGGCAACATCCGGCGGGGTCGATTGAACAACTGGTTGCTGGAAACCATGCTGCCCGAGCTGGTGCGTTTTCAGCGCGACAAGGCCCATTGGTACGTTTGCGGGCCGTTTGCGTTCATGCGGATGGTGCAGTTTACGCTGGTGTATGCGGGCATTCGGCTCGATCACATCAAGAAAGAAAATTTTGTAATCGAACCCGTTACGAGAACGCCACCGCCCGAACTGGCGCGCGACCACCGGATGTTGCTGCGGTATCGCGGAACAGACTACGACATCGACGTACCGGCGTACAAATCCATTCTGCAAGCGGCTCTGGATCACGGCATTCCGTTGCCGTATAGCTGCAAAGGCGGCCGGTGTTCAAGCTGTGCAGCCCGGCTGAAAGCGGGTGAAGTGCACATGACGATCAACGATGTGCTGACGGAACGCGACCTGGCCAACGGCTGGGTGCTGACTTGCACGGGTTATCCGGCATCGGAAGGTTTGGTGCTGGAAGCCTAACCGCTGTCAGGATCTTCGACCGCTGACAGGGTTAGACCTCCAGCACCAAATCACTCCTTTTACTTTTACCGGTTAGAAACTTCATCCCTGAATTTTCTGTTAGATTTAAGAATAGGCCTTTCGCTTGCCGCCCCTAAATCCCCTACAGGGGACTTTTGGAATCCGGATTGATCGTGTCCAAGTCCCCTTTAGGGGATTTAGGGGCGGCAAGCGAAAAGCTAGAAGAATAAGGCTATCACAACGTGACAGAAAACAACGCTTCCGCCCCACACACCGGGCTTACAGACATTGACCTGACGGGCTACGAACAAATTGAGGTATTGGGTGCCCGCGAACACAACCTAAAAAACATTGATGTTACCATTCCCCGTAACAAACTGGTGGTGGTAACCGGTATCAGCGGCAGCGGCAAATCGTCGCTGGCCTTCGATACCATTTATGCCGAGGGACAGCGCCGTTACATGGAGAGTTTCTCCGCATACGCCCGCTCGTTTCTTGGTAACATGGAACGGCCCGACGTCGACAAAATCAACGGATTGAGTCCGGTTATTTCCATCGAGCAGAAAACGACGTCGAAAAACCCCCGTTCTACCGTCGGCACGACCACCGAAATCTACGACTTTCTGCGGCTGCTGTATGCCCGCGCCGGTGAAGCCTTTTCGTACGTCACGGGGCGGAAAATGGAGCGCCAATCGCAGGATCAGATCATCGACACCATTCTGACGCATTATGCCAATAAAAAGCTGACGCTGCTGGCACCCATCGTCCGGGGCCGGAAAGGGCACTACCGTGAACTGTTCGTGCAAATTGCCAAGTTAGGTTACGCCAAAGTGCGCGTCGATGGCGAGGTGCAGGACATCGTTCCAAAGATGCAGCTTGACCGGTATAAAGTTCACGATGTCGAGATCGTGATCGACCGGATTGTTCCCAAACCAGAGGACCGCTACCGGCTCAGCCAGTCGGTGCAAACGGCTTTGAAACAGGGAAAGGGGGCCATGCAGATTCTGGATGAGAAAAACCACCTGACGTATTTCTCCCAAAACCTGATGGACCCGGAATCGGGCATCAGCTACGATGAGCCATCGCCGAATACGTTTTCGTTCAATTCGCCCTATGGAGCCTGCCCGGTTTGTAACGGGCTGGGAAGTATCGAAGAAATTACGGAAGAATCGGTGATTCCGAATAAATCGCTCAGCATCAGCCGGGGTGCCATTGCTCCCCTCGGCGAATACCGCGAACTCTGGTTTTTTCGGGAAATCGAAGTCATCCTAAAAAAATACAAACTCAGCCTGACGACACCGGTCGAAAAATACCCGGCAGATTTGCTGCATGCCCTGCTCTACGGAACGGAGGACGAGTCGACCATGCCGTCGAAAAAACATCCGGGCCAGGACTATTACAATTTCAAATTCGAGGGCGTCATTACCTTCCTGAAACGCCAGCAGGAAAGCGCTGATTCGGCGGGACGTTCCGACAAAATTCAGGAATGGCTGAAAGATTTTACGGTGATCAAAACCTGCCCGGAATGCGAGGGCGCGCGCTTGAAAAAAGAATCGCTTTACTTTCGGCTGGATACCAAAAACATCTCCGAACTGGCCCGGATGGACATTTCGGAACTGGCCGTCTGGATGACGGATCTGGAAAGCCGCCTGTCCAACCGCCAGAATGTGATTGCCAAAGAGATTCTGAAAGAAATCCGCAAACGGATCGGTTTTCTGCTGGACATCGGTTTGGATTACCTGATGCTCGACCGACCGCTGCGCACGCTCTCCGGTGGCGAAGCCCAACGCATCCGGCTGGCCACGCAGATTGGCACCCAATTGGTTGGTGTTCTGTATATTATGGACGAACCCAGCATCGGTTTGCACCAGCGCGATAACGTCAAATTGATCGACTCGCTGAAAAACCTGCGCGATCTGGGCAATACGGTTTTGGTGGTGGAACACGACAAGGACATGATGCTGGAGTCGGACTACATTCTGGACATTGGTCCGGGAGCTGGTCGGCACGGCGGTCAGGTCGTTGGTGCCGGAACACCGGAGCAATTCCTGAAAAACGGCAGCACGACGGCGGCTTACCTGAGCGGTCGCCGGGCGATTGAAGTTCCGAAAGAACGCCGAAAAGGCAATGGAAATCAATTGGTAATCAAGGGCGCTACGGGACATAACCTGAAGAACGTAACCCTCAAACTGCCTTTGGGCCAGATGGTTTGCATTACGGGCGTGTCGGGCAGCGGCAAGTCGTCGCTGATTCACGAAACGCTGTTTCCGGTGTTGAACAAGCATTTTTACAAGTCGAAACGCGAGGCCCTGCCGTTCAAATCGGTCGAAGGGCTGGATCAGTTGGATAAGGTAATCGAGGTGGACCAATCGCCAATTGGGCGGACACCCCGTTCGAATCCGGCGACGTATACCGGCATGTTTTCCGACATCCGCAGCCTGTTTGCCGAACTGCCCGAAGCCAAAATCCGGGGCTATAAACCGGGGCGGTTTTCGTTCAACGTCAAAGGCGGTCGGTGTGAAGAGTGTGAGGGAGCCGGGATGAAGAAAATCGAAATGGAGTTTTTGCCGGATGTCCACGTCATGTGCGAAACCTGCAAAGGCAAACGCTTCAACCGCGAAACGCTGGAGGTACGATTCAAGGGTAAATCCATCGCCGACGTGCTGGATATGACCGTTGAACAGTCGCTCGAGTTCTTTGCCAGCCAGCCGAAGATTCTGCGAAAAGTGCAAACGTTGAACGATGTCGGATTGGGCTACATCACCCTCGGTCAACACGCCACGACGCTCTCGGGCGGGGAAGCCCAGCGGGTGAAATTGGCGGAAGAACTCTCGAAGAAGGACACCGGCAAAACCATGTACATCCTCGACGAGCCCACCACCGGCCTTCATTTTCAGGACATTTCCCATTTGCTCGACGTGCTGAACAAACTGGCCGACAAAGGCAACACGGTTTTGATCATCGAACACAATCTGGATGTGATTAAAGTCTCCGACCACGTCATCGATTTGGGTCCGGAAGGGGGTAACAAAGGCGGTTACATCATCGCAGAAGGAGCGCCGGAGAAAGTCGCTAAAACGAAAGGAAGCTATACCGGGAAGTTTTTGGCAATGGAGTTGGCCGCGTTTTCAAACCGTTGAAACGGTTTTTTACCGTGGCTTAATGGTATTTCAGAATATGAAACCGTTAAAACGGTTTTGGAAATGGGGATATTGACCGATTTACCCACGGTTAAAACCGTGGGCTGGTAAAATACCGGTGCAGCAAACCAGTTTGTTGGTCAGAATGGCAAAATATTCAAACCCTGAATAAAAACGCAGGCTGATTGAATAGTACGTCAACACCAGCCCACGGTTTCAACCGTGGGTCCACGAACCGGTTTCCCTCAATTCCAAAAACCGTTTTAACGGTTTTGAAACCCGTCATCCTCGCTGTTCAGCAACCCATATTGTTTCATAAACCGGCGATATTCTTCGGCAAACGTCATTTTCTGGTGGTGGTATTCCTGATTGGCAATGTACTGCCGAATCCGTTCAACTTGGGATTCACTCACCGAAAAAGCACCATACCCCGTTTGCCAGGCAAATTTGTCCGGAATAACATCCAGCCCGTTGATGTGATGGGAGCTGCTGCCCTTGATCTGCTTCATAACATCCGAAACCGCTAGTTGCGGTTGTAACAGAAACAGGATGTGAACATGGTCTTCGATGCCGTTGATGCTATCGACGATACAACCGGCGTCGGTTAATTCCTGACGAATATGACGGTATAAGAAATCCCGGACGGTTTTCCGAATAAGCGGCTGGCGGTTTTTAGTCGAGAAAACGGCGTGAATCCAGATTTTGGTTTTGGAATGTGACATCGCGGAAATAGGGATTATCGTTCAATACCTAGACGACAACCAATCTATTTTGTCACTTCGCTGGCGATTCCGTAGAAATCGACGTATGATTCCCAACACCCGGCCGTTCCGGCAACTCACCGACCATCTGGAATTCCATTTCCGACTCCGTCCCGATGCCAAGTTCCTGCCGCATTTCGTCGGCGGTTTGGCTCCGGCCATCGTGGCTCCAGCCGGGAGGAGCCAGCAAATATTTGATTTTCTGGCCGAACGGCCCCGGTATACGAAGATCTGAAATTAGTTTTTTCCACTCGTGAAAAACCAGATTCCCCGGTGAGTGATCGGTGATGTTGGTCGTAAGACCATACCGAACGGGGTCTTCCGGGGCTTCTTCGGCAAAGGTGCCAAACAGACGATCCCAAACAATGAACATCATGCCCATGTTCCGATCCAGGTAGCGAACATTGGACGCGTGGTGAACCCGGTGGTGTGACGGCGTAACCAGAAACCATTCCAGAAAACCGAGACGGCCAACATACTGGGTATGAACGATAATGCCGTAAATCTGCGTTGCAGAATACATAAACACAATGTCCTCGGCCCGGAACCCCAGCAACGCAATCGGAACAAAATAGATAAACCGGTAGAGCGGTTGCAGCACGGAAGAACGAAAGCCAACGGTGAGGTTGAACTCCTCCGAAGAGTGGTGCGTGACGTGAATGGCCCAGAACAGGCGGCAGAAATGATCGACGCGGTGCAGCCAGTAGAAGGCAAAATCCTCCAGAATCAGGAGCGTCAGCCAATACAGCCAGGGTGTCGTTATCTCGGTGATGCGGTATTGATACATCCATACCAGAACGCCGACATAGAAACCCCGAACCAGCAAATCGAGGCCCATGTTGAGCAGGGTCAGGTAACAATTCTGAAGGACACCTTTGATGGAATAATAAGGCCGATGCTGACAATAGCTCAACATCATCTCTGCGCCGATAATGAGCACATATAACGGTGTGGAGAGCATGAATAGCAAAGACTCCCGAAATCCAATCATTCTTCAGTGTTACGACGAATACGTTGCAAGTTACGGCATTGAACTACATTTGTAATTGTACGTTGATTAGAAATTCATTAAAAATGAACCTCCTCATTTCGAACTAAAAAAAGCGGTTTTCTCCTACCAGCGCACCTGACCATCGCCAACCACCACCCACTTTTCCGTCACCAGTTTTTCGAGGGCGAAAGGCCCGCGGGCGTGCAATTTTTGCGTCGAAATCCCAATTTCGGCCCCCAGACCAAACACCCCGCCGTCGGTGAAACGAGTCGACGCATTGGCATACACGGCTGCCGCGTCCACTTCATTCAGAAACCGGTCGATAGCCGCCGGATCGCGGGACACAATCGCTTCGGAATGGCGCGACGAATAGGTCTGAATGTGCGACAAGGCTTCTTCCAAACCGCCGACCACTTTAATGGCACATTTATAATCCAGAAACTCCCGGCCAAAATCGCTCAGTTGAGCCGGTTGAAGCTGGGGATAACCAACTGACGCTAAGGTACGATAAGCCTCCTCATCCGCAAAAACCTCCACGTTCCATTTCGTAAAATCCGCCACCAGCATCGGCAAAAATACGTCGGCAACAGCCTGATCGACCAGCACGCAATCCAGCGAGTTGCAAACCGACGGGCGCGACACCTTGGCATTCACGACCATATCACGCGCTTTTTCCAGATCAGCCGTCCGTTCAACATAGGTATGACAAACGCCCGCACCGGTTTCAATGGTGGGCACAAGCGAATTTTGCCGGACGTACTGAATCAGCGAATCGGATCCTCGCGGAATAATAATATCGACATAGCGCGTGGCCGTCAGCAATTCGTTGACTACCGCCCGGTCGGGGGGCATCAGCGAAACGGCGGCTTCCGGCACGCCAAATTCTGTCAGCACCTGGTGAATCAGCGCCACAATCGCCAGGTTAGAGTAATGCGCTTCCTTCCCGCCTTTCAGTACGCAGGCATTTCCCGACCGCAGGCAGAGCGAAGCCACATCCAGCGTTACGTTGGGCCGCGACTCATAAATGACGCCCACCACGCCCAGCGGAACGGCCAGCTTCCGGAGCTGAAGCCCCTGTTCTATCGTCTTTTCCAGTAAAACCTTTCCGCTCGGATCGGGCAGCACCGCCACCACGCGCAGGCTTTCCGCCAGATCGCAGATGCGCTTTTCGTTCAGCAACAACCGGTCTTTCTTCGGATCGGTGTCCGGCATGGCGTCCAGATCTTTCTGGTTCTCAGCCAAGATGGTTTCTTTGTTTTCAAAAACCACGTCCGCCAGCCGGTTGAGCAAGGCGGTTTTCTGCTCGTCGGACAGGCGCCGAACCGCAGCCGAAGCAAACTTCGTTTCCTGAAGCAGGGGAGTTACTGTATTCATACAATCCGGTATTTTCACAAAAGTACAATATCATTGGCATTTGCCACCTCCACATTTTGCTGGTTCAACTGCGGCAATAAGTCCGCCGACGACAGGCGCGCGCGGGCTACGGCCACGGTGACCCCGGCTTCGTCACAAATCTCAACGACTTCGCCAGCCGCAAATTCACCTTCTACCGTTCGAACACCGACGGCCAGCAAACTGTTCCGCCGACCCAAGGCCGCCACCGCGCCCGCATCGACCCGCAGAATTCCGGCCGTCAGGCTGCCACTGCCGAGCCAGCGTTGCCGAGCCGAGGGCGTGCTCACCTGCGGTTTAAACGTCGTGCCAGTTTCGCCCCGCAACGCCCGCAAAATACCGTCGGGTTGTTTCAGGCCAAAAATCGTGACCCGGATGCCCATGCGGGTCGCCAGTTTGGCAAAGGTCAGCTTGGACGCCATTCCGCCCAGGCCCAGGGCCGATTTTTCATCCCGAACAATCCCGAAAATGGATTCATCGACCCGATCGACCGCCTGGATGATGTGGTTGTCGTTGTCCAGCAAACCGCCAACTGAGGTACACAGCATGAGTGTCGAAGCCCCAAACCCGACGGCCATGAGCGTGGCCAGTTCGTCATTGTCCGAAAACTTCAGTTCCCGGTCGCTCACGACGTCGTTTTCATTCGCAATGGGAATAATGCCGTTTTTCCACAATTCCTGCACGGTTTCCTTGAGCTGGAGAAACTGCTGCCGGTCGGCGAAGTGATGGCGTTCGCAGAGGGTTTGGGCAATGGGAATATTATATTCGGAAAAATAGCGGTTATATACATTGAGCAACAGTAGATTACCGACGGCGGCCGCAGCTTTGCGCTGGGCCATTTCGCCCCGGTAGCCTTCGATCAGGCCTTTTCCGGCACCCACCGCGCCCGATGATACCAGAACAATGTGGTACGACTGCCGCAATTCGGCCACCTGCCGGGCAATGTCGGCAATCACCGCTTCATGGAGCGAACCGTCCGGCTGGGTAATCGATGCCGTACCGAATTTAATGACTAAAACTGACACGCTTGAACTGGATTAAAAGACTAAACTAAAGTGACGTTACGGGCGATGAAGTGAAAGAAGGGGCAAAAATACGAAAGATTCCGCCAGACCGCGCGAATCGGCCGAAATCGGGGACAGAAAACCGTGGGGGAACGAAAGACGCTATTAATCCGGCTGATTTTTGAAAAGATGCGCCAGCACCGGCTCCGTAAAATTGGCTTTTTTTTGCAGCGTTTGCTTCAACCGCTTCATGTATTCCGGTCGTGGAATTTCAATGGCACCAAACCGCCGGACATTATCGTTGATAAATTGAGTGTCCAGCAACTCAAATTGTTGTTTTCTCAAGATTTCAATCAGGTAGTGGAACGCTACTTTTGAGGCATTGGGCACCTGATAAAACATTGATTCACCAAAAAAAACCGCTCCCAGTGCAACGCCGTAGAGTCCGCCGACCAGACAGTTGTCGATATACGTTTCCACGCTGTGGGCCATTCCCATCTGGTGTAAATCCATATAGGCTTCGATAATTTCTTCGGAAATCCAGGTGCCGTCATTCTCCGAACGTGGCAACGCACACTTGCGCATAACCTGCTCGAAATCAGCATTAATACGAATCTCGAATACTTTTTTATTCAGGATAGGCCGCAGTGATTTAGCGGGTTGATAGGTGTCCAGGGGAATGATGGCACGGGGGTCGGGGGAGTACCAATACAGCGTATTGTCCGTGTCGGCCATCGGAAAGATACCATTGATGTAGCCATAAATCAGGTCATCAGAAGACAGACGATACATGGAGATTCGCGAAGGTTCTCCAACAAATATATAAAAATAATGGTTTGTAAAAAATGGCACGATTACTGAACGTTTCTTCAAAATTATCGTTATTTTATTGCACAAGCGGAACAATTCCTTTATCATTGTCCCGCTTTTTGGCAAACACAAAAATGGCAACACGCGTCTATCTACCGACATTCTACCACACAACGCCATTTCGGTTCAGGTCCGAAAGGACCCGACCTAATTGCTTGCCTATGCGGTGAGCATCCGCTCCTGCGGTTCAGCCCTTTCTCATTTTCATTTATCAACAAACTTTTTTGATCACACGATCCAACCGGTTATTCGCCGGACGAGGGTGCCTTCATTCGATCAAACGACGATGATTTCAGAAGTAAACAACGATACGTATGTAGTTCAGGTGGCCGATGAAAACCACCTTCAACTAGCCGAAGCGATCTGCCAGGAAATGGAGGAGAGCGCCAAGGCACGAGGAACGGGCATTGCCAAACGCTCGCCTTTGTACCTGATGGAGAAAATGCTGGAAGGCAAGGCGATTGTGGCAACGACGAAAACCGGCGAATGGGTGGGTTTTTGTTACATCGAAACCTGGCAGCACGGCAAGTTTGTCGCCAATTCGGGCCTGATCGTCCATTCTTCTTTTCGGAAGAGCGGCATTGCCACGCGCATCAAAAATGCGGCTTTCAAGCTTTCACGCAAGAAATATCCGGACGCCAAAATCATCGGTTTAACGACGAGCCTGGCGGTGATGAAGATCAATTCAGACTTGGGCTACGAACCCGTGACGTTCAGCGAATTACCGGCGGATGATGCGTTCTGGAAAGGCTGTTCGAGCTGTGTCAATTACGACATTCTGACCCGAACCAACCGGAAACACTGCCTCTGTACGGGCATGTTGTATGATCCCGAGCAGCACAAAAAGACGGAAGAGAAAACCGAGAAGTGGAATTTTCTGAAGGAATCGAAGCTGTATGAACGCTGGATGCGCATCAAACAGCGCATTCTGATGCGTTTTCAGGATCGCCCCCGGACAAGGAAAACCGAACGCGAGTTGGAAACCGTCGGGTAATAAAGTCATTGTAAAGGTATTCAAGTGATTTTAAGTCCCTTTCGGCGGTCGGCTGGAAGGGATTTTTTAGTTTTGTGTCTTAAATACAATCTGAGCTGTCCCCAATCCGGTCAGATCACCCTTTTCGTTCCATACGTCCCACAGTTCACCGTGATGTCTCAACAGAAAAAAGTAGTTCTTGCGTTTAGCGGAGGTCTCGACACCTCGTTTTGTGTTAAATACTTATCCGAAGATCTGGGGTATGAAATCTACTCCGTGCTGGTCGATACCGGCGGGTTCTCGGAGGCCGATTTGAAAACCATCGAAGACCGGGCCTATTCGCTGGGCGTGAAGCACCATACCGCCATCGCCAAAACCGACGATTACTACCAGCAATGTTTAAAATATCTGGTCTACGGTAATGTACTGAAAAACAACACCTACCCCCTGAGCGTCAGTGCCGAGCGGATTTTTCAGGCCATCGCTGTCGCCGAATACGCTAAATCCATTGGTGCCAATGCCATTGCACACGGCAGTACCGGCGCGGGCAACGACCAGGTACGGTTCGATATGGCGTTCCGGATCATTGCCCCGGATGCCGAAATCATTACGCCCATCCGCGATCTGCGGCTGTCGCGCGAAGCCGAAATCGACTACCTGAAAGCCAAGGGCGTGGAGCAGGAATGGCACAAAGCCGCCTATTCCATCAACAAAGGCTTGTGGGGAACCTCGGTAGGCGGTCGCGAAACGCTGACTTCCAACGGTTTTCTGCCCGAATCGGCCTGGCCGACGCAGGTGACCAAAACCGAACCGGAGCAAATCACGCTGCATTTTGAAGCGGGTGAACTGAAAGGCATCGGTGACGAACCCGTCGGTGATCCCGTTCAGGCCATTCAACAACTGACGGCGCTGGCCGGGCCGTTTGGCATTGGCCGCGATATTCACGTCGGCGACACCATCATCGGCATCAAAGGCCGGGTCGGTTTTGAAGCTCCGGCTCCGCTGATCATTCTGAAAGCGCACCACGCCATCGAAAAGCACGTGCTGACCAAATGGCAGCAATACTGGAAAGATCAACTGGCCAACTGGTATGGCACGATGCTGCACGAAGGTCAGTTTCTGGACCCCGTCATGCGGAACATCGAGACCTTCCTGACCGATACCCAAACCCACGTAACGGGCAAAGTTCACGTTCTGTTGGCTCCGTATCGCTTCCAGGTGCTGGGCATCGAATCGCCATTCGACCTGATGTCCTCCGCGTTCGGCAGCTACGGCGAAATGAACAACGCCTGGACCGGCGAGGATGTCCGTGGCTTCTCGAAAGTGATGTCGAATCAGTTGATGATTTATGGGAAAGTGAAGGAAAGCGCAAACAAATAATAAATGTAGAATGTAAAATGATGAATGTACAAGTGCGTGGTGTCGCTCTAACACTTTTACATTCATCATTTTACATTTGCTATTTTACATTCCTTAAAATTTGGACGTAATCATCGACGCCAGCCTTCCGGGTATTGGCTTTTACCACCGTCAGGCCAAAACGGGCGTGAGTCGCGTAGCCGAGCAATTGGTGAAGGGACTGCTTGCGTCGGAGCAGGTGCAGCTTTCGCTGGCTGCGCCGACCAACCAGGCCGAAACGTTGCGGTATGCGCGGGAAACCTTCGGGACACAGGCTCCGCCCTTGATCAACCGCCCGGTCGAACAGCGGTGGGCGAAGCTGGAAAACGCCCTGCTCGGTCCGTTTGCGCCCCAAAGTATGCCCTCGAAGGTGATTCGGCAGGTTTTTTACCAATTCCGAAAAGCGTTGAAGGGCGAACAGGCCCGGTTTTCGGCAGAACGGCTGCCGAACGGTGCCATTTATCATTCGCCGTTTTTTGCCATTCCGGACGACATTGGGCGAATGCCACACGTTCGCAAGGTGCTGACGGTACATGATTTGATTCCCATTCACCACCCTGAATGGTTTCCGGCGGGTGAGCGGGCGGTCAAAGAAGCAATCCAAACCCTACCCAAAGACGCACACGTCATTACCGTTTCCGAAGCGACGAAAGCAGATTTTTGCCAGTTTACCGGTTTTGATCCGGCCCGCGTAACCGCCATTCATCTGGCGGCTTCAAAAACGCTGTTTTATCCGGTAACCGATGCCGCGCGAATCAAAGCCACGCAGCAACGCTTCGGCCTGGGCGACGAACCGTATCTGCTCAGTCTGGCCACGCTCGAACCGCGCAAAAACCTCGATCACCTCATCCGCTGTTTTGTTCAACTGGCCGAAAGCGGGGAGCTGCCGACGGAAGTGAAGCTGGTATTGGTCGGTACGAAAGGCTGGAAAATGGATCAGGTTTTGAGTGAAATCGCAAAGAACGAAAGCATTCGGTCGCGGCTGGTTTTCACCGGTTTTGTGCCCGACGAAGACCTGGCCGCTATGTATTCCGGTGCCCTGGCCTTCGTATATCCATCCCTGTTCGAAGGCTTTGGATTACCGCCCCTAGAAGCCATGCAATGCGGTTTACCGGTGATTACCTCGAACGTTTCGTCACTGCCCGAAGTGGTGGGCGATGCGGCCATTCAGGTGTCACCTACCAACGCCGACGCGCTCGCCCAAGCCATCCTGACGGTCGTTCGGTCGACGGATTTACGCAACGAATTAGCAACCCAAGCGCTCCGGCGGGCACAATTGTTCTCGTGGGAACGTTTCACCAGTGAGCACATCAGGCTCTATCAGACATTATGACTAAACTACGTATCGGGATTATCGGCGGAGCGGGCTACACGGGTGGCGAGTTGCTGCGTATTCTCATCAACCACCCCAATGCAGAAATTGCCTTTGTCCACAGCAAAAGCCAGGCAGGAAAACCGGTTTACAACACCCACACGGATTTACTGGGCGACACCGATTTGACTTTTTCCGGGGACGACACCCGCGAACTGGTCAACCAGGCCGGACTATCGGTGATTTTTCTGTGCTCCGGCCACGGGGAGTCCGCGAAGTTTCTGGCGGAAAACCCGATCCCGGAAACGCTGAAAGTAATTGATTTGAGCACCGATTTCCGCGATCAGTCGAACGGCTTTGTATACGGTTTGCCCGAACTGCAACGCGAACGCATCCAATCCGCAACCAAAATCGCGAACCCTGGTTGTTTTGCCACCAGCATTCAACTCGCTTTGCTTCCCCTGGCGCAGGCCGGGCTGCTCACGGAAGCCGTTCAGGTGAGTGCCATTACCGGTTCCACCGGCGCGGGACAATCGTTAAGCCCAACCACGCATTTCACCTGGCGGAACAACAACGTTTCGATTTACAAAGCCTTTACGCACCAGCACCTGACAGAAATTCGCCAGAGTCTGAATGCGTTGCAACCCGGTTTTGATCAGCCGATCCACTTTGTTCCGTACCGGGGCGACTTCACCCGCGGCATCATGGCCAACGTCTATACGCCCTTTGCCGGGAGCCTCGACGAAGCCCGTCAACTTTTTGACACCTACTACCGCAGCCACCCGTTTACGTACGTCAGCAACACGCCGGTGGATGTGAAGCAGGTTGTCAACACCAACAAATGCCTGATTCACCTGGAAAAACACGACGGTCAGTTGCTCATCAGCAGTGTGATCGATAACCTGACCAAAGGCGCATCGGGCCATGCCGTTCAAAATATGAATCTCCTGTTCGGGTTGCCGGAAGATACGGGACTGCGACTGAAAGCCGTTGCGTTTTAACATTCTCAGGGGGCCGGATCACAAAAATCCGGCCTTTTTTTGTGAGTTATCGGCTCTACACCGCCAGTTATCGACTCCCGCTGGCCGACGGTTTTGAAGCCTATATCTTTGTGTTCATACGTAACCGACACAACAAAGAAACCTGACCGTCGTTGATCTTCATTTAAACGCGGACGAAAGTCCGTGGGTGCGTAGGAGGTTTGAAGTTTTGTCTTATTTTTACAAAAAACATTCTAATCCCATGGAAAAACCGTTCACGGCGAAACCGTACCCCTGGCTCAAGCATTATCCGGAGGGTATTCCTGCCGACATAAATCCCGATGCCTATTCATCCCTGGTCGATCTGATCGATGAAGGCTGCCAGCGGTTTGCCAGTTTACCGGCTTACGCGAACATGGATAAGCAACTGACGTTCCGGGAAATTTATACGCTTTCCGGACACTTTGCTTCTTACCTGCAAAACAACCTGAAACTGCAAAAAGGAGACCGCGTTGCCATTCAAATGCCGAACCTGTTGCAGTATCCGGTGGCTATTTTCGGCATTCTCCGGGCCGGTCTGGTGGTTGTCAACACAAATCCGCTGTATACGCCCCGGGAAATGCAGCACCAATTCAAGGATTCGGGCGCGAAGGCCATTATCATTCTCGCCAATTTTGCCGCGAATCTGGAAAAAATCATCGACCAAACGGACATCAAACACGTTATCATCACCAATGTGGGCGATTTGCTCGGCTTTCCGAAGAAGCTGATTGTCAATGCTGTCGTGAAATACGTCAAGAAACTGATTCCACCCTATCACCTGCCTCAGGCCGTTTCGCTGGCCGATGCGCTGAGCCGCGGGAGCCGTCAGCCGTTGCAGAAAGTTCAGGTTGCGAACACCGACATGGCCTTTGTTCAGTATACGGGTGGTACCACGGGCGTTTCGAAAGGAGCCATGTTGACGCACCGCAACATCATTGCCAACACGGAAGCCGGTTGTTACTGGATGCAGATCGACCGTATGAAAACAGACCAGTGCGTGATCATTACGCCCTTGCCCCTGTATCACATTTATGCCCTGACCGTGAACGCCATGCTGGCGCTCAAGAGCGGTTGTCTGAATGTGCTCATTACCAACCCGCGCGACATGAATGCGTTCATCGACGAGATGAAGAAATACAAGTTCAACATGTTTGTCGGGTTGAATACGCTCTACAACGGGTTGGTCAATCACCCCCGGATCAACGAGGTCGATTTCAGTCACCTCCAGATTTCGTCGGCGGGCGGCATGGCGCTGCAAACGGCAGTGGCCGAACGCTGGAAAAACCTGAGCGGGAATGTGATTTCGGAAGGATACGGTTTGTCGGAAACCTCGCCGATTCTATCATCAAACCCCTGCGACGGCACGGCCCGGCTGGGAACGATCGGTCTGCCACTGCCGAGTACCGAGCTGAAAATCATGCAGGAAGACGGCACCGAAGCGCCGATGGGGATGCCGGGTGAAGTGTGGGCGAAAGGACCGCAGGTTTTTCCGGGCTACTACAACCGCCCCGACGAAACCGCCAAGGTGATGGAGGGAGATTGGTTCAAAACGGGCGACATCGGGGTGATGGACGAAGACGGTTTTTTCCGGATTGTCGACCGCAAGAAAGACATGATTCTGGTTTCGGGCTTCAACGTATATCCCAACGAAATCGAGGATGTGATTGCCCAGTGTCCGGGTGTTCTGGAAGTGGCCTGCATTGGTGTGCCTGACGACAAATCGACGGAAGCCGTCAAAATCTTTGTGGTCAAAAAAGACCCCAACCTCACGGCCGAAGACATTCTCAAGTACAGCAAAGACCAACTGACCAACTATAAACGACCGCGCCACATCGAGTTTCGGACCGAGTTACCGAAAAGCAATGTCGGCAAGATTCTGCGACGGCCACTGCGCGACGAAGAACTCGCTAAACTCCCGAAGAAGTAAAAGACAAGCGGTTGAAAAACCGCTTTTTTTGTGCTTTAGGCCACGGCATACTGCGTCGTAAGCGGAAGGAATTCCTGCTGAAAGGCAACTACCAGCCGCATGAAATGCGTAGTTTTCCGACGCGAAACTTCAATTTCACAGCCATTTGTCAGACAGATGGTTGTACTTTTCCCCGGGCGGATTTCCTGTAAATACAGCAGGTTGATGATGCTTTTTTTGTGGGGCCTCACAAAGATTTCCGTCGGCAAACGGCCTTCCAGTTTTTTCAGCGTCAGCGATACGATCATCTCGGAACCGTCGCTAAAATGCACCACCGTGTAGTTGCCCTGTCCTTCGAGCCAGGTGATCCGGTACGCCGGGATTTTCCGGCGCTGACCCCAGAAAGGCAGGACGATGTCTGATAGGTTCAGATGACGGGTGACGGCTTGCAACTGGTACTCGGAGTAACTATTTCTGGGGGTGGAATGGATTTGTAATTTCATATACGTAGCCGTTGTATATTGATCTTCTACAAAAATGGCTCATATTATTTGATAAACGCAATGTTTTTTTAACATTTTACCCTCGAACAGCAAAAATATTTTCAACTTATTTGCTCTAATGCCGTTTTACTGCATTACAACGCCATTTTTAGTAACATTTGGGCGGTTTGCAACTTTGAAAACCGCCCTCGTGTTTGTTTCAGACAGGCTTTCATTCTTCGTACACTCTTCATGGCTACTTTATTAGATTTTGTTGGGAACACCCCATTGGTTGAATTAAACCGTATTCACTCACATCCAGGCGTTAAGCTGTACGGAAAGATGGAAGGACACAATCCGGGCGGCAGCGTGAAGGATCGTCCGGCCTACAGCATGATCAAGGGAGCCATCGATCGTGGTGATCTTAAACCGGGTATGAAATTGATCGAAGCCACGAGCGGGAACACCGGCATTGCACTGGCCATGATTGCCCGGCTTTACAACGTTGAGATTGAACTGGTTTTGCCCCAGAACTCGACCCGCGAACGGATTCTGACCATGCAGGCATTCGGTGCAAAAGTGACCCTGCTGGAAACGATGGAAAGCGCCCGCGATTATGCCGAGGAACAAGCCACAAAAGGGAATTATTTTCTCCTCAATCAATTTGCCAATCCTGACAACTACTTAGCCCATTACCGCACCACAGGCCCCGAAATCTGGAAAGATACTCAGAGTAAAATTACTCATTTTGTTTCAGCCATGGGAACCACCGGCACCATCATGGGAACGTCCCGGTATCTGAAGGAACAGAACCCGGCGGTTCAGGTGATCGGCTGCCAGCCTTCCGAAGGGTCACAGATTCCGGGAATCCGGAAATGGCCCCAGGAATACCTGCCCAAGATTTTTGAACCCAGCCGCGTCGATCGCGTCATTGAAATGTCGCAGGACGACGCCACCCGGATGACCCGCCGGTTGGCCCGCGAAGAAGGGATTTTTGCCGGGATGAGCAGCGGAGGTTCCGTTTATGCCGCCCTCAAGCTCATCGAGGAACTGGAAGAAGGCGTCGTGGTCTGTATCATCTGCGACCGGGGCGACCGCTATTTGTCGTCCGATCTGTTTGGGAGTTAACCGAACAGCACAACGGACCATCAGCGGCCGGGGGATGACTGCCGGGAAATTAATTTTTCCGGCAGTTAATTATCCATCCGGCGGCTTGCACCACATCCCGACAGTTCTGTACATTTGTGTTATGTACAAGCGCGTCGTCCTGCCCCTCCTCTTTCGTTTTGATGCTGAACAAATTCACCATTTTGTTACTTCTTTCCTGAAAATTTCGCTGGCCATCCCCGGTTTTCGCTGGCTGGCCCGTCAGTTGTTTACCGTCGACGATCCGCGTCTGAAACGGGAAGTTTTCGGCATTCAGTTTGCCAATCCCGTCGGCCTGGCCGCTGGTTTCGACAAAAATGCGGAATGGGTCGACGAACTTGCCTGTCTGGGTTTTGGCTTTATTGAAATCGGTACCGTAACACCCCGCCCCCAGGCCGGCAACGACCGCCCCCGGCTTTTTCGTCTGAAAGCCGACAAAGGGCTCATCAACCGCATGGGTTTCAACAACGAAGGTGCCAAAGCGGCTGCCAGTCGGCTACGCAAACGGCGTTCGGGCCAGCAACTGATCATCGGCGGAAACATCGGCAAAAATAAAATGACCCCGAACGAAAACGCGCTGGACGATTACCTGGCCTGCTTTCACGACTTGTTCGATACCGTTGATTATTTCGTCGTCAATGTCAGTTCGCCCAACACACCGGGGCTGCGGGCCTTGCAGGAAAAAGAACCGCTCATGGCCCTGTTGCAGCGCCTGCAGGACGAAAACAGCCGGAAACCGGTTGCGAAACCCATTCTACTCAAAATTGCCCCCGACCTGACCGACAGTCAGTTGGATGATATTATCGAAATTGTTACCACCACCCGCATTGCCGGTATTATTGCGACCAACACAACCACCAGCCGCGACGGTTTACAAACCGACGCCCAGACCGTTGAAAAAATAGGCATGGGTGGCGTCAGCGGAGCGCCGTTAAAACAACGTTCGACGGAAGTGATTCGTTATCTTTGTCAACAATCGGGTCATGCGTTCCCGGTTATTGGCGTAGGCGGTATTGCCACGGCGGAAGACGCGCTCGAAAAACTGCGGGCTGGGGCCAGTTTGGTGCAGGTGTACACGGGGTTCATTTATGAAGGCCCTACGTTGGCGAAAGAGATTTGCAAAGTATTGGCAGAAGAGGTAGATTATAGCAGTTTACAAAAAAATGAGTCAACCCATTAACCGACAAAACTCCGTTCGGAATGAGCGGCCGAAACCGCGGCCATCGTCGGTTTCGATGAAATGGCCGGCCTGGCAAGCCGACCGCCGGTCGCAATTAGCCTTTGGCGGGTTGCTGATGCTGCTGGCCATCGGGCTAACCGTGGCCTTCTGCTCCTACTTGCTCACCGGTCAGGCCGACCAGAGCGTGTTGAGCAAAGTGACGGATGCTCCCCTGCGGGAATCGGGCACCGAAATGCGGAATTTTCTGGGAATTCTGGGGGCCTACATCGCCCACGTGTTCATTTTCCGCTGGTTCGGAATTGCCGCCCTCGGCATTCCCGTCATCCTGTTTTTAGCCGGGTGTAAACTGGCTTTCAATTTCGAACTGCTGCCGTTGAGCCGCACGACCAAAGCCGTGCTGTTTTACATGACCTGGATCAGTGCGCTGGCCGGTTACATCGTTCTGGCTACCGACTCCGTCGGGCAGGGCAGCGTCTGGTGCGGTGGCATAGGCTACGAAGTGAACGTCTGGCTCTACAACCTCATTGGCTGGGGCGGTCTTGCCATCATTGGGTTTGCGCTTTTTGTCTTTCTCGTTTTTTTCTACGGAATCACCAAATTGCCGTCGATTTCGCTGCCCCAAAGACCAGTTTCGGCCTCCAAATCAGCTTATGATGGCGAGGACGATGATCCGGAAGAAGAGGACGAAGATGATGTAAAGGATTTTATTGACGTCAAACCGGCATCGAACGGCGTTCCGAAACCGGTGCCCGCGCCAACGCCAGTTCCGGTGGCCGAAGTCCCGGCGGAACCCGAGCCCTTGAATGGGCACACGACTGAACTGAAACCCGAAAAGGTCAATGGATCGGGGCCACCCGCTAAAAAACCGCTTACGTTTACCATTGCCGACACCACGCCAATCGAACCGGCTTCCGAATCGCCCCAACCCGTTGCGGAAGTGTTTGCCGGACCAACGGACGAGGTGGATGAGGATGCGTTAAAATTGCACGGTCTGTATGACCCAACGCTCGATCTGCCCCGGTATCAGTTTCCGACCATCGACTTGTTGACCGAATACCCGGAAAATAAAAAGGCCCAGGTTTCGGCAGAAGAACTGGAAGCCAACAAAGACCGGATTGTGGATACCCTCCAGAATTACGGCATCACGATCGATAGCATCAAGGCGACCATCGGGCCAACCGTCACCCTGTACGAAATCATTCCGGCGGCCGGGGTGCGGATTTCGAAGATCAAGAGCCTGGAAGATGACATTGCCCTGAGTTTGGCGGCCCTCGGTATTCGGATCATTGCGCCGATGCCCGGCCAGGGAACCATCGGGATCGAGGTGCCGAACAAAAACCGGGAAATGGTGGCGATGCGGTCTGTGATGACCACCGAGAAATTTACCAAAAGCAATTTCGAGTTGCCGGTGGTGATGGGTAAAACCATTTCCAACGAGATTTACGTGGCTGATCTGGCCAAAATGCCCCACTTGCTCATGGCCGGTGCCACGGGACAGGGGAAATCCGTCGGGTTGAATGTTTTGCTGACGTCGCTGATTTACAAGAAACACCCCTCGCAACTCAAGCTCATTCTGGTTGATCCGAAGAAGGTGGAATTGACGCTGTTCAATAAACTAGAACGGCATTTTCTGGCCCAGTTGCCCGACAGTGATGAGCCGATAATTACCGATACAAAAAAGGTGGTCAATACGCTCAACTCGCTTTGTATCGAAATGGATAACCGGTACAACCTGCTCAAAGACGCGCAGTGCCGGAACCTGAAAGAATACAACGCCAAGTTTATCCAGCGCCGGTTGAATCCGGAAAAAGGCCATAAATTCCTGCCGTATATCGTGCTGGTGATTGACGAGTTGGCCGATCTGATGATGACGGCGGGCAAGGAAGTCGAACAGCCCATTGCCCGGCTGGCGCAGTTGGCGCGGGCCATCGGGATTCACCTGGTGGTGGCTACGCAACGGCCCTCCGTGAACGTCATTACGGGTTTGATCAAAGCCAACTTCCCGGCACGTCTGTCGTTCAAGGTGACCTCAAAAATCGACTCCCGAACCATTCTGGATACGGGCGGTGCCGAGCAACTGGTCGGCATGGGTGACATGCTGTTCTCGTCCAATTCCGATATTGTCCGGCTGCAATGTCCGTTTGTCGATACCAACGAAATTGAAGACATCTGCGAATTTGTCGGGAGTCAGCGCGGGTATGATTCAGCGTATAACCTGCCCGAATTTGCCGGTGATGAATCGGGAAGCAGCGAAGAAAAAGAAATTGACCTCGAAAACCGTGATCCGATGTTCGACGAAGCGGCTCGTCTGGTGGTTAATCACCAGCAGGGCAGCACCTCACTCATTCAGCGCCGGTTAAAGTTGGGCTACAACCGGGCTGGTCGGCTCATCGATCAGTTGGAAGCCGCCGGTATTGTGGGCGCCTTTGAAGGCAGCAAAGCCCGCGAGGTGCTGATTCAGGATATCCATACGCTGGAGGAAGTTCTGAAAAATATGAATTAGGCAGTCGTGCAGGCGGAGAAGCCAATAGAAAGAGCATGATGCGGTCATTTCTTTCTATTGGCTTCTCCGCTTTTCTACTAGGTCTTTCTCCTGTTTATTAAACTTTTTCTCATAAATCTTGTCTACCTACAAAACGGTCAGCAACTTTGCGGGCGGTTTTAGAAATCACCCGAAATTACGTAAAAGACGATACACATGAAAAAATTAGCCTTATTGTGGGCATTGGTTATTGGATTTTCGCTGCCTTCGGTGGCGCAAAAAGATAAAAAAGCATCGGACGTTTTAGATGCCATGAGTGCCAAATACAAAGCACTAAATTCCTACAAAGCCGCCTTTACCTACACGGGCGAAGGGAGCAATTACAAGGGTGATTTAACGGTAAAAAAGAACGCCTTCCGGTTGAAGCTGGCCGGTCAGGAAGTATTCACCGACGGCAAAACGATGTCTACTTACATCAAGGAAACGAACGAAGTGAACGTACAGGATTACGACGCCGGAGCCGCCGGGGACTTCAATCCGACGAAGATTTACTCCATCTACAAACAAGGGTACAACTACAAATACATCGGCGAGCAGAAACAGGGCGGTCAACCCGTCGAAGTGGTGGAACTGACCCCCGAAAAGAAAAGCACGCAAATTGTTAAAGTACAAATCTCCGTCAACAAAAAAGACAAGCAGGTCAGAGGCTGGAAACTGACCGATAAAACCGGTAAGGTAACCAGTTATACGATCGACAAATTCACCCCGAACGTCGCCGTAGCCGATTCGTATTTTGTGTTTGACAAAACCAAGTATCCCGGCGTTGAAGTCGTAGACTTGCGATAAGGGCGACTTATCCGGCCTGTGCCGGAGAAATGACGGTTTCTGTACGGTTTTGCGGAATACGGAATGGTTGCCGTTTCCAGTAGGTCAATGACCGCCAGGCCCATTCCAGGGGGCCAAAGTAAAAATGCCGTAACCACAACGGACTGGCAATCAACTGAAAGATCCAGACACCAGCGACGACGTAGAACAGTTGGTAGTAGGTCAATTTACCGAAATAGCCAAAACCGTACCCAAAGAAAATAAAGGTGCAAATCAGGGTCTGCATTACGTAATTGGAGAAAGCCATCTGACCGACTGCCCCCAAAGCGCTCATCAGTCCTCGTAACCAGCCCGATTTGTAGATGATCATAATCAGCCCGACATGCCCCAGGGCCATCGTTACCCGGCGAATGTCGTAGGTGCTGCGGGGAAATCCAAAACCGTGCGTGTCCAGGTAAAGTCCAAAGTTCGTGTGCGCTTCCAGGGTGAGTTGGTGGGCCAGCCAGCCGAGTGGAATGCCGATGCCGTAGCCAATCAGCATCAACGCCAGGTAACTTCGTCGCCGGAGCCGACCGGTAAAAACGCCTAATTTATAGAGTGCCATACCGAGAAACATCATTCCGATAGCATCCCAGAAGTAAAAATTATACATCACCGCCGACTGGATTTCACTGTTGATGGGTACATAATACGCCCAAACCGTCGGATAACCGGAACGTACTTTCTTGATCTCTTCATCAATCTTTTTCTGATCCGGTTTGCCGTTTTTCACGACGGTTTCCCACGCCTGTTTGTCAGCTTTTTGCTCATCGGTCAGCTTCTTTTTCTGCTTTTCCAGCGCCACCACTTTCAGGTAGGCTTCCCGTTTTCCCTTCGTTTCCTGAAAGCGCAAATTCCCTTTAAAAATGAGGACGCCGAAGCAGAATACGCTGGCCAGAATCAGATACCGCGGAGCCAGCTTCCGAAATGGAAACAGAAACAAACCGCAAAGACCGTAGGCATACAGAATATCGCCCGCCCAGAGCAGAACGTAGGCATCCAGCACACCAAACAGAATCATCCACAAAATCCGGCGGTAGTAAATATCGGCCACCGACAACCCCACAGCGTGTTCCTTGCGCGTGGTCAGCAGGATCACTCCCGCGCCGAAGAGCATGGAAAACAACGCCCGCATTTTGCCCGAAAAAGCAATGTCGACGATCTGGTGGGTGATAAAGTTGGTGTCGCCGGGATGATCGAATTTCAGGGAACCCAGCATTCCTTCCGGCAGTCCGAAATACGGAATGTTCATCATCAGAATGCCCAGCAACGCGACTCCACGAATGACGTCGATGGAGCGAATGCGTTCGGCCCGCTCAACCGGGCGCAGGTTTTCAGCCACTGCGGCCGACGAAGTTGCGGAAACGTCGGGCGTATTCATAAACGGCAGGAATTAGAGGAGAAAGAAGGTTCGCTACGGTAAATAGCGAAGGATTTGATTCATATCCAATTCCGGATTGGGGGATTTTAGGATTCGGTAAAGGGCGTATTCGCTATGGCATCCAGGACCAGTTCGATTTCTGACTGCACCCGGCCGAGGAGCTCGTTTACGTTCTCAGCATCAAACCGTTCGAGGTATTCCAGCGTACGCGCCAGCGCAGCGAGGTCGGGCATACCGGCACTCACGGCGGTTCCATACAATTTGTGTCCGGCTGCTCTCAATCCCAATAAATTGGCTTTTTCGGCCTGAAGAAGAAGCTGAGGAATCGATTTTCTCAATTCATCGCCGGCAACCTCCGCCAGCTCCCGTACCAAGGCCAGATCATGCCCCGCCATTTCCTTGATCACCGCCAGGTCAAAATGCGCATTCCTTTCGGCGAATTGGTCGACCGCATGGGCGGTTTTTGGCTCGGCCCACAACCACACCCTGAACAGAGCAGCCAGGGATTCCTGCACGATGGGTTTGGTAAGAAAATCGTCCATTCCGGCGGCCAGACACTTCTCCCGTTCCCCTTTCACGGTCCCTGCCGTCAGGGCAACAATCGGAATGCGCCGATCCTTCTCCAGTTCCCGAATTCGCTGCGTAGCTTCATACCCATTCATCAACGGCATCTGAACATCCATCAGAATCAGATCGGGCGCATCCTGAATGTAACACTGAACCGCTTCCACGCCGTTGATCGCTTCAAAAATGCGCGCGTTCGGGGCAATCCGGCCAATGATGACTTTCGCCAGCAACAGGTTAATTTTATTATCTTCAACGATCAACACCTTTACGGCCTGGTTATCGACTGCGGCCTCCTGGTCGGACAAGGTCGGCACGGGTTTCTCGTCCTGCTGAACCAGCCGGTACAGTGCCTGATACAGTTCCTGCATTTTGATGGGTTTCACCAGCCGCTGGTTAACATCCAGCGACTCACAGGCTTTGATGATTTTTTCGTCATCCGATGAGCTATGCAGAAAGATGATGGGCTGCTCAATGGGTGACGGAGAAAAGGTAGTCCGTATTTTCTGAATCGTTTCCAGCCCATCCATGTAAGGCATGTGGTAATCCATCAGAATGACATCGTATTTTTTATGACGGCCTAACAACTGAAGCGCTTCAAAACCGTTATTAACTTCCTCTACTTCAATGTTTTTCAATAGAAACATTTGCCGCAAAATAAGGCGGTTGTGTGCATTATCATCCACGATCAGCACGGTATTGATCGGGAGGCTATCGCGCCAGACGATTGCATTCCCCGGTTCTGCCTTCAGCCTGATTTCGAAGAAAAAGCAACTTCCTTCACCGGGTTTGCTCGTCAACTGAAGCTGACTTCCCATCAAGCCCAATAGCTTGTTGGAGATGGTCAGCCCCAATCCGGTTCCGCCGTATTTTTTTGTCGTGGAAGGGTCTTCCTGGGAAAAAGCGTCAAATATGCGTTCCTGCATTTCCGGTTTGATGCCAATACCGGTATCCCGCACTTCAAACCGAAAAGTGATGTACTCTTCTGTAATATCGCTCAATGTCTTGATTTTCAACTCAATTTCACCTTTCTCGGTAAATTTCACGGCATTCCCCAGCAAATTGACCAGCACCTGTTTCAACCGCACCGAATCCACAAAGACGAACCGGGGCAGATCGACCGAAAGGTTCAATAAGACCTCAAGTCCTTTGTTCTGAGCCTGATACGTGATGGTGTCGGCCACCTGGCTGCTGATCTCGTATACATCCGTTTTTTCAATCGCCAGTTCGAGTTTTCCGGCTTCGATTTTCGAAAAATCAAGGATGTCGTTAATGATGCTCAGCAAGGTGTTGGCCGATTGGTTGACGATGGACAAATACTGCTGTTGCGTGGTGTTCAGGGCGGTTTTCAGCACCAGATCCGTAAAACCGATGACCCCATTGAGCGGGGTTCTGATTTCATGGCTCATGTTGGCCAGAAATTCCGATTTCGCCAGGCTGGCCTGCTCAGCCATACTCTTCGCTTTTTTCAGTTCATCACGTTGCAGACAAATTTCGGTAATGTCCTGGGTGAACATCATGATACCACCAATGGAGCCATCGAACTGGTACCACGGCCGGACTTCCCAGCGCAGGTACTGGTCATGATCCCATCCCTCGGGGCGCCAGATGTCTTCTTCATTTTTTTCTATAGCCCCGTTGACACAGCGGGAATGAATCGCCTTCCATTCGTCTGATAAATTGGGAAATACGTCATAATGTGACCGCCCGAGAACACTACCTGACAAATGATACTCTTCCATCCAGCGATTGCTGACGGCGATGTACCGAATCTCACGGTCGAGCATGGCGACGGCCGCCGGAGCGTGCTCAACAAAAGCCGCCAAGCGTAATTTTTCATTCAGCAGCGCCTGCTCTGCTTTCTTTCGTTCATCAATGTCCTGAAATGTGCCGTATAAGCGCACACACTTTCCGTCCTGGTATTCGGGGGTTCCCAGTGCCCGAATCCATACAGTCCGGCCCTTCGCCGTAACGATCTGCAATTCTACATCGTAAGCAATGCCTTCCTGAACGGAGCGGTTTACGGCTTCCATAATCTGCTCGTAATTTTTCCCTTTGAAGAAAGATACGGCAGCATGAAAATCCGGCACATAGTCTTTTGGCACTTCATGAATGGCTTTTGTTACCGCTGACCAGTATACGGTTTCCTGAACAACATTCACTTCCCAGGTTCCGATTCGGGCCACCTCGTTGGTTTGTTCCAGAATTTGTTTGGTCCGGTTCAAATCCGCTTCCAACTGGTGTCTGCGGGTAATGTCGATGGCATTACCAATCACATACGTATGGCCGTTCAGCTCTTTTTCCAGGATGTTATTGAACAGCCAGATCAGCAACGACCCGTCTTTGGTGAGCGTGTGCATCAGCCCGCTGGCCCGACCGGTTTTGCTGATGGTTTGCAGGTAAGCGGTCAGGGCACCCTGGTGCATTTCGGGAACAATATCGGACAACTGCAGGCCGACCAATTCTGCCGGTTCATACCCCAAAGCGTGGGCACCCGCACTGTTGACGGTGAGCAGTTTCCCCTCCAGGTCATGAATGCACATGAGACCCTGGGAGTTTTCAAAAAACGAGCGGAATTTATTCTCCGACTGGAACAACAGACGCTCTTTCTCCTTCTCGTCGGTAATGTCCCGGGCAATGGCAAACAGATACCCGGTGTCGGGTTCGGGCGTGGCCACCCATTGCAGGTTCCGGTAGGTGCCATTTTGGCAACGAAACCGATGGGCAAAATTGATGGTCGACTTGCCCGATGCCAGTCCGGCGATTTCCTGCCGGGTAGCCTGCAAGTCGTCCGGATGGACTAATTCAAAAAAAGAAGTTCGTAGTAAATAGGACTCATCCCATCCCAATATATCATGAAAAGCCGGATTTAGTTTTTTAAAATAGCCATCGGTACCCGCCACACAGATCAGGTCATTTGACAGCGCAAAGAGGTTGCCCAGGTATTTCAGTTCCTGGTTTTGGCGATGTTTAATAATCAGTTCAATAACCGCGTCACCCAACAGGCGCAACGATTTTTGCTGGCTTTCAGTGAGTTGCCGGGGAATTCGATCCAGTACGCAAAGTGTTCCCAAGGCATACCCATCGGAATCGGTCAATGGATAACCGGCGTAGAACCGGATGTGAGGATCCGAAGTGACCAGCGGATTTTCTTTAAAGCGCGTATCCCGTGTGGCATCTTCCACTTCGAAGAGGTCACTGTTTAGAATGGCGTACCGGCAAAACGCAATATCCCGGCTGGTTTCTTTCAAATCAAGCCCAACCCGGGATTTAAACCATTGCCGGTGGTCGTCGATGAGCGACACCAACGAAATCGGTACCTGGCAAATCAGGGAAGCCAGCTCGGTCAGCCGGTCAAATTCTTTCTCAGGAACCGTGTCCAGAATCTGGTACCGGTGTAAGGCTCTTACTCTTTCAGGCTCATTGGATGGAATTGGCATGGCATTCAATGCGTACAATGGCAGTGTATAAAATTACCGTAATTAACAGCATTTTCCAGGCCAAGTTACTAATATGCGCAATTTGTACACATAAATAAATCCGAATGAATGGCTTGCTTGCATCGATTCGTTGCCTTTACTCCCGGTCTACGAATACACTTTTGTAAATTCTGTGAATCGCATTGCGATCCCGTGGCAAAACAGAACGGAATACATACACCACCGCCACCACCAAACCCAAGCAGAGAGCGAAGGTCGTCACTGCGGTTTTCAGCGCCAGACCAATTCCGATCAGTAAAAGAAAATTGATAAAAATACTCCAGCCACTCACATTACTTTTTGCCTGACCAAAACTCAGGCTGTTGTGTACCCGAAACGCCTTATACTGCGAAAAAAGAAGGCCATTCAAACTGAAGCAAACCGTACTGATGAGGTAAAAAGAGAGCAGGTGCCCACTCAACAGGTTTAAGAAGGCAAGGACGCTGACGGTTGCGATCAGGTCGATCAGAACAGGAATGATAAGCAGTTGAAAATAAATCAAATACACCTCCGAACGCTTCCCTAACGCACCGTTGATCCACAAAGCCGGAAAGAACCCCCAGCTATTATTGGCCACATAATTGAATAAAATCATGGGAGAAACGTACAGGAGAAGCAGAAAATCGGCCATCGAAAAATCACTCGCCGACATCTTTGATGAAAACAATAGCAACAGCGCTTTCATCAGGATTCCGAACGCAAAGGCTTTCCGCGTTTGGGCATTGTTGATGAAGGCCGTATAAACCGGTGACAGGTAGTTTGTCTTTACGAGCAGAACCGTTGATTCTGTTCTCGCTACAGCAGCCCGATCCACTAAAAACAAGAGTATAGTTTGGCTGGCAAATGCAACACTCACTACAAGAAGTAATCCGGTTGGATCGAACCGCCAATGCCAGGCCGAAAAACCAATCAGGACACTCAGCATTCCCCAGCTTAACAGGAATACCGCTTGCCGGCGATGCGTCGATTCCAGGAACGCTTTCAGCAGTTGAACAAAAACCACGGCGTTGCCCAGCAGCAGGAGTGAAGACATTAAATGGGTGTTGGTATACGTTTTCGAAAATGCGTTCAGGATGACGAAAAGCAATCCCGAACCAACCACCGAAACCGTAAACGCATCATACAACAGCGTCCCGATCCACTGAGAGCGATATGGAATCGGAAAGGTTTTCGAAAACAGCGTTGACCGTGGTGTGTAGGTCGGAAAAAATTCCATCCACACCCACTGCCCACAGACGACGCCGTTGCTGATCAGAATGAGATTGTTGGGATTAGCTCCCATTTTGTCAGAAGTGGCAGCCAAATCGATCAACCAGCCCGTCGTACCCGCGCTCAACGCCAGAGCGGCCATGAAAACAAACCGAAGAATCAGTCCGAGGATCGACTCTGCACTCCGAAAAAAGCCAAAAAAACGCCGACGCAAGGCGAAAAAGAGGATGGGAAACATCATTCGGGGAGGTTAGAGCCAATCGAAAGTGGTTTGTTTGGTCTTTGGTACTAATATCTCGAACAGGGCCTCACTGATGACTTTGGTGCCTTGTTCGGTAAAGTTCGCCAGCTCGCCATCAAATTTGATCTGCGTCTCATCCAACACCAGAATGCGGGTGGCGATTTCTTCCAGGTAACTCAGGTCATGGGACGCAACCAGGATGATGCGGTCGGCCCGATGATAGGTCTGCAGGAAGGAAATCAACTGACGGACGGCTATGGGGTCGAGACCGGCAAACGGTTCGTCCAGGATGACGACCGACGGAATGTGGAGAATCGCTGCGCAGAAACTAATCTTTTTGATCATCCCCGTCGAATACTGGCTCATCTTCTTTTTCAGGACGCCGGGTTCATCAAAAAAGAAATCGGTCAGGTCGGTGGAGCGTTTTTGAAACGTCGCGTCATCGAGCTTGTGAATCAGGCCCATAAAGCGCAGGTAGTCCGCACCGGTAAATTCAGGCACGGGCGGAATGACGTCGGATACAATGCCCAGTACCCGTTTCAACGACAACCGATCGCCCGTTAACTCTTCCTGATTGAAGTAAAACTGTCCGCTATCGGGCGCAATCAGGTCGATCAGGCAATTCAGAAAGGTGGTTTTTCCCGATCCGTTTTTGCCCAGCAACCCAATCACATCGCCACCCCGAAAGGTCAGATTGATGGCGTCGAGCACGGTTTTTCCCGAATAGGATTTGCGGAGTTCTTTAATGACCAGTTCCATGGTGAAAGAAAGTAGTTGTGTGGGTCAACGACTGGGTTTGACAACGTTGGGATTGGTTATCAAAGTCAAATTGAGTGGTTGCAAAAATAGCCAATGCTCAAACAACCCGCAAGCAGTCCAAATTTTACGAGGCACTATACCGGCTATTTTACTGCCATCCATTTTGTTCACAATATATTTCATTTCAATAATTTAGTAATTCACTTACGTGGTCTTTTAGTAAATTTCATAAAAAACACCAGAAAAGCAATTACCGTTATTAAACCTGCTATAGTACCTGCTATATCATCAGTAAATAGAGCAGCTTCAGATTTGAATAAAAAAAGCAATAGAAGACCGCTTGCACACAATCCAGACAAAGCACGAATCAGCATTACATACTTAGTTTTCATTGGAACAACCATTAAGTATTTTCTGCTTTCTTTTTACAGTAAAATAAACCAAATTAAGAAATAAGATCATTAAAGAAGAGATTAAAACCATTCTATCTCTTCTTTTTTAGTGCCTTCATTGGAGCCAAATTTCACAAGATATTAGGCAAAATAAGCCAAATAGCTAATCTGTACAACTTTACTAAAAAGACACATTCGGTCTCCCAAATTTTATTTAAGTAATTTTGGCAACTTCCAAATAGCTAATACTGATAAAAGGATTAATACCACCAATAGTAACTCATGCCTATAAATAATATACAAATTAAGGACCGCCATTATTGAAACAAAAAAAGATAGATATATAAAAATATGGCTTTTGCAAAAAGGATTCTTCATAAGAAAACTACTAATTTTAAATAAAACTTCATCCTAATCTGAAAACTCTAAATTTGCATATAATCGTTTCAAATCTATTTAAAAAATCGATTCTTTCTATTTTTTACATTGGTTATAGAAACTATCCAAAAATTACATTTTGTCACTTAAGTGCAATGGAAATAAGAAACTCAATTATTAAACTAGTCAAAAAAACAATTCAATAACACAGTAATGCATCTATAACGCCTGAAGCAACTGCGGCATTAAATAGCAAAACCGCCTGACAACCCTTCCATCTGCTCATCTTCTAACTTGCGCCGAAATCGAAAGATCAGTTCCCCTTCTTCGGCATAGTAATACGTTCGTCGGATTGGGCAATACGCCAGCGGAACACCCAGCTCATTGACCAACTCGTCGCGGAGTTTATACCAAGCCCGTTCGCTAATGCCTAATTTCTGGGCTAATTCTTTGGGAGAACCGGTAGCTCGTTTCCGGACAAGACAATTCAGGGATTCGTACCGATTACAAAGTTTCTGAAGCATGGTCTCGACAAATGGTTAGAATTAGTTGTCAGACGTGATCATAAGCCGAAAGTCACACCCGATCTGCTTTATTGTAAAAACCGTTTGCTCAAACGGTCAATAAAGTAACTCGAATCCATTGGCCGGTATCCAGAAGGTTACAAACGCGAAAATCTGGCCACATTTTCAGTTAATAACCGGACGGCTCAATGCAAAAATAAATGCTGGATCAATCTACGAACAATCTCAAAAGATTCTTATATTGCAATCAAATGATTCTACATTGACATGCTAACGTCGACAGAGCCAAACCCATTGATAGAAACGCCGGTAAACACTTCACTCACGGCACTTCAACTCATTGATCGCTCACGCCAAGGGCTGTCGGGCACTGAAGCCGGGCGGGTTGCTGGTTTATTGGGGGTTTCGGACAAAGAAATGGCCCGGCTCCTGAATCAATCCGTGGCAACCTTTCACAGACAGGCTAAAATCAGCCGACTCGATGCGGCTACGTCGGAACGACTGTTGTTATTGACTCAATTAGCCACCTATGGAGCAACCGTTTTCCAGGATCAGGGGAAATTTATACGCTGGCTGCGACGACCGCTACGACTACTGGCTGAACGCTCACCTTTAGATTTACTCGACAGCACAACAGGCGTTCAGTTGGTCGAAGATATTCTGGGGAGAATCGAATACGGCGTTTTCAGCTAATGCATCCGCCTATCAACCGGTTATACCGCATCCAGTCGGATTCGCATCGTGACACCATTCTGGACGGGATTGGAGCTCAACTGCGGGGAGGTCGCTGGAACAGCAAAGGTCGACCGATGATTTATACGGCCACAACACCCGAACTCTGTTTTCTGGAATACATCGTACACCTCGAGGGGACACCTTTAGCAGATTTGCCACCTCTGATTCTGTGCGAAATCAAAATTCCGGACAATGCGATTACATTTCTGAGAACAGATCAGCTACCGGTCGGCTGGAACGATCCGCAGGTTACACCAGCGGGTTTAGCGCAATTTACCGACGCCCAATTTCGGCAACAAGGTACATTGTGTCTGGCTTTGCCATCGGCGGTAGTACCGTTGTCCCCTTCGCGGAATGTATTGATCGATCCACTTCACCCATTGCGGGCTGAATGTCAGATTATTCGGATTGAACCGTATCCAATCGATCCTCGCTTACCAACCGCTTGAGCAAACGGTCAATAAAGTAACTCGAATTCCTATGCCGGTATCCAGAAGGTTATAAACGCGAAAAGTCGGCCACCTGAGCCGACTTTTCCAATGTCTTAAACAAACCGGAGCGTTACACCAAAACCGTATTCAGCAATTGCTCCAGAATTAGCCGCCCGTCGGTATTGCCCAACAGCGAATCGGCCGCCCGTTCTGGGTGAGGCATCAGGCCGAACACGTTTTTGCGCTCGTTCGCAACGCCCGCAATGTTGTCCAGACTGCCGTTCGGATTGGCTTCGTCGGTGATGTTTCCCGCTTCGTCGCAATACCGGAAGATGATCTGATCGTTGTCGTTCAGTTCATTCAATGTATCGGCATCGATGAAATATCGGCCTTCACCGTGGGCAATGGGGATTTTATAAGCCCGATCGTCCAAACCGGCGGTCAGCAGAACGCTCTTCGATTGCGGACGGAGGTAGATATTTTTGCAAACGTATTTCTGGTTGGTGTTCCGCAGCAGAACGCCCGGAACCAGCCGCGCTTCGGCCAGAATCTGGAAACCATTGCAGATGCCCATCAGGTAACCACCCCGCTCGGCGTGTTTGATCACCTCGTTCATGATGGGCGAAAACCGGGCAACGGCCCCCGTCCGAAGGTAGTCCCCGTAGGAAAAACCGCCGGGCAGAATGATGAAATCACAGCCTTGCAAATCGTGGTCTTTGTGCCAGAGCTTGACGACATCCTGTTTCAGTTGATCACGCAGCGCGTCGACCGCATCGTCGTCGCAATTGGAGCCGGGGAATACTACTACACCGAATTTCATACGTTCTTGGTTTGTGGCAAAGTTAACACTTGTCGGGCAAAAAGTTGCTAAAAACCGTTATTTCAGATCAGCGCCCGGCTTTCCATCACCACCTTTTCGTAATAGGCTTCGTAGTGCGGCAGAATGCGCGAAATTTCAAACTCCTTCGCCCGCTCCAGCGCGTTGTGTTTGAAGGTCGGCAGATTATCGTCATCCAGGATGTACAGGGCATTTTTTACCATGTCGTCCACATCACCGACGTTGCTCAGAAATCCGGTCACGCCCTGAAGGTTCAATTCGGGCAGACCACCGGCGTTCGACGTGATCAGCGGCACTTCGCAGGCCAGGGCTTCCAATGCGGCCAGGCCGAAACTTTCGTTTTCGGACGGCATCAGGAACAAATCGGCCACCGACAAAACCTCCTCGACCGCATCCAGTTTGCCCAAAAACCGCACGTCCTGGTAAATGCCCATATCGCGACACAGTTTTTCAATCCGCGCCCGCTCCGGACCGTCGCCTGAAAGTAATAATTTACTGGGAATCTGCTGATTGATTTTATGGAAGATCTGCACCACATCGTCAATGCGCTTCACCCGCCGGAAATTCGAGGTGTGGACGATCAGCTTCTCGCCATTCGGGCAAATCGCCATTTTGAAATGGTCTTTCTTCTGCCGTTTGAACCGGTCGAGGTCGATGAAATTCGGAATCACTTCAATATCCCGGCGAATGGCAAACTGATCGAGCGTTTCCTGCCGCAGGTGTTCCGAAACCGCCGTTACGCCGTCCGACTCGTTGATGCTGAACGTCACCACCGGTTCGTAAGACGCATCTTTGCCCACCAGCGTAATATCGGTTCCGTGCAGCGTGGTAACAAAAGGAATGTGCCGCCCCTGCGCCCGCAGAATCATTTTAGCCATGTAAGCCGCCGATGCGTGCGGAATGGCGTAATGAACGTGCAATAAATCCAGCTTTTCGTATTGAACGACGTTCACCATCGCGCTGGCCAGCGCCGTTTCGTAAGGCGGGAACTGAAAGAGCGGATACGTCGGTATATTGACTTCGTGGTAAAAAACGTTTTCGTTAAAAAAGTCCAACCGGTGCGGTTGCTGGTAGGTAATGAAATGAACTTTGTGGCCGGCTTTGGCCAGGGCCTTGCCCAGTTCTGTTGCCACCACACCGCTTCCCCCGAACGTCGGGTAACACACTATGCCAATTTTCATATAGTCGTAAGATGATGGAAGGACTGAGGGAGGGAGGGAGTAACCGAGTGACAAACACCCGTTCACCCCTTCGCTCTTCCAATCAGTTCCCATAACATCAATTCCGGTCGTTTGTGTTCACAAATTTGGTTGGACAGAGAAAGATTTTAGCAGAGCCGGTGATTCGGCCCGGAAACTGTATCTTTGGTTCACTGATTTTCCCTTTCGGTTATGACCCCAAAAGTCCGGAGCCATTCGCCCCGCGCGGGTACTCCGCCATTTTACGTATACATTCTGGGGTTCCTGCGGTTGATCCGGGTACAAAACCTGCTCATCATCGTCGGCACGCAGTATTTTGCCCGTATTACGCTCATCGGCCCGCGCGACAACTGGACCGGTTTGCTCCTGGACCCGAAGCTCTTTCTGCTCTCATTGTCAACGGTTTTGATTGCCGCGGCCGGCTACATCATCAACGATTATTTCGACATCAAGATCGATATCATCAACAAACCGGATCGGGTCATCATCGGGCGGTATTTGAAACGACAGATTGCGATGGGATTACACCAGGGGCTGAATTTTCTGGGCGTCGTAATCGGTTTTTACCTCAGCAAATGGGTTTTCGTCGTCAACGTCCTGTCGGTCACATTGCTGTGGTTTTACTCGTCGACCTTCAAACGCCAGCCTTTTATCGGAAATTTTATCGTGGCTCTGCTCACGGCTCTGTCGCTGATTGTACTGGCGGTTTTTTACCGGCAACAGGTCGATTTGCTGCTTATTTACGCGCTGTTTTCTTTCGTCATCACGCTGGTTCGGGAAATCATCAAAGATATGGAAGACGTGAAGGGCGACGCCCGCTTCGGTTGCCGGACGCTGCCGATCGTCTGGGGACTGCGCCGAACCAAACAATTGTTGTACAGCATCATTGCCGCCTTCATCCTTTCGCTCTTCACCATTGCCCATTCGCTGCAAAACGAGCAACTATTCTGGATGTTTGTCATCCTGCTGGTGCCCATTGCGTGGCTCGTCTACCGGCTGGTCAGGGCCGACACCAAGCGGGATTTCGCCTACCTGAGTTCGCTCTGCAAACTGATCATGCTCATTGGTGTCGTCAGCATGGCCTGGGTCTAACATCCGTTCACTCAATCCTTTGTTCCGGTCTGGCAAATTTTCCGTAGTTTACCGGTTTCGTAACGAACCCTATTTTCTATGAAAACTTTGCTCTTCTTTTTTGCCTTCAGTTTAATCGCCATTCTTGCTAACGCTCAGGAATGTCTGGGAATCAAATTCAAGCCGGGAACCAGCTACGAAATGCTGTCCTACAGTGCCAAAGACAAACCGACCGGCCGGGTTGTGTATACCATCAAGGAGGTCACGAGTGAGGGCGGTTCCACGCTGATCCATATCGTCATGCAGTCGTTCGACGACAAGGGCAAACCGGCCCCCGAAATGGCGGTGAAGTATACCTGTACGGGGGATGAACTCATCGCCGACCTGTCGGGCGTGGTGCTGGCCACCAATGACGCGATGAAAGACATGGAAGTGCGGATCAAAACCAATAAACTGGTTTATCCCAAACAATTGAGCGCAGGCAGCACCCTGGCCGACGGCGAACTGGAAGCCGAGACCTACAACAAAGACACCAAAATGATGGATATGTCCATCAAGGTTGTCAACCGGAAGGTTGAAAGCAAAGAAAGCCTGACAACACCCGCCGGCACGTTCGACGTCTATAAAATCGGTTCCGACATTAATCTGGCCAATCGGATGATGGGCATCCCTGTCCGGGTTTCGTTCCGCTCCGTCAGCTACCGGGCAACCGATGTGCTGTTTGATATTAAAACTGAAACTTATAACAAAAACGGCAAGCTGAAAGGCTATACGGTATTGAGCAAGCTGAGTGATAAATGAGAATGTCTTTATCACTCAGCCAGAACTTACGTGTGATAATTCTCTTATACTTACGCTTTCTGCCCCTAAATCCCCTAAAGGGGACTTTTAGCATCCGGCTCGAGCTGTGTCCAAGTCCCCTTTAGGAATTTAGGGGCAGAAAGCGTAAGTCGCTCGTTAATTCAATTCAAGATCTGACGGTTCGCTTACTGAACCGTCAGATCGAAGTCCAGATTCACATCGTCGCTGCCCGGTGTTGGCGTGCCATCTTTCGCATTGGGTTGGTGACGGAGTTGAACTTTTAGTTTTCCGGTTCCGGCGGCATTGGTTTTGAACGTGCCTTTCAAGCCAATGGGCAAGTTGTTGGCGTCCTTGTCGCCGTAGGTATACGTCGCGAGGGTTGTCGGAGAAACCGTAAAGACGAACAAATGCTCATCGCTTTCTTCGGCTACTTCTTTTGAAATATCATCCGTGGGCGTTTTGCTCTCGTCCAGTAATTCCACCGCCAGTTCGTAGGTTTTGCTGGGTTTCAGCACGATTTTATCGAATTGGGTAGCGGCCTGTCCCCCATCACCGTCGGTATCCCGGTACGTAAAAGTCTGGGTCGTTGTCGTTCCCGACTCCGTAAATTTCAGGTTGACGGTCGTAATCAATTCGTTCTCATCGGCCGGTTCGGGCTCATCGGCTTTGTCATTACAACCCGCTACCAGCACCACCGACGCTGCCAGTGACAGCATCCACACCCATTGACGTGTTCGTTTTGCCTTCATTCTTCAATGCTCTTTAGTTTGTTTTAGCCGACGATCGGTCAGCAATCCGGCAGCAAAAGTATACACTCGCAACAAGGTTGCAAAAATAAATGCAACTTTATTGCAAATAATCTTGATCGGTACAAAACCATCTGTTTATTTTGCAATGATTACTGAGCAAACGGACGACTATGAAATTGGGAGAGCTAGGCAGCAAGGCGGATTACATCGGAATTAGCGGATCGGTATTGTGCATCATTCACTGCCTGATCACGCCCATTCTGCTCGTATCGTCGTCTTTTCTGGCCAACGACACCGTTCGGGTCGGCTACCTCAGTCTCGATTATGTCTTCATCGGTGTCAACATCGTAGCGGTTTATTTTGCCACCCGGCATTTCACCACGCCCGCCATCAAAGTCTGCCTGTGGTTTTTCCTGAGCGTTTTTGCCGTGGCCATTTTGCTGGAAGACGTTAGCGAAACCTTCGAATACCTCGGCTACGCAGCCTCTTTAGGCCTGGTTTTGACCCACCTCACCAACATCCGGCTTCACCGCCTGCGCCACGCGCATTAATCAAACGATTCCCTTTTTGCCCCACGGTCAATGGTCTTTTGACCCAAAATTTGCGAACTTCCATTCGTTGACCCAGGCGTTTATCCCGTAGGAATGCCTGTACCCATACGGAAACAACTTCTCTATTTCTCCTCCGCCGGATTGAAATCCGGATGACCGGCAATCCGGCAGACTATCCCCTTCTAAAAACTAATTTTAATACAACTATTTACCCTTTAAATAGTATTAATTTAATAAATATACAATTTATTTGTTTTATTAAATTTTGAATCCCACCTTTCGGGTACGTACACGTTTTTACAAACCCATACCCTTGTAAAATATTATATGGCAAATACACTTAATCGTAGAAAATTCTCAATGCTGACAGCATCCGCCGGTTTAGGGTCCTACCTGCTTCCGTTCGCAACCGCCGGATCGGTGCCAGCCGGGCCACTCCAGGGGAAAAAAGTGGGCATCATCGGGCTGGACACCTCCCACAGCATTGCCTTCACCAAAGAACTCAACAACCCAAGCCCCAATCCCGACTGGGCCGGGTATCGGGTGGTGGCGGCTTACCCCAAAGGCAGCAACGACATCGAAACCAGCGTCAAACGAATTCCCGGCTACATCGAAGAGGTCAAAAAACTGGGCGTCGAGATCGCGGATTCGATTGATGATCTGCTGCGTAAAGTGGACGTCGTGATGCTGGAAACCAACGACGGTCGGTTGCACCGGGAACAGGTTGCCAAGGTTTTTGCAGCAGGAAAACGCGTTTTCATCGATAAACCCATTGCCGCTTCGCTCGCCGACGCCATTGCCATTTTTGATCTGTCCAGGAAGAAAAACATCCCCGTTTTCTCGGCATCGTCGCTGCGCTATATCAAAGGCATGGACAGCATCGACAAAAGCCTGGTCGTGGGTGCCGACACCTACAGCCCGGCGGTTTTGGAAAAAACACATCCCGATCTGTTCTGGTACGGTATTCACGGCGTCGAAACGCTGTTTACGGCCATGGGAACGGGCTGTCAGAGTGTGACGCGGGTCCATACGCCCGATACCGACATCGTGATCGGTACCTGGAGCGACGGACGCGTGGGAACCTTTCGCGGAACCCGTACTGGCAAACACGAATACGGCGGCACGGTATATACCAAAAATGGCAACGTAACCTTGGGACCCTACGCCGGTTACAACCCACTGCTGAAAGACATCATCCACTTTTTCGAAACCGGTGAAACGCCCGTCAAGCCCGAAGAAACCATCGAAATTTTTGCCTTCATGGAAGCCGCCGACGAAAGCAAACGGCAGGGTGGCGTCGCTGTGAGCCTCGCCAGCGTCCTGAAAAAAGCGCAAAAAGCGTAGTATCCTTTTTTAGTTCCGATTCCGGGTACGTACCCGGAATGCCTTTTCTGCTCAATTAACCCCCTTCATGAATTGGTTTATTTCCAGTTTTTCTCATGCTCAAATCCTTTACACTATGACAACTGCTCCCCAACGCCTGCGACGGCTCGTCTGGCAGGTAACCTGCCTCTGGTTGCTGGTTCTGCTGGCCAACCGGTCGGCAATGGCCCAAATTTCTACCCCGATTAAAGGGGTTATTCGGGATAACCTCGCCCAGTCGCCCCTGCCGGGTGCCAACGTAGCCATCAAAGGCACAACCCGGGGTGTTTCCACCGATGGCGACGGCAAGTACAGCATCGATGCCAAACCGAACGATGTACTCGTATTCTCTTACATCGGTTACACGACCCAGGAAGTAAAAATCGAAGGCCAGACGACCATCGACGTGCTGCTGCAACAGGCAGCTTCTTCACTCAACGAAGTGGTGGTAGTCGGTTACGGAACTCAGCTCAAGCGCGAACTGACCGGATCGGTTTCGTCGGTCAAAGCGGAAGAATTGCAAAAAGTAGCCACTAACAGCGTTACCTCGTCCCTGCAGGGGCGTGTTCCGGGTGTTTTCATCAGCCAAACCAGCGGTGCGCCCGGTGGTGGCGCTTCCGTTCGGATTCGGGGTGTCGGGACAACGGGGGGAAACCAGCCGCTGTATGTGGTCGACGGTTTTCCACTCGGTGGTGGGAATATGGGCATCAGCGGCAGTTCGGATCAGGTAGACGGTTTATCGATCATCAACCCAAATGACATCGAATCCGTCGAAATTCTGAAAGATGCTGCGGCTGCGGCCATTTACGGAGCGCGGGCCGCCAACGGCGTTATTCTGATCACGACCAAACGCGGAAAAGAAGGCCAGGCAAAAGTGAGCCTGAACGCGTATACCGGGATTCAGCAACTGTGGAAAAAGCCCGAATTTCTGAACGGGCAGGAATTTGCAACCTTAGCCAACGAACTGTATACCAACTCCGGCATGGCACCCAATCCGGAATGGGCCAACCCGGCTTCCTTCGGTCAGGGAACCGACTGGATCGGCGAAGTTTTCAGCAGTGCGCCGGTACAAAACGTGGATCTTAGCATTTCGGGTGGCAGCCAGAAACTGAAAGGCGCCCTGACCCTCGGCTACCGGGACCAGCAGGGAACGCTCATCGAAACCTGGTACAAACGCTACACGGCCCGGGCTACCGCCGATCTGATCGTAACGAACAAACTGAAGTTTGGCGGAACGATGGCCCTCACCTACTCGCAGGCCAAAGGACAGCAGAACCAGGATCTGCGGATCGGTATTTTCAACCTCGCCCAGCAGTTTTATCCGACCCTGGGCCCCAGCGCCGTGGTCAACGGATCGTCTGCCTATTACACGACCCAGGGTGACAACCCGCTGCTCCGGGCCAATTCCATCGAAAATTACCTCTACAACCTGCGCATCTACGGCAACATGTTCGGTGAATACGAGGTCATTAAGGGACTCAAATGGCGCACCAGCGTGGGCATCGACGCCAGCAACAACCGGTCGACGACTTGGGAACCGAAAGCCGAACGTGGCCATTACCGCAACCTGCAGGCTCGGCTGGGCAACACGTTTACGCAGGGGCTTAACTGGCTGGTTGAAAACACGCTCTCCTATTCCACGGATGTGGGGGCACACCGCATCAGCGCGGTTGTGGGGCAAACCGCCCAGAAAAACGTTTCGGACTGGGTTTCCGTAACGGCGCTGGATTTCCAGAATGAGCAATTACAGGTCATCAACGGCAGCAACGATACGCAGCGCCGGGCGAGTGGCACCGGTTCGCTCTATTCACTGGCATCGTATTTAGGCAGGGTCAATTATTCATACAAAGAGCGGTATTTGCTCTCGGTCAGCATGCGACGCGACGGTTCGTCCAACTTCGGACCGAAGCACAAATGGGGCAATTTCCCGTCGGTTTCGGCGGGCTGGAACCTGTCGGACGAAGCGTTTATGAAAGGCATTCCCGCCATTAACTCGCTGAAACTGCGCGGAAGCTGGGGGCAGTTGGGGAACGACGCCATCGGCTCTTTCGGCTATCTGAGCACGATCCAGATCGGAACCGTCAACGACAACTACGTGCTGGGCACCAACCAGGGACTGGTCATCGGAGCGAGCATGTCGCGGCCCGGTAACCCCAACCTGAAGTGGGAAATCAGTGAACAAACCAACTTCGGGATCGACGCGTCGTTCTTCAACGACCGGCTGTATCTGACGACGGATTACTACGTCAAAAACACCAAAGACATGCTGGTGAGTCTGCCGGTTTCGGTGGAAGCCGGTTTCCAGAATGCGCCCTCCGTCAACGGCGGCAAGGTTCAAAACCGGGGCTGGGAGTTTTTACTCGGCTACCGAGGCAAGGTCGGCCAGTTCCGGTATGACGTCAATACGAACATTTCGACGCTCAAAAACGAAGTCAAAAGCCTGGGCGTCGGCCAGCCGATCACGGGGGCTACCGTATCCAGCTACTTCGACATGCGGGCGACCTACACCGAAGTGGGGCAACCGATTGGGTATTACCGGGGCTATCAGGTCGATGGCATCTACCAAACCAATGAGGAGGTCAACAAAGTGCTGCAACCCAACGCCAAAGCGGGTGACTTCCGGTTTCGGGATATCAACGGCGACAATCAGTTGACGGATCAAGATCAGGTGCGGATCGGAAGTCCGTGGCCGACGCTGATGTATGGCGCCAACGCCGATCTGTCGTACAAAGGGTTTGACCTGAACATCATCGTGCAGGGCATCGGAGGCAGCCAGATCTACAACGCCAACCGCCGGTCGGTTTATCCGCTCAAATATTTTGGGGGATCGGGCGTCATCAACGGCGTGAAGGACGTGCTGAACCGCTGGACACCCGGCAGTGGCCGCAACGATGTGCCCAAATTGCAGTATACCGATGCCAACGGAAACTTCGGAAACAGCTCAACTTTTTACGTCGAAGACGGCGATTACCTCCGGATTCGGAACGTCACGCTAGGCTACCGGATTCCGGCATCGCTGCTGTCCAGAACCCGGGCGTTCCAGGGTGCGCGCGTGTACGTATCGGCCCAGAACCTGTTCACGTTCACGAAATATTCGGGTTTCGATCCCGAAATCGGCAGCCTGAATCCGTTGCAGGCCGGGATCGACGATGGCGTTTATCCGCAACCCCGGACGTTCATGGCGGGTATCAATCTGAACTTTTAATCCAACCGAACTCATGCGCAAGTATATCAACTACTTGGCCCTCACCGGTTTTTTGCTGACGGCCACCGCGTGCAGTGATTCGTTTCTGACACTGACGCCCAAGGATGTTTTGACCGATGCCAATTTCTTCCTGACCGAATCGGACGCCCAGGCGGCTCTGATCGGCACCTATGCGGTTTTGCAACGCGAGGAAACGTTTACGAACGTCCGCGATGCCGCCGATATCGAGTGGGCGATGTCGGGCGATATGTACGAAATGGACGGCAGTGCCAACCGGATTGAACTGCACTCGCTAAACCTGCCGTCGAGCAACACCATTATCCGGGACGTTTATCAGGCGGCTTATCAGGGCATTGGCCGCGCCAACCTGGTGATCGACGGAGCAACCAAAATGAGCGGCATCAACCCAGCCAATCAGGCCTTGATTCTGGGGCAGGCGCGGTTTCTACGGGCGTTGTTTTATTACCGGCTCGTCAATTATTTCGGCGGGGTGCCGCTGATTACCGAAAAACTGGATGCCTCCTCCAACCTCGCCATTCCGCGGGCCACGGCGGCCGAAACCTGGAAACAGATCGAAACCGATTTGCAGGAAGCCGCCAAGGCGCTGCCAACGGCCTGGACCGGAACCGCCGATGTGGGCCGGGCCACCAAAGGAGCCGCTCTGGGCTATCTGGTGAAAGCCAGCCTGTGGCAGCAAAAATGGGCCGAAGCCGTCAAATACAGCGAAGACCTGATCGCGACCGGAGCCTACGACCTGATTCCCAACTTCCGGGACGTGTTTCGCGAAAGCAACGAAAACAACAAGGAGATTTTGTTCTCGACCCAGTTTCGGGTTTCCCCGGATGCGGAAGGCAACAACCTCGTGAAGCGGACCGCCCCGCGCGGATCGCCGTCACAATACAGTGGAAGTGCCGCCTGGAGTAACTTCGTACCGCAACCGCAATGGGTGAACGCTTTTGAAAAAGAGGCCGGTGGCAAAATCAAGGACAAACGCTACTGGAGCGTCATCATCGGGCCGGGCGAAGCGCATCAGGACATGCCCGCGTTTGTGATGCCGAAAGACGTACCAGCGGGCTGGTCCCGAACGGGTTATATCGTTACCAAATACTGGGAAGGCCCCGCGCTGACCAACTCCGGCATCAACCCGCCCATTCTGCGGTTTGCCGAAGCCCTGCTCAATTACGCCGAAGCCCTCAACGAAGTGGGTCGCTCGCAGGACGCCATGCAGCAGGTCAACCGCATCCGGGTGCGGGCCGGTCTGGCGGCCAAACCGGCAACGCTGAACAAAGCGGAGGTGCTGGATGCCATTTTCTACGAACGACGCATGGAATTCATCTGGGAACCGGCGGGGGCATTTTCTGACCTCAACCGACGCGGGCGCTTCATTGATTTTATCAAGGCCAACCGCCCCAACATCAAGGACCTGGAAATTGACAAAAAACCGTGGCTGAGCACCGTCCCCATTCTGTTCCCCATCCCGCGCGATGCCTGGAACCGGAACAAGGCACTGGAGCAAAATCCACATTATACCTTTTAAGTGGGTAAAGCCCGTTCGTCAAACCCTTTCTCAACCATGCGCTATTCGCTTCGCCTGATTTTGATCCTTCTGTTAACCGGCCCTCTGGCAACCTCGCTTTGGGCGCAGGCTGACCTGGCCCGGCGGAAACAGTATCTGGAAGAATCACTGCGGCTGAATGTGCGGCAGGATCACCGGCATCCGATCAGTCGGCGGGTGACGCTTCAGGACAGCACCTGGCTGGATTGGCAACGGCGAACGGGCGAATTACCCCCCGATTTTTCCGCACTTCCGTCCGTACCGTTTCTGCCCGACCCGCTGATGTCGGGCACGACCGGAAAACGCATCCAAACCGCAGCCGACTGGTCGCAGGAACGAAACCGGATCAGGCGGGAATTTCAGCACTGGATCAGTGGAACCGTCCCCCCGGCTCCCGCGTCCGTGAACCCCCGGATGCTTTCTGACCGTTACGAAGGGGCCGTCCGGATTCAACGGATCGAGCTGTCATTTGGTCCCGAAAACCGCGCCCGCATGACGCTGGAACTGATGATTCCGCCGGGAAAAGGGTCCTTACCGGTTTACATGACGCCCGTGACCCACCGGGGTTGGGCGCAACTGGCCGTCAAGCGCGGCTACATCGGTTGCGTGTATGCCGGGGCCGATACGCAGGACGACACGCAGGCCTATCAGGCTCTTTACCCCGACTATGACTTTACCGGTTTGATGCGCCGGGCCTGGGGTGCTTCGCGGGTAGTGGATTACCTGGTTACGCGAAACGAAGTCAATCCGGCCCAGATCGCCATTACGGGGCATTCGCGCAATGGCAAGCAGGCCTTGTGGGCGGCTGCGTTCGACGAGCGGTTTGCGGCTGTCATTTCCAGCAGTTGCGGAACGGGCGGCATTACGCCCTGGCGGTTTAGCGACCCGCAATACGGCAACCAGACCATCGACGACATTTGCGCCAACGCGGCCCACTGGTTTCACCCGCGTCTGCGGTTTTTCTTCGGGCGGGAAGACCGCCTGCCCATCGACCAGAACCAGCTTCTGGCCCTGATCGCTCCGCGCAGTTTGCTGCTCACCTACTCGACGGTGGAACGGCAGTTGAATCCCTGGGCGAACGAGCAGTGTTACCAGTCCGTAAAAACCGTCTATGATTTTCTGAAATCGCCCGAAAAAATTGGCCTGCTTCCCCGCATGGGCGAACATGCCGTGACGACCCGGGATGTGGAACGGTGCCTGGACTTTCTGGACAACCAGTTTAAACGAAAAACCGCCCGGTGGGAAAACGTCCGGTATTGTGATTTTTCCTATCCGAACTGGCTCCGAACGACTAAAACCGTACGTCCCTCCTGGCCCGCGATCCGCCTGAACGAAGCCAAAGATACCGTTGCGCTGGGTCGCCAGAAGCAGGCCATCCGGGCACGTCTCAACTGGTTGCTGGGGGATGAACCCGCCGGAGTGAAACCCAATCCCGTAGCCGCCACCATCATCGACCGCGTCGACTGGATCGACGGCATCACGGGCCGCCCCAAACCCAAACGCGCGACAATTACGCATCTGGGGCCGTATACCGCCATGGGCGACCACCTGAGCGGCACCCTGTACCAGCCGGATGGTCCGTTGAAGCCAGGCAAAAAGAGACCCGTTGTCATTTACCTGCATTCTTACAATTACAACACCGGCTACGCCGTTGGCTACAAACCCGAGGGCGGGCGGGGTAATGAAGTTCTATTTCAGGAGGTTCTGGATCAGGGGTTTGCGGTTTTGGCCATCGACCTGCTGGGATTCGGAAACCGCCTGGAAGAAGGCACCTACTTTTACGATCGTTTCCCGGGCTGGTCCAAAATGGGCAAAATGGTGAGCGATGTCCGGGCGTGCGTGGATGCGCTTGAAACTTACGAAGGCCTTGACAACCGGCAGATTTATGTACTGGGCGAAACCATCGGCGGCAGCGTCGCCCTGATGGCGGCTGCGCTCAATCAACGGATCGCCGGGGTCGCCGTTGTGGCTGCGTTTTCGCCCTGGCGGACGAGTACGAAGCAGTATGAAAGCCTGAAAAATGACGCTTACCAACACGGTTTTTTACCCCGACTGGGTCTATTTGCCGAAAACCCGCAACAGACGCCGGTCGATTATGACGAAATCATGGCCTGCATTGCCCCGCGTCCGCTGCTGGTGATCGCGCCCAGCCTGAACCGTCATGCCGATCCGTCGGCGGTGCAGGCCACCCTGGAGCGGGTCAAAACCGTCTACGGTATGTACCAGAAATCCGATGCCTTGCAGTTCCAGACGCCACCAGAAATTAACCGGATCACCGCGCCCATGCGGGCGGACCTTACGCGGTTTTTGATACAATCCGACAAGCAGTAACATCAACACAGGCAACCCTTTATCAATTTAACAGTCCGTACAATGACCCAATCGAAACTAAAAACAGAAAACACAGCCAGTTCGCCGTCGCGGAGGACCTTTCTAGGCCAGACGCTGGCGGGAACAGCGGCCTTATCGCTGGGCGGTATGCTCCCCGGTTTTAGTCCCAAAAGTTACGCCCGGATTCTGGGGGCCAACGAACGCATTCAGGTGGGCATGATGGGCGTCAACAGCCGGGGTCTGGCGCTGGCGAGCAATTTTGCACTGCAACCCAACTGCGAAATCCGGTCGGTTTCGGACGTCGATACCCGCGCAGCCGACAAGTGCATCACCACCGTGGAAGGTATTCAGAAATCCAAACCCAAAGCGGTTCCTGATTTCCGGAAAGCGTTGGAAGACAAAGACCTGGATGCGCTGGTGGTGGCCGCTCCGGATCACTGGCACGCGCCAGCCGCCATTCTGGCGTCCAAAGCCGGAAAACACGTCTATCTGGAAAAACCGTGTAGCCACAACCCAAACGAAGGCGAGATTCTGGTAGCGGCTGCTAAAAAGTACAAAAACGTGATTCAGATGGGCAACCAGCGCCGGTCGTGGCCCAACGTGGCCGCCGGGGTCAAGGCGGTTCGGGATGGCGTGATCGGCCGGGCGTATTTTGCCAAAGGCTGGTATACCAACAACCGCCCATCCATTGGCGTCGGGAAAGAAGCCGCCGTTCCGTCGTGGCTGAACTACGATCTGTGGCAGGGACCCGCGCCCCGTATGGCGTTCAAAGACAATCTGTTGCACTATAACTGGCACTGGTTCTGGCACTGGGGAACGGGCGAAGCCCTCAACAACGGCACGCACATGCTGGATTTGATGCGCTGGGGGCTGAACGTGGAGTACCCCAACCGGGTAACTTCCTCGGGCGGGCGGTATCGCTACAAAGACGACTGGGAAACACCGGACACGCAGGTGATCAACCTCGAATTTGCCAACAATACCGGCATGACGTGGGAAGGCCGGAGTTGCAACGGACGCACCATTGAAGGCAGCAGCGTCGGCGTTATTTTCTACGGAGATACCGGTTCGTTGCAGATCGACGGGGGCAATGCCTACAAGATTTATGATCTGGAAAACAAGCTGGTGAAGGAAGTGAAGAACGACGTGGTGATCAACGCCCGCGATCGGATGAACCCCTCGCAGGTGCTGGACGCGATTCACATCCAGAATTTCTTTGATGGCATCAAAAAAGGAACGGCTTTGAATGCCGATATTTTGAGTGGTCACCAGAGTACGCTGCTCTGTCAGTTGGGCAACATTGCCCTGCGGTCGGGCGGAACGCTGGAAATTGACCCGACCAACGGCCACATCAAAAATAACCGCCAGGCGCAGCAGTACTGGAAACGCGACTACCAGCGGGGCTGGGAACCCACCGTTTAGATTCATAATCGCATGAAAAACCAAACCAAGACGGTTGACGTAGGGTCGCTGAGTCAGCGGGATACGCGGATTTCCATCGCCCTGATCGGGCTGCTATTTTTCGTTTTCGGGTTTGTGACCTGGGTCAACGCCATCCTGATTCCGTATTTCAAGATTGCCTGCGAACTCACGAACTTCCAGTCGTATCTGGTCACCTTCGCGTTTTACATTTCGTATTTCGTGATGTCGGTGCCGTCGTCGTATCTGCTGAAAGCCACCGGTTTTAAGAAAGGCATGATGATCGGTTTCTGGATTATGGCGGTGGGCGCGTTCATTTTTGTCCCCGCAGCACTGACGCGAACCTACGAGATTTTTCTGCTGGGACTGTTCATGATCGGCGTCGGGCTGGCGGTTTTGCAAACGGCGGCCAATCCCTACATCACGGTTCTGGGACCGAAAGAACGGGCCGCCCAACGCATCAGCATTATGGGCATCGGCAACAAGGGGGCCGGAATTCTGGCTCCGATTCTGTTTGCCGCCGTGATTCTGCGGGCCACCGACACCGACCTGTTCAGCCAGTTGCCGGGCATGTCGCCCATCGAAAAAGCCCAGGCATTGGACGAGCTCGTTCGGCGCGTGATTGTTCCGTATACGGTGATGGGCTTCGTGCTGATCGGGCTGGGCATTCTGGTTCGTTACTCACCTTTGCCCGAAATCAATACCGAACAGGAAACCTCCGAAGTGGCGGCTGCCAATTCCGGAAAAACGTCGGTGCTTCAGTTTCCGCACCTGGTGCTGGGCGCAATCGCCATTTTTCTGCACGTCGGCACACAGGTCATTTCCATCGACACCATCATCGGCTACGCCAGTTCGATGGGCATTTCGCTGCTGGAAGCCAAAACGTTTCCGTCGTATACGCTCTTTGCCGCCATCTGCGGGTATCTGCTGGGCATCATCCTGATTCCCAAACGCATCAGCCAGGTGAACGTCTTCAGAATTTGTACGTTACTGGGATTAGCGTTCACGTTACTGATTATTTTCGCAAAAAGCAGCGTAGTCTTTCTGGGTCATCAGGCCGACGTTTCCATCTGGTTTATCGTGTTGCTGGGGCTGGCTAACTCGCTGGTCTGGGCCAGCATCTGGCCCCTGGCCCTCGACGGTTTGGGGCGGTTTACGAAAGTCGGGGCGGCTTTGCTGATCATGGGACTGAGCGGCAACGCCATCCTGCCCCTGGTTTACGGGTATCTCGCTGATCAATACGGACTTCGGGAAGCCTATTGGGTTCTGTTTCCCTGCTACTTATATTTGGCTTATTATGCCTTTTACGGTCACCGCATTCGCCGGTGGCGGATTTCGGGGGCGGCTAAAACACCTGTTCATGAACAACACTGGCAAGGCACCACAACGGATTAAAGTTACTAACGCCCGGATTCTGACCCCCTACCGGATCATTCCCCACGGAACGATCCTGATTACGGGAAAAACGATCACGGAAATCAGCGAGCGCGACATCGACGTCCCCGACGCACTGGAACTGGATGCCGGGGGAGCGTATGTGTCGCCCGGTTTTATCGACCTGCACGTCCACGGCGGGGGCGGGCACGACTTTATGGACGGCAGCGAGGAAGCCTTTCTGCGCATCGCCGAACTCCACGCCCAATACGGCACCACCGCAATGGTGCCGACGACCCTGACCAGTACGCGCCAGGAGTTGTTCAATACGCTGGAAATTTACGAGAAAGCGAACGCCCGCAACACGTCGGGTGCCCGGTTTCTGGGTATGCACCTCGAAGGCCCCTATTTTGCCATGAGCCAGCGCGGAGCCCAGGACCCGCGCTACATTCGTGATCCCGATCCGGACGAATACCAGGAAGTGCTGGCCCGTTCGTCGTCCGTGACCCGCTGGAGTGCCGCGCCCGAACTGAAGGGCGCGCTCAAGTTTGGTCAATTCCTTCGTTCAAAGGGCGTGCTGGCGGCTGTTGCGCATACCGACGCGGTGTATGAGGAAGTGCTGGCGGCTGTCGAAAATGGCTATTCGCTGGCCACGCACCTGTACAGCGCGATGTCGGGCGTTACGCGTCGGAACAGTTTCCGGTATGCCGGTGTGATCGAAAGTGCGTATCTATTGGATCAGATGGACGTGGAACTCATTGCCGATGGCGTGCATTTACCGGCCCCACTGCTCAAACTGGCCTATAAGATCAAAGGGGCTGAACGAACCGCTCTGATCACGGACGCCATGCGGGCCGCCGGAATGCCCCCGGGCAACAGCATTCTGGGCAGCCTCCACAACGGAACCGAGGTGATAGTAGAAGACGGCGTTGCCAAAATGCCGGATCGTCAGGCTTTTGCCGGTAGCGTCGCCACCGCCGACCGGCTGGTGCGCACCATGATCAACCTGGCCGACATTCCGCTGCTCGACACCATCCGCATGATCAGCAGCACCCCGGCCCGGATCATGGGCGTTGCCGATCGGAAAGGGATTCTGGCACCGGGGAAAGACGCGGATCTGGTGTTTTTTGATGCCGATATTTCAATACAACTGACGATGGTTGAAGGACGGATTGTCTACCAGCGTGAAAGCATCCCCGTCTTTTAAACCCTATACGAAGAAAATACCATCCATCCGAATGATTAGTCAATCGAATACCAACCAACTTGATTTTCGCCGGTTCGACAACCGGAACCAACTGGGCGACAGTGCCGCACAAGCCGCAGCGAACTGCCTGCGAACCCTGCTGGCCGAACAGGATACGGTTTCCGTGATTTTTGCCGCAGCCCCGTCGCAGGAAGAATTTCTGGCGGCTTTGTGCCAGGAAGAAGCCATCGACTGGAGCCGGATTCATGCTTTTCACATGGACGAATACGTCCAGTTGGCCGAGGACGCCCCGCAGCGGTTCGGCAACTTTTTGAAAGAACGGATTTTCGACCGGGTACCTTTCCAAACCGTGAACTATCTGAACGGCAACGCCCCGGATCTGGCGGCTGAATGCCAGCGGTACAGCGATCTCCTGAAGCAACACGCCGTCGATGTGGTTTGCATGGGCATTGGCGAAAACTGCCACATCGCCTTCAACGACCCCCACGTCGCTGATTTCAACGACCCGGTTTTGGTCAAGGTCGTCGATCTGGACCAGGCCTGCCGCCAGCAACAGGTGAATGATGAGTGCTTTACGGTTTTTGAAGACGTGCCAACGCACGCCCTGACGCTGACGGTTCCGGCCCTGATGCAGGCGCCCCACGTTTTTTGCATGGTGCCCGGTGTCAACAAAGCGCAGGCCGTTTACCACACACTGCATTCACCGGTCAGCGAGCAGTATCCTTCTACCATTCTGCGGCTGCACGAAGATGCGGTTTTGTTCGTCGACACCGACAGTGCCTCCCGCTTACCCCAATGATCCTACCTGTTGTCGCCCGCGAGATGCGGGCGACAACAGGTAGGATACGAAACGGCTCAGTTCGGGAAAATACCGCTTATTTCCCCCAACTTATGATCCTATTTGTTGCGGCATTAAGCAAAAAAAGTATCTTTCGGCGAAAGAGTGAGAGAAAGGAAAGAGAAACGCATCCCGGCCACTGGCGGTTTGCAACTTTTTGCCTGTTCGGAGAGCCAATACATGAAAAAGAAAGAACTTCAGGGCGTTAAGGAAATTGCCCGCCGGGCCAACGTCACCATTGCTACGGTAGACCGCGTTATTCACAACCGAACGGGTGTTTCGGACAAAACACGCGAGAAAATCAACAAAATTATCGAGGAACTGAATTACCAGCCCAACATGCTGGCCCGCCGTCTGGCGTCCGGTAAAATCATCAAGCTGGCGGTTTTGATTCCTTCGGCCACCGAAGAAACCGAATTCTGGGATGCCCCTTTGCGGGGCATTCAGCGGGCCAACACCGAAATCAGCCAGTATGGCCTGCAGGTCGATTTGTTCTTTTTTGACCTCAGCGACCAGCAATCGTTCGTCCAACAGGCCAACGCCATTCTGGAATCTTCGGCCGACGGCATTGTGTTGGCGCCGATGTTCATCAACGAAGCCCGGGAGTTTACGGCGGCCTGCGATGCAAAAAGCATTCCGTATGTCTTCATCGACTCGACCATTCCTGACCAGAAAAACCTTTCGTACATCGGTCCTCCCCTCTTTCAGAGCGGTTATCTGGCTGGCAAATTAAGCACGTACGCGCTTCGGGAGAATAGCAAGTTGCTGGTGGTCAACATTGCCACGGCCATTGATAGTTACACCTACAAAGAGACGGAAGAAGGGTTCAGGGCGTATTTTGCCGAACACCACAAGTCATATCCCATCCTGCGGGTCGATAGTCACCAGACCGACGAGCAATCCGTTTTCCGGAACCTTCAGCCGCTGTTCGAAGCCAATCCGGCCATCGACGTGCTGTTCGTGACCAACTCCCGGTCTTTTCTGGTGGCGCGTTTTCTGGAAAAATTAAATCTGGAGCAAAAACCGCTGCTGATCGGGTACGACCTGATCAAAGAAAACGCCAAATACCTCGACAACGGCCTGATCGATTTCCTGATCTGCCACCAACCCGAAGACCAGGGCTACCGGAGCATCATGACGTTGTATCAGCTTCTGATTTTTTCAAAATCCATCGAGAAGGAGCAATACATGCCCATCGACATTGTGATGCGGGAAAACCAGGCGTTTTACCGAAACTAACCTTGAGCATGTTGACAATTAGAGGAGCAGTCGGCAGGTCATTCTTCAAGCCGTTTTTTGCTGCTATGACAACCTCAATGTCTGATCATTCAGGAATCGAAAAAGATCGAATCGTGACGGCTGAGGTATTGAAGAAACCCAGCCCGCCACCCTGGATGTTGGTTGGGGGGGAGGCCGGAGTGGGGCTATACACACCGCCATCGTTTGAAAAACTATTGATTAAAGCTTCATAATATGCAAACGCTTCTTTATTCAGCGAATAGAGCTTGGCCTGATAATCGCCTGGCCTCAGAGAAGGAATAAAATAGGTAGAGGGAGTGGGTCCTAAATTGACATTGAGTCCCACGGAATCGGGTTTAACATATTGGTCGTCGACTACCGAGAAGTTCCACACGCGTCCGTCTAAACCGCAGTTGATTCCTACTTGATAACTTTTGTAGTAAGGATAGTCTTGATCAAAACAGACTTTGGTTAAGTAATAATTCTTGACTGATGGCACATCCTGAAAGTAATAAATGGGCTGATAACCCGAAAATTTGCCGTTTTCAACATAGCGAACCTGAACCGAATCAATTGGGGGAACTAGTGGCATATACGAAGTAGCCCGGTACATTTGAGAGCCAACCTGGACGGTTAACAAATAGGTCCGCCCCGGTATCCCTTTTATTGTTCGGGGTAGATAATAGCCCGTGAAGCGCTCATCGCCCGAGCCATACTCCTGCTTCAAGGTATCAACTTGTCCCTGATCATCGGAAATCACTACCAGGGCATCTCCAAGAGGCACGGCCTGGTCTTTGTCCCATATGAGTCCGGTTTTAGCGGGGTCGCTCAGCGTGACCCGAACATAATTGCCACCGGGCTCATTGGAAAGCTGGCCTTCGATGACGACTTTACCCGAAGAGGATTCCAGCTCAATATCGACTACGTGCATACAGCCTTCGCCCAGCAGGAAGACCAAAAAGTAAATCAGGGCTTTTTTCATAACGAAAGCGTATAGGTAATGGAAGGAACGATCCCAAAAACTGACAAGGCGACGACCTGACTCCGGGTTAGATCATAAAAGTCAGGTTGCTGAACAATGGTAAAGGCATTGTTTCGGCCGTACACGTTGTAGATGCCAACGATCCAATTGCGTTCATGTCTGTTTTTTCTTTTGCGAAACGTTAGCGATAGATCCAGACGATGATACGGTTTTAAGCGCACGCCATTGCGGTCGCTGTAATAGTTAAATACCACGCCCTGATAGATAAAAGTACCTATCGGAACCGTAATCGGCGCGCCACTATTAAAACTAAAATTCGACGATAAAAAAAGCTTATCTTTTTTCAGGATCATATTGCCCGTCAAGGCCAAATTGTGTCTACGATCATCGCGCGTAGGGTACCACAACCCTTGGTTAATGCCCTCAATTTTACGTCTGGAATGGGCCCACGTATAACTCACCCACCCCGTTAGTCTCCCTTTGTTTCGCTCCAGCCGGGTTTCGACCCCGTAAGCCGACCCTTTTCCGGATCGTATCTGGGTCTCGATGGTCTGGTTCAGAAATAAATTGGCATTGTCAATAAAGTCGATGACGCTGCTCATGGCTTTACCATACCCTTCGACCGTTAGCGTATAACGATCGTTGGACACTGTTTTATAGTACCCGAGTGAAATTTGATGAGATTTTTGCGGCTTGATGATCGGATTCGAAGGCATCCAGATATCCGTTGGCAGGCCCGCCGATGAGTTCGTGAGTAAATGAAAAAACTGGGCGGTGTTGGAGTAAGCGAACTTAACCGATTGGTTATTCGCCATCAGCAGGGTAGCGCTCAACCGCGGCTCCAGGGTAGCGAAGGATTTTATGGGCGTTTTCGCGTCATACAACAGCGTGTCTATGATGTTGTAGCCAGCATCCAGGACAGGTAGCCTGGTCGGCCCCAAAAGACTAAACACATTCGCCCGTAAACCGAGGTACACTTTTACTTTTTCATTTACATCGATCTGATTGCCCGTATAAACCGCCGTGAGAACCGAATGCTTATCACTCATTTTAAAAGGCAATACACTGGAATTGGCGGTTATGGGACTAACGCTGCCCGGAGAAATGCTGTTTTTAGCGACTTGCAGCCCAAAGTCGGAATGCCACCCGGGCGAAACCGCGTACTGAAAATCAGCTTTTACGCTCATTTCAGACTGCCGGGCCATCCAGTCAAAGTTTCGCCGATCATTGACGAGAATATAGTTATAATTATAGTTGCCATAAGTAGCCCTGATCGTCGAAAACAAGCGGTTGGTATAAGTGTGATTCCAACGAAAAGCCCCCGTCGTGTTTCCCCACTTTAGCAATGTGGAACTGCTCAGCAAGTAGTAATTAAACTTGTCGTGGCCATTATAAGCCGAAAAAAAGAATCGGTCTTTTCCGCTGCGATCCTTGAAGTTGATCTTGGCATTGAGGTCGTAGAAGCTAATGACGTTGTTATTCTGAAAATTTCGTAAGCTAAAAACATAGTTGGATAGCACCGAACCCAGGGCATTCAAGGTATGACCGGCATAACTATAGCGGCCGGAAACGATAAAGGACGTGTTTTTGGAGAGCGGCCCTTCCAGGGTCAGCCGGCTGGCCAGTAAGCCCACACCGACATCCGTCTTTCGTTGTTTGGAGTTGCCTTCGCGCATACTGATGTCAACCACGGAAGACAGCCGGTTCCCGTATTGACTGGGAATAAGCCCTTTATAGAGCGAAATATCTTTAAGGGCATCAATGTTAAAGATCGAAAAGAAACCCAGAGCATGGCCCGGATTATAGACGGGGGCTCCATCGAGCAAGACCAGGGTTTGATCGTAGCTCCCGCCCCGCACTGACAAGTTAGATGTACCCTCAACAGGAGCGCTTACGCCGGGTAAGTATTGGAGTGCTTTCAGCACATCGGCCTCCCCCCCCAAAGCGGGCTGATTCTTGATCTGAGCCACATTCAACGTTACTCGACCCGGTATCACGTCCTGAACGGTGGTGATCCCACTGACATTGACTGCATCCAGTTCTCTGATCAAGGGTGCCAGGGCAATTTGAAGGGACGTGTCTTTGCGAACGTGGATGGATAGACGCTGGGGCGCATAGCCCATGTAGGTGATTCTCAGATCGTGTGAACCAGGGGTAAGTCGAAGTGTAAAACTCCCATACCGATTAGTAGGAATTATAGTACGCCCATCATCTACCGAAACGTGGGCGCTGGGTAGCGCTTCAGTGGATAGGCGATCAGTAACTTCTCCTTTCAGGGTAACGAACTGAGCATTCGCATCGATAAGAGTGTACCCGTAGAGCAGCGAACAAAAAACTAGAGTAACTACCGTTTTAGTCTTTGAACGTATAAAATCCACCATACGTTAAGTCAATTTTATTCTTGTTTTGACGAAACAGCCGCTTATCGCTCCTAAAACTTATAACCGACACTGAGACCACACCTGGAAACAATTTCACCACTCTCATAGGGCTGGATCGAACCTCCCACCCCGGCCAGCCACCTTTTAGACAGATTGAACTCCCCTTCTAAAGCCATAGTATAACCCAGCGTCCAATAGTTGGGCGAATAGCGATCGCCTGGATAAGAAAACCGGCTATCGGTCAAGAAGCGCAGCGATGGCCCAATGCCTAACCGAACTTTACTTTGGTTAAATTGCATGGGCGAGAAAAACAGGGTCACATCGGTGGACAAGGTCCCTTTTGCGCCCCCGGATGGCCGCGTCCCGTAACCAGCATGCAGGGAGGGAGCCAGTGTGAAGTGAGAACTCAGTCGGTAATTGTATTCATTATAGATTTCTGTTCCCCGCAGGTCACCGGAGCCAAAAAATATCGTGTTTAAGCCAACTTTAAACGATGCCTTAACCGGATTTTGAGCCGTGACCGACATAAGGCTACTTAAAAGTACAAACAGTGTGATGATGCCTTTCATGAGCTTCTCGGATGATAGATCAGAAAGGTATCTTTTTATCACGAAAAGAAGATTAAATTAACATATTTTAAACCTTTTCGGTCACTTCTCACGATCTTTAAAAAGACTTTTTTCAATGGAACGATCCTCAATCCGTTCTTTTAACCGGTATGACAACCTCACTTTAATCGTCTCGTAAGGAATCTATCGAGTTGTCTGCGTCGTATCAGGACGCTTTTCAAGGTAGTAGCTTTCGCCCTTATCAACACGCCCTTCCCTCTCAGTCCGGCTGAAAACGGCGGTCGCGGATGTATTCGTCATCGGTCAGCGTTCGCAGGAACGCCAGCAGATCCGCCTTGTCGGTGGTGGTCAGGGCAATACCGGGTTTGCCGGTTTTCTTCAGCAACGGATCAAGTTGGGGCGTGTCCTGAACGTCGTTGATGTAGTGTTCCAGCACCTGGTCCAGTGTCTGAAAACGACCATCGTGCATGTAGGGCGAAGTTCGCTCGACATTCCGCAGGCTCGGCACCCGGAATTTGTTATAGTCATCCAGGTTTAGCGTGATCTGATACCGGCCCAAGTCGAAGTCCTTGCTGTTGGCGAGTTGCATCCGCAAACCGTTATTCCGGTAGCTCTGGTCGGTGAACAATTCGCCGGTATGGCAACCCGAACAATTCGCTTTGAACAACGTCAATCCGCGCAACTCCGATTCGGTCAATGAAGCGCCGGTTTCTTTCCGCGAATACTTGTCGTATTTGGAGTTGGCCGAAACCATCGTTAGCATAAACTGCGACAGGGCTTTCAAAAATCGCTCCGTCGTTACTTCCTCCGTTCCGAAAGCCGCTTTGAACAAAGCCGGATACTGCCCGCTGGCCCGGATTTTCTTCAGCACATTAGCCAGCGAATCGCCCATTTCGACCGGGTTCTGAATAGGCGCAATGGGCAGCAAATCCAGATCGACAATCCCGCCATCCCAGAAAAAAGCCCGCGTCCAGGCCACATTCTGAATACCGGGAACGTTGCGGGTTCCGATTTTATCGCCGATGCCGTGGCTTAAGGCGTGGTCATTATGCGCAAAACCCGAAAAAGACTGGTGGCAAAACGCGCAGGTGATGGCCCCGTCGCGCGACAGAATTCCGTCATAGAACAAGGTTTTTCCCAGGGCGACACCTTCAACCGTCAGCGGATTTTTGGTAAAATCGTAGTGCGGATCATCAAAATTGGCCGGTTTTTTCCAGTTGTACGGCGTCGCCTTGAACTCGACGGGTTTGGGTTCCGGCTCAACCGGGCCATCCTTCCCCGAGTCGTTCTGACAGCCGACTGCGAAACCGTAAAAAACGATTGCCGCCAGGATTGCAACATGTTGCCAACGCGTCATTTCTATCTACTTCAGCTTTACTTGCTAATCTGAATACAAATTTACTACAATAAAACGTACGGAAGAATGTAAACGTATGGCGGGCAATGATTAACCCGCCATCCATTTACGATTGAAAACCGGCAGTCCTAATCGGCTTTTATGGTCGCAATCTGAAACATCCGGGCGTAGTTGTCGGCCACACCGGACGACAGCGAAGACACCATAATATCCGCATAGGCGGCAATACTCAGTTTCATCGGCCCATCGAACACCTTGAGAACATCCGCCTGAATCGTTACCTGTGGAACGACTCCGTTCTCGGTTACCCGGACGGCCTTTGCTCCAAAGGGTAAAGTGATTGTCCTTAAATTATTGATGGTTTTAGTCCGGTAACCGCCGAAAAGACCAATGTGATACAGGAAGACCTTACCACTGGCCGTTGCAGGAGCCTGTGGCGAAGTCCCTTCCATTTTAAAATGAATGTACCCGGAATTCCAGTCCCAGTACATGCCGCCGGTCATGCCACCGGACGGGTCCAGAACCCCCGTTCGTTTGCTGACGTCCATCGTGTTGCGCAGGCTATCCACGCCAATCAGGTACGAAACTTCCGTATAATTGCCGACTGGAATATTTTTCAGCATAATGCGCTGCGAAGCCGGTTCGGCCTCTTTCACCAGGAAATAACTGCTGTCCTGCGGAACCACATACGCCGACCCATCAGACCGTTTCAGCCGGATGTTGGTGACGTAATAATTCAGGGTTGTTACCTTGAACGCTTCGCCACTGGCGTTGGTATAATTTCCGGTATGAAGCTGTAAATCGGCGGCTCCCACAACATGATCGAACACGAGTTCGAGCGATCCCGTCGGTCCTGGCTGAGGGTCCGGGTTGTCGTGACGGCATGACCAGAAAATGCCGGTAAACAGACCTAGCCATCCAACGGCTGTCAGGGTGATTTTTCGGATTTTTCTCATTCTTTCAGGTAGTTTTCGGCATCGGCGAGACTCTGGCGCATCAGGCGGCTCAGGGAGTTCACTTTCCCCTGCTGGATTTTCAGGTAGTTGAGCGCCTTTTCCTGATCCAGTTGTTTGAGCGTATCGCCCTTGTACTGATGCATCCAGTCCATCATTACCTCATCAGCCTGTTTAAGCTGCCGGAGAACCTGCAGCCCTTTTTCCCTGGATGGCGTATCGCTCTTCTCTGCTTTAACGGATACTTCTTCCTGCATACGCATCAAGTCATTCATTTGGAGCATCAGGCTGTCGTGTACGGCCAGAACCTGTTTCTCCAGCTCCGCAACGGGGCCTGTCGTCTGTCCAGAATCCGAAACCATATGGTGATGATGGTCGTCGGGTTGCTTTTTGGATTGACAGGATCCGAGAAGCCCGAGCAGAAAACACAAAATCGAAAGTTTATTTTTACAAATCATTGATAATCAGATTTCAGATAATAGAACAATCATTAAAACGTCCGGGCCAGATGAATTCCAACCCGGCTGTGGGCCTGAACCAATCCTTCGGAAATCTTCTGGCGAAGGGGAATCTGGGCGTTCGCACCCATCATCCAATTCCCCCGGTAGAAGTCCAGCCCAACGGTTCCGGCCAACATATACCCGCCCGTTTCCGCTACGATGCCAGCGTAATCCCGGTCTTTGTGCGCCAGCTCACCGTAGAAGCCCGCGCTCGGCATCATCGCGACATCCAGCTTTTCCCATTGCTGCACATAAAAACCGGTGATGGAGCTATTCAGCCGATTGCCAAACCGGTAGTCGTTGGCATTCGTGCCGGTCAATCGGCCCGTTGCATCCGCATTCATCCCCCATTTGTCGATGCGCAGCGTATAAATGGCGTTGAAAACCACATCGTAAGCCCCGGTTCCCGCCTGAAAATTCGGATTAGCCACCTGCGCGCCATCGTACTGGTTGTAGCGGTATTCGCCCGTCGCGAGCTTGGTTCCGCCCCCCACCAGCAGCGTTTGTTTCACCACCCGACCACTGTCACTCATCCGGGTTTTATCAAGCAGTTTGTAATTGACCAAAACCGTCGCGTCGCCAACTCCCTGGTGCCGCCGAACGTCCGGTCCCTGGGTCTGTTTGTTAATTTGGTAAGGTAACATCGCCAGCACCTGAATCCGGGGGTGCGGATAAAACCGCCCCCAGAGGTCGATGGCCCGGAATTCCTCCCGCGAATCGTAGATCGTTCCGGCGTGGTGAAGCGTCAGCCGGGTGTCGTAGCTTTGGGTGCGGTAGCGCAGACCCACGAAGTGCTTTTGAAACTGGGGCAATACGCCCAGATAAAAGCTGGAGCCGGAACACCCGCACACTTCACAGGCCGAAGTCAGCACCGGACTAAGCAGAAAAACCAGTAAAAAAAGCTTTTTCATAAAGTGGATTATTAGAATACATTGACTAATCATCACAAGACTTTCGTTATTGTCCCTAATCCCCTGAAGGGGACTTTTAGCATCCGGAGTAGCGCGCGTCTAAGTCCCCTTCAGGGGATTAGGGGCAATAACGAAAGGCCTATAATCAATTCGGAATAAACTGTCGGTCGGTAATAAATTGCTGGTCGGTAAGTGTTTTGAGAAACGCAATGATCTGCTTCTTCTCGGGTTCGCTCAGGGCAATACCCAAAACGCCACCGGTTTTCAGGCGTGAATCGAGCGTTGGGCTGTCTTTCACCCCCTGGCTGTAGTGATCCAGCACCTGCTCCAGCGACCAGAACCGTCCGTCGTGCATGTATGGCAGTGAGCGTTCGATGTTGCGCAAACTGGGCACCAGAAACTTCAGCCGATCGGTTTCTTTTTTGGTCACTTCAAACCGCCCCTGATCGTTGATTTCACTGACCGGCAAACCGTTGTTGTGATACCCCTGATCCGTGAACAACTCGCCCTGGTGGCAACCCGAACACTGCTGTTTGAACAGGGAAAGCCCCGCCAGTTCATCTGCCGACAAATCCCCGCCCGGTTCTTTCCGGACGTATTTGTCATACCGGGAATTGGCCGAAACCATCGTTAGCATAAACTGCGACAAGGCTTTGAGAAAGTTCTCCTGCGTAATCTGCTCGGTTCCGAACGCTTCTTTAAAACGCGCCGGATAGCTTGAACTCCGGCGCACCTTGTCCAGTACATTGCCCAGATGCTCGCCCATTTCCAGCGGATTCTGAATCGGGCTGATGGCCAATGTATCCAGATCCGTGATGCTGCCATCCCAGAAAAAAGCCGTGCTCCAGGCCACATTTTGCAGATTCCGCACGTTGCGGGTGCCAATTTTATCGTCGATGCCGTGGCTGAGCGAATGGTCGGCATGGGCAAAAGCCGAATACTGCTGGTGGCAAAACCCGCAGGCAATCCGGCCATCGCGCGAGAGCGCGCCATCGAAGAACAGCATCTTCCCCAATGCCACGCCTTTTCGGGTCATCGGATTTTTCGAGAAATCGTAAACCGGTTCCGGAAAATTCGCCGGTTTTTTCCAGTCATACGGGGTCGGGTCATACACGCCGGTGGCTTCCGGACCGGGATCTTTGCCCGATTGGCAGGCCATCACGATTCCCAAAAAGAGTATACTGCTGAGTAGTCCAAAAAATCGGTTTTCTATCATTTTGCGAAAGCGAATCCGCTGCGTTTCCGTTAGGGCCGGTAAGCCCGGTTGGTGACAAATTGCGGGTCTGTCAACGTGTTCAGAAACGCCAGGAGCGCTTTTTTATCAGTGGTTGCCAACCTGAAACCGCCCGCCGGTAATCGGGCATCGAGGGTTGGCGATGTTTTAATTCGGTCTGAATAGTGGTCCAGCACGTCCTCCAGCGTATCCATGCGCCCGTCGTGCATATACGGAGCCGTCAGGGCCACATTGCGCAACGTGGGGGTGCGGTATTTTCCCCGGTCAGCCCAATCAAACGTCACCCGTTCCCGGCCCAGTCCTTCGCCGTCGCCCTCGTCCGAAAAAACAATATCCAAACCGTTGTTATGGTATTGATGATCCGTAAACAAGTCCGTTGCATGACAGCCCGCGCAGTGTTGCTGATACAGTTGATGCCCCCGTTGTTCCTCGTCGCGGAGAACACCGCCCTCCTTGCGAACCCATTGATCATACCGGGAATCGGCCGAAACCAGCGTCCGCTGAAACTGCGCCAGGGCCTTCGCAATCGTTGCGTAATGGATGGCTTCGCCGGGGAAAGCCTGCTCGAACTGCGCTTTGTAGACCGGGACGGTTTTCAGGTAATTGGCTAAAACGACCAGATCGTGGCCCATTTCGTCGCGGTTCGTCAGCGGCCCCAACACCTGGGATTCCAGATTTTTAGAACCGCCATCCCAAAACAGGCCATTGGTTGCCCAGGCCAGATTCATCAAAACCGGGCTGTGCCTCAGCAAAGGCCGACCCGATACGCCCAGCGCCGAAACCCGAACACCGTCGGAAAAAGCTTTGGCAGGATCGTGGCAAGAGGCACAGGACACTTTTCCGTTGGAGGAAAGCTGCGGATCGTAGAACAGTTGCCGACCCAGTTTCACCCCCGCCGTCGTCGCTGGATTATCCGACGACGACGGCAAGGGGGGAAAATTGGCGGGTTCGCGCACCAGCAGTGGCGTCTCGGGTGTCGGCGCAGGAACGTCCGGCGGAGAACAGGCGACCATTCCCAGCGTTATCAATCCCGCAAAAATTCCCCGTCGATTCATTACTGACTAATGCGGGCGGTTTTGGCGTTTACGAACGAAACCGGGTAGTTTCCGGCGAGTTTGCTCATCATACTAGCCGTTCCGGCATTGATGTGGTACGTTTTGTCGGTCGTGTTCAGTTTGGCATCCCGGGCAATCACAATCCCGTCCAGAACCTTGGCAACATCAGCCTGCAACGTCATCTGCCCTTTCATCGAACCGTCGACCACCAGGGGTGTGGCAAACGTCTGCGAGATGGTTTTGTAATTGACGTTCGTACCGGTTTCCAGCAGAAAAGGGCTGGCGGCTCCGGCCACGTCAACGGTTCCGCCCAGTTTGGTGAAAATATAACTGGTGTGCCACATCCAGCTCACATTCGTCATATTTTGCAGGATATTCAGTTCCCCGGCGGCCAGGGTCAGGTTGTCGTTGTATTTGGGATCGACGCCGATGCCAAACTTGACACTGGTATATTCTCCCGCCGGAACACCCGTCAGGTTCACCACCTCGCGTTTACCGGCTGTCAGGGTAAACGTGCCATACTGAATGGCTTCATCCTTCCCCAGATACTGCATGAGGTAATAGGAATTCGGCACTTCATACACGGAACCGTCTTTTTGGGTCAGTTCCACTTTGCTAACCCAAAACCGGAGCTGATCGAAGGTTACTTTTTCGTTTCCGGCCGTAGTGTAGGCCTTGCCCAATTCAAACGCAGCGGTGCCATACAGGGCTTCGATTTTCAAATCGACAGCACCGGATCCAGCCGGTTCCGGGGTCGTGGTGGACGAATCATTGGTGCAGGCCATAAAAAGAAGCGCCACACTGACTATCAGAGATAAAGAACGGAAGTTCATACGAAATTCGAATAAGGATTAAAAAGTGCTGATTTGGAGTAAACGAAAGGAATTGAAGCAAAACCGGCGGGTCATCATCTTCCCGGCAACGGAAAAACGTTGTCAGACGATCAGACAGACTCTTCCTGAGTAATCGCAAGAAAAACGATTACCCGATTTTTGGAAATAGACCGGTTTGCTTCGGAGTGTTACAGACGGGGCGGCTGTAGTAAATCAGCGAGGGGAGCCGAATAGGCTGGTAATTGATAACTAAACGTAGCTTTTGTGGGCAAAACCGTCAACTCCGGCAGGAAATCGAACCGGAGAAAAGGGGGCGTATATAACTGAAGGACAGGTATATTCTGCACCCGTTCGGTGGTCTGTTGATCCTGTTTTTCCTGTTGTGCCTTCAACCGCCGGGCCAGATAGCATTGTCCGTCGCAATGAAGCTCCGGCCGATCGCGGTTTTCGCACAGCACCCGGGCAATGTACTCCTTGTTGAGCTGGAAATACGCAATCGTTCCCCACTGACTGAATGTCGGCAGCAGAACGGCGCATAACCAGCTATACAAAAGGAGATTTCGGATCATACTTGTACCAAATACTTAATCAACCTGAACCGTACCGATGCTGAACATCGTGGCGTAATTGTTAGCAACGTTTTTCGAAGAATCCGATACCATAATCGTCGGTAAAGCCGCAATGCTGAGCGGTTTGACGCCGTCGAACACCTTCAGTACATCCGCCTTCACCTGAATACCGGTTTTTCCGTTCACAATGACGTGGGCGGGCTGCGTACCCAAGGCCAACTGAATGGTTTTCAGATTGTTGATGGTTTTGGTTTGGTACCCGCCAAACAAACCGATGTGGTAGACGAAATTCCGTTTTCCCGTCGCATCGACCGGTGCTTTGGTTGAGGTTCCTTCCAGTTTCAGGAAAATATAGCCCGAATTCCAGTCCCAATACATCCCGGCAGCCGCACCACCGGGGTCGAGTGCGCCGGTTCGTTTTCCAATATCCATCATATTCCGCTCCCTGTCTACACCCACCATAAAGTTGATGCTCGTGTAATCGCCCACCGGAACGTTGCGGAGTAGAACCGTCCGGGAAGCCGGGTTGCTCTGCGACGTCAGAAAATAACTGCTGTCCTGCGGAACGGCGTATTCCGACCCATCGGCTTTTTTCAGCTTGATGTTGCTGATGAAATATGTAAACCGGGAGACGGTAAACGGTTCTCCGCTGCCGTTGGTGTAGGTCGTTGAATCCAGTTTCAATTCCTGCGCACCGACTACGTTATCAAATCTCAGTTGAACCGTTCCGTATTCCGGTTCCAGGGGGTCATTGTGGCAGGCAACCAGAACGGTTAAAAAGAGAAATAAACTCATACCGGAAGCGAGAAAGGTGTTTTTCATACTGAACGTTGCATTACATTGATTCAATCCATCTACTTACGATAACGCTGTTTTGCTGGTCTTTCTTCTGCTCATAGGCGACTAAAAGACCTTTTTTTGTGGCCAGAACCACCGGAAAAGCCGCATTGACATCGGTTGGCGTAAGGTAGGTGATGGGGGAAGCCGTGCCGCCGGACACCTTCCGCATCCCGATTCGGGAGATAAACCGACTTTCGCCAGCCGCATTTTTCACCTCCATCGACTCGTCCCAAACCCAGATCAGTTGCCCGTTGAGCGACGCGATCTGCGGATGTTTCGTTCGCACGGAGACGATCCCCGAAACCAGTTGCGTTGCTCCCAGCCGGGCCAGCTTGATACCGGGTGTTTTTTCTCCCCCCGAAAACCAGGTCACGAACAGCTCATTGCCAACCTGTGCCACATCAGGGCCGGTATGCGGACAGGCGTTCACTTTCCACTGGTCATCATACACCACTTTCGGGCTGGTAAATGTGCGGCCGCCATCGGTCGAAACCGCGTGGCTAATGTCGCGGGCACCGTTGTCCAGCAAATCCCGATACGCAATGTGAATCTGGTTTTTCGTGTCAACAAACACGTTGGTTCGGCAGCACTGGCAGGCATTGTCATCTACCAGCACCTCTTTCCCAAAACCGCCACCCGGCACCGTTTGGGCGAATTTTACGGTTCGGCCTTCCTTGTTGGCGGTTTTTTCGTCGAGCCACGCAATTCCTATTTCGCCGTTGGGCAGCCGGTTCAGGTTGCTGAACGAGTGACCTTTTCCCGGCGTGGTGTCGCGGTGAACGGCTTTGGGTTCGGTCCAGGTTTGGCCGCCGTCGGTCGAGGTAACATACAGCACATCACCGGCACGCGGGGCCTCCGCCGTGGGCCGGGACACCTCGAAGGTCGCCAGCACGGTTCCGTCTTTTTTAAACGCCACTTTCGGCATTCCTTCGGCGTGGGTCGAAAAAACCGTCGGCGACTTAATCCGGATTTTTTCACCGAACGTCCGCCCGCCGTCTTCCGAGACAGCATAGTAAAAAGCGACTTTTTCGCCTTCTTTTTCCGTCCAGCTCAACACCGGGTGATTTCGGTGATCGGTGGTCAATCGGGGCGTCGCTCCCACAAACTGGGGATTCGAAAGCCGGATTTCTTTGGCGGGTCGCTCGGCAAATCCAAACATTAGAATTGCGGCAATCAGGATGCTGTTTTTCATGGTCAATACGGTATGCAGTTTAGGTCACTTTGAAAAATTATACTGAATCCCGCCCACCAGCGTCCGGGGTGCTGCGGGCGTATAGGTGGTTCGGTCGGTCGCATTGTTGCCACGCGTGGCCGAGGTCGCATAGAGTTCGTCGGTGGCATTCATCAGATTGGCAAATACCTCAAACCGCCGGAAGGCATACCCCGCCCGCAGGTTGATGACGCTGACACCCCGCCCGCCGAACGCGCCCCGGTCGTCGTACGAAACCGTGTTGATCTGATTCTGATACCAGGAACTGATGCGTTGCCATTCCGCCGACATCCGCAACCCTTTGGCCCAACGCGGTTTATACGTCAGTTCGGTATTGGCCACCCAGCGCGGGGCCTGCGGCATATCGAAGCCGTTCACGTTTTTTACGGCATCGGAAGCCCTCGTACTCAACGCAAAATCGACAAACCGGTGAACGGCATTGGTCCCGCCAAACCGGAAAAACCACTCGCCCGACGGACGGTAGGTGAGGCTGTATTCGATGCCCCGGTGCAGCGTTTTCCCCGCCGACTGGTAATCGGTGCTGTTGTCGGGCTGGCGAATGTTGAGCAGTTCGTTGCGCCCTTCCATCTGGTAAACCGCCACATCGATGTACATTTTCCGGTTGAGCAGCGACGCCCAGCCACCGACTTCGTAGTTGTTGAAATACGCCGGTTGAAGGTTGTAATAAAAGGGCGATTCACCCGGTTGGGCGTTGACGCGTTTGGTAAAAATCGACGTCAGACCGGGCGGTGAAAAGCCTTTGCTGTAGTTGGCATACAAACCCTGGTCGCGGCCCAGATCGTAGGTCAGGCCCACTTTGGGCGTAAACTGGCGGTAGGCTTTTCGCCCGGTACTCTGATCCAGGTAATTGTCATAATCGAACGCCATCTGGTCGAACCGTCCGCCGAGTAAAATCCGCAGCGCCGACCAGGGATTCAGGTCGAGTTGGGCGTAAACGGCCGAGTTGTGAATGTCGGCTGCGTAGTCGGCCAGCAGCAAGTCGGGCCGTTCTTTCACCAGTTTATACTGTTCCACCGATTTTTTGTCGGGTCGTAGCTGCGCTTCCAGTTCAATCTGGTAGGCGTTATAGGTCGTTGGCGACGCATCGTAGGTCAGCCCGGCCATCACCCGTCCGTTCCAGAACGGCAGCTTCTGGCTGTGCTGGGCAATGAAGCCATAACTGCGAAAGGCATTGACGTTGATCTGGCCCGTGGCTTTGGTGGCACCACTCGTCCAGCGAATGCCGTAACTCGGGTTCTGGCCAATCGAATTGTCGCGGTAAAAAGCCGTCAGGTAACTATCGGAGCCGTTTTTCCACTGGTGATCGAGCGTCAACCGCGAGCGAATTGCCTTTACTTTCCGGTACGTAAAATCCGAGGTCGAGGTGTATTGCCGGTTGTAAAAAGCGATGCTGTCGACGCTGCCGCCGGTTTGCGAATTGTAGTCGTTGTACGAAAACGTGCCGGTCAGTTTGGTACGACCCGTAAACGCGTATTCGGCCCGGCCATTGAACGACACTTTGTCGTAGTCGGACCGGGATTGCCAGCTATTGTGCTGCCGGGCCACAAAACCGCCCGCGTAGACGCCCAGCTTTTTGGTGAGCATTCCGCCCCCGCCATACTGCACCCGGCCATAGCCCCACTGATCGCCCTGAATGCCAACCCGAAACGTCGGGACGGCGGTGGGTCGCTGCGTGATAAAATTGATGGCGCCCCCCACGGCTTCCGGTCCATAGAGCGACGAAGCCGGGCCTTTCACAATTTCTACCGAGCTGACGGTGAAGACGTTCATTTCAATCAGCGCATTGTGGTTGAAAACGCCCATCGGCCGGATCGGAACACCGTCTTCGAGGTAGAGAAAGTAGGCACTGGTGCCAAACGGTTGGCGAATGCCCATGCCGTGTTGCTCGTTGTTGTAATTGAGCATCACCACGCCCGGCGTTTTGTTGATGAGTTCGGCCAGCAAAGTCGGCTTGGTTTCGTCGATCAGCGTGGGCGAAAGCCGGGAAATGGCCACCGGCGCTTCGGTCCGTTTCTGGGCTTCGCGGTTGGCGGTCACAACAATGGTTTGTAGGTTTTCGACGGCGGGAGCCAGGGCAATGCGCAACGGTTTTTCGGAGGGCGTTACTTCCTGGGATTGAAAACCCACCGCCGAAATCAACAGTTTCAGGGTGGAGGAATTCAATGAAAACCGGCCGTCGGCATTCGTCAGCGTACCGGTTTTGCGATCTTCCGACGAGATAGCGACGCCCGCCAGGGGCTCTTTGGTTTGGGCATCGAAAATGGTTCCCTGAATAAGGGATTGGGCGTATAGCCCAAATGGCGCCAGGATCACGAAAACCGTGACCACGAGCCGGTATAAAAAAGTCATAAAGCGGGTTCGATTTGATGAAATGGACGAGCAAACCGCTGGGAACATCCCATTGGTTAAACCGGGAATCTATCAGGTTTTGGAAACCTGACAGATCTGACAACAAACCATCAAACCTGCGGTGGCTGAAACAACGAATACCGTGGGGAAGGATACGATCCCGGCAGATAAGCCGGCAAAACCGTTGTCTGAGCAATGACAACCGGTTGAAATAAAAACGGCAAATTCGACTGGTAGAACAACTGAAAATCAGGCGTTTTCTGCACTTGTTCCGTGGTCGCTTTATCCTGCTGCTCCTGTTGAGCGGTCAGTTTTTTGGCGAGGTAACATTGCCCGTCGCAATGCAGCTCCGGTTTGGCGCGATTTTCGCACAGGACTTTGGCAATATACGCCTTGTTGGCATGGTAATACGCAATGGTTCCCCACTGGCTGAACAGAGGCAGCAGAATCGCAATCAGCAGGATGTAAGCCAGTGCAGCGCGCATACGATTTTAAAATCCGCACAATAGTACAAAAAAATGTTGAATACCCTCTGATGTTACCTATTGACTAAATTCGTAATATTTTGTTAATTCGCATAGCCACCCGTAGATTCTATCGTAACTGTTTTAACCGAAATGAGATTATTGTGCAATGCACTGATTTTTAGTGTATTTTATTTGTCGTTGTTTCCTGGTTATTCGCAGTTGGCACCTGTCGAGACCAGAGGGGATGCATTGGCGCATGTTTCTTCTCCGACCAGTAAAGTCCGGGAAAACCGTCAACGTATATCGGTAGTGGTGGGCATGGAACACCAGCTTTTCCCCTCCTACCTGCTGGCGCGGGCGACTCTTTCCGAAAAAAGCAAAAATTACCGATTGGGCGATGGCGACGGCAATGTGTCGGTTTCGTTTCATAACCCCGGCCTGAATACCTCCGTGCGGGTGGAAGTGGGCGCAACGCCCTTTAGTGAAGCGGCTGTTTACGAAGGCATTTTGCAGGAACCCGACAGGAACTACGAAATAACGCCCCGCATTGCCTGGAATTTTGAGAAACTGCGCGGATTGCTGCAACCTACGCCGGTTAATTTCACGGTTACGACCTACATCAACAACGAAAAAGTCGGTCATCGGACGGTGGTGGCCACGATGCGTTCCGTCAACGATTGCCCGTATTATTGGGAAGACGACGAAACCGGAACCGGTGATCTGGATCTGAATTACATGTACGTGGCCTACATCAACGAGGATGATCCGGTTGTGGACGAGGTGCTGAGTCAGGCATTGCAAAATGACATTGTGGATGGCTTCGACGGCTACCAGACCGGCGACAGAAAGCGGGTCGACGATCAGGTTTTTTCCATCTGGTATGCGCTACAGAAACGGGGCATTCGCTACAGTTCGATCTCAACCAATTCAAGTACCGGCATTTCACAAAACCTCTATAGCCAGCGCATTCGGACGATTGACCAAACCTGGAACAATCGGCAGGCCAATTGTGTCGATGGCATGGTGTTGATGGCGTCGGTGCTGCGTTCCATTCACATCGACCCGGTTCTGGTGTTGCTGGCCGACCACTGCGTGCTGGGCTACTACCGCGACGCCGAACACAAGGATCTGGCCTGTCTGGAAACCTCGATGATCGGCGATGTCGATTTACGGAAAATCATGTCGGTTCGCCGTCGGAAAGCTTCCCGAAAGCTCTTCACCGAAGCCCGCCAGCGCGCCCAGCGGCATTACCGCACCTCTAAAGACTCGTTCGATAAAGACCCCCGCTACCGTTTTATCGTCGTCGCCGATGTCCGGAAATCGGGAATCCGGCCGATTGGGCGGTAATCTGCACCGCCATCATTGACTTAATTAAACGACTGGCGAAATTCCAGCGGAGAAGAGTTCGTCTTGCTCCTGAATAACTTACTGAACGACTGGGGATGCTCGAAACCGAGCCCGTAAGCGATCTCACCAACCGACAAAGTCGTTGTCGACAGCCTTTCTTTGGCCTTTTCAATGAGTTTCCCGTGAATATGCTGCTGGGCGTTTTGCCCGGTCAGTGCTTTTAGCAGACTGCTCAGATACGTGGGAGATAGATGAAGTTGTTCGGCCATATACCCGACCGTTGGCAAGCCGGTTTTCAGTCGCTCATCGCTGGCAAAATAAGCCACAAGTACGGTTTCAAACCGGTCCAGAATTTCGTGGTTGGTAATTTTCCGGGTGATGAACTGTCGCTGGTAAAACCGGTCGGCATAATTGAGCAGCACGTCGAGCTGAGCAACGATGATGTTCTGGCTGAATTTGTCGATGGGAGCCTGGTATTCCTGCTGAATCTGCTGGATGATGCCGACGATCACGGACTCTTCCTTTTCAGACAAAAACAGGGCTTCACGAATGGAATAGTCGAAATAGGCGTACTGGCGGATTGTTTTAGACAGAGGTGTATGCCATAAAAAATCAGGATGGATCATCAACAGCCAGCCGCTGTGTTCAAGGGTTTCATCAGCCGCAACCGCCAGCACCTGACCGGGCGCTAAAAAAACCATCACCCCGTCGTCGAAATCATACGGCTGTTGCCCGTATTTCATCCGGCCATTGAAATTCCGTTTGAGCGCAATCGAATAGAAGTTGTTCACAAAGCTTTTCGGTCTGTCAATCTTCTGTGGTCTGATGTCGTCAAACCGAACTACGCTAATGAGCGGATGGCCCGGTTTGGGAAGACCGGCGAACTGATGATACGCGGAGATGGTGTCGATGCGGTGAAGCGGTTCAGTTGACATTCTTCGATGGGTTTATGGCCTGGTTTGCACCGAGTAAAAGCCAGATTACGCCTGTTTCAGCTTATACAACACCGTTAATCCGTCTTTAAGTCCAGTCGGTTTTCGACCCAGCAACTTTTCCAGATCAGAACTGATGGTGTCTTCCTGGCCATGGGCGATGTCGGTAATAAACCCGGTGATTCGCCGGGCCACGACTTGAGGCAAACCGCGTCCGATCAGTTGGGCTTCAAAGGTGGCTGGCTCCGCTGGCGTGTAGGTGACGGATTTGCCTGAGAGATCGGTCAGGGCTGCGGCTACGTCATAAAACGAGTACGACTCACGGCCCGTCAGCCGGTACGTTCGGCTGTCTTCCTCGTTACCGACCAGCGCATTCGCGATCGCTTCGCCCATCTCGCTGCGGAGAGCAAAGGCAACCCGGCCCTGACCGGCCGGTACGTTGATACCACGCTCGAAAACGGCGTCGCCACCCACAAACTGCGGAATCGCATCCATATACAGGATGTTCTGAAACAGCGTGTAGGGCATTCCACTAGCTTTGATGTAATCCTCGGTCTGAAAGTGGCCTGCCATCAACCGGTTCACCAGCGTCGCCGGGTTTTTCAGCGCCCGACTGGTGTAGGCAATCCGCTGAACATCAGCTTTTCGGGCCGCATCCACGACATTCTGGTGTTGGCGAACCCGGTTTTCTTCATCCGTACCTGCAATCAACAGAACCGTTTCAACACCCTGCATGGTGCTGTCGAGGGCGTTGATGTCGTCATAGGTGCCAACGCGTATCGTCACGCCCTGTTTAAGCATATGGGCGGCTTTGGTTTCGTCCCGCACAAAGGCGGTAATCTGGCTGGCTGGTATTTTTTGAAGGAGTTGGTCGATGACGGCAGTGCCTAGCTGGCCTGTAGCTCCAGTTACTAAGATCATGGTTATGCTCTATTGGTTAGGACAAAGGTCCGCCATTTCCAATGAGCAAACGTAGCCGAATTTGGGGTTGTTGTAGCCGAATTAATTATTTGGGAATGGAAAATCTTATGATTAGTTAATTCTAAACCCACTGTTTGATTTCTGTTATTAGATAATCCATCATAGAAAACTCACTATTTCGAGTGTTTAAAATGACGTAATCGGGTTAATAGTTGAGCAATGCTACCCCATACAATTGCATTTGATAACAAGCAGACCAATACGCCAGTAACGGATTCGGGCCAGGGAAGCCCAACTAAAGGAAAAACAATATGCCACAACACTTTTTGCCAAAGAGCGGTTTCACTAGCCAAAACACCAAACAGTAGCCAGAACGGAAATAGAGCAGCACACAAAACCAGGTAACAAATAGTATTTAGAATCACTCCTCCGAGTTGCTTTTGCCAAGTGTGATTAAGCATATATTTTTCTTGAATCAGTGTACATCATGAGATATAAAGCCTTATTTAGCCTCAATGTCCCACGTATCTCCTGGCAGAATTGATTTCCGAAGGATGCTGTTTAGTGGCATTCCTTGTTGAGTTTGCACGATCAACCGCTTTATTTCAGAACGGTTGATGCCAGGCCAAAGTACATAAAAACCACTACCGATATCCTCTTCTAACCCTAATCTATTTTCGTCCTTAAAATACCACATGGCTTCGCGTTTATACGCGCCGTTTTCAAGGTACGAATACTCTATTTTATACGTACCTGTGGTGATCCAGTAATACCAAAAATGCAGATGTTCCAATGCTTTTGCATGAGCAGCCGCTCTGGTTGGGAACCCTCCAATAGAATGATAACCAAACTGACTACATTGCCAAACAAACATGACAGGCAGCAAGAGGATTATTAAGAAACGCATCAACTTTGTCTTAGAAGCACCAATCATGTGGTCTAATTACCAAATAGCTCACCCAGAACAGACCAAAACCGCCGTTTCCCGAAAACCGTATGCGGGATGCCAATTGAAGAATTCTACTTCCTCGTACCAGTCAAGAAAGGGAAGCCTATTGTAAAAGTTTACGGTGGCTAACGCACAAAAAGCACGCGCCAGCCACCGTAAACCGTATACCGAAAACCATAAACCGTGCTTACTGCACCGCAAACTCCTTGTCATCCAGCCCGGTGTTCACCACCAGCGACTGGGTTTCCATTTTCATCGTCATTGGGCCCAGATTCTGGGTCAGGGTGTGCGGGAACTTTACACCATTTACTTCTTTGTAATTGCTCAGGCCGGTATTGATGGCCATTTCACCCTGCGGAGTCTGCTCAATGGCCGTGTGCTGCACTTTCAGGCCGGTTTCGGTATCATAAAACTCCGAAATGGTCTTTTTGCCCAGCGTCACGTCAATTTTGAAGGCGTCTTTTCCATTCACTTTTTCCGTGCCGACGAGCGTCGTTTTGGCTCCCAGCGTCGGATACAGCAATTCAGCAAAAGAGGCATTCTTCAGAATTTCCATCTTGGCTTCTTCGTCCGTCACGTTTTTCGACTGCCCACCGCCTTCCATTTTCACTTTCGTGCCGTCGGAAGTCACTTTCTGCACCACCTGACCCTGGGCCGTTACGGCCAGCGAGAACTTGTTCAACCCTTTCTGCTTGCTTTCAATGTCTATTTTCGTGCCCTGAATCTCGGTCGTCAGCTTTTGGGTGACATCCTTGATTTTCGCAATGGCGTCTTTCCCGCCGATCGCGGTTATGTACTTATCGATCACTTGATCCGCCGTCACACCCACCGGCGTGGTCGTCAGTTTGCCGGGAGCCGGTGCGTCCACTTTCATGCCGTTGACATCGTAGTAAACAACGTCGCCAAACCGTTTCAGTTTATCGGCCACTTCGGAAGCTTTTCCCACCACTACCACATAGGCGTGTTCCGGATCGATCAGCTTGGCGGCTGACGCTTCAACCTGATCTTCCGTGACGGCATCGACGTTTTTCAGGTAATTGGCGAAAAAGTCTTCCGGCAAATTATACCGGGCGGTATTGATCGCAAAATTGGCAATCGTCTCGGGGTCTTCCAGCGTAAAAATGAAATTGCCGGCAAACGTATTTTTCGTACTTTTCAGTTCTTCAGCCGTCGGCTTCGAACTCCGGATCGCTTTCAGTTCCGTCATAAATTCCGCTACGGCGCTGTCGGTCACCGCATTCCGCACGTTGGCGTTGGCCCGGAAGCGGCCCACCAGCCGGTCGCTCGTCAACGACGAATACGCGCCGTAGGTATAGCCGTGTTTTTCGCGCAGGTTGTTATACAAACGGGCGTTGCCACCGCCACCGCCCAGGATATCGTTGGTCAGGCTGGCCTGAATCGACTCGGGCGTATACGGTTTCAACAAAACCGGATGCGTGATGTAGACCACCGACTGCACCGAACTCGGCCGGTCGATGAGCGCAATGGTCGTTTTGGCGGGCGGTTTTGGCGTTTCATAACTCGGTTTCGGAACCTCGCCCGGCTGCCATTTGCCAAAGTACTTCTCCACCATCGGACGTGCTTCTTCCGGCGTAATGTCGCCTACCACGGCCAGATAACCGATGTTGGGCCGGTAATAGGTTTCGTAGAATTTGCGGCAATCTTCAAGTGTAATCCGGTCAACGGTTTCTTCCGAATCCGGCTCACCGTACGGGTGGTCTTTGCCGTAAACCAGCATGCTGCTCACCCGCGTGGCAATGGCCGCCGGATTGTCTTTCTGCGACGCCAGCCCCGATTTGGTCTGTTTTTTCAGCTTATCCAGCTCTTCCTGCGTAAACTTCGGATTCAGCACCACATCCGACATCACTTCCAGCATTTTGGGCGTGTGCTTTTTCAGCGACATCGCATAAACGCCGGTTGGCGAGGTGTTCAGGCTACCGCCGATGAAATCAACCGCTTCGTCAATCTGATCTTTTGTCCGGGTTTTGGTTCCGGTTTTGATCAACTGACTGGCAATGCTGACGTACCCCGCCTTGTCGCCTTCGCGGATGGGCAGGTAGTCGAACAGCAGACTGAAACCGACGCGCGGCAGTTTATTATTTTGTACCACGAACACTTTCAGTCCGTTAGCGAGCGTAAACGACACGGGTTTGCCCACTTTGATGACCGGTGCCGGCGCATCGGCGGGCAGTTTTGACCGGTCAAGCGTTTGCGCCTGAACCGACAGACCAAGAGCCATCAAGCCCAAAGCCAGGATATAGTTTGCTTTCATCATTCGATATTCAAAATTCGATATTCAGTGTTCGATATTCGTTATTTGCTTATTCCCCCTTCCCCTCTTTTTTCGGCTCCATCGCCTTAGGCAGATAATACAACACCACGCGGTTTTCTTTCGTGAGGTATTTGTTAGCCACCCGGCGCAGGTCTTCCTTCGTCACTTTGTTATACCGTTCCAGTTCCGTGTTGATCAGGTTGGCATCACCCAGATACATTTTGTAGTTGGCCAGGCTTTCGGCAATACCGGCGACACCCGCGTTCTGGTTCACGAAATTGGTTTCAATCTGGTTTTTCACCTTCTGAAATTCGGCATCGGTAACCAGGGTTTTCTTCAGTTTCTCAATTTCGGCGTTCATACCGGCTTCCAAGTCTTCGGCTTTGACGCCCATGTTGGCAATGCCGATGGAGATAAACAAACCGGGATCTTCAGTGGAGAGGGGAAACACACCAGTTTGAACCGCTTTCTGCTGTTTATCAACCAGTTCCTTATTCATCCGGGAGCTTTCACCGGCGGCAAGCAGGGTCTGCAAGACATCCAGGGCGTAATAATCCGGATCACCCTGAGCGGGCATGTGATACGCTTGGAATACCCCCGGCAGCGAGACGTTATCGTACACGATGTCGCGCACCTCCGCTTTTTGAACCGGCTCTTTTACAGTCGGGCGATACGGCGTTTTCGTTCCTTTCGGAATTTCGGCAAAATATTTCTCAATCAGTTTTTTTGTATCCTCGGGATTGATGTCCCCGGCGATGGACAGAATGGCATTACCGGGGATGTAAAACTCCTTGTAGAAATCCCGGAATTCATCGATTTTGGCCGCATTCAGGTCTTCCATCGAGCCAATGGGCGCCCATTTATACGGGTGTACTTTGAACGCATGGCTCAAAACCTGCGGAAAGAACGTGCCGTACGGCTGGTTTTCATACCGCTGCCGCCGTTCTTCCTTCACCACTTCGCGCTGGGTTTCAACCCCTTTTTCGTCGACTTTAGCGTGCAAAAGCCGCTCCGATTCCATGTATAGGCCCAGTTCCAGTTTGTTAGAAGGCAGGATTTCGTAATAGAACGTCCGGTCGGTAGAGGTGTTGGCGTTCAACTGTCCTCCGGCCCCCTTTACGATCTTCATATATTCCCCGCGCTTGATGTTATCAGAACCTTCAAACATCAGGTGTTCGAAAAAGTGCGCAAATCCTGAACGACCCGGCTGCTCGTTTTTCGAGCCGACGTGGTACATCATCGTGACGGCCACCAAGGGCGTTGTATTGTCCTGATGCAGAATGACATGCAAGCCGTTCGGCAAGTCGTATTCAGTAAATTTGATGCGTGCCGCCGACTCGGTCGATGGGCTTTTCGGAGCGGTCGAAACCGTGGCGGCCGGTTTGGGAGCAGGCCGGTTTGGGGTCGATTTCTTAGGCGTTTGCGCCACCGCCGACCAGAGCAGGCACTGGCTTAACGCAACGTAAAGCACGGTTTTTTTCATAGAGTAAGAACACTAAAATGTAGGTTATGACAACGCCGGCAACCCGGTCTTTCTCAAATATACAATGTTTTTTTCGGAGGGAAACAGATCGGAAATAACCGGGGTGTAAAGTTTGTCAAAAGGCTGAAAAGGAATGGTGAGCGGTTTTATTTTGTTACCTGAACGACTTACCTTACCCATTAGCAGACAACGAATGGGACGTCAGGAAAGGCCTTCTGTTTTCTTTTTAAAATTGCTTTATGATTATCGTTCGCGTACCGTTTTTGTGGGTCAGTGGCATGGCACTATTTCCGTTCGTATTGGTACGGACGAAACGTCCGGATGCGGTCTTGCTCCACCACGAACGCATTCACCTCCGCCAGCAATTGGAACTGGGCATCCTCCCCTTCTACGTCTGGTATTTGCTGGAATACCTGATTCGGCGCTGGCAATACACCCATCATTACGATGCGTACCGTAACATCAGCTTTGAGCGAGAAGCCTTTGACAATGAGCACAATCTGACGTACTGGAAAACACGAAAGTGGTACGGTTTTCTGGCGTATCGTACCGACAAACCGCCGGGCGGGACCGTTTAGTCCACAGGGGTGTCATCCTGGTAACTGATGACGCCCACCATCATCACCAGCGCCGTCAGCAACACCACGGCCATCAGAATACCGTCGCGGAAACCCACCAGTTTGAGATTATCCGGAATACTGAGGTACAACAGAACCGTAATCAGCCCGCGCGGGGCAATAAAAACCACCGGATTGATGCTGCCCGGCAACGACAACCGCAACACACCCGTCCGAACGGAGTAGAGAATCAAGAGGAGTAAAAAGCTAACAATCAGGGCGTCAGGTTCGATCAGGGTGTAGAAATCGGAGGCATAACCGAACAGCAGGAAGAAAAATGTCCGGACAATGAAGGCTCCTTCGGCCGTCAGGTTTTTGAACTGGTCCAGTTCTTTTTCGAACAGCTCATTTTTAAAGATTCGGTCGAGCCGACCCCGGATGAACAGTTCGGTGTTGTTCAGGAATAACCCGAAAACCAGAATCAGCAAAAGCGGGGAAAGCTGGTAAATCCGGCTGACGGCGTAGACGAGAAAAAGAACGGAAATGATCGGCAGGAATTTGATCCGGTGGCTAATTTTACTGATCAAATACAGCAGGAAAAAGCAACAGATCAGCGAGATGATCACCATGATGATGGTGTCTTTGGCAAACGACACAATCGACAGAATGCCGCCGGAAGCGTTGTAAACCAGAAAGTTAAAAATCATAACGCCCAGAATGTCGGACAGCGACGATTCGTAGACGACAAACTCCCGGCTCGTTGGGTTCAGGTTGTTGCTGCCCGGAACGGCCACAGCACTACTGATGACGGCAAACGGCGTGGCCGCCACCAGACACTTGAAAAACGACGCTTCCATCAGCACGTAAAATAGCGAGGCCATGAGCAGCGACGTGACCAGAATGGACGACAGCGACGCCCAGAACGCCCGACGAATCATTCCCAGTTTCTCTCCCGTCAGTTCCAACTCCAATGCGCCTTCCAATACGATCAAAATCAGCCCCAGGGTTCCCAAAGTCGGCAAAATGGTGTCGACATATGGCAGTTGAAACGCAAAATAATTCGTCACCTGCCGCATCAACATGCCCGACGCCAGCAGCAAAATCACCGACGGCGTTTTGTAACGGCTGCTGAGCAGGTCGAACACGTACGAAAGGAGAACCGATAAACTGAAAATGATAATCAGGTACGAGGTATCCATGCCGTCGAGTTTCAGTGCAAAGCTTGCAATATACGGTTTTCAGCCTTTCAGCGGATAGCCCGAGAAATTACCAGACAACTTATAGCAAATCCGTTGCAATTTTAGCCGACAGCAAACAGAGCGGAATGCCGCCCCCCGGATGCACACTGCCACCGACAAAATACAGATTCCGGAACTGGTGCGAGAAGTTGGCGTGGCGCAAAAAAGCCGCAAACCGGTTGTTGGAACTGTTGCCGTATAACGCACCCTGCGAGCTTGAGGTGCGGTTTTCGATCTGGATGGGATCTAAAAGGGCTTCGCAGGCAATCAGGGGTGCAATGTCGACACCGAGGTTCCGGCTCAGTTTCCGAATGACATTCCGCCGGGTTCTGGCAATCAAAGCGTCCCAATCCTGCCCCGTATTATTCGGTGCATTGATCAGAATAAACCAGTTTTCGCAACCCGGTGGCGCATCGTCCGGTTTGTGTTTGGAGGTGATGTTGAGGTAAACCGTCGGATCGTCCGACAGCGTTTTCTGATTGAAAATGTGGTCGAATTCGGCGCGGTAATCAGAACTGAAAAAGATGTTGTGCAGGCCCAGTTCCGGAAATTCCCGCTTGATTCCCCAGTAAAAAATCAATCCGGAACTGGATTTCGGCTGACGTAAAATCCGCTCCGGCTGCCGGGCGTTCGGCAACAACCGCCGGAATGTGCTGACGACATCCATATTGGAAATCACGACATCGTAAGGTTTCGGTTCGCTTCGTGCATTGTCTCCATTCCCGGTTCTGACGCCCACAATCCGTTCCCCTTCCGTCACCAATTCCGTCACCCGCGTGCTGAAGTGAAACCGTACGCCCAGTTCTTCCGCCAACCGAACCAGGCTGTTGGTGATGCCAATCATGCCTTCTTTCGGAAAAAATGCCCCGATGTTGTATTCCAGGTGCGGAATGATGTTCATCGTAGCAGGCGTCTGATACGGATTGGAGCCGTTGTAGGTCGCATAGCGGTTGAAAAGCTGCACCAGTTTCGGATTCTGAAACCGCTGTTCGTTGGCCCGGTTCATGGTTTTGAACACCTCCAGCTTCGGCAAATTCAGGTAGCCGTACAGCGCGTCGCGGTTGAACCAGGTCGATAGCTTATGGAGCGAGCGGTGCAAAAACAGTTTTTCGGTGATGTGGTACTTGGCGGCACTGTCGGCCAGATGCGCCAGCAGGTGATCGGCGGGTTCGCCCAGTTGGGTCGCCACTTCGCGGGCAAAACCGTCGCGATCGGCCCAGGCGGTCAGGTGCGTGTGGTCATCCCAGAAATACCGGCAGGTCTCATCCAGCCGACTGTACTTAAAATAGTCGTCAGGATTTCTGCCCGCCAGCCGGAACAGGTCTTCGACCAACTGCGGCATGGTGAAGAGCGACGGCCCGGCATCGAACCGAAAACCGTCGAGCGTAAAACCGGATAATTTACCGCCGGGATACGCATTGGCTTCGAACACATCGACGCGGTAGCCTTTGACGGCCAGCCGAATGGCAGCGGCAATGCCGGCAATGCCGGCTCCAACGATGGCAGCGGTTTTAGACAAGACGATGGGTTTTTAAGCGTTTCGAACCGGGGAGTCTCCCCTGCTTTAACGTCCTATAACCGTTTGTAGTAGTTTAAGGTTACCGACGCCTGACTTCCTTTTTCGGGTAGGGTGTAGTAGCCATTGCTGTTTTTATCGAAACAGATGGTTTCGCTCTGTATGCCGAGCGGGTCAGTCGCCAGGGTTTTAAAGCTGTTTTTTTGCATCGCATCCGCCAGCGACTGCCCGCTTTTCCGACGCCAGTGGTACGCACCCAGGTAGGAGATCAACGCGATTTCGTTGCCGTCCGCCGAAACGCTGCCGCCCGTAATCAACGTCAGGGGTAGTTCGCCGTAATAGTCCGCCCGCATCTCAACGCTCGTGCTTTGGGGATATGGCAGCCGGTAGATGCGTACTTTTTCTTCGGCTTTACTTACAATCCAGAGATCGCGGGTTTGGGGGTCGAGCAGGATGGCTTCGGCATCGCGGGCACCGTCGGCATACCGAAAGCTGATCCGTTCGACGCCGTTTACGGATTCTTCGGCATTTTTCGGTTCCGGAAACCGGTAGATGTAATTGAGGTCGTTTTGCTTGAGATTATCGCCGATGTCGGCCAGGTAGAGGTACGAAACGCCGTCCTGCGGCCCCGGTCCGATGGCCAGGTCTTCCCAGTCACGGTTGGAGGCACCCGGTATCGGAAACTGCTTTTCCACCTTGCCATCGGTGGTCATGAGGTTGATTTCGGCGGGATTGCCGCTGTCTTCCTGCACCCACAACCGCCCATCCATCGTGCGGCTGGCAACCATCCCGGATGCTTCGTCGACCAACCCCGGCTGAACGGCAAATTTCTCCGGACTGGTCGAAAACCGGTCGGAACTGGACGAGTTGGGCGAAATAATCCCGCAGGAGCAAAGGGTCAAAAGCAGGCTGACGGCCAGATAACGAAGGTACATGCGTTTTTTACAAGGTTGTATGCTACAAATAACGCGAAATCGGAGGCATATAGTTGTAGAACCCCAAGAATTTTGAGTAAGCGTGTCGGCGCACTCAAGTCTGGGGTTAGGCTAGTGAGCGGTTTTGTAGCTAAAATTTTCGCGGTAGAGTTGGAGAAAAGTGACCGAATAAATCAGGAGAATACATATCAATCCCATTACCAACTCGGGATATGATTTAACCAGTAAGAATGGTTTTGAATCTTCATCCAATAGGGCATTCACCATATTCGTAAGATGTAGAAAACCCATTGATAAATTGGCACGGCTACCTATGTACTGCCATACCAATTTACGCGAATCGACATAGCGGTTTTGCTTTCTTATGACAGCATACAGTAAAATCAATCCTGACATAAGGAACAGACCTTGCATCAATAAATAAATACTTTTGGTTGAAAGTATATCAGCCAGTTGATACACTAAACCACACAACAATAAGGTGCCTACCAAAGTCGGCCAGCGGAAATAACTCAACACAATCTCCCTATGCCGATTTGAAACCTGTTTATTGATATTTTTGACGAATTCTTCCTGAATCTGCTGTAAACCGGGTCCGGCCCCCAACTCTGCCCAGGCATTCGCACTGGCATACTCGAAGAATTGCCCTGCCTCTATTTTCTGCTCCGTCAGTGTCGCATAGTGATCCAGAAGCTCGTTTTCGACCTCTTCGTACTCGATATGAGCCAGGGTGCGAAGATCCTGACGAAGAAGGGTGAGGTGGTGTAGGGTTAGCATGGTCAGCCGATATGAAATAGTTTGCGAAAATGCTGATCTGAAAGGAGACTATCTATCGTACAGATCAACTCCATCACCCAGATACCTAATAGAAGGCATTGAAATTCAACACTAGCGGAATTGATAGCATCAAAAAGCAAAATATTCGCACTTTGAAAACCAAGAATTCTTATTATTCTTTTCATAACAGGATGCTGACTTGTTTTTCCCCATCCATTTAATCGAAAAAGAAAATAAAACGTGACAACGGCTCGAACCGTATAGAAAATACAAAATGAAATGATCATATTGTTTACTATCAGGGGATTTCCTCTGATCTGAAATAAGAGACCAATGATTGCTGCGGGTACTACAATCTTTGGCCAACGTGTATATGTTTTTAAGCGTTTCCTGAACGCCAGAGCCGGTGCACGAAACATTTCTGCCAGGTACTCCTCCTCCATCTTCAACAACCCCTTCCGCCCTCCAAATCCTTTGTGAATGTCGATCAGGGCCAGTTCAAAAGGAACACCGTTGGCCAGTTGCTCAGCAATGCCGTTGGCGTAGTGATCGGTCAGTTCGGCAACCAGGTCTTCGTTGAGGAGCCAGTTTTCTTTGCGCAGGTGGCGATCGATCGCGGTGAGTTGGTCGGGTGTCAGTGCCATATCAAATTGCCGGTTTTAAGGTCAAAAGCCGTTGCAGGTTCTCCAGCATGATACCCAGTTCCGAAATCCGGCTGACGGCTTCGGTGTGGCCGTCTTTCGTCAGAGAATAGTATTTCCGCGCGCGCCCTTCCACCACCTGCGTTTCGGTCGTCAGCAAGCCCTCGGCTTCGAGTTTGTGCAGAGCCGGGTAAAGAGCCCCCTCCGTAATCGCCATTTGCCCCGCCGTCAACGCTTTCACCTTCTGCGTAATTTCATAGCCGTACATGCGCTCCTGTTCTTCGAGTAGTTTCAGGATTATGACGGACAAACTGCCTTTAAGTAACTGCTGATTGCTGTTCATAACGGCAAGTATACAAAAAATTTCGACATACCTACAAATCTTATGTATACGGTGCTTCGTCAGAGAATAATCATCGTTCATCGGAATAAGCATCGGAATACTGGTTCAGACTGTATCTTTGCAGGCAATGAAAACCTATTTTCGCTTACTTTCGTACGCCAGACCGCTGGGTCGTTTTCTGACGCCCTTTTTGCTAACCTCCATGTTGGCCAGTGTATTTGGTGTGCTGAACTTTACGCTGCTGATTCCGTTGCTGGATGTTCTTTTCGATAAAGTTGACCCGGCCAAGTTGCAGGCCCTGCTGAGCCAACCCGCTCCGAGGCTGTCGTTCGAAACCTCGCCGACCGAGGTTTTCCAGTATTATTTCGCGCTTTTTTTCCGGCAATACGGCAAACTCGGGGCCTTGCAGTTCGTCTGCGGCATTGTGGTGACAACGGTCTTGCTCAACAATTTATTCAAGTATTTGTCGGTCCGGCAATTGGAGAGCTTCAAAGCCCGGATGGTGGCGCGGCTGCGCGAGACGGTTTTTACCAAAGCCATTCAGTTGCACTTGGGTTTCTTCTCCAATGAACGCAAGGGTAACCTCATCGCCCGCACCATCACCGACGTTCAGGAAGTCGAAAATTCCATCGCCAACAGCCTCTCGGCGGCTTCCAAAGAGCTTTTTCTGCTCATCGCCTACATCATCGCCCTGTTCAACATTTCAGCCAATCTGACGTTTTTTGCGCTGCTGGTCATCCCGGTTTCGGGCGGTTTTATCGCCATGCTCGTCCGGCGAATGAAGCAGGACGCCCAGGCCGGACAACAGCGGTTGAGCGGTATTCTGAGTCTGCTCGATGAAACCTTCGGCGGGATGCGCGTCGTGAAAGGGTTCAACGCCGAGGGCTTCGTGACCGAGAAATTTCAAACCGAAAACGATGGTTACCGCCGGGCCGTCCGCTCGCTGGCCAACCGGCGCGAGCTGGCGTCGCCGTTCTCCGAATTTATGGGCATTCTGGTTGTCGCCATCATTCTGCTCTACGGCGGTTCGCTGATTCTGACCCAGCAGTCGGAATTGTCGGCTTCGGATTTTATCACGTTCATTCTGATTTTTTCGCAGGTAACGCGCCCGGCCAAGGAGATTTCCAATGCTTTCAGTGGTTCGCAACGCGGGATTGCGTCGGGCGAACGGGTGCTGGAACTGATTGATACCGTGCCGCTTATTCAGGACAAACCCAACGCAGTTACGCTCCCCGGTTTTCGACAGAACATCGAAGTCCAGAACGTGTCCTTTGCCTACCAGCCCGACCGGCCGGTTTTGAAGGGAATTAGCTTTACGTTGGAAAAAGGCAAAACCATTGCCCTCGTCGGGTCGTCGGGGGGCGGAAAATCGACCATCGCCGACCTCATTCCGCGTTTCTACGACCCCACTGCCGGGCGGATTCTGATCGACGGCGTGGACCTGCGCGATTGTACGATGCATTCCCTCCGCAACCTGATGGGAATTGTGACTCAGGAGAGCATTTTGTTCAACGATACTATTTTTAACAACATTGCGTTCGGCAGCGAGGCCACGGAAACCGACGTGATGCGGGCGGCCGAAATTGCCAATGCCCACGACTTCATCCTGGCCCAACCTGATGGTTACCAAACCGTTATCGGCGACCGGGGTGGGCGGTTGTCGGGCGGACAGCGGCAGCGCATCAGCATTGCCCGGGCGGTTTTGAAAAATCCGCCAATTCTGATTCTGGATGAAGCGACCTCGGCCCTGGATACCGAATCGGAGAAACTGGTTCAGGAGGCCCTCACGCGCCTGATGGCCAACCGCACGACGCTCGTGATTGCCCACCGGCTCAGCACGATTCAGCACGCAGATGAGATTCTGGTGGTGCAGAACGGGGAGATTGTCGAGCGCGGCACGCACCAGGATTTGCTGGAACTGGAAGAAGGATTCTACCGGCGACTCACGGTGTAGGGTTTTCTACCTCCAACCCCCTAAAGGGGACTTTGGCGTGAGAAAGCCCGGCACCGGCCGCCCGGCCTTTAGGGGGTTGGGGGTCATCTTACTGGCGGGCCTGGTAACAAATCTGATGGATAAAACTCAGCTTTTCCAAAACACCCGGCGGGATGATAAACGGATAAAGATCCTGATGACCCATGCTGCGGTTCAGATTGTTCATGGCAAACGACAGCGGCCCCCAAAGATCCATCAGCGTCTTGAAATCTTCTGGATCATAGGGATCGATTTTCTCTTCCTGCGCCATACTCATCGAGTCCATAACCGGCTGGAATTGAACGCTTAGCCCAAAGGCATAAGCGGTTTCGAGCGTATCCAGAATGTGCAGGTAATGCGCCCAGGTTTCGGCCCAGTCTTCCCAAGGGTGGGCGCTGGCGTAGGCGCTGATGTAGTTCAGATTCCAGCCCGCCGGAGGACCCTGCTGGTAATGATTCCGCAAAGCATCTTTGTATAGCTCCCGCTCATCGCCAAACAGCTCCCGGAACTGATCGATCCGGTCGGTGTTTCGGATCAGGCGGTCCCAGTAATAATGCCCGATTTCGTGCCGGAAATGGCCCAAAACCGTGCGGTACGGTTCGTCCATTTTCTGGCGGGTCATCTCCCGTTCAATGTCATCGGCTTCCACGATGTTAATGGTAATCAGGCCCCGCATGTGTCCCGTTCGGATGCGTTTCTGGGTTCCGTCGGCCAGAAAATCGAAGGAGAGCCCCCGTTCCGGATCAGCCGACCGGCCAATCACGGGAAGTTTCATGCGCCGGAGCGAATAAATCAGCCGGTGCTTGGCGGTTTCGATCACTTTCCAGCGTTGCAGATATTCCGGTTTACTCAAGTTTGGAATGGTCCGGTTCAGCGTGCAGGCTTCACAATAGCGCGATTGTCCATCTTCCACCAACCAGTTGCAAACGCCGTACTGGTGGTTGGCACAATAGCGGTAAAGGGTTTCGCCCTGGTTATAAATCCGGAATGTATCGGTGCCTGCTGCCTCCAACGGCAGCAGCTCCAGTTGCCCGGCGACAAAGCCAAGCGGATATTCACACTTTGTACATCGACTGTTTTCAAAATAAATCGGTTCTCCGCAGTGTGTACATTTAAAAAGTTTCATACGATAACAGACTCAGGAATCTCAAAACTCCCCATCTTCTAAACCCTAACCTACTCTAAATTACTTTCTCTTTAACGTCTTTGCGGAAAAATGGTTCGATAAACGTCCTTATTATTTGGTGTAATAATGCAAAAAATTAAAAATTCTATTACAGCTTTTTATCTTACAATCAGAAAGTTACTAATAATTATAACATAGAAACATTCAATTATACGCCTATTACCCTTATTTTCGTATCATTCTTCTTTGAATCAGATTCTACTCCTGATAAAGACCGTTCAATACCACTCACGGACGGTTTTCGCCAGGTCGCCGGGCCGGGCTACGGTGACGTTCACCAGTGCAAAAGCCGGTTCGCCCCGGAGCATCCGCCAGCGAAAATCGAACTGGCCGATGGTTTGCTGAACGCCGTTTGTGAACCACCAGGCAGTATACAGCCGTTCGCGCCCCCGCTGCAACGACCCGACGTAAATCCGGTGGCCGTCGATCACTTTTTCCGCGACGGCCCCGAACACATATCCGCTTCCTTTCCAGCACACCAGCGGGCTGTGTTCAGCACTGTACGCCGTCCGAACCGGTTTGACGTACACCAGTGACCCGGTCTTGCTGTATTGGGTAAACCCATGATCGAGTTGGCGAGAAACATAGCCGGACGGAACATCAACCGCCACCGGTGTAACCGGCTGACTCCGGTGAATGATCCCAAAACCGGCCAGTCCCACGACGCCGTACATCGCTGCCAGCCGCACCCAGACCCGATCTGAATGCGCAGGCAACGGTTTTCCGGCCCGCTCATAAAGCCGCTGCAAGCCCCAGGTCAACGGAACGAGCAGGTACAGGGATAGACACGCCAGACCAACCAGATCGTGCAACGGGTCTTCGGGCGCAATCCGGAAGATGACCAAGGCCAGAATCCGCAGCAGGTTAGTCAAAACCAAGAGTGCACCCGTTCCAACTGCCACCAGCACCAGCCAGCCGAACGAAAGCCGCGTGCGCGTGCGGTTTTCCAAATGAACGACCAGAAATAAGCCCGCCAGCATCGACAAACCCGTCATCTGTAGCCCCATGCAGGCCGGATCGACGGCAAAATCGACGCCGTTCAGCCGGATCAGATTGCCGCTCACGGTGGCATCGGCACCCAGCATCTGTAAAATCGCGACGACCCACGCACTCAGTTGCAGACGAATCGGAAAACCGAAAACCGTCGTCAGCCAGCGCAGACCAGGCGATGCCATCGCCAGACCGCCTAGCACGGCCATCCACCGGCGTCGGGCTGGCGTCAGCAGCACATAAACCGCCAACGCCAGCCCGATGAGGAAAGTCAGATCAAAGACCCACATAACTGCCTTTTTGCCAGAGGTAGAAAACCCACACCACGGCCAGGATCAGCAAAACCCATTCGTGCGGTTCGGGAACCGCGCCGGTATTTTTCAGGGTCGCATTGTCCAGCCCCTCTTTTGATTTTTTGATTCCAAACCGGTCGTAGTCCTGCTGCGTTTCCAACACAATCAGGCTCGAAACCGGGGAAACGATGTTGGCTTGCTGCGCTTCGGCAACGAGCGAGTCCGTCGCATAATCCGGCTCGAAATACCGCGTCCCCAACTGGTGTAGCAAGTGATTATAAGCATACAAACGAAACAAATGATCGGGTGCCTGAGCGGCTGACGGTTCTGTATTTATCTCTGACGTTCGCGTAATCCGGACACCTGACTGCGGCAACGAAACCGATTGATCAGACGCCGTTTGCCGGATAAACTGATTCTGTTTCACCAGCGTTTGTAGCTCCGAAACCGTACCGTAATCCGTTTGAAGAACACCCAGTTCGCTCAGTGTTTTCACCAGATCCGACGGTTTGGAGAGACAAAACGTTCGCAAGGCCGGGCGGTTTCTGGTCTGCTGCCTCAACGTTTCGGCGTAGGGGCTTCCGGCCAGATCACTCAGTTGTGGCCCAATTTCAGAGCCTTTCGTCACCAGCATGGCCGCAGCCGGATTGGGAATTTGATGGATCGGAAACACGCTAAACCGCTGTTGCAAAAGTCGTTCGGTCAGTTCGGCGCGGTTGGCGTTGGTCAGTTGAACCAGGCCTTCGTCATACACCCAGACCGGGCGGTTTTCGGCTATTTTCAGGACTTCATCGATGTCGGTTTCCGTCCAGTCCTGATTCAGATCCAGAAAAACGGCCTGCGGGTTGAATCGTTCGGTGGTTGTCCGGGCGGGTTGCAGGCGGTATGTATGCCCATCGAACCGAAAACCGCCCGTTGCCAGCTTCGGCGCGTCAAAGCGAAATTCCCAATACCGCTGGTAATTCGACTCGCTGATCCGTTGTTTTTCGACCGGTTTTTCATAAAAGCCGGGTTCCAGAAAGTCCGGCCACGACGGATTTTGCGGTTTCTGCGAAAAATCGATTTTTACGGTTTCGGTGGCGCCCTGTTCATCGGGGCCTTCAAACCAGGCGTTTTCATACACCAGTTGGGGCGGCCCGACCAGCCGGTTTTCCAGCCGCAGGGGCGAGGTGATGCCGATTTTAACCTGCCGCGCGTCGCCCACCGGACACGGAAACACCCGCACCGTTACGCGGTTTCCTTCTCGCCAGTGAACCACCGACGGATCGCGCTCAGGGTCGCGGTTTTCAACGCCAACAATAGTGCGGTAGGCCGTATCGGCTTTCGCTTTGGTGGTCAGAATTCCTTTTTCTTCCCGCCCATTGATCCACAATGACAAGGAGGTAACGACCGCCCCCTGCGGCAGGTGAAACGTGTACAAGGCTTCCTGCGATAACGATCCACCGTTCTGTATATGAAGCGTTTTTTCGGCATAGGCCAGGCGGTATTCGGGGTAAATCCGGGCTTGTGTCAACACGTTAGTCGTTCGCAGATTTGAGCCCGACCGAAGCCGCTCTTCGGTTTGGTGCCGGGAGGTATACAGCGTTCCGATGAGTTTCTGCATATCCTGATTCCAGGCTTCGGCCGGTTTTCGGTACGCCGACGCGATAAACACCAGGGGGTCGTGCCGTCTCAGTTCTTCCTGCCGCCCAAACACACTGTTCATCCGGCTCCCCTGATGGCTGTAGATCGACCCGGTTTTCAGATACCGCTCCGTAATCCAGTCGTTCGGAAGTTGCTGCGCCAGCAACACCCAGGACGGCAGTTCGTCGTCTTTCCGGGCCGTAATGGCGTTCGATGCGTAACGAATTCGGGTATCGATCTGCGTCCATTGGTATAAAAACCAGGCGATAACGACGAGTGGCACGAAAAAACCGGCGATGATGGCCGGACGCCGGTGTTCGTGTTCATTCCAGCTTCGTTGAAGAAGCCGGCCCAGCGCAATGGTGATGAACAGGGGAACGAGAATATGTCCGCCAATGCCCAGCAGGATGATTCCAAAAAGTCCGAGGTGGTAATACGGAGCGACGTAAACCGTTTGATAGAAGAATAGCCCCCAGACCAAAGCCAGGCCAAACACCAACGCCTGCTGTCCCCGAACCGAAAGACCATCCAGCCAGGTGGAACCTATCATCAGAAAGCCTGCAAAAATCAACATCACTTTCAGCCACGGAACCGATTCCTGAAACACCGGTATGTCCCGGTTCAGGGCGTAGGCACTGATCAGCCACAACAGCAGCATGAGCATACGGGCCGGGTGCCCCTGGGGTGGCTGCTTATACACACTCAACTCCTTCTTCATCAGCAGCCAGGCGGTGTAGGCAATGGCAAGCCCGTAATGAAACACAAATACCGCCATCGGGGCGGGTGATCCGTTTCGGGCCACGTAATACTCATACAGGGCAAAGAGAGTGGCCGAAACCGCGACAAACCCGAGTCCCCAGCGAAAGGTCGGCTGCCGGAAAGCCAGCCACCACCAGGGCGTTTGATCGGTTAGCGGATGAACCACTCCGGGTTGTTCCGTTGGCTGGAAAGCGGGAGCGGTTTTGGCCGGTTCGCTCGTAACGGGTGTTACAGGTGTGCTCATTTTTCTATATTTAAAAGTACTTTGTAAATCAAAGTAAAAAGCACAGAATTGTCAACTATTGAGTGAAATTTAATTAAACTCATACCATAAAAGACTCACATACAGACAGATTAGATCTAAAGCAAAAGTCACGATGCCGGTGTGCGCCGTGACTTTTTCGCTTTAGGAATGAATGGATAGGTTACAAACACCCGCCCCAGACAGAGGACCGGAATGATGTCATTCGGAAAACGTTAAGGTTTGACTACACATACCCGATCCAAAGCAAATGAACCGGTTCCATTGCCCTGAATCCGGATCGAATTAGTGCCTTGATTCAAATTCTTCGTCAAGGTATACGTAGAATACCCGTTCGCTCCCGAATTGCTTAGGGTGGTAATGCTGGCACCCTGTTCATTGACCAGCACGGCTGCCTGGGCTGCTGTTGCCGTTGTGTAATACCGAATCTGAATCTGATAGGATCCGGCCAGAGGAACGGTATTGAGTGTAAACCGTCGGTTCGTACTGGAATTACTATAATTCCCTATTCGCTGACCTCCCGACGCAGCCGCATCATTCGTGATGGTGCCTGTTCCGGTCGTCAACGTGGCGTCTTCGGCTTCCATGCACACACTGTAGGAACTGCTGGCCGAAATCAATACGGATGTACTGGCTACCGCCGTACAACTCCCCACGGAAGCCGTCACCTGATACGTACCGGAATTGACTGAAGTAGCCCCCGGAATGGTAGGATTCTGAGCAGTCGACGTAAAACCGCCGGGGCCAGTCCAGCGATACGTAGCTCCCGCAGAAGCCGTTGCGGTCAGTGACAACGGCTGCCCTGTCACAACGGGACTGTTACTTCCGGCATTAAGGGTAACCGATGGATTGACAATAACCGTTGTGATTGCGGGTAAACTAACGCATCCGCCACTAACCTGACAAGTCGCGGTGTAGGTAGTCGTAGCTGCGGGACTGATCACGAAAGAAGTTGTGGTTGCGCCCGTATTCCAGACAACCGAACCCTCGCAACCACTCGCCACCAGGGTAGCGGATTGACCCGCACAAACCGTGGCACTGGTCAGCGTTGGTGCCGACGGCGTGTTGCAGCGAACCAGACAGACCTGATCCAGCGCAAAACTGCCGGTGCCATTCCCCTGAATACGAATGCTGTTTTCCCCCAATTTAAATGTCCTCGGAGAACTATGCACACGGAAACCACCGGACCAGGTTGTACTACTTTGCGGTAATGTAATGGTGCCGATTCCTTCGTTAATCAATAAGGTGGCTTGTGGAGCGGCTTCCGGTGTCAGGTAGCGGATTTGAAGCTGGTAAGAGCCCGCCAGCGGAAGGTTCGAAAAGGTAAACCGCCGGTTGGTGCTGCTGTTGCTGTAATTCCCGATAAACTTGCTCTGCGATGCCGCTGCGTCCGTTGTAATGGTTCCAGTACCGGTAGTCAAAGTAGCATCCTCTGCTTCAATGCATACGCTGAATGAGGTACTGCCAGAAATGATAACCGTTGCCATCGCGCTAGTCGAACAAACACCGGTGGTGGCTGTCACGCTATAATTACCCCCGTGAATCGTACCGGCAACCGGAATGCTTACGGATGCGCCGGTAGCCACAAAGCCGTTGGGGCCACTCCATTGCAAAAGGGTTCCGGCCGGGGCTATCGCGGATAAACTGATCGGTTGCCCGACGGTTACCGGGCTGTTGCTGGCCGCCGTGATCGTGAGCGCGGCCTGTACCGTAACCACCACCGGACCAGAAGACGATCCGGCCACGCCACCTGCCGTGCAGGTTGCCGTATAGGTAGTGGTAACAGCGGGACTAACCGTAATAGAATTACCCGATGCTCCCGTCGACCAGTTGATGGTTCCTCCGCAATTCGTGGCTGTTAGAATCGTGGATTGACCTGAACAAAGGGTTGTACTGCCGGTAATGATGGGCGTTTGCGTTGTGTTGATGACCGTAATGACCCAACTCGTAGAAACAGCACTGCCCGCAGCGTCCGTAGCCGTCACGGTCAGTGTCGTACTGCCGGAAACGGTTGGAATACCGCTGAGTTGACCGCCCACTGCCGAAAGACCAGCCGGCAATGTACCGGTGATCGTGATGGAGGTAATCGGGCCGTCCGGATCGTAGAAGGTCGTGGCCGGAATGGTGTAATTCAGGGTTTCGCCAGCAGTTACCAACAAAACTTGCAGTGGCGTGTCCACCACCGGAGGCTGATTCGGAGCGTCACCGATGGTCAATGTCCACTGCACTTCCGTGCTGGCACCCCGATTATCCGTGGCCACCAAACGAATCGGGTACTGACCTGGTTGTGTAGGAACGCCCTCCAGCCGTGGCCCAGAGGCTGCTAGTCCGGGAGGCAGGCTATCAGCGAGCACAACGACCGATACAATCGATCCATCGTCATCCCGGAATACTGAACCGGAAACGACGTATCGATACGGTTCTTTCCAAAGCGCCGTTTGGCTGGCCGGTGTCGTTATGACAAGGGGGGGCTGATTGGCTACCAACACCAGGGTATCGATTGTTAGTGCGCCATCATTATCCAACGCCCGGATTCGGATTGGAAACCGGCCGGAGGTTGCCAGCGTGCCGGTCAATGTTAATCCGCTGAGTTGCACACCGGCCGGAAAATCACCCGATTCCCAGCCTAGTTCAGTGACCTGACCATCAGTGTCCGTAACTACATCCGTTGCTAACGAATAGGAGAACGGTTTTCCTACCGTCACCACCTGAACCAATGAATCCAGGCGCAGAACAGGCCGGGCATTGACCCGGAGTTGAAAGGTCGCCGAGGTTGCCAGACCCCCGTTGTCTTCGGCGCGAACCGTTAGGGTATACGTTCCGGTTTGGGTCGGCTGTCCGCTGAGTGTCGTGCCGCTGGCGATCAATCCGGTTGGCAATCCAGCGGCAACGATCCCGACCTGGGTAATGGTCCCGTCCGGATCGGTAAAGGTGCCGGGCGGAATGCTCCAGTTTACCGCTTCGCCCTGATTCACCCGTTGATCCGGCAGCGTCGACGCCACGATGGGGGCTTGATTGGTCAGCGTATCGGTAGCATGGTAAACCAGGGTTTGGGATTGCCAGCCAGTGACCGAGCCGTCCCGAAAAATCGCCCGAATGGCATATTGATAGGTTGAATCCGCTTTTACCCGCTCGTCCCAAGTGGTGGTTTGGGGTGCTGAGATAAATTGCCAGGGAGCCAAAGAGGATGTTCCTTCGGCGCGATAAAGTTCATATTTTACCACGGTTGGATCGGTATAACGCCAGTCAAGCCGAACAGCGTTCCGGCCCGCTTCTCCGGCTGCGTTCAAGACCGTCATCGGTGGGTGAACGGAGCTACGGGCCGCCAGACTCACCAGCAGCGGTTCCAGCGGAAGGGATTGTAATTTCCCCGCATCCTCCGCTACGATATTGTAGGCGTAATCGCCCGGAGCCACCAATGGTTCATCCCGGTAAGTGGTATCACCCGCCGTGAAAACACGGACGACCTGCCAGGTGGTGTCGGCACCCGTCAGTGCCTTTCGGTACAGCGTATGCCGAACCACGTCGGAACTGGCACTATTGGCCCAGCGAAGATTGACTCCGGCATCGGTTCGTTCGTAGCTTTTTATCCAGGGAGAAGCCGGTCGTAAGGTGTCGGGTCGAGTCAGCTTGAGCGGAAGTGACAAGGCCGACTGATTGAATTGCTGATCGACGGCCTGCACATAATAAAGCAAGTCCCGGTTTAACTGATTCAGAGCGACCGTGTCGGCCCAACTTGCCGCCGGAAACGGTTCGCCGTTACGGGACGCGGGTTCGTCACCTTCCCGTTCGGTACTGAAGATTTTATAGCCGAGTAAATCAGGCTCGGTATTGGGATTCCATTGGATTTGAACCCGCCCCAGCAAATCGATGGTCCCCCGCAAACCGGTCGGAATGGCGGGGGGTAATGAATCGGCGGGTTGGACCAAAACCGGATACGACCGCAAGGTATCGCCATCCAGACTCATCGCAACCACCGTAATGTACTGAGGACCATTGACTGCTATTTTTTGTCCGTACTGGCTGATGGTTGTGCTGGTATCTGTCGGGGCAATATTGACTTTCAGCCGTACGGGGGCGCCATCTGCCGTCGGGGACGCTCCGATCCAAAAGTTCTGAATCAGGGTGTCGACTCGCGGCAGTAGCGTGTCTGCCGGAAACCGCCAGTGGACTTCCAGGGTTCCCACCGACGGAATGGTGGCCTGCGTGATTCGAGGACTGTACGAAACCGGCGACTTCGATTGCCCAAAAACCACCGGCGAATAGCCCCACTCATCGAAGATGGTTTTCCCGCGGAGCCGGTAATAAAAAACTTGTCGTTTTTTAGGCAAACTATCCTGATAGCTGATGGTGTCCTGTTCCGCTCCGTCACTCAACAGCGGCAAGGCATTGCGCCCCGCAAAGGTCTGACCGTCGGTAGACCGTTCGACCCAGTAACTGTTAAAACCCCGTACGGTCGTATCCGCAGGCCATTGCAACACTGCTTGTTGCGGTTCAAACCGAAGGACGGGTCTGGCAATCGGCAGCAAGGGCAATGCATCCGACAGCCCTATGACCACGTCACCCGGCGTAATTCCCGACTGACCCGCCACCCGAATCCGGTAGCGGTATTGCTCCCCCATCTGGGCGGTTTGATCGGTAAAACCCAGCGCAGCCAGACGGGCGGCCGAATAACGCTGATCAGCCGCGACCATCGCGAAGAAATAGCGCTGTTCGGAGGCCGTTGTGCTGTCCTGACTGACGGTCAGTTGATTGGTCGTATCCGCCGGAATCGTTGGGTCGGGGGCATACAGGGCTTCGTGCAACGCCTGGTGAGCGAGACTATCGGGCTGCAGGTACGGTTGCCACTGGGCCGTGACCGTCGGTTTCAGCGGTTGGGGCGTCAGGTTGACCGTCTCGGGTGTTGCCAGCAAAACGCCATTGCGTTTCAGCGTCGTCCGCTCGATGAGGTAACCCGACTGATTCCCCTGCTGCCAGACGGTTTCATCGCCCGGCACCCACCGCAGCAGAATGTGTCCGGCCGGTTTAGCCCGTGCCACCACGTTGACTACCTGGCCTTGGGCCAGCGTTGAAAAACAACTCACCCAATACCCAATGAGAAGACCGATTAGAATGCGTTTCATAGGATTACAATGGCAAACTTATTGGCGGCATTGACTGCCCATTTCCAGGTTAAAGCGTACGGTTTGGTTAAATTTCCGGCCCAGTTTTAACCCCAGTGCCAGTCGCCCATCCAGCCAGGCCGGATTCGGCAAGCCAGCTTCCAGCAGAGCCGCTGCCGAAACCGTAATCAAAGGTCGTTTTCCGAAAATATAGACTCCGGCTTCGCCCTGCAGAAAGGCGTAGATCTGTCCCCGACCGTACCAGTTGTTACTGCCGATGGTGGTTCGCCCCCCGCAGAACGGCGCATTGAACTCTTTCAACAGCATATCAAATCCGGCTCGGGCAGTTAGATTCAGATACGGTATCCACAAGCGAATGCGCCAATCCAGTGATAGACTGGCTCCAAAGACGAACCCTTTCCCCAGCACCGCATCGGCCTCCGCACTAGCCGGCCGGTCGGTTTGGAGGGCTGGATCATTCCGGAGCTTCTGAAGCACTTCCGCCGGTGGAGGGGGCATACCAGGAATCCGGTGCCCGATCATCAGGTAGCCATCGATGCGGATTTGTGGCCCCAGGTGCATTAGCAGTCCAATTCGCCGGCTTTTATCCGGATGACCCAGATGACAATACCATTCGTTTTCATCAAAGTGCATGACCATCCAACCGGCCCGGTTATTCGCTCCGGTTCCGCGCAATAGCCCACCTGCGTTGACAAAAACCTCCGCATCGCCGTGGAAGGTATGGTGCTCAAAATCTAGTAGCAAAGCGACCCGGCCCTGAATACTGCCCAAGGCGTTCCCCTCGGTGGCTCCGAATTCCTGTTTGGCTTTCTTTTCCAGCATTTCCTGAGAAAATACTTCGCCAGTCAATACCTTTCCGGTATTGAGCACCATCGTTTTCAGTTTGTTTGCCCCCGGAATATTGACGGATACCGTCCCGGTAAAGACCCCTTCTCCGAAGAACCCAACCGAGTTAAGCCCCCAATTTTGATTGAAGATAATCTCCACGCCAGCCTGACCTGTAAAGGCTTTTTTTGCCGCCACCAGGCCCATCACAGCTTTAAAACCCAGTTGAATGCTTTCAGTTGGTTCGTAACTGAGTGCGCTACCCATCGCCCCCAGCACCTGTGGACGCATGTGGTGATACGCTCCGGCATAAATGGCGTTCATTTCCAGTGGCCCCGCCAACGGGATGGCGGGACTGAACGTTGTGCCCCCCATTGCATACCAGTACCGGTATGCTTCTTTGGCCCCAAACAGGGCCTCGGCGGTGAATTTCATTTTGTTGGAACTCCCATCCTGAGCGAGTTTACTTACGCCCAGGCTAACTGATCCCCGAAACCCCTTGCCATATACCGCATCATTTTCGAAAAGGCTGACGCAACCCGCCAGGGTAAGGTTGCTTACCGTCCCTTTGATGCAGAAGTCCGACAGGGTAATTCCGTTGTTGTTCCATTCGTGGATGCCGTTATTTTCCACAAATTTGCCGTAAGCCGTCACACCCGCCGTGGCGCCAAAGGTTTCCTTCATCAGGTTGACCCGAACTTGCAAATAGAGGGTGGCGTCTCCGCTGTCGGCCGGTGCCGCAGCCACCCGCAATTCACTGACTGTGATCGAAAAACCGGCCAGTTTCTGATCGTTTTGATAACCCAAAGCACCGACTGTCAGCCGGGGTGCATCGGTTTGCAGCACCAGATTCTCGAACGTAATCCCCTTGAATTGGAGCGTTGCAGCGCCCTCCGTGGCTTCGGAGCCATTCTTCATGGCATAAATCCCCAGGCTACCGTGGAGGGTCGCCCGGGGTTTAAAGGTTCCGTTGACAACTTTCAATTCAATCCGTGATGACGGCTGAAGTGTCGCCGTGGCCCGCCAGAGTGGAAATTTGAGTGATTCGACCGCAAAAACTTCAAGCCCATAGTTGGCATTCTTCGTAATTTCACCCCGGTAGCCTACGGGTGTGGTAGGCGCAATGGGCAATGTCAGTTGTCCTTGAAAAGCTCCGCCAACGAGTTTATGTTTCTCAAACGCCAGTTCAAACCGATCCAGCGTCATGGCCCAACCCGATGCGGATAGCGGCTCACCGTTCAGGGGGTTATTGACGGCTACCCGGGCGGTTAAACCTTGCCGATCATAGAGCAGATTAGTCGCTTCGATGGAAATGCGCTCCGAGCCCCCACTCCGGGTTTTAAACTCGGGAGGTAGAATGAGCCGAAACTGCTGAATATAAACGCCCTTCCAGGTGCCGGGATCGGAGCCATCCGGCAAGCTGTTTTGAGGATCGTTGAAATAATCCGGCGGAAACAAAACGGCGTTGTCGTTTCGTTTTTCACTGAGGTCTAAAACCGCCTGCGTCAACTGGAAGCCGAATTGTTCGTAGCCCGTCACGGCAAAGGGCGCGATGTCGACCTTCGCGATCAGGTCGCTAAAATCCGGGGCACTCACCTGAAAGGTGCCCATCACCTGCCCGGAACCAATAACCCCGCCGGTCACCGGTTCGATGGGTACCAGCATACTCCGGGGAAACAGCACTTCACCGACTACACCTAACCCGACCAAACCGCCACAATTAAACGTTGCATATGTCAAATCTTCCGTTGCCCCCGTGAGACGGTTCAACCCACCCCGCAGCCGCAAAGTCATATTGCCCATCGGGACAATGTAATCACCCAGCAGCACCAGCTTAAAATCACCCGTCAATCCACCGTCGCGCGTAAAATGCACCTGATCGGCCCCGAAAAACAATTCGCGCTCATTGACACCCGAATACGGATCGGGCATCGAAGCCTTAATCCGGGCAAAAACCGTCAGTTCCGCATGTTGGGGAAAAAACTTTACTTTCAGAATACCCAGTTCGACGGTGCGGTTGCCGATCTGCTTTTTGAGACCGACCGGTAATACCGTTAAATCCTGCATTGTCAACTCCTCCACGTAGCCATTGCGGCTGTCTAAATAGCGAAACAGCGAAGCCGCTGAATCGCGCTCAGCCGAGGTGGCGGCTGCCAATTTCGGTTCTATCAAGGCATTCTGGTTTGATAAAACCCGGCTACTCGTTTTTTTCGGCGAGTGGGTCAGTGCCCGCTGTAGCGCATGTTCCAAGCCCGCCGTAGTGGCGGTCGAAAGTGCGGTGCTGTTGGTGTTAAGTTTGACAAGGGCTGTTGTGGTCCCAGCCGGAAGCAACGGGCTTGAAGCCGTTGCCGGTCGGGCCGGATCGGTATCCGATGGTCGGTCCCGGTTGTCAGCATAGGCCGACCGGAAGCTCAGGAGCATTCCAAGTGGCAAAAGCAGCCCCAGGACGGTCTGGCAAACAACCGTTAACGATCTTTTCATAAGAAACCGGATTAAAAGAAACCGGACTGTAGGACTGTCCGGCCACGAAGCATCATTTTTTAGTTGCAGTAATCTGGATATTGCTGCTGGCACCGGTGTCGTCCGTCTGTTTTACGTTCAGCGTTAGCAGCTTACCCGACAAAGTACCGCTTCCCTCGGAGGTCATTGTTCCAAAATCGTCCTTGATGGTGTGTTTCGCCAGGGTAATGGTGTTTCCACTCACCGTAGCCGGCAAAAAATCAGCCTCATCCAAACCAAAGTCAAATTTTATTTTTACTTCATTGGATTTGCTGCCGGCCTGAATTTCGACGTCGATGGGGTCTAACTCAAAATCCATGAGTTGGCCTGTTGCCACCATTTTGCCCGTATAGGTTCCGACAAAGGCGCTTGTCGGAACCTGTGGGTCATCGCTGTCGTTTTTACAAGCCGAAAAACTGAGCAGAATCAAAACCGGTACAATCGTTTTCAGGCAGAAGTGGAAAAATGGTGCAGACGTTTTCATGTGCATTTGATTGGTGTATGGATTGAATAAAATTGACTTATTTTCGGGTCGCTGTAATTTCGTGGGTGTATTGTCCCTGACCATCGTCCTCCCGGAGCATAACCGTGAGTTGCTGTCCGATGAGGGTGCCCGTTCCTTCGAAAACCACCTCATCTCCCGGGCCATACGTAAGTTTCTGGCTTTGTGTCGTGAATTTGGTGCCGTCTATCGTTGCCGTCAGCGGATCATTGTAATCACCGAAAGGGCCGATAATTTTCCACCTGACTTCGTTTTCTTTGCTCCCTGCCGTCATTTCAACGGTGATGGCCATGGTCTGGACAATGGCAGACCCCTGATTCGTCAAGCCACCCGTCGTAACCATCTTACCAGCGTATTTGCCGATGCTGGAAGTGGTGATGGGTTCGGGATCGTCGCTGTTCTTGTTACATCCGGCAAGCTCGACGGTCAGCAGTATTAACAGAACCGGTAGAAATTGAAAGCGTAAGGTGATGGATTTCATACAATTATTGCTTGTGCAAACATTTTAAATGAGTTAAATTTTTCATTATTCTTCCTGTTTACTTGTAATTATGAGTTGATATAACGCCTTTAAAACACATCCAGATAAAACCGCTCACCAAAATCTTCGTAGCGAATACTGGCATCATATCTGCGGGTTTCTTTATTGACTAATTGGTATTCCACATTTTTAAATTTCTTTTGATAGGAAGAATCATAATGAATGGCTTGTTGAAATTTGATTAGAGATTTACTGTTTAGTTCACTATAATCTAGGTTGTATCGAACGGTGGCTTTTTCTGAATTGTGTATTAAAGTCCTGTTTTCTTTACCAACATCTAATGCTCCAATAATATAGTTAGCCATCATATTATTTATAGACATTGCCTTTAAAGCCCCATCATAAATATTTTTAGAAGTATCTTGGTCTATATAAAGAAAAACTTCATCATCATCAAATACATCATATTGTAGCTCATCGTCGCTACAAGCTATTTTTTTAATTCCTACTATACTAGTCGGGTATATTTCCCCTGTAACCCCTCCTCTAAAATAATCGATACGGCGAATTAATTCACTAATCTTTTTCCAATCTTGGTGAATATCACAAAAGCAATTCAAGCATCGGTATACTGCTTTATAGGCACTCCTAACGGGAGCGCATGAGTTTATTACTTGTATATTGTTATTTTCGCAAGTCTTGCAAGCAACTTGATTTATTCTAAATAGCCCATAAGATGCTGAAATGATAAGCACAAATATGGCGATCCTCTTTATTTTCATCGAATTGTGATCTCGCTTATCAATTTAGCTGAAATTCTTGTTTGAAAAGGATGTCCAACACCCCAATAATGTTGCAACCTAAAAAAAGCTTTTAAACTTTCACTCATCGATTTTACCACAGAATTCCCATTAATATCGGCTTCATCTGCACCATACCAGTCCATAATATGGAAAGTGGCATTTAATTTTTGAGTCGTATAATTAAATGTTTTCATATTAAAATCAATACTGGCATTTTCGTATTTAATCGTCCTCAATTCCATCTCTACTTTAATTTTCTGTGTACCTCCCATGATACCATAGAAGTCATAGAAAGGAATTTCAGAAATATTACTAAAATCTGGAAGGCCAATACCACTAGCTCCTCCCCGATTATCAAAGACGAAATCACCGTTCAATTGATTAAATTTCCCCTCTTTTATCTTTGATGTAATCCTGGCAATAAATTGATCAATATAAGAATGAAAAGGATCTTCATAATATTCTATCAATTTATTGGAAACTGGATCACCTATTTCAAATGCAATTTCTGATTGCTTCCCACTGTAATAATTATCAATAATCCTGCTCTCCGAATCTGTGGAAAGTACATCTCGAACTCCCAAAGCACCATCAATCATAAATCCGTTTTCATAGATTGAGCGAGTAAAGCCTTGAGGATAAACCAAATATCTATTCCAATCATTTAACTCTCCCGTGCTGGCTATTAATTGTTGTATTTGTAATTTATTCGATTGCGTGTGCGTCTTATTTGATATCTCATTCGGATTTCCATCCCATTGAAATGTACCAAATTCGATTGTCCTTTTTTGCGTATCTCCATCCCCAGTTGGTTCGGGAAGCCCTGCGTTAATTAAGGAAATGAGATCCTGAGGATTCGGACAGGTAGTAGCGGCTCGTCTACCATTGGGAGAATTTGATAAAGAATCACAAGATACTAATTCATTCAATTTAGCTTGAATGATATTCGTATTATGAATAATAGCCTCTTTAGCTTCCTGCGGAATTCCGTCATCCTCCTGATAAGCCTGCTTCACTTCATCAAGCTTTTTCGTATATTCTTTCAATTTAGTCTTGTCATTAGGAGTATAAACTGCTAATAAATCTTTTATGGCCGTGACGACATTTGTCACTACTTCATCAATAGGCTTAACTTCCGTCCATTTCGGATCATACGCCGACTGGGCCGTTCCCCCCATCAACTCATAGCACTCATTCACCACCACCCCGGTCAGCTCAATGGCAATCCGGGAGCCTTGCAAATACGGAATCTCCGTATACTCCACCCCATTCCAGCCTTCCGAACCGCCACCGGACACCTCCGTCACGATGATGTCGAAATCGGCCGCCCGGATCGGGTCGCCCGGCGCCAGGTTGCTCAATCGGCTGCCATTGTCGGGCAGCGGAATGGCGGGCGTCGTGCCACAGGCGTACGTGTGCGTGCGGGACTTACACGGTTTGCTGCGAACCGTCAGGTAAGCCGTACAGGTGTCCGTCCCACTCATCAGCTTCACGGCGTATTCTCCAATCGCCGTCGCCGACAAGGTTGGTGAGGTGCCCAAGCTAACAGCCGCACTCGTTCCACTGGTGCGCGTCCATTGATACTGGTAACCCGCCAGCGATGCCCCTTCCAGGTGTTCCACCGATAGCGTCAGCGGTTGCAAAACCCCGCCTACCCGTGGCATCACATCGGTTTCCGTCTCCTGACTGTCGACGGCCTTGATGCGGAGGTTGCAGCCCGAAACCGTCGTATCGCAATCGACCGTCACCAGCCTTCTGCTTTTATTTTTGTCGTTCAGAATGTCAAAGAACAAGTGGACCAGCCGTTGCCAATCCGGCTTGTTAGGGCGGTTTTATGATCAATACCTGCCACGGTATATGAATTGGATTTGTCGTCAATTTAGAGTTTTCAGCAAAATATTATTTCGTTTTTTGCTTTTACAAACAATCTTAAAATTAATCTGTTTGTATTTTAACTGCAACTAAAATTTAACAATACTCATTATTTTCTCTAAAACACATCCAGATAAAACCGCTCACCAAAATCTTCGTAGCGAATACTGGCATCATGTCTGCGGGTTTCCTTATTGACTAATTGGTATTCCACATTTTTAAATCTCTTTTGATAGGAAGAATCATGATGAATGGCTTGTTGGAATTTGATTAGAGATTTGCTATTTATTTCATCATAATTCAAGTGATATTGAACAGTAGTCTTTTTTAAGTTTTGAGTTACTGTCCTGTTTTCTTTACCAACATCCAGGATATTTATGAAATGATCAGAAGGCAAAATAGCATTTATAAATAATGCTTTCAACGCCCCAGCATGAACAATTTTGGATGTATCCTGTATGATGTAGAGAAAAACCTCTTCATCTTCAAATACATCAACCTGCAATTCGTCATCACTACAAGATATATCCTTCGTTCCAAATATGCTTGTCGGATATTTCTCGCCATAAATACCTCTATAATAATTGAGTCCACGAATAATTTGACTAAGCCGTTTCCAATCTTGAAGGCCATCACAAAAACAATTAAGGTGCCTGTATACATTACTAGTAATAGGCACACATGCTTCCATGACATACATATGTTCGTCTTCACAAGGTTTACAATCAGCTTTATTTAGCTTGTAAACTGTGTATGATGTCACAAGAATGAGCATAAAAATAGCAATAATTATTGACTTCATCGTATAGTAAATTCATTTATCAATTTAGCCGAAATTCTAGTCGGGAAAGGATGTCCAGTACCCCAATAATGCTGTAGCATAAAAAGCGCTTTTAAGCTTTCACTAAAATCTTTCTTAATAGAAGTCCCAGCGATATCGTCAAGATCAGCCCCGTACCAATCCATAATTTGGAAGGTGGCATTTAGTATTTGAGTTGTATAATTAACGGGCTTTAAATTAAATCCAGAACTGCTACTATTGCAAGTAATCGTTTTCAATTCCATTTCTACTCTTATTTTCTGAGTACCTCCCATAATGCCATAGAAATCATAGAAGGGAATTTCAGAAAGTATACTAAAACCTGGCTTTCCAATAGCTCCTTCTATATTTTCTTTATCAAAGACGAATTTTCCAGTTAATTTGTCAAATTTTCCAGCTTTAATATATGGTGTAATTCTAGCAATAAATTGATCAATATATGGGTGATAAGCATGATTAAGGTTCTGCTCATAGTATTCTATTAATTTATTGGAAACCGGATCACCTATTTCAAAGGCAACTTCTGCCTGTTTTCCACTATAAAAATTACCAATAATTCTGTTTTCCGAAGCTGTCGAAAGTATATTTCTCACTCCTAATCCCAAAATTCCGTCAATTAAAAGGCCATTTTCGTAAATTTTTCGGATAAACTCTGGGGTAAAGTTTATATAAGTATTCCAATTATCTAGTGATCCCTTACTACGTATCAATTGTTCCATTGATACTCTGGCTTCTTGGGTGTGAGTTTTATTTGCTATCTCCTCACGGTTCTCTTCTCTTTCCCATTGATATGAACCAAATTCGATTGTCCTTTTTTGCGGATCAATACTTGGTTCAGGAAGACCTTCATTCATTATAGCAATAAGATCCTGAGGATTTGGACAGGTAGTAGCGGCTCTTCTACCATTGGGAGAAGTTGATAAAGAATCGCAAGATACTAATTCATTCAATTTTGCTTGAATAATGGTTGTGTTATGAACAATAGCCTCTTTGGCTTCCTGGGGAATGCCGTCATCTTTCAGATAAGCTTGCTTTACCTCGTCCAGCTTATCCGTATATTCTTTCAGTTTGGCTTTATCATTGGGTGTATAAACCGCTAAAAGATCTTTTATGGTAGTGACGGCATTGGTCACCAACTTGTCAATAGGTTTAACCTCTGTCCACCCCGGATCATACGCCGACACCGCTGTCCCTCCCACCAACTCATAGCAGTCATTAACCACCACCCCGGTCAACTCGATGGCAATCTTCGAGCCCTGCAAATACGGAATCTCCGTGTACCCCACCCCATTCCAGCCTTCCGAACCGCCACCCCTCACCTCCGTTACGATGATGTCGAAATCAGCCGCCCGGATCGTGTCGCCCGGAGCCAGGTTGCTTAACCGGCTCCCGTTGTCAGGCAGCGGAATCGCCGCGGGCGTCGTGCCACAGGCGTACGTGTGTGTCCGGGGTGTACACGGTTTGCTGCGAACCGTTAAATAGGCCGTACAGGTGTCCGTCCCACTCATCAGCTTCACCGCATATTCCCCAATCGCCGTCGCTGACAAGGTTGGTGAGGTGCCCAAGCTAACAGCAGCACTCGTTCCACTGGTGCGACTCCATTGATACTGGTAACCCGCCAGCGAAGCCCCTTCCAGATGCTCCACTGACAGCAGCAACGGTTGCAACGCACCGCCCACCCGTGGCATCACATCGGTTTCGGTATTCTGACTGTCGACGGCCTTGATGCGGATGTTGCAGCCCGAAACCGTCGTGTCACAGTCGACCGTCACCAGTCGGCTTCCCGCCCGGCAGGTGTCGATCCCCGTTACTTCGTAGGCATCGATCCGGTACGTCCCCTCTTTCAAACCCGTAAATACCGCCGGACTGTTGGGCAAAATCGACGTCAGTTGATAGCTCGTTTGGCCACCGTTCACCACCGGCTGGTAGAGTGCAATCTGTAGCTGCCCGCTGGCATTGGCGTTCTTCACCTTCACCGTAATCCGGCCCCGGCGCGTGGTGTCAGCCGCCGAAAAGTCACAGTCCGCCAGCGGTTCGCCATCGAACGCCAGGGTACAATTCACCGACGGTTGTACCGTCACCGAAACGGAAGCCACGGCCGCACAAGCGGCTCCGCTATACGCCCGAACCATGTACAAACCACCCATGCCCACGGTCGCATTCGGGCGGTTCACTGACTGGCCCGTAGCCATAAAACCGCCAGGACCGCTCCATTCGTAACGGGTAGCTCCCGTAGCCGTCGCGCTCAGGCTGATGGTTTGACCCGTGGTGTAGGGGGTTTGGCCGGTCGTGGCACTGGCACCGGTGGGCGCAGTTTGCACCAAAATCCCGATGGCATTGGAAGCCTCACTGACCACGTTGCTCACCACGCAGGTCGCCGAGTAGGTCGTTTGGCCATTGGTACAAACCGGATGCGGTTGCCCGTCATCCCGTTCGACCACCGCACCAGTCCTTCACAGCCGTCGGCATCCAGTTGCAGGGTGTCACCCTGACACAAGGCGGTCCCGTTGGTGCGGATGATGGGGGCCGGAACCGTAATCCGTTGCACGGTTACCGAAGCGGTGGGGCTTTGGCAACTGCCGGACAGGCAGCGGGCCGTGAAAACCAAGGTCAGTTTAGTTAACAGATTTAGGAAAACGGTGCGGTTTTATAAAACCGCACTGTGACCAGTTGCTGCTTTTATTTTGTCGTTCAGAATGTCAAAGAACGGGTGGATTAGCCGTTGCTAATCCGGTTTTTTTCAAAATGCGACAATTAAAATCAAAAATAGGTAAATTATTATGATTAACGTTGTAAATAGTTTTAAATTTTAATTATTTTTCTTAAATTTTATTCCATCTATAACAATTTTTTATACCTATACTCCTTATAAATATATCCAAAAACTAAAAAGCAATTTAATTAGAAATTTATATTTTTATATTTTAAGGTTTTGTAAAAATACAAAACCTTAAAATATAAAAACTAGTTTACACAATTCATTAAAATATAAATAAATTTAATAAACTCTCACAATAATCATTTTTCCTCACTCAATAAAGGCTTTATGTTTCCAATCTTCCTAATTCATTCGGTCCGTATCGTTTAGATTTTAATTTTCCATTAATACTAATAAAATATTTAAATTCACCATCTTTTTGGTGCCATATAATATCATCAATCTCACCTACAATACTTGGCCTTTCTTTTTCAAATACTCTATCTTTAAAATCAAATTTACTACGAGGAAAAACACGATCAATTGCATCAATTTTCACTCGAATTGTGATTTTTTTTGCTTTGAGTATTATAAAATCATCTTTTGTAATTCCAACGCATTTAAATATTGTAGCAGTTCTATTGGTTCTTACAAATTCTACATCTAAAGAATGTACTAAGTCCAATCTAGAAATTTGAATATTTACATCTTTATAGTAAAGAGTTTTACATGAAACCCATTCACCAATATATTCTTTAATGTCCATATGGCACAAATCCTTGAAAATCGTTTGAAAAACTATTAGTCTGAAATTTTCTCCTAAACACCTCCTCTGCTATTTTTAAAGAACTATTAGTTGGTTTAAAATGTCCAGATATATTATTTACTTTGTAAATTTTCCCTCCTCTAAACTCAATTATACCAGCAGTTCTAACTTTAGGATTCGCTCCTCCTAGTAACGTTGGATGAGGAGCTCGACCATCCGGTACTGAGAAATCAAATCCTTTTGCTCTTGTCCCTATAATCAAGTTATCAGATGGATCGATTACATACATATATTCGGAACCGTTTAATGCTGAGGTCGTAGTGGCATTAGGATCTAATCTGTTTTTTGCTTTGAGGATTCCTGATGGTGTTATATCCAATTCCTCTACTCTGGTAGCAGTAGGATTCTTTCTATATTCCCCCGCTTGCAAAACTCCTGACGCTTCATCTGCTAATCTGAAAGTTTCATCTACTTTAAATAGAAGTACTTCTTTGGCTGCTTCTGCCCGTAATACAGATGATCCATTTTGTATTTTTGGAGCAACTTCATTTAAGGAACTCTTTGTGACGCTAATGCCCCTTTTTGAGAAAATGTTGGCTGCTTTTGTAAATTTACTTGCTACTGGAGCTAAAACCAAAAGTGTAAAGGCCGTTAGTTTTCCGGTACTATACGCACAATCATCGGCTTCATTGTTAGGAGGTGAATTATTCCCAAGGCATTGGCAATCATAAACTTTTGCCGCAAAGTCTTTGGCTTGATTGTACAGGGTTGCTGAACCTCCTACCAAGTCTGTTAAGACTAATTTGATGGCATCTGAACAACTTTGTAAATTAGATAAATCCCCTGTGACGGCAAATTTTGGAGAGAAACAATCTAGTAAATCCTGGTATTTATGTTCACCTAAAATAATCTGACGAATATTATCCGTTAACGCTTTCTGAATTTCCTCTGCTAATGATTTAACATCAATCTGAGCTAACAATTCATTCAGGAATCCTTCCGTGAACATCTGGGCACATCGTCCATCACCACTTAACTTAAAAGTAGTGGCATGAGATCGGGCCGCACCAAATTCCGTATTTTGGCGAAGTTGCTGGATGACCGCGAGTACAATATCGATCTGATTAACCGTACAGCTCTTAGCGGCATCGAATCCAGCCGAGAGCTGGTTTCCCACAGCTTTCCAGTCTGCTTCCTGGGCTTTGGCCAATAATCTTCCACCAGAAGGAGTTGTTCCAATGGCTTTCAACTGATTGTACTTAGCCAAAAGATCATTCTTCTCTACTTCGGTTAAACAGGATACTTGCGCCAATAGAGAATCCAATTCTGCTTGTGCTGCTACCAGAGTATCCCGAATAGCGGCTGAATTCGCCAAAGGATTGTCTAAGAGTTTATTGACACTTTCTAATTTGCCAGAAAAAGTATCAAACCTTTGTTTAAGTAAAGCATAAAATGCATCAGCGGCTCTAAATGCCTGATCTACATCCTGTATACCACCCCAACTCGGATCATAAGCCGACACCGCCGTCCCTCCCACCAACTCATAGCAGTCATTAACCACCACCCCGGTCAACTCAATGGCAATCCGCGAGCCCTGCAAATACGGAATCTCCGTATACCCCACCCCATTCCAGCCTGCCGAACCGCCACCCAACATTTCCGTCACGATGATGTCGAAATCAGCCGCCCGGATCGTGTCGCCCGGAGCCAGGTTGCTCAATCGGCTGCCATTGTCGGGCATCGGAATGGCGGGCGTCGTGCCACAGGCATACGTGTGCGTGCGGGGCGTACACGGTTTGCTGCGAACCGTCAGGTAGGCCGTACAGGTGTCCGTCCCACTCATCAGCTTCACCGCATATTCCCCAATCGCCGTCGCCGAGAGCGTCGGCGTGGTGCCCAGGCTGACGGCTGCACCCGTTCCCGCCGTACGCGTCCACTGGTAGGTATACCCCGCCAAAAAAGCCCCTTCCAGGTGTTGTACCGACAGCGTCAGCGGTTGCAAAACCCCGCCTACCCGCGGCAACACATCGGTTTCCTTGCCCTGACTATCGACGGCCTTGATGCGGATGTTGCAGCCCGAAACCGTCGTGTCACAGTCGACCGTCACCAGTCGGCTTCCCGCCCGGCAGGTGTCGATCCCCGTTACTTCGTAGGCATCGATCCGGTACGTCCCCTCTTTCAAACCCGTAAATACCGCCGGGCTGTTGGGCAAAATCGACGTCAGTTGGTAGCTCGTTTGGCCACCGTTCACCACCGGCTGGTAGAGTGCAATCTGTAGCTGCCCGCTGGCATTGGCGTTCTTTGTTTTCACCGTAATCCGGCCCCGGCGCGTGGTGTCAGCCGCCGAAAAGTCGCAATCCGCCAGCGGTTCGCCATCGAACGCCAGTGTGCAAGTCAACGACGGTTGTACCGTCACCGGAACGGAAGCTACGGCCGGACAGGCGGCTCCGCTATACGCTCGAACCGTGTACGAACCACCCATGTCCACGCTCGCATTCGGGCGGTTCACCGACTGCCCCGTAGCCGTAAAATCGCCCGGACCGCTCCATTCGTAGCGGGTGGCCCCCGCAGCCGTCGCGCTCAGGCTGATGGTTTGACCCGTGGTGTAGGGGGTTTGGCCGGTCGTGGCACTGGCACCGGTGGGCGCGGCTTGTACCAAAATCCCGATGGCATTGGAAGCCTCACTGGCCACATTGCTCACCACGCAGGTCGCCGAGTAGGTCGTTGTGGCCGTTGGCACAAACCGGATGCGGTTGCCCGTCATCCCGTTCGACCACCGCACCAGTCCTTCACAGCCGTCCGCATCCAATTGCAATGTATCGCCCTGACACAAGGCGGTCCCGTTGGTGCGGATGATGGGGGCCGGAACCGTAATCCGTTGCACGGTCACCGAAGCACCAGGGCTTTGGCAATTGTTGTCGATGCAGCGAGCCGTGAAGGTGGTGGTTTGGGATAGCGTTACCATCAAGACAACCCCCGTTGAGGGGCCGCCCGGCCCGGACCATTCCACCTGAAAAGCACAACCTGACGCCGTCAGCGTAACGGTCTGGGGGCCGGAGATTGCGGCAGGCATTGCACTGACTGTCGGGGCACTCATCGGACAACAATCGGTGGTGAGGATCCACCGGGTCTCGTTATACGTCGCTGAACCCGTTGCCATGTCCCTCTCCTCGCGTTCCAGGCGGTTGGCGGTAGGGTTACAACGGACGTTACCGGTTGTTTGCCAGTTGCCTCCAGGGGTGCAGGTCTGACCGGTCTGAGTCCAACGAGTTTGATTATACGTCGATGACCCAGTAGCGATATCTTTCTCCTCGCGTTCTTGGAGATAATTCGTTGACGCATCGCAACGAAATGCGCCCGTTCCCTGCCAGTCTGCACCCGGTGTACAACTCTGACCGGTAGGAATCCATCGGGTTTGATCGTAGGTCGGTGAGCCCTGAGCGACATCCCGCTCTTCGCGCTCCTGTTGATAATTCGTTGAACCATCGCACCGGAACGCCCCCGTTCCCTGCCAATCCGCGCCAGGCGTACAGGTCTGGCCCGTTTGAATCCACCGGGTTTGATCATATGTAGAAGAGCCCTGAGCAACATCCCGTTCCTCGCGTTCTTGCTGATAATTGGTCGAAGCGTCACAGCGGAATACGCCCGTGCCTTGCCAATCCGCGCCGGGCGTACAGGTCTGTCCAGTTTGAACCCAACGCGTTTGATCATACGTGGACGAGCCTTGAGCGATGTCGCGCTCCTCGCGCTCTTGCTGATAATTGGTCGAAGCATCACAACGGAGATTCCCGGTCTCTTGCCAGTTGGAACCGGGTGTGCAGGTCTGACCGGTCTGCACCCAACGCGTCTGGTCATAAGTCGGTGATCCCTGGGCGACATCCCGTTCCTCGCGTTCTTGCTGATAATTGGTCAAAGCGTCACAGCGGAAAGCCCCCGTTCCCTGCCAGTCTGCGCCGGGCGTACACGTTTGCCCCGTTTGAATCCACCGGATATGATCGTACGTGGACGAACCCTGAGCGACGTCTCGTTCCTCGCGTTCCTGTTGGTAATTCGTGGAGCCGTCACACCGAAAATTGCCCGTTCCCTGCCAGTCTGCACCGGGCGTACAGGTCTGACCGGTGGGAATCCAACGCGTTTGATCAAAAGTAGAAGAACCTTGAGCGACATCCCGTTCTTCGCGCTCCTGCTGATAATTTGTGGAGCCATCGCAACGGAATACACCCGTTCCCTGCCAGTCCGCGCCGGGTGTACAGGTCTGACCGGTCTGCACCCAACGCGTTTGATCGTACGTGGATGAACCCTGGGCGACGTCCCGTTCTTCTTGTTCTTGTTGATAATTGGTCGAAGCGTCACAACGGAATGCGCCCGTTCCTTGCCAATCCGCGCCGTGCGTACAAGTCTGGCCCGTCCCGATCCATCGGGTTTGATCGTAGGTCGGTGAGCCCTGGGCGACATCCCGTTCCTCGCGTTCCTGTCGATAATTGGTCGAAGCGTCGCAACGGAAATTGCCCGTTCCCTGCCAGTCCGCGCCGGGCGTACAAGTCTGGCCCGTCCCGATCCATCGGGTTTGATCGTAGGTCGGTGAGCCCTGGGCGACATCCCGCTCCTCGCGTTCCTGTTGATAATTGGTCGAAGCGTCGCAACGGAACGCGCCCGTTCCTTGCCAGTTAGAACCGGGCGTACAGGTCTGACCGGTCTGCACCCAACGCGTTTGATCAAATGAGGGAGAACCCTGGGCGACGTCCCGCTCCTCGCGCTCCTGCTGATAATTTGTGGAGCCATCGCAACGGAATACACCCGTTCCCTGCCAGTCCGCGCCGGGTGTACAGGTCTGACCCGTTTGAATCCAACGCGTTTGATCGTACGTGGACGAACCCTGAGCGACATCCCGTTCTTCGCGCTCCTGCTGATAATTGGTCGAAGCGTTGCACCGGAATGCCCCCGTTCCCTGCCAATCCGCGCCGGGCGTACAAGTTTGCCCCGTCCCGATCCATCGGGTTTGATCGTAGGTCGGTGAGCCCTGGGCGACATCCCGCTCCTCGCGTTCCTGTCGATAATTGGTCGAAGCGTCGCAACGGAAATTGCCCGTTCCCTGCCAATCCGCGCCGGGCGTACAAGTTTGCCCCGTCCCGATCCATCGGGTTTGATCGTAGGTCGGTGAGCCTTGGGCGACATCCCGCTCCTCGCGTTCCTGTTGATAATTGGTCGAAGCGTCGCAACGGAATACACCTGTGCCTTGCCAGTCCGCGCCGGGCACACAGGTTTGACCGGTTGGAACCCAGCGCGTTTGGTCAAAAGTAGAAGAACCTTGAGCCACATCGCGTTCCTCCTGTTCCTGTTGATAATTCGTGGAGCCATCGCATCGGAATGTGCCTGTTCCTTGCCAGCTAGCATTGGGTATGCAACTCTGGCCGGTTGGAATCCAGCGCGTTTGATCAAATGAGGGAGAACCCTGGGCAACGTCCCGCTCTTCCCGCTCCTGTTGATAATTTGTAGAGCCATCGCATCGTAGATTTCCAGTATTTTGCCAATTAGCTCCCGGTATACAACTCTGCCCGGTCGGAATCCAGCGGGTTTGATCATACGTCGGTGATCCTTGGGCAATGTCCCGTTCTTCGTGCTCTTGTTGATAATTCGTGGAAGCGTCGCACCGGAATACGCCCGTTCTCTGCCAATCCGGCGGAGATGGACAGGTTTGGCCGGTCGTTATCCAGCGAAGCTGACCCGAGGTTGGCGAACAACCAGCATTATCCCGTTCCTCCCGCTGTTCCTGATAGCCTGTTGAAGCATCACAACGAATGGCACCCGTTGTTTCCCATCTTGGCTGGCTGTCGCAACATTGGCCTGTTGCTGTCCAACGGAAATTACTCGACGATGGAGAGCAAAAACTTTCGTCCCGCTCTTCCCGTTCAACAATACCATTATTACAACGAGTTTGGCCATTTGGCATCCAACGTGGTCCCGAATAGCAACCGCAAAAATTTGTAGTTACCCATTGTATCTGCCCACTTGTAGTTGAACAGCCGTTAACATCTACTTGCTCTTTTTCCAGCCACTCTGGCCAATCAGGGTTACAACGTGTATTTCCGGTATCCTGCCAGCTAGCCGAACTATTGCATCCGCAAGGATCAACCAATACCCATTGCTGCTGACCAAAAGTCGGTGAACAGCTATTTTTATCTTCTTGTAATTTGTCTAATCGCGTTCCTACACATACAGTCGCTCCTACATCCTCCCACTGAGGTTGGGTATTCGTACAAGTACCGGGTCCACCAGGTCCACCCGGACCTCCGGGTCCGCCTGGACCGGTAACACAACTCGAAACATAAACCGGATCGCTGGATTGATCTGCACACCCGCCAGAACCGGTATTGCAACTAACCGTATAGGTTCCATTCCCACCACTATTACAGGCAATGATCGTGTTTTGTCCCAGCGTTGGACTTAGGTAAATTCCTTCCCGAAGCCAAAGGGGTGTTCCCAAACAGTTATACACAGTCAACACGCCCCCTGCATCCGTTACGATGGGCTTGGCACTTGGATCATCGCAAGGCGAATCGGATAGTGGTGTCGCCCCAACCCCCAGTGGGGTTGCGCCTTTGATGGGTTTTGATGGGGCAAAAGAATAATTGACGGCAACCACACAAGCAGCATTCTGTTTTTCCCGAATGTAGACTGTGCCGTTTTTGGTAGAATGCCTGGGAAAGAAATTGGTCGGATAAAACGTGATGTTATCCAGGCTGTATACATAACTGGTCGGATTTTCCGGCACCTCGATCACTAAGACCCCCGCCACCGGCTCATAGACCCGAACCTGACTGGCCTCAAGGGTACAGACAGGCTGGAGAGCCAGCACCAATTCCACTTTTTTCTCAAAAAGGCTTTGTGTACTTACTTCTTTAGGCCCTCTCAGAAGCGTAAAAGGTTCCGGTGAGTACCGGGCAAACTTCCCTTTAACCGTATACTCGACAGCAGGTTTGGATTGCAGATCAAGCGTCGCACCAATGAAGTCGGTATAGGTTCCACCCGTTATTTCAAATCCGTCGGGCAGCAGCATCTTGAGGGAAAACGATTTCTGATCCTCAAAAAAGAATAGCAGACTGGGTGGAATATCGAGCAACTCCGCCCGGATGGTTAGCTCAATTTCTTCCCCAACGGTGATCGTCGTTTTATTGGCGGTCAGGATAAACCGAACCGGATCCACACTGTTTTTCAGGGATCGTACGGGGCTCAGCCGGAAAGGCCGCGCCGGAATCAATTCCGGCCGTTTTAATCCTGATGAGGCTGGATTGTCAGACGGGGCCGATACAGCCTTAGAGAACCGGTTTATTGGCCCATACGTACCTACTTTAGTTTTTGGCGTCCGCTTACTACCATCAGGCAATTCTTCCGGATTATTAAAAGATACCCCAAAACAATTATATGTACAAACAATTACAAATACAATAAACTGTAAAAATGAAGTATAGCGTTTTCCCATACGAAAATAGAGGAGGTATAGTCAGTATAAAATGCGATACTTAAAATGGCTTCCACCCGGAATTGCCCGGTGAATGGCACGCAAGATGAGATAGCATTTCACAGAAACCAACTTATTTTTGTCTGGCAACGACAGAATTGCTAAATGTCACTTTTTTATGTTACCGACCTATTTAACGGACAAACAACAAGTGACTTTTTGAAGCGAAAAGGCGTAAATGTCGTTTACGATCCTCACGCCGGTCGCTCTGCTTTGGGGTTCTTTCTACTCCGTAACTCCCGCAGCTTCGCATATTTCACCACCGGATACATCGCCGAAAACAACGACCAGATAAAACCGGGATAGCCGTTCAGGAAATTCCGTTTAATCACATACGCTTTTACGAAGGTGATCGGGAGCCGGAAAATGATCTGGGCAATGGAACCGCGTTTGCCCCGACTCAGCAAATCGCGGGCTCCGGCGGTGGTGTAGCGGTTAAATTTCTCGAAGTATTCGTGCAGGCTACCGTAGCTGTCGTGCAACATGTGGTGCGTCAGTTTGCCGACTGGCCCGGTCAGTATCACGTCTTCGTGAACCCGGGCGGTGTTGTAGTTGCCAAACCGTTTGTCGAAAAGCCGCAGGTGGGGCATTTTGTATTCTCCGCCAAACCGCATCAGCCGGTCGAGAAAGACCAGCGAAATCGGGACTTCAAAACCGTGGAAATGGCGTTGACCGGAGGCTACTTCCGCCAACCGAAGCTGGATTTCGGAACGGAGTTCGTCGCTCACAACTTCGTCGGCATCGACCACCAGCACCCAGGGATTACGGGCCTGGTTGACGGCAAATCCTTTTTGTAAACCGAAACCGTCGAAATCCCGGTGGAGAACGCGGCAACCGAACTGCTGCGCCAGGGGAAGGGTTTGATCGGTGCTGCCCGAATCGACCACGACAATCTCGTCACACCAGCTTAAGGCACGCAGAACCGCCGGCAGAATGCGGGCGGAGTTAAAAGTAATCATAACAGCACTCACCGGCGGTGAGCCAGGCAATGGCAACTCGGACATAAAAACACTAGAATCGAGATGGGACTACAAATGACTGGCTTTCAATGCAAAAATCAAATTTTAGCAGATTTCTAAGAAGTTATTTTTTTGCCCACCCAACAACTATTTGATAGCTATGGAGTTATTCAGAAAGCGGCTACCGGGCTACTTTCACCCATCAACTTTTAAGTTGTATTCCTCCGCCAATGCGATAACTTTGTTAGCCCGCTTTTCAGTTTATTAATCGTTACACATACCACTAAGTCTATAAGAATCATGGCTCAACCTGAAGCACTCGAACCGATCTTGCAAGATGATCCACTCCGCTTCGTTCTTTTCCCGATCCGACACCACGACATCTGGAGAATGTATAAGCAGCACGAAGCATCGTTCTGGACGGCGGAGGAAATTGACCTCTCGCAGGACCAGCGCGACTGGGAAAATCTGAACGACGGCGAGCGGCATTTTATCTCCAACGTCCTGGCCTTTTTTGCCGCTTCAGACGGGATTGTCAACGAAAATCTGGCGGTCGGTTTTCTGTCGCAGGTGCAATATGCCGAAGCCAAATGCTTCTACGGTTTCCAGATTATGATGGAAAACATCCACTCGGAAACCTATTCGCTGCTGATCGATACGTACATCAAAAACCCGGTCGAAAAAGACAAGATGCTACGGGCGGTCGATACCATTCCCTGCGTGAAACGGAAAGCCGACTGGGCCATGCGCTGGATCGAAAACGGTTCGTTTGTGGAGCGGCTGCTGGCGTTTGCGGCCGTGGAAGGCATCTTCTTCTCCGGTTCGTTCTGTTCCATTTTCTGGTTGAAAAAACGGGGTCTGATGCCCGGTTTATCGTTCTCGAACGAGTTGATTTCGCGCGATGAAGGCTTGCACCGCGACTTTGCCTGCATGCTCTATACGGAACACATCAAGAATAAACTGCCGGAATCGGAGGTATACGCCATGATTCAGGATGCGGTCAGCATCGAGCAGGAGTTCGTCAGTGAATCACTGCCGGTTTCGCTCATCGGGATGAACGCCGAGTTGATGAAGCAATACATCGAATTTGTGGCCGATCACCTGCTGGTGTCGCTGGGTTTACAGAAGGTGTATAACTCCACGAATCCGTTCGATTTCATGGACATGATTTCGCTACAGGGCAAAACCAACTTCTTTGAGAAACGCGTCGGCGAATACCAGAAAGCCGGTGTCATGTCGTCTACCAAAGAAAAAGAAGATCAGAAAATTACCTTCGACGCTGATTTTTAAACCGACCTGTCATTGGCCTGTCGGTAGTGTCGGGGTTGCCAACTCAACTGAATAAAGATTAAAGACAAGAGAATAAAGAGTAAAGACAAGAGAGTAAAGACGAATGAAATGCTCAGAACGTCTTTATTCTCTTGTCTTTACTCTTTATTCTCTTTTTACTCTTTACTCTCTTTTTACTCTTTACTCTCTTTTTACTCTTTACTCTCCCCAATAACCGCCCACACCATCTCACTTTCGTAGCCTTTGCTGATGGCGTAGCGGACCAGTTTCTGTTTCATCACCAGCGGACTTTCACCTTGGAGACTGCGCTTCTTTTTTTCGAGTAAATCGACCAGCGTCTGGCGGTAATCGTCGGGTTCAATTTCCTTCATAGCCTGTTCGAGGTTGTAACCGGTAATGCCGCGTTGCTTGAGGTGTTGCCGGATTTTGTGCCGCCCCCAGCGTTTCACCCGGAACTTACTGCCCGCAAACGTTTTGGCAAACCGCTCTTCGTTCAGGTAATTCTGTTCGATCAGCCACGCAATCATCTCCTCGGCCTCATCGCCGAAAACCTCCCACTCACCAAGTCGTTCGCGAACTTCCCGCTGGGTTCGTTCCTGATAGGCGCAAAACGAGGCCGCCCGGCGCAGAATGTCTTTTGTTTGGTCGGTCATTTTTGGGAATAAAGACGTAAGCGTAGAGACAAAAGAACATCCTGGCCCTTAGTGTTTGTTCCCGGCGAGTTTTAAGTGGATAGCGATTTCGGGCAGAATGTATTGCGCATCGGGTAAAGCGGGGTCCGCGCTATACGTCATGCCCCACTGGGTGCGGTCCACCTTGAACGTGGCTTCCACGGCCAACTGATTGTCTTTCAAGGCAATTTTCGCAGGAAAGTTCACCGGATGGGTCTTACCCAGCATCGTCAGACTGCCATTCACCCGGTAGTTTGCCCCGGCCACGCCTTCTCCACCCGTATAAGGTTCCAGACTGGTGATGGTGTACGTAATCGACGGATGCAACGCCATGTTGAAGAAATCGGTACTCTGGAGGTGATGGACCAGCACCGGCTTGAGCGTGTCCGGCAAACTGGTGCTGACGATGGACGAAACCGGAATCGTGAACGAGCCGCCGGTTACTTTCCCGTCTTTCACCGTCAGGGCATCGCTCGTCACGGCAATGGAGCCTTCTTCAAAATAACCGGTTCGCAGACTGCCTTTCCACACGGCGACGGACGTTTTTTCGTCAAGCTGGTACTGCTCCTGCGAAGGATCTAAATGGTCTTTTGTGCAATTCAACAGAAAAGACGACAAGGCAATGGCGCAAAATAAGCGTACTTTTTTCATGGTGTATTCGTTGTTTTGACTAAAAAAATAGATGCAAAATGGCGTGTTGCCGAACTCAGGGCGCGGGCGGAATCGGGGCAGGGACGGCATTGGAAACCGGTTTCAGCGATTTCAGATAGGCAAAAACCGCCTTCATGTCCGCGTCGGTCATCCCGGCATAGTTCGGCCACGGCATTGGCGGCAGCAAGGGTCGGCCGCTGTCCAGCCCTTTAAATTTCCCCTGCCGCATGGCTTTGTTGAACTGTTCCTCCGACCAGTTGCCGATCCCGGTGGCATCCGGCGTTAAGTTGGCCGCAAACGACACGCCCCAGGGGCCGATGAAAGCCGTATTCTGCCCATTGAACAGCACCCATTGACCCGACTTAACCAGATTTTTGTCGTACGAACCCAGCGGCTGAGCGCTGTTGTAACCGGACAGAAAGCGGTCCGGATCGGGTGCGGGGCCTCGGGGTGTCATTTTCTTGGGCGCGTGGCAATCCGCACAACCCATAATCGTCACCAGGTATTCGCCCCGTTTGACCAGCTCGCCCTGGGTTGGTTTTTTGGGTACCAGAACCGGACTGAATTCCGGTTGGGGGGCGTTATGCGGTTGGGTAAAGGCACAGGCAAGCCCGATGGCGGCTGTAGCCGCCAGATAAATCCATCTCATGGTGTGTTTAATTGTAGTAAAAAAAAGATTCCAGTAGTCTGCCGGAAATCCGGCAGACCGTCATTGAAACGGTAAAAAAATGGAAGAATAAAACCGGCAGCGTTTATCAAAAACCGGAATCAGATGCCTTAGGCATGGGTCCGGATCAGTTGCCGACCCGGAACCCGATAATAGTGGCCCTGGTCATTAAACACCATCGTCGGGGCGTCATTGGTAAACAGTCTGAATTCCCGGATAAAATGGGCCTGGTCCGAATAGCCAAACGTATGCGAAACATCCAGCCAGTTGGGGAGCGTCGTTTCCTGCTGGAACGACTCGTAGGCATTCCGGAAGCGAATGATCCGCTGGTACGTCTTGGGCGTGGTGCCGTATTGGTCTTTAAAACTGCGTTCCAACTGCCGCTTGCTCACGTATAAATGCGTGCTCAGGTCCTCGATCGAGAGGTTTCCTTTTGCTTTCCGGATCAGCCGGGTGGCTTCGAACACGTAGTTGCGTTCGGCTTTCAGATTCCGGAGTTGCGCCAGCAGAAACGTCTCCGCTGCGCTGACCACCGCCTGGATATCCGGCAAACCGTAGACGCTGTCGACCAGGCGGTTCATGCGTTTTCCGAAGAGACTTTCCAGATCCGTGAAATTATTGAACAGCGATGCACCCGGTACATTGAACAGTTGCGGCAGGCTCTCCGGTTTGAGCTGAATACCGAATTTACGGGTAGTCCCCACCGACTTCCACTGCACGGCATCCTGATAAAGCCCCGCAAAAAACGCCTGCGGGAGCTTGTGCCACTGGTTATCAAACAACGCATAAGCGCGGTTATCGTCCAGGTGCATGATCAATTCCAGCGTTCCGAAAGGCAGGCAACGTTGCAGGGGCGACTCTTCGTTACCGCTGGTTTCAAAATGATGCAGCCAGTAACATTCAACGAAAGGTTGCAGCGCAGCCGACGGTTTAAATTCCTGATACCATGTATTCATTCCTGTTCAATCGTAGTGTTGTTGCGAATTGTGCCGTAAAAGTAAAGCCCCAATCGGTTCCTGTATTGAAAAAATGCGACATTTTCGCAACCGGTCACACACCTGACTGTATTTTTCTTTCGAGCCCGACGGGCAAAAAAATGGCCGAAGAAATATCCGGCCATCGTACGTATCGATTGAAATAACAATTTACCAGGTTCGTTTGCTCATGACTTTGTCCAGCTCCGGCCGGGTCATGGTGCCCAGCTCGGGATGTTGCCCCAGCCATTTCAGGAATTCCGTCTTAATCTCGTCGGTCCACTGGCTGTCGATCTGGCCGGTGGTGTAGCGGTTTGATTTCACCATTTCGAAGCCAAACTGATCTTTACGGGTCACAAATTCGCAGGTGACAATCACCTGCTCGGCCATGTGCGCCGGTACGAACAAAATGCCTTCGCGCTGGGCAATCACCAGATCGCCCGGCAACACCATCGTGCCACCCATCCGAATCGGTGTGTTGAGTCCCATCAAAACCATTTCTTCCAGAAACGAAGGGTGGAAATCCCGCACAAAGGCATTAAATCCTTTGATGTTCTGCAATTCCTGCAAATCGCGGGCGGCTCCGTTGAAGACGACGCCGTTGCCGGTTTTACTAAAAATGGCGTTCCCCAACGTCGCTCCCACGAGCGTTCCTCCGCCGATTTTCCCAAAGCCGTCGGCCACGTACACATCACCCTTCGTCAGCGTTTCAATGGGCCAGGTGTTGGTATTTCCCTTGCGACCCTGTTTGGTGGTTCCGCGCTCCTTGATGTTTTTCTCCACATCCGGTCGGCTGGGCATAAACATCGCCGTTACGGCCCGGCCCACGACAATCACGTCGTCGTGGATGAATTTCCAGCCACCCTCAAACTGGTTCGTGTAGCCTTCGTTTTTCAAAACCGTCCAGGCATCGTCGATTCCGATTTTTTTAGCCCGTTCCACGAGCGCATCCGGAATTTTAGGACGCCCGTCGGGAAACCGTTCCCCCTTCCACTCCGACGTCAAAAACGTCAATTCTTCCTTCGGAATGGTTTGGGCAACCAACGAATGCGCGATAGATACGAGGGCAAGCAACGAAGCTAAAACGGTAACTCTGGATTTCATACGGGATCAATTAATCTATAAACAATATCAAATGTTAAATGAGTAATATTAAATGTAAAAGTGCTGGATTGAAAACTACTTTTACATTTAGGACTTACGTCTGATAATTCAATCACACTTTCGCTTTCTGCCCCTAAATCCCCTAAAGGGGACTTTTAACATCCAGATTAAGCCGCGTCCAAGTCCCCTTTAGGGGATTTAGGGGCAGAAAGCGAAAGTCCTAATATTTAATATTACTCATTTAACATTTATTATTTCCTTTCTTTTCAATGTTCTTTCGCCAGATAGGCGTCGATATCTTTCTGGGTAATCGCCAGTTTTTTAGGGTATTTGCCCACCCAGGCTCTGAATTCATCTTTGATCTTGGCCGACCAGTCGCCGTGAATCTCGCCCGAGGGGTATTTTCCCTGCTGCAAAAGTACACGTTCAAATTCATCCCGCAAGGCCGTCATCTCCGAAGCCGACACCAGCCCTTCGACCAGGTGCGCCGGAATGAACACCACGCCGTATTCGTTCGCAAACACGACATCGCCCGGAAAAACCGTCACCTCACCGACGCGAATCGGCGCATTAATGGACGTCGGGGTCATGTCTTTGATGTATGACGGATCGTGCCCTTTCACCCAGGCGTTGAACCCCTTGGTGTCTTTTAATTCCTGCATATCCCGAACCGACCCGTAGAAAATGACACCCTTCCCGGTTTTGCCGTAGATCGCGTTGCCGAGGCTAGAGCCAATCAGCGTCCCATCTTTAATTTTTCCGTAGCCGTCGGCCACATACACATCGCCTTTGGTCAGAATATCGATCGGCCAGATGTTGATACCGCCTTTTTGCGACCGCCCTTCGGCTTTGCCCTGCTTCCTCACCAGGCTGTCGAGGTCGGGCCGGGTTGGCATAAACTGCGCCGTAACCACCCGCCCGGTCATGGTTTCACCGGGTTTGAGAATGACCCAGTTTTTCTCGACCTGATTACGGTAGCCTTTGTTCCCCAGATAGCCCCAGATTTGCTCCAGCGTACAGTTTTGCAGCCGCTCCAGAACCAGATCCGGCACATTGGGCCGGCCATCGGGCAGACGGGTTCCTTTCCAGTTCGACGTTAAGGCGGTAACCTGCTCAACCGATGAGCCAACCCGCTGGGCCTGGGCCGTCAGACTTCCCGAAAGGGCCATTGCCAGTACTACAAGTGTTCTCTTTATCATCGCTTTTTAAGGGTTGCCGGTCAGCAAAACTGCACGCAGATGCTGCACCCGGAAAGATTAAGGAATTAGAAAAGTCAAAAAGGTCTACTCATAAAGACAGGAGGTTGGGTAAAATACTGACCCAGGCGGCTGGTGTAAAAAAATAGGCCACCAAAACGGAAAAATGAGGTTTTTCATTAACTTTCTCAATAAATTGAATTATATCCAGACTGAAGTTTGCTTTTCTATGTGAAGACCGATTGAATGAAATAGTATTACCTAAATCCAGTTAAACGCATGAAAAAAATTCAACACTTACTTGATTTATTGAAGAAGTACCCGGCACCGACAGCCGCCGAACCCCGTCTGGTAGGTCCGTCTTCCGGCGTCGACCGGCGTGGTTTTCTGCGCAACTCGGCTCTGGGCGGTCTGTCGATGGGAATGTTGTTCGACGGAAGACCGGAGCGCGAACTGGAGTTTATCACCCAGAAAGTAAAGCGCGAATCGAAACCGTCGGATCTCAAGATCACCGACATGCGCATTGCGGTTTTGCAGGGCGTTCCTTTTTCGAGCCCCATCATCCGGATCGATACCAACCAGGGCCTGGTGGGCTGGGGTGAAGTGCGCGACGGTGCCAGTGCCAATTACGCGCTCATGCTGAAAAGCCGCATTCTGGGAAAAAACCCGTGCAATGTCGAGCAGATCTTCAAACAAATCAAGCAATTTGGGAATCATGGCCGGGCAGCCGGGGGCGTCTGCGGGGTCGAAATGGCCCTGTGGGATCTGGCAGGCAAAGCCTATAACGTGCCGGCCTATCAGTTGCTGGGCGGTAAATACCGGGATTACATCCGGCTCTACGCCGATACGCCCGAAGGCAAGGATTACGACGAATTTGCCAAACATATGGTCCGGCGCCGGGATCAGGGCTATACGTTTCTGAAGATGGACTTCGGCATCGGAATGCTGGCCGATACGCCGGGTATGCTGGTCGGTACGAAGAACTGGAATGTCAAGCAACAATGGAATGATGCCAAACCGGGGCTAATGGGCAATTATGCGCAGACCAAACACCCGTTTACCCGCATTCAGGTGACGAAAAAAGGCATCGACGCGCTGGCGCTGCACGTTAGCAAGGTCCGGGACATTGTGGGCTACGACACGCCACTTTCCGCCGACCATTTCGGACACTTTGACGTTAACACCGCCATTCAGATTGGCAAAGCCATGGAACCGTTCCGGCTGGCGTGGCTCGAAGATCTGGTGCCCTGGTTCTATACCGATCAGTGGAAACAAATCTCGGATGCCATCGAAACGCCAACATTGACCGGTGAAGATATTTTCGCCAAGGAAGAGTTTATCAAGCTCATCGATGCCAAAGCCATCGACATGATTCACCCGGATCTGGCTTCATCGGGCGGTTTGCTGGAGACGAAAAAAATCGGAGATTACGCCGAAGAAGCCGGGATTCCGATGGCCATGCACTTTGCCGGTTCGCCGATCTGCATGATGGCCAATATCCATTGCGCGGCTGCGACCGAGAACTTCGTCGCGCTGGAACACCACGGCGTCGATGTGGACGGCTGGGAAGACATTGTAACCGGGATTAAACCAATCGTTGAGAAAGGCTTCGTGAAAGTACCCGACAAACCGGGTCTGGGCGTTGAGCTCAACGAAGAAGTTGCCAAGAAATTCCTCCGGAAAGGCGCAACCTGGTTTGCCCCCACCGATAGCTGGAACACCCGCGATTCGTCGGACCGGGATTGGAGTTAAGAGTGAAGAGTGAAGAGTGAAGAGTTGGCTGACGCATACACAACTCTTAACTCTTCACTCTTAATTCTTAACTCTTCACTCTTAATTCTTTAATAAAATCTGCATCCGGTCGGCTTTTGCAATTTTCCGGCGAAAATCGACATAGTCGGAATAGGTTTCCGGCGCATACAGACCGGCTTCAACAACCAGCCTGCGAATGTATTTCACGGTATTTCCTTCCACCTTCACGGATGCCTGATAACTCCCGAAACGCGATGTGAGCTGAATGGGCTCGAACACATACTCAACGCCAAGACCGGCCGGTAGCTGACAAATTACCGTGTCGGTATCGATGTAACCGGTAGCAAGCCGCAACTCCGCCGTTCGGTGATCGGTTTGAATGGGGAGAGTTTGAGCCGATGGTAACTGGTTAGGAACAAAAAATAGACGGTTTCCACTGCGCGTAGCGCAATTAGGCAATTCAATAACCATCCGTTCAATAAAGGTTGGCAATGCACTTTTGTCTTCCTGAAACGAAAAAGACAAAATCGTAAAATTCGGTATTCCAAACTGCCGATAGAGCCACTGCCGCTGATCGTCCGGGTTGGCAGCACGCATGACGGATTCGACCGACTCTGACTGAATACCGGTATATATCGTCCTGACATCGGCAGTCGCCTTTCCTAACGCATCCAGTCGTATGGTTGCCGAGCGGTTTTGTCGGTTATGGACCGGGAGGTAAACCGGAGTCCGAACCAGTTTTCCACCATCCGGCGTCAAAACCAACGCATGCCGGTTGTCGGTAAAACTACCAACATAGCCGGCTGGGGCGTGTTGATCCGTGCATTCCAGCCAAAGGGTATCCTTCGCCAGGGGAACGCACAAAAACATGTGGTTGAACCGCGACGCGGGAAAATCAGGTAACACATCCGCCGAATGCTGGCCTGCCGACACCAATGCCCGAAAGGACGGAATACCCACTGTTTTTAGCAACGCATACGTATAGTTCGTCAATGCTTTGCAGTCGCCGTAGCCCTTCTCGGCCACTACGGAAGCCGGAAACGTTTGCCATCCGCCAATGCCCAGTTGGATACTTATATAGCGCGTGTGTTGCTGTACAAACCCATATATTTTCTGAATCTTCTCCTTCACATCGGTTTCATTGGCAACGAGTTCCAATACCTGCTGCCGCAGCGATTCGGGGAGTTGATCACGGCCCTCATTCAGCTCATAGTGAAACCGGCCCAGTTCCTGCCAGGTAGTCATACGGCCTTTACGGGTCTCCAGTTCAAACTCATCCGGTGCGGTCAGTACACCCGGCCCCCGATTGGTATAATAGGGAGCCTGGACCTCCTGTTCATGTATTTTTTGTTGCTTCAGCTTCCAGGTGTAGGTCCGCCCCGTTGAAGTCTCAACGACTTCGGGAGTCGGTAAGTGATTCAATGTTTTGTAGCGCAACGTCTGCCCGACCGGTACAATCATCCGAAACTGGGCCGACTCCAGCGCCAGTTTATCATCGCTCAGTGGAAACCAGGCCGGATACAACATCGTATTCTGCGTGGTGGTTTCGTAACGAAATTCGACGGTAAACGGATAATCCGCATACGTAAAACCGGCCGATTTCATCCGGCTGTCTTCAAATAATGAAAAATTACTGACCCAGCTCAGGTCCTCGATGTCGCTTCGTTTTAGCCGCCGAATGACCTTCCCTTCTGCATTGTATAAGATTCCCTCGATACTGCCTACTTTTGAAAGTTTTGTATACGGAATTTCAATAGAGGTGTACGATTTTCCTCCTTCGTTCAGAATGGTAACAGCATAATGGACGGTTTCAACCGCTTCAGAACGCGTCCTGACCTCGAATGTATGTTCATAAAGCCGCATGACCACCGCGGCCCCCGTCGGCAAACCGGCGGGAATGGTTGCAACGGAAAAAGGCTCCCCGGCCCCGGCTGCCATACTGATTAACCAACAAGCTACCAAGCCGATTAACTGCTTATTTTTCATCTGTCTTTTTCAGTACAACCTGCTCGGCGTGTTTGGCAATGACCTGGTTATAAAACTCCCGCAGTGAGTGATATTCCTCCGGACTAAAAACGGCTTTATTAAAAACCAATCGACTGGCAACCTGCAAACTACCTCCTTCTTTCTGAGTCATGAACGTAAAACGCCCGGCATTACCCGGTAATACTAACGCTACATTTTTAGGTAGTTCCTCTACACTATAGCCTTCAGGCAGCGAGTAGATCGCTACAAATGACTTTTCGATAGGCACTCCCATGTCGACCGGAAACCGGCGTTCGGGCGATTTAAAAGGGTTTTGCATCAAGTCAGTAATCGGTAACGGACGCAGAAATAAACAGTTGCCGATTCGGCTCACGCCCTCCGACATCGTGACGTTCCCTTTGATGGTCAGCGGCAGATCGCTGGAGTCCGCATGTTGCACTTCCAGCTTGCTCCACTGCCAGTCAGGGTTACGGCTTTTAAATTCCTCTCTAAACTTTTCCAGACTCATTTTCCGCAAGCGCTGGCGACTATCGGCGGCCGCATAACCCGTGTGGGTGATGCTGATCGTTCCATCGAGTTGACCTTCTCTCGTCATTTTCAGCAGGAACTGCCCCGTTTCCCGACGTTTTTCAACCGGCGTAAGCGGTATCCAGCGAGCCTGTCGGGTATGGATGAGCCGTCCGTCACCGTTCAGGCAGCGCACGGGGAGTACACCCGCTCTCAGGCCCGGTTCACACACATCCAGCAGAAGGTCTTTTCCGGCCAGGGTCACCACGGCAACCACGTAGTCGAACCGGGAAAGCAACGGATAGTCTTTACTTAGTGTACCATTCTGTTTCGTACTTAGAATAACCGGATAAGCTTCCAGATCCATTTCCCGCAACAAGCCGACCAGCATCAGATTCAGTTCTGCGGTGTTCCCGGTTTTGGCATCAAACGCATTTTTGAGACTGTTTCTAGTAAGAATAGAGCGGTGTCCATTCCACGTCATCACCTGGTGAATATATTGATACGCTGCCGTTATCTGTTTCAGGGTGTCGGCCGATTGGCTCTTCAGAGCGGAAGCGATTTCTTTCAGAAAGCTGGTTCGGTTCAGGGCCAGCCCAAACTGGCCATAGGATAATAGAAACTTATCGAGGTCTTCCCACTTTTTAGCAAAGTTCTGGGGGCCTACCTGAGTAGGTAAAGTCGTTCGGATCAGTTCAAACCAGACTTTGGCGCGGTAATTATCGGGTGTTGCCATAAAATCTTCCTCCTGCAACGCCACCAGGTCTTTCATCGCCCAGCGGTACTGAATGTCACTACCCGATTGCTGGTTTTTGTCAATTACCAGCGATTCGTATCCCTGAAAGAGAATACGGTATTCAAATCCCGGTATCAGATTCAGATCATACTGACTCCAGCGGACCGGAATATCGCGCTGAAAATTCCATTCACGCAATTCAAACACAAAATCGGAGGAAAGCGTATACCGGAATTCAATCACGGAACCTACGCGGACGTTCGGTAGTGTGAAGCGCTTGATGTACCTTTCTTCCGTTCGGCGCTCCTCAAAAATGGCATCTTTCGCCAGTTTATCCACTTTTATGGAGCCATCCGCCAACTGATTATGGGTCATGCCTTCAATGTCGCTTATTTCCTCATGAAGATCGACGCGGACGCGGTGAAAAGGAATCGTCACCGTAGCTCGGTCAAAGGCACTTTTTTTTAGAATTTTAATTCGAACATGACGCTCGTAATATACGTAATAGCCTCGGGAATCATTCTTCGTAATAGAGGCTTTACCAAGGTCTGACAGCACAACGGCTTCCGCCGACGAATCGGCAGGATAAACCGTCATTTTCAAATCATCAAAATTCACCTGCCCAAAAGTGATACTACTATTCTGGGCGAATGAACAATAAGAAACCAGAAGGTAAGCTAGAGCCAACCCGTAGTTAATACGGCGAAAAAAAATCATACAAGTACGGTATTTATACTCAAACAACCCCGCCAAACTACGAATTAACCTATTATCAAACAATTGCTATTGTTTTTTATACGTCTTCTCCCCCGCTTCCACCGCTACCGCTAAATGGTTGTCTTTGGGTGGAATCGGACAGGCATAGCCATCGCTGTAGGCACAGGACGGATTGTAGGCTTTATTAAAATCGATCACCACTTTCCCGTCTTTGATATCCCCCATCCGCAGGTCCATGTAACGCCCGCCACCGTAGGTTTTTTGGCCATTGGTGGCATCTTTAAACGGCAGAAATAAATAGTCGCGGTATTGGGGCAAACGCGCCAGTTGCAGGCTGCGGTAAACCGTCAGGTGATGCGATTTTCCCTGAATACGGAACGTCAGGACGGCATATGGAACGTAGCTTTTTTTCTGACCGTCATAAGTAGGCAATTCAAACGGCTCGGCCTGGGGCGTTCGCTGAACCGTGGCTTCAACCCGATAGGTAGAATCGGGGTCGTAGAAGCGGAGATTTTTTAAATCCTCCTTTTTTAACGGACTCTTCGGCGCTTTCAGGAATTCGGCTTTATAATTTTCCCGATGCGCCAACAACTGTTGGGTATACGTCGACTGAGAAAAGCCGGAAAGGTTCGCTACAAGAGCGAACAACAATCCGGCCATCCGAAGCTTATTCCTCCGATTCATCAGAGGCCGCTGTGCGTGGTGTTTGCTGGTCAGAAACGAGTTCGAAACCGGATACACCATCACCATACTCATACGGTTTGATCGTGAATGTATATTCATGATCCTGAAAATTAAGCCCGATTTTCTGGAAGACTCCTTTCAGGGGAATGGAATAACCACGACCGGTTTTGGACAATTCAAACGCTTCACCATCACCGGCTTCCGTTGGAATCAAATACAACGCTTTTACGCCTTTGCGACGGTTAACCGTTCCCACTTTGTAGTGGGGTTTCGAGGGATCGATACTCAATCCCTCCATTAGTTTTTGGGGGAAAGCCAGGCGACCGGTTTTGGTCACAGACGTCGAAAACGAAGTCTCTTTCGGTGTTACTTTGGGTGCTTCATCCGTATTGTCTTCCGGTGAGAAGAAACGGATTTTGTTCGGTTTTACCTTCATTGGGTGTGTTGAAAAATGTTTGCCCACAAAGCTATTCAATTCTGTTTAATTTATTTCATTTTTATTTAAATCGATTGGCATTAAAAATGGCTTCTCTAATAAATAATTAATCTCATTTAGAAGCTGATCAACGATTCACATGATAAATTAGCCCAACGAAACGGTCTCTCTTCCGGCAAAATATATGTCTGGTAATACACTGGTTCCACCCGATCGTTTCAGGATAAATACGAAAAAAGGCCGAATAAATTTCTCTAAAGACGGTTTAAAAAGCGCAGCTTTTTTTCAACATGGATTATGTTATCGTTTCATCACTACTTGATCATTCATTAATTAGCGAAACCTCCCACCATACTAATTTTGGCCATTATCCCGCAAATCAGGATTCATATTCCGTATAGGAAACCAAAAAGCGAATGCGCTGATGCCGTATTTCCGGGTCACCCGTTCCGGCCCTTTGGATAATATTCAGGATAATTGAAAACACTTTACCCGGAATCGTGAGTTTTACAGTCAGAGTCTAACAAAACATCTCACGCAATAAAGCTCAACGATCATGAAAAAAGTAAGTTTATTTCTGCTGTTAGTATTGGGGACGTACACCTTCCAGGCTTGTAATAGTAGCAGCAACAAGGACAGCGCGGAACAGGCCGAAGAAGCCAATGACGAGAAAGATATGCCCGAAGATGATTCCGAATTTGCAGTGAAAGCAGCCAGCGGGGGCATGATGGAAGTGGAACTTGGAAAGCTCGCCGAACAGAAAGCCGTGAATCCCAAAGTGAAGGAATTTGGTGCCATGATGGCCTCCGATCATGCCAAAGCCAATGAGGAATTAAAAACCCTGACGACCTCCAAGAACATCACCATACCGGCAACCCTGAGCGAAGATCATCAGAAACATGTGGACGATTTAAGCAAACTCTCGGGAGCAGAATTTGACAAAGAATACGTTAAACTGATGGTCGATGACCACAAGGAAGATATTGACCTTTTTAAAGATGCTTCTTTCAACGCCAAAGACCCGGATGTAAAAGCGTTCGCAGGAAAGACCCTTCCAACCCTGCAAAAACACTATGACGCCATCAAAGCGATTCAGGACGCGATGTAAAGCCACAAAAAGTCGGTTAAAAAAGGAACGCAGGGCGACTTGCGTTCCTTTTTTATTTCTTTGTTGTATCTTGGAAATTCGTCGGCGCTGTCCTACCCGGGCAATTTTACGGGAGTAGAAGGGCTCTTTGACGAACAGTTTTAACTTACTCCTAAACACCTTGCTGTATATGAAAAAAACTACGTTTCAGGTGCTGCTGTTCCTGATGGTTTTGCCTGCTTTGGTGGTTGCCCAAACCGGAAAAGTACTGGACAACCAGTCATTAAAAAGTAAAATTCTGAAGAGTGACCGGAAGTTTGCCATCTATTTACCCCCCGACTACGAAACTTCGCAACGAACCTACCCGGTGCTGTATCTGCTGCACGGTGCCGGCGACGACCACACGGGTTGGGTACAATTCGGCGAGGTCCTTCACATTGCCGACCGAACCATTGCGGAGGGCAAAGCAACCCCCATGATTATCGTGATGCCGGACGCCAATACCGGCCGGCGTGGATATGAAAATGATGTAAAAGGGGAATGGCGTTACGAAGATTTTTTCTTCGAGGAACTAATGCCTTTTGTTGAAAAAAACTACCGAATCAAAGCAGAAAAGCGGTTTCGGGCCATTTCCGGCCTGTCGATGGGGGGCGGTGGTACTTTTACCTACGCGCTCCACCACCCCGAATTGTTTTCGTCGGCCTGCCCGCTCAGTGCAGCCACGGGGCCAGTCTCAACCGAAGATGCCAAAACCCGGCTGGCCCGAACCAACCAGACGGCAACGGACGACGAATTGCAGGCTTATTTTAACCGCCAAAGTGTGTTGAATCTGGTCAATACTATACCTGACAATCAGAAAAAAGCGGTTCGCTGGTACATCGATTGCGGTGACGACGACTTCCTGTATGAAGGAAATTCATTGGTTCATATTGCCATGCGTAAAAAAGAAATTCCACACGAATTTCGGATTCGGGATGGCGGCCACACCTGGACCTATTGGCGTGCGTCTTTGCCGACGGTTTTAGAATTTGTTTCGGCCGCTTTTCACCAGTTTTGAGTTGCGGCAAAAAAGTAAACTTTATTATCAAAATCATATGGTAATAAATACTCAAAAGAAAACCGTTATTCTACCAACTGGTTTCCTTAAACCGTCCTTTATAATCTGGAATTATGCTGGAAAACGGATCAATCAATGTGAATAATTATGTGGCCAAATAAGTCACATCAGTAACTTGATGACATTCATACACTTTCATTTTTCCTGCACTGTAGAAACCCTGCCTGTCTTATAAATCCTGACCAAATCATTCCGCGCTTAACGTCGGCGGGATGCTCTTATTGTTCAGGAGGGAATAAAATCATTCTTGGTAAACGATTTCAGGGTATAAACGACGGCAATCTCTGCATAAAACCGTCGTTTATACCCTCAAGGCCGGGGTAAAAAAGTAACTGATGGCAGCCCAAAATCCGCTAAATTCCCCGTTTCCCCTGTGCTGTACCTTCACTTTTTTTCTCTTTTTAAGGACGCCGGCATTGCTTCCGAAAACAGCCCGCGGTGTCGCTTTCCCAGACTTCGTCTTGCAACCCTTGTAGCGCAAAAAGAGACTTCGTTTTCCGTCTGACTATCAATCCCTAAGCGACCGACGCGCGTCAAATCTGCTCGCCATTCGCCAGATGGAACACCAACAACAATTCCCGGCCGGGTCGGCGTCAGCAAACACCGGCCAAAACCCTCATGTCCCGCGTTCCAAAAGATTTACGAAAAAAGGACTCTAATCAGAAGTGTCTAACCCACCGGCCTAAGCCGTGTTAATTTTGAAACACAGCCTATTCGCCCCCGTTTTCTCCTTGTATTTCTGTGAGAATAAGTGTTATTTTGCGGGTCAAATTTCTGCGTAAAACTAACAATGGCTTTAATTAACAAGATCAGAGAAAAATCAGGCGTTGCGGTGGGTGTGATTGCCGTCAGCTTGATTTTATTTATTGTAGGAGGTGATCTGCTCGGTCCGGGAAGCCTGTTTGGCGGACAGGACCAGACTGTGGGTGAGATTGCCGGTCAAAAGATTTCGTATCCGGAATTCAATGCGAAAGTCGATGAAGCCCGGGCCGCTTATGAGCAACAAACCGGTCGCCCCGCTACCGAACAGGACCAGGTTCAACTCCGCGACCAGGCCTGGAATCAGTTCATTTTAGACATTGCCTATCAGAAAGAATACGATGCCCTCGGTCTGTCGGTAACGCCCGAGGAACTGGTCGATATGGTGCAGGGTAACTACATCAGCCCCGCCATCCGGCAAACGTTTACGGACCCCAAAACCGGCTCTTTCGACAAAAATACCGTTATCAATTACCTGAAAAGCCTCAAAACGCTGCCCGCCGAACAACAACAGGCCTGGGCCAATTTTGAGAAAAACCTTAGCGCCGACCGCACCCGGACCAAGTACGAAAACCTACTGCGGTTATCGTCGTTCGTCACAACCGCCGAAGCCCAGAAAGAATACCAGGCCCAGAACACCCGTGCCAACGCCAAGTTCCTGCTGGTTCCGTATTACTCCGTTCCGGATACGACGGTGAAAATAACCGATGCCCAGTTGCAGGAATACCTGGACAAGCACAAGGACGAATACAAGAGCATCAATAGCCGGACGATTCAGTATGTAACCTTCCCGGTGGCGCCGTCGAAAGAAGACAGTACGGCTTTATACGATCAGATTAAAGCGCTGGCCCGTGGTCTGGCAACGGCCACGAACGATTCATCGTATGCCCGTATGAACTCCGACATTCAGGCTCCGTTGTACATGACGCTTGGCGAAATGCCCGAGCAATTGAAAGCCACGGTCGGCACGTTTGCTCCGGGTGGTGTATACGGTCCTTACAAAGAAGGGAACACGTATTTCATTTACAAGTATGGTGGCGTTAAAAAGGACACCAACTTCACCGTTCGGGCCAGCCACATTCTGATTCGGGCTGCCGGAAGCGATTCGGCCAAAGCCGCAGCGCGGATCACGGCCGAAGGTATTCTGCGTCAAATTCAGGGAGGGGCCAGCTTTGAAGCCCTCGCCCAAGCCAACAGCGCCGACGGTTCGTCGCAGCAGGGTGGTGACCTGGGATATTTCAAAAATAACAACCAGATGGTGAAACCGTTCCAGGATGCGATTTTCGGCTTCAATGGCACCGGTTTGATTCCGCGTCTGGTTGAAACCGAATTTGGCTACCACATCATCAAAGTAACCGAGCCGAAAACGAATACGTTGTATCGGATTTCGACGATCGGTAAAACCATCACCCCGAGCCAGGCAACCCGCGATGAAGTGTATCGCAAAGCAGAGCAGTTTGCCACGGAAAGCCAAACCAAGGAAGCGTTTGACGAAAACGTGAAGAAAGACAAAACACTGGTGGTAGCCACCGCCGAACGGATTCCGGAAAACTCAACCAGCGTCAATGCGCTGGGGAACGCCCGTGAACTGGTTCGCTGGGCGTTCAACGACGACACGGATGTCAACGACGTATCCTCGGCGGTTGAAGTGGATGATCAATATGTCGTGGCGGTTTTGACCGGCGAAACGTCCGAAGATGAAGTGAAGATCGACAACTTCCGTCCGGAGCTGACCGCGAAAGTTCGCAACCAGGTGAAGGCGGAACAGATCATTGCCAAACTGAACAGTGCGTCGGGAACCCTCGAGTCAATTGCCCAAAAATACGGTGCCGGTGCGCTGGTCGAGGAAGTCCCCGACCTGAACCTGGCCAACGGTTTTCTGAAAAGCGCGGGTGTCGATCCGGTGGCCGTTGGTAAAATCTTCGGTTTGAAAAACGGCAAACGGTCGAAGCCTTTTGCGGGCGATGCCGGTGTCCTGATCGTGGAAACCACCTCCGTTACCCCCGCCCCAACGGTAGCCGATTACACGGTTTATAAAACCCAGCTTCAGCAAAACGCCAGCAGCCGCACCGGTTTTATGATCAACGAAGCCATTCGTGAAAACGCCAAGGTGAAAGACCGCCGGGCGAAGTTCTATTGATTAGATCGATCTTAAGCAACAAAAAAGGCTTCCTGTTCGGGAAGCCTTTTTTGTTGTTTGCCCCCCACCCCCCTAAAGGGGGAGCTTGGAGTGCGAGAAAACTCCCCCTTTAGGGGGGTGGGGGGCAAACAAGCGCAGAACCTAACAACCCTGCCCTTCAGGAGTTTGGGGGTAACTCTTTCAAAAACGCCACCAATTTGGCAAAGGCCTTTCCCCGGTGGCTGATGTCGCCTTTCTCCTCCATGTTCATCTCGGCAAAGGTGCGATCGTGACCGTCGGGTTGAAAAATGGGGTCGTAGCCAAACCCGCCGGTGCCGCGTGGCTCAGTCAGAATCTGCCCTTCGGCAACGCCCTCGAACGACTGATACTGCCCATCGATGACCAGCGTGATCACCGTCCGAAACCGCGCCCGGCGATTGGTCTGGTCTTTCAGGTTGGTCAGCAGCAAGTTCAGGTTGCGTTCGTAGCTGCGCGGGTGACCGCCATAATAGGCCGAGTGGACGCCCGGTGCGCCGTCCAGCGCATCCACTTCCAGGCCCGAATCATCGGCAAAGCAATTGACGTGGTAATGGTCCCAGACGTGTTCGGCTTTCTGGCGGGAATTGCCGGGAATGGTGTCCTGCGTTTCGGGAATTTCTTCAAAACAGCCAATATCCTGCAAGGTTTTCAATGTAAACTGGTCGCCCAGCAGAGCCGCGATTTCGGCCAGTTTGTTGGCGTTGTTGGTGGCGAAACAAAGCGTCATAGAAAATGGGTTAAAAAAATAGGCTGCCTTTAGCAAGGCAGCCTATTGATCTGGAAAGATTGTTTATTTAGCACTAACGACTTCTATATCAAATGCGAGCGAAGCATAGGGAGGAATGGGAGCCTTGCCTAACTGCCCATACCCAATGGTAGATGGCAGAACGATCGTCGCTTTTTCACCTTCCCGCATTTTTACCAGGGCTTCATCCCAGGCGGCAATAACCGCACCTGTTCCGATGTTGAAATCGGCCCCATCGGCATTGGCATCGAATTGATTGCCATTCAGCAGGGTACCTTTGTATTTGATTTTTACCGATTGCCCTACTTTCACGAGGGCCGAATCAGGATAGGCTTTTGTCAGCAGAAACCGGAGACCGGAAGCGGTTTTTTCGGCCGCCGTCAAGCCTTTGGCAACCAGATAATCCTGAATCTGTTCTTCTTCGGTCCGAACGCTGACCACCGTAATGTCGTACCGGACGGGCGTATAAGCCGGGAGGAGTAAATTACCGCTCTTGTTGTCGGTCGGGTCGTAGGGTGCCAATACGATGCCTTCTTCGCCTTCTTTCAGCAACTGCAAGCCGTTATAAAGCCGGGCCGTAATCGTTCCCTGCAAAGGTGCTCCAATCGTGACCGTACTCGGCTTTTTGGCGAAGGTTTCGGAACTGTCGACAATAACACCATCCAGACGGCGCTGTACAAAGTAGAAACGAACTTCGTCGCCCACTACCGGAGTCTGGCCGGTCGGTACGGATTTCGTCTTAGCAAGGTACAAACCGGTTGCATCATCCTTAGCGGCCGGGAGGTTTTCTTGAGTAATATAAGCCTTAATTTCCTCCTCGTTTTCGCGTCGTTTGCGATCGTTCAGCGCTTCGCCCGGATCCGGTGCACAGCCCACCTGTGCGATCAATAGCCCAATCAGCGAAACAGCAACGCTCCATTTCAGCCAATTTTTCATTCCTGCCATCTCATTCGTGTATCTAAATACGCTTTTACTCAACTTCTATTAATAAACAACGAACCCGATACGAATCTGGTATCGGGTTCGTTCACAGATTTCGGGTATTGATTACCGTCCGCCCTGCGGCATTTGGGGCATCTGCGGGGTCGGGGCGGCTCCTTTTTTAATATCGATCAGTTCCACATCGAACATGATCACGGAGTTTGGCGGAATGGCACCCGGTGCGCCTTCTATGCCGTAGGCCAGGCCCGACGGAATAATCAACGTTCCTTTGCCTCCTTTTTTCAATTGACGAACCCCTTCATCCCAGCCCGGAATAACGGCACCCTGACCCAGCGGAAAGTCAATACCGGCCTGCGTCTGCGGATTTTTGTCGGAGCTGTCGAACACTTTTCCGTTCATCAGTTTCCCGGTGTATTTTACTTTCACGACGTCACCCGAGCCCGGGTTTGCGCCCGTTCCCGGTTGCGTAATGACGACATACAAACCGGATGCGGTTTTCTGCCCGGCCAGTTTGTTCTTGGCTACGTAATCGGCAATGGTTTTGTCGTCGGTGCCTTTCTGCTTTTCCCGAAGCGATACTTGCGCTTTCTGGAATTCTTCCATCGACTGGATATCAATCACTTTGATGGTATAGGCAATGTCGGAGCCTTTGGGAATAAACGGCGGCAGGGGTTGCTGCGACCGGCCGGCAATCGAATCGGCGCTGACATAAATGGTAGCACTGTCGCCTTTGCTCAACAGAGCAAGCCCTTCTTCGAGGCTGCCTTTGAATGTCGATGCCTGCAACGGCTGTTTCACGGGCGCCCCGTTCTGATAGCTGCTGCCCAGCGTCGAATCCTTACTGTTTTTGACCGTTAAATTAAAGGTCATCACGTCGCCGACTTTCGCTTTACGCGTATCTTCAACATCTTCGTGAAACTTGTACTTCAAGCCGGTTTCGGTTACTTGCACCCGGTTGTTGTCGCAGGAAGCCAGTACCACGACCAGCAGAGAGAGTTTACTAACGGTTTTGATAGTCATGAAATTTAGTGTTTGTAGTTCGTAGTTTGGTTTTAGAATTTGTGGTTAACTACACACCACAAACGGAACTTGGTTTAGTTGACAAAAATAGTATATGGTTCACGGTTTTCCGTATTCGGTTTACGGTGGCTGACGCATTCGTATTCTCACGCCAGCCACCGTAAACCGAATACGGAAAACCGTGAACCTATCTCAAACCGACTCCAGCAATTGCTCCTGATACGCGGGCAATACACTCAGTAGTTTTTGTTCTGTTTCCTTGAGCGTCAGCGTTGTCCGGCCACCGGCGGCATTTTTATGTCCGCCCCCGCTGAAATGCTGGCTGGCCAGGTCACGCACCGAAAAATCACCCACCGACCGGAACGACATTTTCACCTCGTCTCCCCGATCGATCAGAATGGCCGCCATAATGACGCCTTCGACCGCCAGCGCCTGATTCACCAGACCTTCCGTATCGCCCATTTTCGACCGGAACCGCTTCAGTTCCGCATCGGTAATGGTGATGTAGGCAAACCGGTATTCCGGCAAAACCACCAGCTTTTCTGATAACGCATAACCCGTAAACCGCAGTTTGTCGAGCGAAACGTTGTCGTAAATCCGGCGGTGGATGGGACTCACTTCAATGCCGATATCGATTAATTCGGCAACCACCCGATGCACGTCACCCGTGGTGCTGGCGTGCCGGAACGAGCCCGTATCGGTCATAATACCGGCATAAAGGCATTCGGCCATCCCCACATCGACGAGTTTTTTATCGCCAAACCGGTCGATCAGTTGAAACACAAGCTGAGCGGTTGCTGCGGCTTTGGTATCCCAATAGGCAAAATCGGCAAATGACTCCGGTTCCAGGTGATGATCGATCATCACCTTTTTGGCGCGCGACTGCCGCACCATTGGTTCCAGATCCCGAATGCGGTTGAGCGCTGAGAAATCCAGGCAAAAAATAACGTCGGCCTGTTCGAACAGTTGACTGATTTCGACCCGTTTCTTTTCGTCAAATACCAGCACGTCGTCGTTACCGCTCAACCAGTACAGGTTTTCGGGATAATCGGTCGGTGTGATCACCGTAACATGGTGGTTCCGTTTTTTCAGATAACCCGCCAGGCCCAGCGACGAGCCCATGGCATCGGCATCGGGGTTTAGGTGGGTGGTAATCAGCACCGTCTGGGGCTGGTCAATCAGCGTACGGATAGCGTCGAAGTCTTGCATTTATGAATTACCCCGGGTGAACGGGCAGGTATCAATTCGCAAAATTACGAAGAATTGTTCTCTAATCTTTATACCTTTGGAGCCAAATAATATTTTGTTTCACTCCCTGATGACGACCAACCGTACGTTCACGATGATTAAACCCGACGCCGTGGCGGAGGGGAATTCCGGTGCAATCATTCAAATGATCGAAGAAGCCGGATTTCGGATTGTAGCCGTAAAGAAAGCCCTGCTGACGAAAGAGCGGGCCGGACAGTTTTACGCCGTTCACAGCGAACGCCCTTTTTACAACGACCTGTGCGCCTATATGTCGTCCGGAGCCATCATTCCGATGATTCTGGAAAAAGACAATGCCGTGGCTGATTTCCGCAAGCTGATTGGTGCCACCAACCCGGCCCAGGCCGAAGAAGGAACCATCCGGAAACGGTTTGCCAAGTCGATCGAAGCCAACGCCATTCATGGCTCGGACTCCGACGATAACGCGAAAATCGAGGGCGATTTCTTCTTTGCAGGTATCGAGCAGTTCTAATTGCTAATGGGAACGTGGATTGAACGGATGGAGCGGATTAAAAATGATTTATCTGTTTTTTATCCGTTCAATCCGCTAAATCCGTGTTCCCATCAATTTTTCGAAGTATTGACAAAAATGCGTCAGGGCGCATTCCGAACATTTCGGTGATCGGGCGACGCACACGTACCGTCCGTGCAAAATCAGCCAGTGGTGGGCCTTGGGGACGTATTCTTTCGGGATGTATTTCACCAAAGCCAGCTCAACCGCCAGGGGCGTCGTAGCGGTTTTAGGCACCAATCCCAGCCGGTGCGACACGCGGAAGACGTGGGTATCGACCGCCATCGTCGGCTGATTAAAAATGAGGGACGCAATGACGTGAGCGGTTTTTCGACCCACCCCCGGCATTTTCTGCAGGTCGTCCACTTTCGCCGGGACTTCCGATCCAAACTCCTCCGTCAACACTTTTGCCATGCCCACCAGGTGCTTCGCCTTGTTGTTCGGATAGGAAACACTCCGAATGTAACCAAACACCTCATCGACCGACGCTGCCGCGAGCGATTCCGGTTCAGGAAACCGTTCGAACAGCTTCGGTGTCACCTGATTGATCCGTTTATCGGTGCATTGGGCGGACAAAATAACCGCCACCAGCAATTCATACGGATTGCGGTAATGCAATTCGGTCTCCGGTTCCGGGAAATGGGTAATGAAGTAATCGAGAAAATAGCGAAACCGTTCTTTCTTTAGCATACAGCAAAGATAACTCCCTCTGATCAACTCTGATTTCCTCTGATCACCTCTGTGTAACAACTTTAAAAATTATTACACAGAGTGGATCAGAGATTATCAGGGGTAATCAGAGAAAACAGAAACCCGTCAGCCTAACGGGATCAGGCTGACGGGTTTGCCGCGTAATTTCTCGAATAATTCAGGATATTTTGAACGGTGCGTTCGGCCGGCTTGCGTTCGATTTTGTTCATCAAACACTTGATTTCGAGCGTATCTAAATAGAAGCTCATCAATTCCGGCTCTGCCATGAGGGCGTCTTCGATCAAGAGGTTTTCCTCGGTGGAAGTCTCTTCGTAGACATACCGGATTACGTCATCGTTGGTAAAAATTTGTATCATAGTATGGGGAACGTTTGCTTAACTGCTTACGCAAATTAATTAAAGCATAACGCATTCTCCCCAATGCCGTATTGATACTGACTCCGGTTGCATCGGCGATTTCCTGGAAACTCATTTCCTCGTAATGCCGCATAATCAGAACCTGACGTTGCTGCTCGGGCAGCCGTTGAATCAGCTCACGCAGATGTTCATGTGTTTCCTGCCGAATCTGCACCGACTCGATGGAGTCTTCGGCAAATTCCAGCGTATTAAACACATTACTACCATCTTCAAACACTACATTGGGGTAGCGTTTTTCTTTCCTAAAAAAGTCGATAGCCAGGTTGTGAGCGATCCGAATAATCCAGGGCAAAAATTTACCCTCTTCGTTGTACTTACCGGATTTTAATGTTTCAACGGCCTTGATAAAGGTGTCCTGCATTAAGTCTTCGGCAACGTACTGGTCCTTTACAATCAGATAAATCGTGGTATAAACTTTCGATTTGTGGCGCTGAACCAGTTTTTCGAAGGCTTTTTCACTACCGCGGATGTACAGGGATATAAGCTCACTGTCGCTAACCTGCAATTTGTCCATTTTCAGTAATCAGTTAGGTAACGTAGAGCTTTGTATCGATAGTGTGTGAGCGTTGGGATTTTTAGTGAAAGATCTGATTGGTTGTCTCAAAGTAAAATATTTTCATTGTACTTTGCAATAGGCGGAAAAATTATTTTCATACTAATCAGTCAAAATACAACACTTTATTGTGTGAATTGTAAAAAAAACTTTAATTCCTGATCATTTATACATTTCTGCCTTATTCAATGATTCATTTGTATTTTTTTAACCAACTACCTGGATAGACCCAAAATGATGCCAAAGGGTTTAAACCGGCCGAAATTCTTTCCTTACAATTCGGGTAGCACTCCTGAGATTTTTAACAGAACTTTGTAATTCTTACTCATATACGAAATTCGCCATCGGTGCGATTGAATCCATTCTCATGAAATTTAAGAAACACGTTTTTATTTGTGCCAATCAAAAACCAGCCCCCAAAAAAAGCTGCGGAGAAGCCCACGGCCTGGCGCTCGTCGATGCGTTCAAGGAGGCCTTGAAACAACGCGGTTTACAAATTGATATCCGCGCCCAACGCGCCGGTTGCCTCGACACCTGCGCCCTGGGGCCGTCGATGGTGGTGTATCCGGAAGGAACGTATTACGGCAATGTACAACTTTCGGACGTCGAAGAAATTGTAGAAAGCCACCTCGTCAATGATCAACCGGTGGAGCGACTGGTGCTCCCGTTTTAAGAGTTCAGGGGTCAGAACGTACCGGCCGGGCGGTGGTACGTTCTGACCCCTGACTTTCTCAGCCATGTATAAACATCTTTTTTTCGACCTCGATCATACCCTCTGGGATTTTGACCGGAACTCAACGGAATCGATTTTTGAATTGTATGAGACATTCCGGCTCTCAGAGGCCGGTATTGCCTCCGCCGACGAGTTTAACCGCCACTTTATTGCCATCAACAACCAGCTCTGGTCCGACTTTTACAACAACCGGCTGACGCATACCGACATTCGGAAATACCGGTTTCGGATGGTTATGGATGCCGTCGGCGTTTCGGATCATTCCGTTTGTGACCAGATGAACGAGGCCTATCTGCAACTGCTACCCCGCAAACCGCACCTGATGGAATCGGCCGTCGATGTGCTGGACTACCTCAAAGAGCGCTATCAGTTACACGTCATCACCAACGGTTTCGACGAAATTCAGGCTTTGAAGATGGCCAGTTCGGGCCTGACCGACTACTTCCAGCACATTGTGACCATTCAGAAAGCTGAAGCCAAAAAGCCGGAGCCACGCATTTTCGAGTTTGCGCTGAATGTGTCGGGCGCTTCGCTCGGTGAAAGCCTGATGATTGGCGATAATTACGAAGCCGACGTGTGCGGAGCCCTGAACGCGGGCATGGACGTGGTCTATTACAACACCGCCAGCCTGCCCATCGAAGGAGTTGCACCAACTTACGAAATCCAGCACCTGAAAGAATTGATGACGATCTTATAGAGCGGTTTCCGGCAGGAGCGGTTTCCCGGAAAAAGTCCCTTCGCTTCCGACGACGGCAAACCGGGCAAACAGTTCCTCCGAATACCACCGCCGTTCGCGCGTCAGCCGAACCACCTCTTTGTGCCCGCTCTGCCGGTAGGCAAACTGATCGATGGTTTTCTCGTCCTTCCAGACGCTGATCGTGCATTGTTGCGTAAACGGTTTTTCACCGACGCCAATGGCCAGAAGCAGATCATTCGTGTGGGCTTTCAGGCGTTGGCGGGCCTGCGGAATGTGCCGCCAGAAATCGGGTAAAGCCGCCAGCCGAAGTGTGGCACGCGTCAGCACGGCCACCGGAAAACCGGTCGAACGCGAGGGCTCCGGCACTTCAAACGGATTTTGTCCATCCCACGCGCCGTGTGACCGCAACGGGTTCATATACAGGGTTCCCACCTCCTTCGTACTGTTGCAGAGCGTTTTCCAGCGGTCTGACTCAAAGAACAAGCGGGCGGCTTTTTCGTCCGTCCAGACGCCGAGAAAAACGTAGGCCGATAAGTCCGGAATCAGGCCGAAGTTTCGTCCACAACCCATCATTTTCTGAAACTGCAGCCCTTCCGCCCGAAAAGGCTGCATGACCCACCGGCCCATGTTGGCAAAAGCCGGATACCAGCTTCGCGCCGGATACCGCAGCAAAGTGAACGTTACAATCAAAGGGCTTATGAGGGTTAAATACGTCTACCGGATCGCTGGTTGTCACCAGGTATTTTTTTTGAAGACCTGAAAAAAAATAGTTGTCAGGTTTCCAAAACCACCAAATCCCCAACGCTTTTTTCCCGGACACTGTTCATTTACGCCAACACTCTGTGTACATTTTTCCACAAAAAAGCCGCCCCAACCAGCGCGGTTGGAGCGGCTTTTCTACTTACCTAACTGAAATTAGTTGTTGTCGTTATCGAGTTTTTCACCGGCTTTGTCAAACGCATCGCCGATGCTTTTGCCCGCTTCCTTAAACCCTTTTTTCACATCTTTCCAGGCGGCTGCGGTGGCGTTCTGAGCGTTTTCCAGATCCTGGCCCAGTTCCTTCCGGTCTTCTTCCAGTTCGGCCAGTTTTTCTTTGGATTTCGCCTTGGCTTCCGCCCCTTCGCGCTCCATATCAGCCTTTAACTTATCGATACGGGCATCCAGATCCCGTTGTTCTTCCTTAATATCAGCCACTACTTTGTCGCGTTCCTCCCGAAAATCGGCAGCCGCTTCTTCGCCTTTGGCTTCCATTTTATCACCGGCTTCTTCGGCATCGGCCTCTACGGCCTCACCCGTTTTTTCCATGGCATCTTCGGTGCGGGATTCATTTTTCCCGTCATTCTGACAAGACGTCAGCGATAACGAAGCCACGAGGAAAGCAGCCCCGGCCAACATACGAATCTGTTTGAACGTCATGATCACCTTTTTCATACGATTTACTGATTGATTGGTTTGTAATCAGCCCTTGTCAAAAGCAGTGCCAAAAGGAATGAAGAGTTAAGAGTTAAAAGTAGGCTGACGCGTAAAGTACTTTTAATTTTTAACTCTTAACTCTTAACTCTTCATTCTCCACTCCTCAAATGCTTTTCCACTTGATGGCGCAGCCGATGGCTTTGGTGGTGGTCAGAACAACGGGGCGGCCCAGCAGCAGGTTATTGACGGCGTCCTCCACATATCGCCGACGCACGCCCGAGGGAATCTGCGGACTGTCGTCGATGGAGCCGGTATACTCGACCGTAAACCGGTCGCCAACACGTTTCAGGATGAATGCTTCGGGTGTGCGGGTGGCGCCAAAAGCGTGGGCTACGGTCTGGCTTTCGTCCGACAAATACGGGAATGAATAATTTTTTTCCTGCGCTCGGATTTTCATGTTCTCAAACGAATCCTCGCTGTAGGCCCCCGGGTCGTTGGGTTGAATGGCAATCACCGGAAAACCGGCCACGGCGTATTTTCGGTCCAGCGCCATCACGCGCTCTTCGTAGGCTTTCGAAAACGGGCAGTGGTTGGACGTAAAGACCAGAATGACCCCTCTCCCATTTTTATAATCGCTTAGTGAAACCAGTCGACCATCGACATTTTTTAGCTTAAAATCCACGACGGCGTCGCCAATGGCATATACTTTCTCTCCGGCAAAAGGAGGTGCCGGAGCAAACGTGGCTGCTGCCGCAATCATCAACACAGCAAGCAGGCTTATCCATGCTTTCATACGAATCGAGTTAAAGTCGGAATAATCTTCTCCGTAGGACGATACAATGCCGAACCCATACACCCTTTCGGCCAGGTAACCGACGGCCAGCCCCTCCTACGTTACGCGAGCCGTTTAACCCGAAAACGCTACACAAAATTCGTGCTAACCAACAAATAACCAGTGCGTTTCCTGTTAATTTAACATTTCTGGCGAATAGAAGGTTCTGGTTTCTTTTTTCAAACAAAAACTCCTATATTTGCACCTCATTTCTGAGAAACAACATTTTCTGTATCAATCATGTATGCAATCGTAGAGATCGCAGGGCAGCAATTTAAAGTTGAAAAGGGCCGATACGTCTATACCCACCGGTTAGAAGGCGACACGGACGCTGCACTTGTGTTCGACAAGGTACTACTTGTCGATAATGACGGGACTATTTCGGTAGGCGCCCCGACCGTCGAAGGCGCCCAGGTTTCCGGCAAAATTCTGGAACACCTGAAAGGCGAAAAAGTGATCGTCTTTAAAAAGAAACGTCGGAAAGGCTACAAGAAGAAAAATGGCCACCGTCAGTATCTGACCAAAGTATTAATCGAAGACATAACTGTATAATCGTTTTCGGTTCCCGGTTTTCGGTTTTCGGTTGGTTGACCCGTGCTTGTCTCGGATGTATTAGCTAACCAGAAACTGTAAACCATAAACCGTAAACCGTAAACTTTCTAAAAAAATGGCGCACAAGAAAGGTGTAGGTAGTTCAAGGAACGGCCGCGACTCGATGAGCAAACGCTTGGGTGTGAAACTGTTCGGTGGTCAGTCGGCCATTGCCGGTAACATCATCGTTCGTCAACGCGGCACCAAGCATCACCCCGACAAAAACGTCGGCATTGGCCGTGACCACACGCTGTTTGCGTTGGTCGATGGCGCAGTACATTTCCGCAAAGGCAAAGGTGGGCGTTCATTCGTGAGCATCGTCACGTCAGCCCCGGCAGCGGTAGAAGCCGCTCCGGCAGCGGAAGTAGCCGAAGCTCCGGTAGCTTAATCAAATACCTTTTGTGATTCCGGACGGTTTCACAACGATTTAAAAAACCTGTCTGGGAATACCGGGCAGGTTTTTTATTGTTGGTAAACTAATCAATCCGGACGGGTGTTTGCCCAGTAGCGGTTTTGATACACAACTGAAACGATTACGAAAATGACGAGTACGTTATATCCTGCTTTATCGCTGTATACCGAAAGCAGCCCGAACCCCAACTCCATGAAGTTCGTGGTAAACTTTCCGTTGGCACCGGAAGGGCTTTCGTTCGATTATGCCGACGCGTCGGAAGCCCTGATCAACGGGAAAAATTCGCCCCTGGTCGTGGCCTTATTTGGCTTCGATTACGTGAAGCGGGTGTTTATTGCCAGCAACTTTATCACGGTTACGAAAGACGAACAAACCGACTGGGAAGATGTTCTGATTGAGGTTAAACAATACATCCGGGCGTATTTCAACGACCAGAAACCGGTTTTTGCCCAGCAAACCATCGACACCAACACCACCAAAGTGGAAGCGGATTCGCCGACTATTCAAAAAATCAAGTCCGTTCTGGATCAGTATATCCGCCCGGCCGTTGAATCCGACGGGGGCGCCATCAGCTTCCACTCCTTCAACGACGAAGACGGTACCGTCAAGGTATTGCTGCAAGGTTCCTGTAGCGGTTGCCCCTCTTCCACGCTGACCTTGAAAGCCGGTATCGAAAATCTCCTGACGCGTTTAGTGCCCGAAGTAAAACAAGTCGAAGCAGAAGGCGTTTAAAGAGTTATGAGTTAAGAATGAAGAGTTGGCTAACGCACGTGTATTCAGCTCGCGTCAGCCAACTCTTCATTCTTAACTCATAACTTTTAACTTTTAACTCTTCACTTTTTATGGGGTTGCGCCTGCTGCGTTGTTTATTCTTGATTTGTCTGTTTGCTTCTTCGGTTGCGGCCCAAAATTTTCTGGGTGTCGCGCCCAGTCCCTACGGTGGCACCCAGAGCCTTTATCTGAATCCCGCTTTTGCGACCGACTCCAAATACGGTTTTTACCTGAATCTGGGGGCCGGAAATGCCCACATCGACAACAATTACGTTCGCTACCAGGCTCCCTATTCGCTCTCTTCGCTTGCACTGAAACGGGTGCCGGATCAATATAAACTATCCGATGGAGCCGTTTTATTCCGCCCCGAATACCTGGAAGAAATTGCCAATGGAAAGCCCAAAAATGCCACCGCCTGGACCGATCTGCGCGGGCCGTCTCTCCTGCTTCAACTGGGCGGTCGGGCGGCCATTGGGCTGACAACCCGGCTACGGGCCACGGCCCAGATCCGCAACGCGTCGGAATCGCTGCTGTCGGTGGTGCGCGCGGGTTTGCAGGATGAACAACTCTACAACATTCCGAACAAGGATAACCAGTTCAGTATCAACACCAACACCTACGCCGAAGTCGGGCTGACCCTGGCGGCAGCCCTCATTCAGGACGAGTATCAACAGCTTTCGATTGGCGTCACGGTGAAACGCCTGCAGGGCATCACGGCCGGTTTTCTGAATAACAAGGGGCTGTCTTACCGCGTTTTGTCGGATACCGCCAACACGGGTTCCTATTACATGCAGGTCGATCAGCTCAACGCCGAACTGGGCTACACGACCTATTTGCAGGATCAGGGGCGGTCGGTCAGCCTGCGTCAGTTTTTCGACGGCAACAATCCCGGCAGAGGTTGGGGAGCCGACATTGGCCTATCGTACCAGCTTAAATCGGCCGATGACCCGGACCAGTATGCGCTCCGTTTAGGGGTAGCGTTGATGGATATTGGCACCATCCGGTACGAGGATAACCGGTACGTCCAACGGTATTCGATCAACACCACCAACCAGCAATTTACCTCCGACGACTTCATCAACGCCAAAGGCAGCGAAGGCATTGCCGAAGTGGTACGGGATGAACTGAATCTGACCGAAGCCAACAACACCGGGCGGTTTACGTCCGGATTGCCAACGGCACTTTCTCTCAATGCAGACATCAACATCGGGCGGGGCTTCTACCTGACGGGGACTTTACTCCAGGATTTGCGGGCTAAAGACGCAATTGCCATCCGCCAGCCCTCGCTGGTTGCGATAACGCCCCGGCTCGAAACCTCGACAGTTGGCGTGGCCATTCCGCTGGTGTTTCTCAATAACGCCTTCATGGCGGGGGCTTCCGTCCGCGTGGGGCCGGTTTTTCTGGGAACCGATAACTTGTTTGGGATGATTGGCAGTAATTCCAATAAATTGCGTCCGCGCGGGGCCGATGTCTATGCCGGGCTGGCCCTGGGCAGCCGTCGCCGAAAACCGTAGTCTTCAAGCGAAATGAAAGGTTTTAACGCTTTTATTCTTTCCCTGCTCCTGACGCTACAGGCCGTAGTTGGTGCCGGACAAACCAATCCGGTGGAAGAATACACTGTTCGGATTGAAACGAAAGACCGCAGCGGCCGCCTGCTTCCGGCAACCCTGACCATTACTAACGAAAAAACCAGGAAAGTCCAACGCGGTACGCTGCAATTGGGCTCCTACACGGTAGCACTACCCGCCGGGAACATCTACCGGCTCGATGCCAATTATGCCGGTTACCGACCGGCGCAGAAAACTCTTCGTCTCGACCGCGTAACGGACCCGGAACAATCCCAGCAAACCATCGTGCTGGAAATGGAACGCGAGGTTTCAGCCGAATCGCCCGTGAATGTCACCGTGATCGACTACGATACCAAGCAACTCATCCGGCAGAAGCTGAATGTTCAGATTCAGGAATTTAACGGAAAACGGGTGATTATGACCGGTCCACCGCGCGAAGGACGTTTTACGTTTCTGGCGGAATTCGGGCAAAAAATCCGGTTTACCGTGGAGGTCGACGGCTATCAGCCCTACGAGTATACGGTCGATGTGAAAGACCAGCACGATATTACGATCCGGTTGCAACGGGCTAAAAATCCGGTTGCTGCCGAAACGCAGCCCACAGCCGAGCCAGTTATGCCAGCCACCACCCCGCCGGTGGTGACGCCCCCCGCGACGACTTCGCCCCCGGTGGTGTCGACACCCAGCACAAAGCCAATGGCTCCCCCGGTCGTTGCCGAGACCAAACCGGTGGTGCCGGAAGCCAAACCAGCGACAGGAACCGCCCCGGTCAATACGGATTTGGCAACGCTGACGACGGGCAAAACCGTTACGCTCAACAACGTTTATTTCGACCAGAGCAGTTATTTGCTGCGCCCCGAATCCTACACCCAATTGAATCAGTTGGTGGCTCTGCTGAAAAGCCGGCCGGGTTTGCGAATTGAGATTTCGGGCCATACCGACAACGTGGGCGACCCCCGGCTGAATCTGGCGCTTTCCGAAAACCGCGCCCGGGTCATTACAACCTACCTGACGACCAACGGTATTGCCGAAAACCGCCTTCGTTTCAAAGGATACGGCCAGACGAAACCCATTGCGGCCAACGACACGGAAGAGAATAAACGGAAAAACCGGCGGGTCGAAGTGCGGTTACTGGACGGATAAATTGTTGGTCGATGATGCCGACGTCAACGCCAGCCAATGCTGGTAGACCTGCCGCATCAGCTCTTTAATCTCTTCAAAATAAAGGGGTTTACTGATACAAACCGTGGCGCCGAGGTCGACGCACAGTTCCATCTCGCCCTGGTTCTGGGTATTGACAAACAAGACCACCGGGATACGTTGCCAGACCGGTTTTCCCTTGATTTCCCGCAGCGTGTCGAATCCGCTCAGGCCCGGCATATACTTATCCAGAATGATGATCCATGAACGCAGTGCAGCCGGCGAATCGCCTTCCTGCTCCATAAAACTTAACAGCCGCTCTCCACTGTCAAACTCCCGAATCGGAGTCGCCATTTCCATCGATTCAAGCGCCATTCGCATCAACATCCGGTCCTCTTCGTCGTCATCTACCAACAAAACCGTTGGTCTACTCTCAGAATTAGTATACTGTGCTTCCATGCGATCCAATTTTCGTTCACAAGAAGCGCCAAAAATCGGCAATCATGGGCAATGGTTAAGCCCATTCAATCAAAAAACGAAAAATGTGGAAGAAAAACTAAACAAAATCTCCCGGAAACCGGTCAGCAGGCGGCTATTCTGGCTGTTCTGAAGCGATTCAATGATGGTTTCGCCTTTTACCGGGTAATCAGCAAACTGCCGCTCCGGTGGGGCTGCGAATCACCGGGTTTAATCACGTAATGGTAGACCGCCGGGGGCAAATCCTGCCCTGCGCTCTTGCCATCCCACGGCTGCGAATAGCCCTGGGAAACAAAAACCGGGTTGCCCCAGCGGTTGTATACTTCAACCTGACAATCAGGATAATCGCTGATTCCCCGGATCACCCAATGGTCATTCATTCCGTCGTTGTTGGGCGTAAAAGCATCCGGGATAAAAAGGGCCGTCACCACCGTCACCGTCAGCCGGGTGGTATATTCACAGCCCTGAGGGGTAGTGGCTCTCACCCGATACGTGGTGGTAGTATCGGGGCTCGCAAAAGGCTGGGAAGCCACCGGACTGCTCAATCCGATAGAGGGTGTCCAGTAATACCGGAGCGAATCGATGCTGTTTTTGTTCAATTGAACCTCGCTGCCCCGGCGAACCGTCGCGTCGGCAACGGTTATGGTCGGCGCCTGATGCACGACCACCGTCTGTTGCGCCCGGCCCGGACAAGTATTGCCCGGCATCGACAGCGTGTAGGTAATTACAAACTGACCCGGCCCGGTTTTGGCCGGATCAAATTCCAGACCCGAAACACCCGCAGCGGCCTTTCCTACACCGGCAAACGTTCCGCCACCGGGTTCGGCACTCAGCGTCAGGCGAGCGGTGGCATTTTCGCAAATGGCGGGCAAAGCCGACATTGTGACGGTGGGCGCGGTTTTAAATTGCAGCAGAACCTCTTCGGAAGTGGCCTGGCACTGGTTGGTGTCGGTAACGGTTAACACATAATGACCGGCTTGTGTGACCGCCAGCGACGCTCCGGCTTCCTGATCGATGAGGGTTCCGGTATTGGCCCACTGGTAGGTATAGGTCGGGCGGGTGATGGCGTTCAACCGGATGGTATCGCCGGAACAGGCCGTCGTCAATGCCGGGGGCACAATCGACGCCTGCGGTTTGGGCTTCACCCGAACCATGACGCTGTCGGTGACGACGCAGCCGGTAATGGCACTCGTGATCTGAACCTTGTATTCACCGGTTTCGTGCGGCTGATAATCCGGCTCGCTGGCCCCCGGGAACACGCGGTCATCTTTGAACCATGCGTACGAATACGGGCCTTCAGGCGCTTTCAGGATAACGGATTTTCCGTCGCAGAAGGTTGTCGGCCCCGTCGCGGTCAGCTTCAGGGTTTCGGCTTCCGACAGGTCAACTTTCACGCTGGTTTGCGCCGGGCTGGGCTTCCCGCAGGTGTTCCGGAATTGTTTAACCACCGTATAATTCCCGGATTCTCTGGCCACCAGCGTAGCCAGCGTATCGCCCGGCAGATTGATACCATCGCGTTGCCACTGAAACGACCAGGTGGGGGAAACGTCGGTTTTGAGGGTTACGCTTTGACCCTGGCAGGCCGATATGCTCGAAATGGTGCCATCTGCCGCCTTGCCGATCACGGCATTTTCCGGGGCTTTTTCCAGCGTAATCGTTGGTGCGGGTGGTGTGTTATTGGGGCAATCGACAACGGCCAGTTGAAAATCCCGCCGAACGGAACCGATCCGTTTTCCATCCCGGTATTCTTCGCACAAAACCGCAAAAGCAAACAGGCCAACCTGACTGGCCGTTACGGTGAGCACCCCGGTTTCGGCGTTGACCTGAAGACCCGGCGTACCGGGTACGGAACTGGCCGCACTGAACCCGGCTTTCCACCCGACGGTCGGATAGGTCGAACTGGGCTGGTTGTCAAAGGCAACACCTTGATTTGTAAAACCTTTGTAGGGCGTGACAATCGAATATTTCAATTGATCGCCATCGGCGTCAGTGGCTTTGAAGCTGAAGGTGAACGGCTGTCCCTTGCAGGCGTACTCGCCCGTGGGGACCGAAAAAACCGGTGAGGAATTCGGGACGGTTTTGATAGGTGGAAAATCCAGGTAAAAAACCATGCCCGACTCGTCGGCCTGAACGATGTTATCGATGGCTCCGCTGCGGCAACATACACCGTGGACGACGTAATAGCCGTCCGGGTCGTCGAAACGATCGCCAGACAGTTCAATGGCTTTGCTGTAAATGATTTCGCGAAGTTTCAGGGGCCGAAGTTGCGCACAGGCCTGATTGGAAACGGCCAGCGCCTGCTCACTGAGTAGGGGGAGTTCGAACTCACCCATTTTCAGATTGTCCCGTCGGCGGTAAATGGCCAGTTTGAGGCTTGGTTTGATGTCGCCCGCCCGGCTGTTTTGTTCGTCGATGAACAAATCCAGCGACAGGGTGTATTGGTTCGGGGCTGCCCCGGCAGTAAGCCGGACGTTACCGCCGACAATGTGTGAAGCTGATGCCCAACGACTTAAGCCGATGAACACCAGAAATAAAAGAATCGTATTCCGTTGAGCCATAGACCACATGCTATCCCGGTATATTCTTACAAAAAGTAAGCCATTATGGCAGAAGTTAAAAGAATCGTTCTAAAAATTTTCATTTTCAGCCCTTTATTCCCTGATTTCAAGCGACAGATTGGTATCAACTCATCCGAAAAACAGTATCTTTTACGAAATTTTGTAGTTTTGGTTAACCACATGGCTAACTCCCGAACCATTCCGCCCTGGCGGAGTTGTTCAACAAATTGAGGGTATGACTGAGCGCGTAACGTTTTTCGACACAAAAATTGACTATTTGAAGGGTGTAGGCCCTCAGCGGGCGTCGTTACTCAATACCGAACTCAACATTTTTACGTACCGGGATCTGATTCAATATTACCCATTCCGGCACGAAGACCGCACCCGGTTTACCACCATCATTGAACTCTCGGAAGCCCTCCCGGCGGCTCAGGTCATCGGCCGCATTCGCGACTGGGCGATAATCGGTGAAGGCCCCAAGAAACGGCTGGTGGCAGAGTTTACCGACCATACCGGTTCGATGGATCTGGTTTTTTTTCAGGGCATTTCACATTTTGAGAAATTTCTGCGCCCCGGTGCCGAATACATCGCCTACGGAAAACCCATTGCTTTTGGCAGCAAATACAGCATCACCCACCCGGAACTCGATCCCTTGACGGCTGAAAATGAGCAGGGCAGCACGTTTCATCCGATTTATAACCTGACCGAAAAGCTGCGCCGGATGCGGGTCGACAGCAAGCTGATTGCGCGCATGATGCAGCAGTTGCTCGAAATAGCGTATCCGCATATTCACGAAACGTTGCCCAATTCGCTGCTGGAAAAATACCGGATGATTTCGAAAGCCGACGCGATTGAGAACATCCATTTGCCCAAAAGCCAGGCCTGGCTCAAACAGGCCGAACGGCGGCTGAAGTTCGAAGAACTGTTTTACAACCAGTTGCGGCTGATCAAAAACAAGCTGATTCACAAAACCGAATACCCCGGCCAGGTATTCCGGAACATGACGCTGCTGAACCGGTTTTATAAGGAGTTCATGCCGTTCTCACTAACCGATGCCCAGAAGCGGGTTTTGCGCGAAATTCACGGCGATCTGGTCAGCGGAAAACAGATGAACCGGCTGTTGCAGGGCGACGTCGGCAGCGGCAAAACGATCGTCGCCTTCATTGCCATGCTCATGGCCATCGACAACGGCGCACAGGCCTGCATCATGGCCCCGACCGAAATTCTGGCCGACCAGCATTACTACGGACTGAAAGTGTTTGCCGACCAACTGGGCCTGACCATTGGGCGGCTGACGGGCTCGACCCGCACCAAAGGCCGCCGGATCATCCATGACCAGTTGCAGAGCGGTATGATGCACATCATCGTCGGCACGCACGCGCTGCTGGAAGACGTGGTGCAGTTCAAGAACCTCGGGTTGTGCATCATCGACGAGCAACACCGCTTTGGCGTGGCCCAGCGCGCCCGGCTCTGGAACAAAAACCAGGAGATTTACCCGCACATGATGGTCATGACAGCCACGCCCATTCCGCGGACGCTGGCGATGACACTTTACGGCAACCTCGATCTGTCGGTGATCGACGAACTCCCGGCGGGTCGGAAGCCGATCAAAACTGTTCATCGGTACGATACCCACCGGCTGGAAGTGTTCGGGTTCATCCGGCAGCAAATTGAGCAGGGGCGGCAAATTTACATCGTGTATCCATTGATCGAAGAATCGGAAAAACTGGACTTCAAGGACCTCATGGATGGGCACGAAAGCATCACGCGGGCGTTTCCGAATCATCCCATCGGCGTACTGCACGGTCGGATGACTGGCTACGACAAGGATTTTGAAATGGACCGGTTTGTGAAGGGCGAGACCAAAATCATGGTGGCTACAACCGTGATCGAGGTCGGGGTGAATGTACCAAATGCCAGCGTGATGGTAGTCGAAAGTGCCGAGCGGTTCGGACTGGCGCAGTTGCACCAGTTGCGGGGGCGCGTCGGGCGGGGTGCCGAGCAATCGTACTGCATTCTGATGACGGATTATAAACTCTCGAAGGAAACCCGCACCCGCATCGAGACGCTGGTGAAAACCAACAACGGTTTTGAAATTGCCGACGTGGACCTCCAGCTTCGTGGTCCCGGCGATCTCTCCGGCACGCAGCAAAGCGGCATTGCCGACCTGATTCTGGCCGACCTGGCCAAAGATGGTGCCATTCTGATGGCGGCCCGGGAGTCGGCGCAACAGATTCTGGACGAAGATCCGGATTTGATTTTACCCCAGCACGCCCCGATTCGAAACCAGGTAGAAATGCAGCGGGCAGACGAAACGAACTGGAGCCGGATTAGTTAGCGTCCGCAGATCAAGATCTGCACAGTTTTTATCAGAATTTCAACTTGATTTCCTGCGCCATTTCGGTAACAACTTGCGGATTTTGCCGGTTTTTGGTTTGCCGTTTCACCTCAATCTGTGTGCGTAATAAGACATCATCCAGCACTTCGCCCGACCGAAGGTGGTTGAGCAGCGAACGGGTGTATACGCCATTTCTTCCGGAACTATTTTCGGCAACGTTTCCCCAGCCGGTTGCCATTGCCAGATACATATTGCCTTCGCCGGAAAGATCACCAACGGGTTTAAACCCCCGGGAACCGCCCCGGCTGAAGGATTTAAACGGGTTATCGCGGCAGGCATCCATGATAATCACATTAAAAGCCGCATGGGTATTCCGGCGCATCCGGTCGATCAGTTTCTGCACATCGACCCCCTGCAGATCCACATCGTCCGGATCCGTCAGCTTTGCATCCACCGGAATCAGGTAGTTGTGATTATCGAATTCAATACCGTGTCCGGCATAGAAAAAAAGCGCGACATCGGCGTTTTTAAGCTGTTGATTGAACTGACCGATGCTTGTTTCAAGCGTGGATTTGGTGGAATTCGTCACCAGCGTCACCAAAAAACCCAGCGCGCGCAGCCGATCGGCGATATCAGTGGCATCATTGACGGGCATTCCTTCCAGCGACGACCCATTCTGGTAAGCGGAGTTGCCGACCACGAGCGCAAAGCGTCGGGGAAAGGCTACGACAACGGCTTGGTTAGTTGGTGGTTCAGTCGGCCTATCGGGTTTCGCATTGACCGGTTGCCGGGCAGCCGTCGTGGTAGTAGGGATGGTCTGGCCCGGTTTTGGGCCCGGCGTGGTAGTTGGTTTAGACTCGGGAGGGCGCTGTGCAACGGGGTCGGCGGGTATTGCGGTCAAAAATGGTTCGTCGCCGATGGGCATGACACAAGCCACTTTTTTCTCCTCAAACTGCTTCAGGATGTTTTGCAGATTGGTTAAATGCTCGTTCAGATCAGCTTCTGTACTTTTGGTCTCTCTGGCCCGTTCAAAATACGGCACTACCTTTTTGAATGTGCCGCATACCTGCCCTTCTATCCGTTTGCCATACTGGGCATACTCCGCCAAATTCATACCATCGACTACTTTTTTAAGTTTAACAGCCTGGTTAAAATACCAGACGCCCATGTTGAAATTGGCATCGTAATTACCAGGATCAAGGGCTAGCGCGCGGGTCAGATAAGCTTTTTCCAGTTTTTTTTCTCCGACATATTTCTCCCTGACCTCCGCCAGCCGTCTGCCAGATTCCAACGCGGCTGAAGCGTGCATGGCCGATTGGTCATTCGCTTCCAGTTGAACGATTGTAGCTTGATTATCAGTAATGCGTTGTTTTACCGTGCCTAGTTGACGTTTCAATTCGGCATTTTGGGGTTGTTTCCTGAGAAGCGCATTGAGTCGCTTCTGCTCAGTCAGATAGACGTCCAGCGTTTTTTTCGTATCCGCCAGTTGTTTCCCCAGATCGCTTTCTTTCTTGGTCTCAATTTCCAGTTTGCCAACTTCCTCGTCCGTTTTAGTAGCCCTATTCGTGTAGATGATGGAAAGATTAACGAGACTTTGTACATCGTTCGGATTTCGCTCAACCGCCTTTTTTAAATCGTCAATTGCCTCATCGATCCGATTGGAAGTCAAAAAAATATTGATTCGTTCGTTGGCAAGATCCCGGTTAGCGGGGTGGATGGCAATGGCTTTGTCGAGCGTAGAAAGGGCCTTTTCATAGTCCTGATCGGCTTTATAAAACGATGACAAGGTGTAAAAAACTGCAGCATCCCGCCCTCCAAGCGCAACGTATTTTTCAAATTGTTTTTTTGCGGTTGGCTCATCTTTTAGTTGTTGAGCGGCAATTCCGGTGTAAAGTGGGGCAATGGTGTCATTTGGCATGAGGCTACCAGCTTCCGACATGTATCGGATAGCGGCCGTGAAGTCTTTTTTCTGAAAAGCGGCAACGCCCAGTTCCATCAAATCCGTATACCTTTTTGCTTCATTTTTCTGCGCCTGGGCAGGTGGTATGCATTCAAACACACTGATAAAAAGCCACAGTAGGGTGACAATTGTTTTTCTATCTAGTTTCAACATGCTTTCATTTCGCTTCAAAGTTCCGACTTAAACAACAGGCGTCTGTTAGATGGGTAGTATGGTTACAAAGACCTAAACCGGCGAAAAGAGAACCGATCAGAAACAAACTCCATCAAACACCGTCAGCTAAAAATGCCCAATCAGGCAATAAGTTATCATCTGAATTGAAAAAAAAGGCATAAATGGTAACAAAATCACATTTACCCCAATCCTTATATATTTACCCCAAAAAATCGAATGAAACCCCTCTCCCGTCGCCACTTCCTACAATCCTCCACCCTGATGGTGGGCAGTCTGCTCGTTCCACCGCTACCGGTTTTGAAAACAGCCCCAAAACCGCTGCGGCTCGGCGGCCCCATCTTTCTGAAAAGCGACGACCCGGAGGAACTGGCCCGCGAACACCGGCGGCTGCACTACAGCTCGGCCTATGTTCCGGCGGTCAAGCTGACGGAAACCGCCAAAATTGCCGCCATTCGGAAGGTTTTTGCGGAGCAGAACGTTCTCATCGCCGAAGTGGGAGCCTGGGTTAACATGTTGGATCTGGATACCGAAAAACGGAGAAAAAACCTGGCCTATGTCACCGAGCGCCTGGCGTTGGCCGAAGAGATCGGGGCGCTGACCTGCGTCAACATCGCCGGTTCCTACAACCCGAAGCAGTGGGATGGCCCGGATGCCCGCAACCTAACGAAAGAATACTTCGATGCGACGGTAGAAAACTGCCGGAAGGTCATCGATGCCGTAAAACCGAAAACCGCCAAATTTGCGCTGGAAATGATGGGCTGGAGTTTGCCCGACGGGCCGGATTCATACCTGAGATTCATCAAAGCCATCGACCGCCCGGCTTTTGGCGCACACGTCGACATCGCCAACATCATCAACACGCCCGAACGGTTTTACAACAACACGGCCCTGATCAACGAGACTTTCCGCACGTTAGGGCGCTGGATTGTGGCAGTTCATGCCAAGGATGTCCACGGCAAGGATGTCCATTTTGCCGAAACCATGCCGGGTCGCGGAACGCTTGATTACGTTGCCTACATCCGAAATGTCACCGCCTTACCGCAGGAAGTCCCCTTTATGCTCGAACACCTCCGCACCCCGGAAGAATACGACGAAGCCCGGCAATTCGTTATCCGCAAAGCGACCGAAGCGGGGATTCCGCTGGCGTAGTGAAAAAAGCCGTCACCGGATTAAATTGGCAAACTGCTCGATCAGCGTCTTCGGAGCGCCGATTCGTTGCTGATACGATTGGTAAAAAGCCCGGTCGATGGGCCGAAATTTCTCGGCTTGCCGGGCTTCCGACCAGCCCGAACGCAGCGCCACCAACGCAGCGTGGTTTTCGGTGTGCAACGCTAACAGAACGTCCGTGATCTTTTTCTGCAACGAAATGTCCAGCGTGTTTTTCAGCAAGACTGGCCCCAGCGGTATCTCCTCCGACTCCCAGACCATTTTAATCCGGTTTTTCAATGTCGAATCTTTCCGAACGGCTTTGTGGTACTCTTCACTGCCAAAAGCCGCCAGATCGGTTTTCCGCTCCAGCACCTGCGTCAATCCGTTGGCGTGGGTTTTACTGAACGCGACCGCCTTAAACTGACGCTCGGGTTCCGGTAGGCCGTTGGCGTACAGATAGGCGCGCGGAATGAGGTTGCCGGAGGTGGAGGTTTCGCTCACAAAGGTCATGCGATACTGAGCAGCCTGTTTCGTCAGATCGGCCATTCGGTTGATCGGCAACGATGCGTGGGCAATGAGGGCGGTTTTGTAGTTGTCGCGCACACCGGGCGGCACCTGCAATGCCGCTACCGGCGTATAGGGGCTGGCCCCCCGGTTAATGAGCAGCAAATACCCAAACGTACTGATGAGGGCAATATCGACTTCACCGGCCTCGATACCGGCAATGAACCCGGCCACATTCTCATAACTTCTGGTCTGAACCGGCATTCCCAGTGTCTGACTCAGGATATCGGCCAGGGGCTGAATATTGCCCAGGCGGTTGTTGTCGGCGTAAGTATATGTGGCCAGTGTTAGTTTCGGCGTCTGGCAAAACGCCGGAAAAACAAACCATTGAATCAGGACGATCAGCCGGATTCGGAGCAAAACAGGATTCATACAGCGTGGATGGGTTGAAATGAAACCGCGAAAGTAGTCCAATCAATCCAAACGGGCTGACAACGATTTATCAAACGGAAATGAAAAACCGCTCCTACTTCAACTGATTCTGCAACCGTTTGGCCAGCGTGTGGCTCTTGAACGAACTGCTGAGCTTATCGTACATCGCGCGGGCTTCGGCTTTGGGAAACTGGTTCCAGTACCAGTTCAGCAAATACAGGCTCAGTTGCGAATCAGGGTTGGCCTTGATCTGCTCGGCCACTTTCTGGTTTTGTTCGGCCTTCAGCCGCTTTTCTTCCCGCGCCACCCGGTTTGCAATGGCCGTATCACCGGTCGAACGCTGGCGGTCGTTGTACAAATCCATCAGCACTTCGCGGTAGGGGCGGTCTACTTCATTCTGAAATTTCAGCCAGCGGTCGGTCAGTGGTGAGCCTTTTACCTCTGCTTCGCGAAACGCGTCGCGGGTGCCTTCGAGGGTCAGGTCGCCGTCCCAGATAAATTGCACCTGCCCCGGCAAACCGGCCGCCACAACGTTGTAGAAATCAATTTCAGGAATGGTGCGGCTGAACGTAAACTTGCCATCGACCGCCCGGGTCGAATCCACGATCAACGGCTTGCTGTTGGCATTATCGGTTTTTTTGAGGTAAACCATAACCGTACCCAGTCCGTTGACATTGCCCTGCAGCCTGACGTTTTTCTGGGCCTGAACCGACGTAAAAAATCCAAGACTGAGGAGAAGGACGAGACAATAAATACTTTTTTTCATGACACGATGGTGAGGCTCTTTTAAGATTTGCCGTTAAATAAAACGTTTTGATACCCAGCATGTAACCGGGTATATTACAGAGAATAAACAACAAAAATACCCTTTCTGTCTGCGTTTGGTGTCCGTAACCGGCAGTAAACTTATCCTCTGGCCTTTTCAAATCAAAACGGTATCGTCAACCTCTACCTTTCTGCTCCATGGATGCCCTTTCCCCCACCGTCTCGTTGACTTCCGAATCTCCCGGCTACGTCGCCGTTCAGCCCGTTGCCAAAGCCGACCGCATTCAAACCATCGACGTCATTCGTGGTTTTGCGCTGCTCGGCATTCTGATGATGAACATCCCGTACTTTGGCCTGTCGCACACGGCTACCCCCCGGTTTTTCACGGCCCCGGTCGATTCACCGGATTTTAAGACCTTCCTGACGGTTTCGGTGATTTTTGAAGGAACCATGCGGGCCTTGTTTTCGATGTTGTTCGGCGCGGGGATGTTGCTGTTTATGGCCAAAAAAGACACCCAAACCGATGGCTACGGCATGCCGGACTATTACTACCGGCGGTTGTTCTGGCTCATTGTGTTCGGCATGTTCAACGCGTTTGTGCTGCTCTGGCCCGGCGACATCCTGTACACCTACGGCGTTTGCGGTTTGTTTCTGTTTCCGTTTCGCAACATGAAACCCCGGACGTATCTCCTGATCGCGTTTTTCTGCGTGGCGGTTTTGGGCGTAAAAGGATTTTTCAAGGCGATGGAAACCCAGGAGAATCGGGAAGGCTACCTCAAAGCCATTCAACTGGAGAAACAGAAAAAACCGCTGACCGACGAGCTTAAAAAAGCCAAAGAAGGCTGGCTCACCGTGGAAAAAAACGCGAAATACGACCAGAAGAAAGAAGACGAAATTAACAAAACCATGCAGGGCGATTACGGCACGATTTTCAAATCGTATCTGCCGCTGAATACCAAATTTGAGTCGGTTAAATTCTACCAGAATTTCATCTGGGACGCCTGGGCACTGATGTTTCTCGGAATGGCCCTGTTTAAATGGGGCTTCTTTTCCAATCAATTGCCCACCCGAACCTACGTCCTGACCTTGCTGGCCGGTTATGGCATCGGCCTATCGCTGGGCTGGTTGGCCTTTTGGGATGGCGTCGCCTGGTTCACGAACCCCGGCAAAGTGATCGATGCTGATTCGTTTCCGTTCCAGGCTTTCTACCAGATTCGCCGGGCAGCCTCTGCCCTCGGTCATGCGAGTTTGCTGTTGTTGATCTACCGCACGGGCATCGTTCCCTGGCTGATGAAAGGCCTGGCCAACGTCGGACAAATGGCGTTCACCAACTACCTGATGCAGAGCATCATCTGCACCTTGTTTTTCTACGGATACGGTTTTGGCTACTTCGGCAAGCTGTCGTATTATGAACTTTACTTCGTCGTAGCCGCCGTGTGGTTGTTTCAATTCATCTTCTCGGCCCTCTGGCTCCGGTTCTTCCGCTTCGGCCCCTTCGAATGGCTCTGGCGATCGCTGACCTACTGGAAACGGCAACCCATGCAGGGGTAAAGAAGGGAATTTCAAATGAGAAATGATGAATGTTAAATGTAAAAGTGTTTCAAATCCGACCACTTTTACATTTAACATTCATCATTTCTCATTTGAAATTTAAAATTCCTTTTTTCACAATCCGTCTTCTTCCTTCGTCCAAACATCCGCATAATCCTTCGGATGCCGCTTGAACTGGGCGTGTACGTATGGACAAAGCGGGATGACTTTCAGGCGGTTTTCCCGCGCATACGCCACCATCGCATCCAGCATCTGTTTGGCGTATCCCTTTCCTTCGGCTTCCGGCACCACTTCAGTATGATAAACCGTCAGTTTATCGCCGGTGATATTAACTACCATTTCGCCAATTTTAGTCCCCTCTTCGTAGAGGTAAAAAGCGCCGGGACTTTTCTGGTCCAGGTCTAGTTTGATTTCTGCCATCGTATAGTACGGTAAACGAATGCTGCACCGGTCGTTGAAAAAATGGCGGCCGGTTTGCGGAAATATAGGAATAAATCGAATTGCGACCGCTTTTTAGGGCGAAATTCCACCCCGTTTCTCATTATTTGATAACTTACCCGCCGAGCCTACGCAATCACGGTATGAAATCAAAAATGGAACGTTTGACGACGCTTTTCTTTACCGGCTATGCCCTGTTTCTGCTCTTTTCCACGCCGGGACTGGCGCAAACGGGCCGAGGAGATCGCATCAGCGGCTTGAACTTCGCCACCCGAAGTCCGGTTGTGGCCAGCCACGGCATGGTAGCGACGGCTCATCCCCTGGCGTCGCAAATCGGCCTCGACATTCTGAAACAGGGCGGCACCGCCGTCGATGCGGCCATTGCAGCCAACGCAGCCCTGGGTGTGCTGGAACCCAACAACTGCGGCATCGGTGGCGATTTATTCGCCATCGTCTGGTCGGCCAAAGACCGGAAACTGTATGGCCTGAACGCCAGCGGTCGCTCTCCCCGGGGGCTGACATCCGAAAAACTAAAGGCGGTTTTGGGTGATAGCAAGACGATTCCGCTCTATGGCCCCCTGTCGGTTTCGGTGCCGGGAACCGTAGACGGCTGGTTCGAATTGCACCGGCGGTTTGGCAAACTCGGCATGAAAACCCTGCTGGCGCCCGGAATCCGCTACGCCCGCGAAGGCGCTCCCGTTCCATCGGTCATTGCGTATTCATGGCAGGAGGCCGTTCGGCGGCTGGAAGCGAGCCGGTCAACGATTCAGGAGTTCGATAACTTCCGACGAACCTTTCTGATCAATCAGTTACCTCCCCAAGAAGGACAAATCTTCAAAAACGCGGATTTGGCGGCTACCTACGAAAAGATCGCCAACGGCGGTCGGGATGCTTTTTACAAAGGGGCGATTGCATCAGTCATCGATCGGTATGCCCGAAAAACCGGGCTATACCTGCGCAAGGAAGATCTGGCTAGCCACAAAAGTACCTGGGTCGATCCGGTTTCGGTCAACTACCGGGGTTTCGATGTTTTTGAATTACCCCCCAACGGCCAGGGAGTTGCCGTGCTCCAGATGCTGAACATGCTGGAAGCGTATGATTTAAAGAAAATGGGACATAACAGTGCGGAGTATCTGCACGTATTGACGGAAGCCAAAAAGCTGGCTTTCGAAGACCGCGCCCGGTTTTATGCAGATCCGGACTTCGCCAAAATACCGCTATCCTGGTTGTTATCGAAGGACTATGCTGCCCGGCGTCGGAAATTAATCGATCCGAAACAAGCCGCCAAACGCGTCGATTCCGGTGCGCTGCCGCTGAGGGAAGGCGACACGACCTACCTCACCGTGGCCGACGACGAAGGCAATATCGTGTCGTTGATCCAAAGCAACATGCTCGAATTTGGCAGTGGAATGGTGCCTGACGGACTGGGATTTGTTTTTCACAACCGGGGAACGAGTTTCAGCCTGCAAACCGGCCATGCCAACGAATACAAACCGGGCAAACGTCCCTTCAACACCATCATCCCGGCTTTTGTCCTGAAAAACGGAAAACCGTTTCTGAGCTTTGGCGTCATGGGCGGAGCCATGCAACCGCAGGGCCACGTTCAGATTCTGTGTAATCTCCTGGATTTCGGTATGAACGTGCAGGAAGCGGGCGACGCGGCCCGGTTCAGCCACTCCGGCAGCAGCGAACCCATTGGCACCCTCATGCTGGACGGTGGTCATCTGGCGCTGGAAAGCGGTATTTCAAACGAAGTCCGCGAAGAGCTGGAGCGCCGGGGCCACCACCTGATTCCCAAGGACTTCTTCGGTGGCTATCAGGCCATCCTGTCCGATACCACGCAAAAAGTGTATCACGGTGCCTCGGAAATGCGGAAGGATGGGCAAGCGGTGGGGTATTAATTAAGAGTTAAGAGTTAAGAGTTGGCTGACGCATCCATAACTCTTAACTCTTAACTCTTAACTCAAATTCCCAGCTCCTTCAAAATGGCTTCCGTAATCTGGCGACGGGCGGGGACAAACGTAGCGGGAACCGGTTTTGGACTTTCTATATTCGTGGCAAAATAATAGACCTTGTCGCCTTTCTCGACGTAGCCTACAAACCAGCCGATGTTGGGGTTGGCACTGCCTCCGGCCCAGCCCGTTTTGCCGTAAAGTTTCATGCCCGGTTTTTCGTCGATCAGCATGATTTTTTTCAGAACCGCCAGATTTTTGGGTGCAAACGGCACCTTGCCCTCGTGAATCCGGCGCAACAGATCGATTTGTTGCTCCTGTGTAATCGTGGATTTGCCTTCCAGCCAGAACGAATCCAGGTTGTCGGCGTTGATGTCCAGTTTTCCGTAACCAACTTTAGCAACCCACTCGCGCATCCGTTTCAGGCCCACTTTCCGGGCCACTTCCTGGTAACACGGCACACAGGAGACTTTAAAGGCGGTTTCGAGTGTATTATCACGGTTCCAGGTTTCGATGTCCCGTTTGACGCTGTCCCATTTCATGACGGAACGCTCGTCTTTCAGAACACCGGTTTCCAGACCGATCAGCGTGTTAAAAATCTTGAACGTGGACGCGGGCAGAAAGCCCTGCCGGGTGCGTTCAAACTGATACGCCGTGTAATGGTCACGCTGCGGGTCGTAGAGCAGAAAAGACCCTTTCAGTTTCTGTTCGGTAAAAAACCGTTCGAAATCCGGGCGTTCCGTCACGGAAGCGGGGCGGTAGCTCAGCAGAAAAAGAGAAGCGAGGGCAACCAGTATCTTCATAGAAAGGGCAACCGTTACGGTTTGGACGAGATGGACTGAATTTTGGCAAACTTACCCGCTCCACCTTTTTCACCCAGGGCCGGCTCAAAACCGAGTTGAATAATGGACCCTTTCCAGGTGGGCACTTTGGTCATATCGATTTCATACGTCCGGTACTGACCGTCGCCAATAATTGGAAAATCGACAAAGTTCCCGGCCACAAATTCGGGGTCTTTCGGCACCATCCACCGAAGCCGGGCCTGCGTTGCATCCGTTTTGAAAGCCCCTTTGATGTACATCTTCGGCACATCGGCGGCCTGATACATTTCGTTGGGGCCGATCATCAGGAAACTCCCGTTATCGAGCGGCAGATCCAGTTCGTTTTTAATGGGCCAGCCCCGATCGGTTCCCTGATAATACCACCACGATTGCCGGTCGGCCACAAAGCGATAATCCGGCGCCAGTTTGGGGCGGGGTTGCGCGTAGACATACTTCCGGATGTCGTCGAGCGTGCCGACGACCAGCGTATAATCGTACTGATACTGAATGTTGTAGTCGAGGATTTCGTACGCCGAAGGCGTAATGTAAGCCGTCGTGAAGTCGTATTCGCCCCCAATGGGTGAGGTTCCGAAAATACCGCCGATAAAATAGTGGTGGTTCGGTTTATAGACTGCTACCCCCCAATTGGCATCGTTGACCATCGCCATCCAGTTTTCCGGGGAAATCAGCGGCTGTCCGCCAAAAATTTCGTTGACGGTCTGGCTACTCGTTTTGGTGAGCACATCATTGGTAAAAGGGCGCCCACCCGTGTAGGCAACGACATTCCGGAACGGCGCATTCAGAAAGACGGCCGGCAACTCCTGCGGTTTCGCCGAATATTGTTTCGTATCACTTCGGTTGTTGTTCAGCCGGTGACGCACTTTAACGGTATTTTTATCGAGCGTGATCCAGGTTTCAATGGTGCATTCGCCAACCACGTTATCGTTGGGCCAGATCATCGGCACGGTTTTGACGTAAATTTCCCGCCCATCATTCCGCGACTCAAGCACTTTCGAACGGTTGCCAAAAACGTCGCCCGACATAATCGGGTTCCAGCCCAACTCCTGCCATTGCGGATGGGGTTGTTTGCCGCCCGGCGCAAAGGGTGTTGGCCCGGCATAAAACGACGCCTGAATCTGACGACCCGAATCCCAGTTGTTCACCAGGTTCTGCCCGTTGGCCGACGTGGCCAGGTAGGTGATGGCCCCCCCCATGTTCAGATCGACGCTCAGGCGAAGCGACCCGTTATCGATGTAAGAAGGCCGGGCCGGTGGATTGGGCAAACCGGTAATGGGCGAAGTTCCGGGGCCGCTCCCACCCGTATTTCCCCCCGGCGTTCCCGGCGTACCCGGCGTTCCGGGCGTACCACCCTGGTTGGAAGGCGTCCGCCAGACCCGCTCTTCGTATTTGTAACAGCCTGCAAACGTCAGACCAACCACCGCTATCAGGACCCATGCACGTCGACGTACCATCATAGTTGTAAAGGAGACTAACCCGTTAATTTTCCGATCAATAAATATCTATTTCTTTCAGAACGTAAACTTGGGGATAAGTTTACAAAATAATGGCTTTAATGTTTAACTTGGCCGCTATTTAAACCAAAAGCAATTCAATAATGGGCCTGAAAAGCTTGATTCCCAACTCGATAAAAACCGCACTAAAGAATGTCATTCCGGTTTCCGTCATCGATCAACTGGAAATTATCACCGGTGAACGGGATGCACTCACTCCTCCGTCCAGGATGATTTTTATCGGTGACGGCGACTTCAGGAAAGTAGGAAAACTCACGATTGACCGGATGAAAGAAATTGGTTCCCTCAAATCCACCGACCGCGTTCTGGACGTCGGCAGCGGTATTGGCCGGCTGGCCATTCCCCTGACCGAATACTTGAAAACGCCCGGTGGATATGACGGCATCGAGATTGTCAAAGACGGCGTAGACTGGTGTAACAAGGAAGTACACAAACGCTTCCCGAACTTCAACTTTCACCACCTGAACGTCTACAACAAGATGTATAACCCGAACGGAACCATGCAGGGCCACGAGCTGCGGTTTCCGTTTGATTCTGCAACCTTCGATTATGTCATTCTGAACTCGGTGTTCACCCACATGCTCGAACCGGATTTTGAGCGGTATCTGGCCGAAATCTCGCGGACGTTGAAGAAGGGCGCGCGGGGCTACATCACCATGTTTTTACTGAACGAGGAATCCCGCCGGTTGAATGCCGAAGGAAAAAATAAGTACGATCGACACCTGACGCCTTTTACGGACAACACGATGGTGTATTTGCAGGATCTGCCCGAAAGTATGATTGCGTTCGATGAGACCTACGCCCGGAAAGCGTTTGAAAAAGCGGGGTTGACCATTCGCGATATTAAGTTTGGCAACTGGTGTGGTCGACTCAATACCGTTGATTACCAGGATTTGATCTTTGTGACTAAAAAATAGCGTTTTTGTCGTTGCACTGCGGTTTCCGGTTGCAACGACAAAAACATTTAAAAGTTTTTCTTCCTAATTCGTCTCCATCCACTAATTTTGTGGGATTTTTGACCATACCGAAACAGATTGGCTTCGGAAGCAACTAAACGGTTCGCCCTGTGTCTGCGTTCCGGTCGCTGTGCCAACCTGTTTTCGCTTCGGGCCAGTACGTTTCAGGGGGTCAGGAATAGTGATTGTGTGTTAAGGATTGACACACATTTTTCATCGGTTTGCCGTGGCAACGGTCGCCAGATTCATTATTCATTCGTCTCACTGTAATGCCCAAAGACTCCTCCATCCGTTCGATTCTCATTATCGGCTCCGGCCCTATTGTCATCGGTCAGGCCTGCGAATTCGACTATGCCGGTTCACAGGCCGCCCGTTCGCTGCGCGAAGAAGGCATCGAGGTATCGCTGATTAACTCGAATCCGGCCACGATCATGACCGATCCGATCAATGCCGACTACGTCTATCTGAAACCGCTTGAGAAAAAATCCATCGTCGAAATTCTCAAAAAGCATCAGGAAGAAGGTCATCCCATCGATGCGGTTTTACCGACCATGGGTGGCCAAACGGCCCTGAACCTGGCCATTGAATGCGATAAAGCCGGTGTCTGGAAAAAGTACGGCGTCCGCATCATCGGTGTGGATATCAAAGCCATCGAGACCACCGAAGACCGCGAGAAATTCCGGCTGAAAATGATCGAGCTGGGGGTTGGCGTTTGCAAAGGACGCACGGCCCGTTCGTTTCTCGAAGGAAAAGAAATTGCCCAGGAAATCGGTTTTCCGCTCGTTATCCGGCCTTCCTATACCCTCGGCGGAACCGGGGGCGGTTTTGTCGACCTGCCGGAAGACTTCGATCAGGCGCTCAACAACGGACTACACGCGTCGCCGGTGCATGAAGTACTGGTTGAACAAAGCGTGATGGGCTGGAAAGAATATGAGCTGGAACTCCTCCGCGACGGGGCCGGGAATTTCATCATCATCTGCTCCATCGAGAACTTCGACCCAATGGGGATTCACACCGGCGACAGCATCACGGTGGCTCCGGCAATGACCCTGCCCGATACACTCTACCAGCAGATGCGCGATCTGGCCATTAAAATGATGGACGGCATCGGTAAATTCGCCGGTGGCTGTAACGTTCAATTCTCGGTCAATCCGGCCGACGATTCCATCATCGCCATTGAAATCAACCCGCGCGTGAGCCGGTCTTCGGCCCTGGCGTCGAAAGCAACCGGGTATCCGATTGCGAAAATCGCGGCCAAAATGGCGATTGGCTACAACCTGGATGAACTGATCAACCCGATCACCGGCTCGACCTCGGCATTCTTCGAACCCGCCATCGACTACGTGATTGTGAAAGTCCCGCGCTGGAATTTCGACAAATTTCCGGGTGCCGACCGCTCGCTGGGTCTGCAAATGAAATCCGTAGGCGAAGCCATGGGCATTGGCCGCAATTTCCAGGAAGCCTTGCAGAAAGCCTGCCAGTCGCTCGAAATCCGGCGCAACGGCCTGGGTGCCGACGGCCGTGAACTGACCGACCAGGCCGCCCTCACCCATAGTCTGGCGCACCCAAGCTGGAACCGCCTGTTCCACATTTACGACGCCTTCAAAATTGGCATGTCGTTCAAAACCATCCAGAACCTGACCAAAATCGACAAGTGGTTTTTGTACCAGATTGAGGAACTGGTGGAACTGGAAAGAGAAATCGGAAAGTATGATCTGGACGATGTACCGGCCGCTTTGATTCTGAAAGCCAAGCAGAAAGGCTATGCCGACCGCCAGTTGGCGCATTTGCTGGGTGTGAAGGAAAGCAAGATTTACGATTTCCGTCAGGAGCACAACATCCGGCGCGTTTTCAAATGCGTAGACACCTGCGCGGCTGAATTTGAAGCCCGGACGCCCTATTATTATTCGACGTTCAACAGCCCGCAACTGCCCAGTGCCGGTGGTGAGTTTCCCGAAACAGGCGCTCTACCCGTTGGTTTGCTAGCCGGAAATGAGTCGATCACAAGCGATCGCAAGAAAGTCGTCATTCTGGGTTCAGGCCCGAACCGCATCGGGCAAGGCATCGAGTTCGATTACTCGTGCGTACACGGCGTTCTGGCCGCCAAGGAGTGTGGTTATGAGACGATCATGATCAACTGCAATCCCGAAACCGTCTCGACCGACCCCGACATTGCCGACAAGCTGTACTTTGAGCCGGTTTTCTGGGAGCACGTTCATGCCATCATCATGCACGAAAATCCGGTGGGGGTCATTGTGCAGTTGGGCGGACAAACGGCCTTGAAAATGGCCGAAAAACTGACGCGTTACGGCATTAAAATCATTGGTACGGATTACGAATCACTGGATTTGGCGGAAGATCGCGGACGCTTCTCGGCACTGCTGCGGGATTACAACATTCCGTATCCGAAATTCGGAACGGTGCGCGGTTCCGACGAAGCCGTCGAGCTGTCACGCGAACTGGGTTTCCCGCTTCTGGTGCGGCCTAGCTACGTTCTCGGGGGTCAGAGCATGAAGATTGTGCTCAACGAAAAGGAACTCGAACAGCATGTCGTCAAAATTCTGCACGACATTCCTGACAATAACATCCTGCTCGATCATTTCCTCGAAAACGCCATTGAAGCCGAAGCCGACGCCATCTGCGATGGTGAAGACGTCTACATCATCGGGGTGATGGAACACATCGAACCGGCCGGTATTCACTCGGGCGACTCCTACGCCGTGCTGCCGACTTTCGACCTGAGCGACGCCGTCATCCAGCAAATTGAAGCGCACACCCGGACAATTGCCAAAGCGTTGAAAACCGTCGGGCTGATCAACATTCAGTTTGCGGTGAAAGACGAAATGGTGTACATCATCGAAGCCAATCCCCGGGCGTCACGGACGGTGCCTTTCATCTGCAAAGCCTACCAGGAACCGTATGTCAATTACGCGACGAAGGTGATGCTGGGCGAGAAAAAAGTGAAGGATTTTGACTTCAAACCGGTGAAAAAAGGCTATGCGATCAAAATACCGGTCTTCTCGTTCAACAAATTCCCGAATGTGAACAAGGAACTCGGCCCGGAAATGAAATCGACCGGTGAAGGCATTTACTTCATCGACGACCTGGAAGACGAGTTTTTCCAGAAAGTCTACTCCGAGCGGAATTTGTATTTGAGCCGGTAGTCGAATACTAATTGCAAAACAGTTGAGTCAGCCCATAATGGGTTGACTCAACTGTTTTTTTGTTTTTTACGTTATGAAGTCGGATATTTATTAAAAAGAGAATTATGACAGTCCTGACTTTATCTCTTGAAGAAAATGCATTCAATGACTTGCAGGCAAAGTCTAAGCAACTCAATTTATCGTCAGAAAAATTGGTTCAGAAGATTATTGCGGATTACCTATACCTGGAAAGAATCAATAGGATTCGCCAGGAAATGAAAGGTTTTGCCGAAGAAGCAGGATTTCAATCGGAAGAAGATATCTTCAGAGAAATATCTTGATTTGCCATTTGCGAAACAATTTTGCCTGTTTTTGCATCAATCGACTACCGGACTGTCGGTTTCCATTTCTTAATTCATTCTTATTATGGAAACGAGTCCAGCCCTATCCACTTCTACAGTTATTGTATTCGATACAAACGTCTTTATCTCTACCTTTGCCTTTCCCGGTTTCTCTGCCAAAGTCCACGATTTTTGCGCGGTAAATTTTCAACTATTCACTTCCGAATGGATTCTCAACGAGTTAGATGAGAAATTAGGCCTTCCCAAATTCCGCTGTTCTATCGAACGCCGTTCTGCCATTAATGAAATAATACGGATACGACATCAAGTGGTTTTTCCTGACTCCGAGTTACCTACAGTTTGCCGTGATGCCGACGATAACCACATCCTGCAAATAGCTAAATTTGTTAGTGCGGATTTTATTATCACCGGCGATCGTGATCTGCTGGACCTGATTACCTTTGAGAAGACCGAGATTTTGTCGCCACGCGAGTTTTATAATCGATATATTCAACAGTAGAGCAACTGTTTAATCCGCTTTTGCGTTATATCTTTATCTCATAACCCGAACACCCGGTCGTTCAGCATGATTTTTAAATTCTTATTCGTTCTTCTGCTCCTTATCGCCTTTGTACCGCCGGTACGACGGTTTTTCTTTTGGCTGCTGGTCGGCCGCCAACTTGCCAAAGAACAGCGTAAAGCCAATGAGCGTTTCAATCAGGGCGGTCGCGAAGGCGAAACCCGCGTTTATACGACTACGCCCGGTGCCACGGACTCCAAGCTGAAAGGTGGTGAATACGTGGATTACGACGAGGTAAAGTAGCTTTACTGCCCCACTTCCCGTTCCTTCTGGTACTTCACGGCCATTCCCCGCATGGAATATCCATTGACGGTTGCCGAACTGTAGTATTGGTACCGAACGGCAATCAACGCGTCGGCTCCCAGTTTTTTCGCCTGCATCGTTAAGCGCGCCAGCAGCAGTTCTTTCTGCTCGATGTTATTGCCCCGTTTCACCATGCGCCCCTTAATCGGCTCTTGCTGTTGTTGGGTCAGCGGCACTTCTTCCTTGTATTCCAGCCATTCCATTTCTGTAAACGGCCGGTCAGGCTGCTGGTTTTCGTAGAACACATCCACCGGATAATTGGGCGACATCGAAATCGGAATCGCCGGCCGAAAGCACCCCGCCAGACTGACCATCAGGAAAATCCACCCAAAAAAACCGCCCGGTCTAAACTTCAGTATTCGATATTCAGTATTCATAATTCGCTATTCATTAACACCTTTTCCACCACTTCCGGATAATACCGGTGTTCTAAAACCTGCACTTTGCGGGCCACATCCTCCGGCGTATCAAACGGTTCGAGCGCACAGGAAGCCTGAAAAATGATGTTTCCTTCGTCATAATGCTCATTGACGTAATGAATCGTGATGCCCGATTTGAGTTCTCCCGCTTCGACCACCGCTTCGTGTACGAAATGGCCGTACATGCCTTTGCCGCCGAATTTTGGCAACAGGGCCGGGTGAATGTTGATCATCCGTTGAGGAAACGCCTGAACCAGGGTTTCCGGTATAAGCCACATGAAACCCGCCAGCACAATCAGATCAACCTCCTGTTTCTGAAGGAGTTCCACGATACGATTGGTTTCGTAAAACGTCTTCCGGTCGAACACCAAAACCGGAACATGGAGTTTCTGGTCGGGACCGAACCCCCGGCGCGCGCGCTCGATGATCCCGGCTTTCGGGTTGTTGGACAGGATCAACGTGACCTCAATGTCGGGATGATCCGTCAAATACCCGGCAATTTTCTCCGCATTGGTCCCGGAGCCGGAGGCAAAAATGGCAATTCGCTTCATGGATTGATCAAAATGGAACGCAATAACGCTACAAACCTACGTATCTTTCGAAAAAAATTGATGATATTAGCCGTATGCTTCAATCGCATCAACTTACCTTTTCGTACGCACCGACCAAACGATTCGCCTTCCCGGACATCCGCTGCAACGACCGCGAAGCGGTTTTGATTCTGGGAAAATCCGGTACGGGCAAAACCACGCTGCTGCATCTGCTGGCGTTACTCCTTCGGCCGGAGAATGGCTCGGTGACCATCGATCAGACCGATCTGACCCAATTGCCACCAGCCAAAACCGCTACCTTCCGGGCCGCTCATGTGGGTATCATTTACCAGAAACCGCATTTTGTCAGTGCGCTTTCAGTCATGGACAACCTCCTGCTGGCCAACTACCTGGCCAAAAATCCGCAGGATAAAAACCGCGCTCGTGAACTGGCCGCGCATCTGGGCTTTGCCGATCACCTGCACAAGAAAACCCACCAGATGAGTCAGGGCGAACAGCAGCGGGTAAGCATTGCGCGGGCCGTCATGAACAAACCGGGTGTCATTTTGGCCGACGAACCCACCTCCAGTCTCGACGATGTCAACTGCGCCCGGGTGGTGGCGTTGCTGCGCGAACAATCCGAGCAAATCGGGGCCAGTCTGATCGTGGTGACGCACGACCAGCGGTTGAAAGACGAATTTTCGAATCAGGTGATTCTCTAGAAACGTATGAATCTTTTTAAAATAAGCTGGGCCAATCTGAAAGATAAACCGCTCAGCAGTTTCCTGAGTGGCTTGTTAATGACGCTGGGCATCACGATCATTTCGCTGTTGCTGCTGTTGAACAAGCAGTTGGACGAGCAGTTTTCCCGCAACGTCAAAGGCATCGATATGGTGTTGGGCGCGAAAGGCAGCCCGCTGCAACTGATTCTGTCGAGCATTTACCAGATCGATTCGCCGACGGGCAACATTCCGCTGGAAGATGCCGAACGGCTGACCCGCAACCCGATGATCAAAACCGCCATTCCGCTGTCGATGGGCGATAGTTACAAAACCTTCCGGATCGTCGGTACGAACAAAAAATACGTCGATCACTTTGAAGCCACTGTCGGCCAGGGTGCTTTATTCAGTAAAGACCTGGAAGTGACCATTGGTGCCCGCGTGGCCGAAACGACTGGTCTGAAACTGGGTGATACCTTCGCCGGTTCGCACGGTTTAGATGGCAATGGCGAAGAACATGGCGAGACAAAATACAAGGTGGTCGGCATTTTCAATCCGAGCAGCAGCGTCATCGACCAGTTGATTCTGACGCCTTTATCGAGCGTCTGGGCGATTCACGAACACCACGAAGAACACGAAGGGGAGGAACACGAGGGTGAAGCACACGCCGACGAAGACCATGACCACGAAGCCGAAGCGCCCCGCGAAATTACCAGCATGTTGGTGAAGTTCCGGAATCCAATGGGCATGATGGTGGCCCGTGGCATCAACGACAACTCTAAACTGCTGGCGGCTCTGCCCGCCATCGAAATCAACCGCCTGTTTGATTTGCTCGGCATTGGCGTCGATACGTTGCGCGGACTGGCGGTAGCCATCATGCTCATCGCCGGGATCAGCGTATTTGTCTCGCTCTACAATTCGCTGAAAGAACGCAAGTACGAAATGGCCCTGATGCTGTCGATGGGTGCCGGACGAACACAACTCTTCGGCATGTTGCTCCTGGAAGGGCTGACGCTTTCTCTGATCGGTTTCCTATTAGGACTGGTTCTCAGCCGAATCGGTTTGCTGCTGTTCTCGATGCGCGCCGAACGCAATTTTCATTACAGCCTAAATAATATGAGCATCCTGCCTGAAGAATGGCTGGTGCTGGGCGTCGCCGTCCTGATCGGCATCGTCGCTGCGGCACTCCCGGCGCTGGGTGTCTACCGCATGAATATTTCGCAAACGCTGGCGGAGGAATGATGAGTTATGAGTTATGAGTTATGAGTTATGAGTTATGAGTTATGAGTTATGAGTTATGAGTTATGAGTTATGAGTTGAAACTCAGGCCAAGCCACAATATACTGTATTTCAGCATCTTATATTGGTTTTTTAACTCTTAACTTTTAATTCTTAACTTTTAATTTCCAAAAATCGCCTTCACCTCTTTTAAATCTTGCCGGTGGGCCGTCAGGGCGTCCATGGTGTTGGGCGATTGCTTTTCGATGCATTGCTCCAGCACCAGATGCGGGCGAATTCCGAGGGTTTTTAGTTCTTTGGCCAATCGCGGATAATCAATATCACCTTCGCCGAAGGTTTCCGCCCAAACGCCGTTTTTCGACTGGCGGAGGTGCAGTTCCGTGATGCGTTTTCCGTAGAGTTTCACGATGTCGAATAAAGCGATCTGCGAATTGCCCGAACCCCGGTAAATCCAGTGTACATCCAGACAAAGCGACACATTTTTGGGATCGGTTCCCAGCATCATGTGGTGAAATTCGCGGGCAGCGTTGCGCATTTCGACGTCGTGCGTATGGTACGACAGCGTCATGCCCCGCTTCCGGAGTTCGGCTCCGAGCCGGTCCAGGTTGGCGGCTTGGGTGGCTAAGTCCACATCGGTTTTGTCCTCCCCACTCCCCCACTTGATCGGGCTGGGATTGGTCACCACCAGCCGCGCCCCCAGCGGACGGGCCGCATCCGCAATGGCCGTCACCGTCGCCAGCGTTTTGTCGGCTTCATCGGCCTTGTGCAAGGTGCTGTTGACATACAGCGAATGCATCTCCAGCTTGTGTTTTTTCAGCAGCGGTGCCAGTTTCCGGATTTCATCCGCCGACGTGATCGATGGCTCATACCCGACAATACCCGACTTCGCAAAATCGGCCAGCGACGCATCCAAATCCGCCGACCAGTTGCGACCCTGCCGTTGATAAAAGGTGTGCCAGGTATATTGGTTGCAGGCAATTTGCGGTCGCCCTGCGGCAACGGTTTTTGCTTCGGCCAAAGCGGTTTTGGTCACTGGAAGCAGCGCGGCCAAACCGGCGATAGACTGTAAAAAAGTACGACGATCGGTATTCATGAGTTTAGGATCTAAAACCCGGCCAGCGCCAGGGTAAAAACTTTACCGCAAATTATCTAAATTTAACGCTTCGCTCCATCTTTCAAACGTTGCTTACCCGTTTTTCATGAAACACCGTTTCTTACCAGCCGGGCTGGCTGGCGTTCTGAGTTGCTTTGCGGTCTTCTTCCAGGCCGTTGCGCAAACGCCACCCGCCGGACAATACTCCTCTTCTGCTCTACTTTCAACCCGATTAAAAACCCTGACCAGCCGCTACGGCGCATTGACCAACCTTCAGTCCATCGGCAAATCACGCGAAGGAAAAGACGTGTGGCTGCTGACGGTGGGTCGCGGAACGGCAGCCCAAAAACCAGCCATTGCGATTGTGGCCGGTGTGCACGGTGCTCATCTGGCCGGAACGGAACTGGCCGTTCAACTCGCCGAAAAACTGCTGGCGGCTTCCGGTCAGGATAGCGTGGCCCGGTTGCTCGACACCAAGACGTTTTATATTTTCCCCAGCGTCAACCCCGATGCGCAGGAACAATTTGTGGCCAAACCACGCTACGAACGGACGGGCAACGGTGCCGATACCGACGACGACCGCGATGGCCGGTTAAACGAAGACCCTTTTGAAGACCTGAACAAAGACGGTTTGATCACGCAAATCCGCGTAGAAGATCCGACCGGCACCTTCATCGCCAGCAAAGACGACCCGCGCGTGCTGGTTAAAGCCGATCCGGCAAAGTCTGAAACCGGGCGTTATTTGGTGATTTCGGAAGGAACAGACAACGATAAAGACGGTGCTTTCAACGAAGACGGCGCGGGTGGGGTGGCACTGGACAAGAATTTCACTTTCGATTATCCGTTCTTCACGCCGGGTTCGGGCGAAATGCCGGTGTCGGAACCCGAAAACCGGGCCTTGCTCGACTTCCTGTACAAAGCCCCCAACGTCTACGCGGTTTTCACCTTCGGGCCGTACAACAACCTCTCGGAAGCGCCGAAATTCGACCGGACCAAAACCGCCCGGCGGATTGTTACCGGTATTCTGGAAAAAGACGCCCCCGTGGGCGATCAGGTTTCAAAACTCTACAACAGCCAGACGGCGCTGAAAGATGCGCCACCGATGCCACCCACCAAAGGTAATTTTGCCCAAACCGCCTATTACCACTACGGTCGGTTCAGTTTCTCGACACCGGGCTGGTGGACGCCCAAAGCCACCGCTTCGGCAGACACCACGAAAGGAAAAGCCGCTGCGAAACCGTCGGACAATGACGACGTGAAGTTTCTGAAATGGGCCGATGCCAACAATGTGCGCGAGGTGTTCGTCAACTGGCAACCCATCGAACACCCCGATTTTCCGGGCCGTAAAGCGGAAGTGGGCGGTATCGCTCCATTTGCCAAACTGAATCCGCCGGTTTCGTTTCTGAACGAGATTGCCGACAAACACCTAAAATTTATGACGGCTTTTGTCCGTCAAATGCCGGTGATCGAGGTCGTGAACCTGCGGACGGAATCGCTTTCGGGCGGACTGACGCGGGTCACGGCGCAGGTCATCAACCGGGGCTTGCTGCCGACGGGTTCCGAAATCGGCGACCGGGTGCGGTTTGTCCCGAAAATGAAAGTTGAGCTGCGAACCGGCAACGGCCAAACCGTGGTATCGGGCCGGAAGCGGATTCTGCGCAGTCCGATGGCGGCTGGCGAGTCGATGGAAGTCACGTTCCTCGTCTCCGGCACGGGCCGCGCCACCCTCGAAGCCGGGAACGCCATGACCGGCCTTAAATCAATCGACATCACCCTCAAATAAACCCTGATGTTCTCTGATCAACTCTGATTAATAGTTGTTTCACAGAGTTGACCAGAGAACATCAGAGGGAATCAGAGAAAACTTTTATGAAAAAGATATTCTTTCTTTTACTAACAGGAATTCCTCTCGCTCTTTCCGCGCAGCAAAAACCAGCTCAGAACGACGATCTGACCGGGTTGCGGGCCGTGGGTTCACCGGCCAATCCGAAAGTGCCGATGCGCTGGAATCATTACAACGACTACGCCGGGATTACGAAGTTTTGCCAGGATATGGTGAAGGCTCACCCGAATCTGGTGAAGCTCGAATCGATGGGCAAAACGTTTCAGGGCCGCGATTTGTGGGTGCTGGTGGTGAGTGATTTCAAAACCGGTAATGCCGATCGCAAACCCGGTTTTTACATCGACGGCAACATCCACTCCAACGAGTTGCAGGGTTCGGAAATCGCGATGTATACGGCCTGGTATCTGGCGGAAAATTTTGGCACCATCGAGTTTACGACCCAGTTATTGAAAGACAAAGTATTTTACATCGCGCCCAGCATCAACCTCGACGCGCGGGAAGATTTCATTAAAAATCCCAACAACCCCAATTCGCCCCGCTCGGGCCTGATGCCGTTCGACGACGATGGGGACGGCGAAATTGATGAAGACAAATACGATGACCTCGACGGCGACGGCAACATCGTGCTAATGCGCCGGAAAACCCCGCTGGGCCGTATGAAACAGGACCCGAACGATCCGACGCGCATGATTCCGGCCAAAGCTGACGAACCGGGTGAATACGAACTGTTGGGCTACGAAGGCATCGACAACGACGGCGACGGACAGGTAAACGAAGACGTGGCCGGACGCTATGATCCCAACCGCGACTGGGGCTGGGGCTGGCAACCCGATTACATTCAGGGTGGGGCGCTGTTTTATCCCGGTACGTTACCCGAGACGCAGGCCATCAAGAAATACATCATCGGCCATCCGAACATCGCCGGGGCACAGAGCTATCACAACTACGGCGGGATGATGCTGCGCGGGCCGGGTGCCGAAGAAGATCAGCAATATTACAATCCGAGCGACATTGCGGTGTATGACGTCATCGGGCGTACGGGCGAGAAAATCATTCCCGGCTACAATTACTACGTGATTTACAAGGATTTGTATACGGTTTACGGTGGCGAAATCGACTGGCTGGCGTTGGGCCGGGGCGTTTTTACCTTCTCCAACGAGCTGATGTCGTCGTATCTGCTGTTCCGGCAAAAACCGGGGGAAAGCAACCGGTTCCAGAACGATGAGTTCAATCAGTTTGGGAAATATCTACTGTTCGATGACGCGTATGTGGCCTGGAAACCGTTCAAACACCCGCAGTATGGCGACATCGAAATTGGCGGCCCCAAGAAGAATTATATCCGGAATCACCCCGGTTTTATGCTGGAAGAAGACGCCCACCGGAACATGTCGTTCACGCTTTTCCACGCCCACCAGACGCCGAAGCTGGACGTTCAGGCCATCACGACGAAACCGCTCGGCAACGGTCTGACGGAAGTGACGGCCACCGTCGTGAACCAGCGCGTGATTCCTACGCACTCCTCGCACGACATCCGGTTTAAAATTGAACGGCCCGATTACATCACACTGAAAGGAGCCACGCCACTGGCGGCCATGATTGTCGAAAATGCCGATCTGAATATCACAAAAGAGCAGAAAACCAATCCCACAACGATCGAGGTGCCGAACATTCCGGGCATGGGGTACGTGAAAGTTCGCTGGATCGTGAAAGGCAGTGGGGGCAAATACACGGTTTCGGTCGACAGCCGGAAAGGAGGTGTAGTGGAGAAGACGCTGTAATGGTGTTGGCGTTCCGTTAACTCAATACTATCCCATTCTACTCACCAAGTTTTCCTACCTTTCAGGCGATCTAACCAGTTAGTTTTCAACCTGCTGCTTATCGGAGATCGGGTGGAAAAACTGGTCAACGACACGTCACTTTTAACGGTAGAAACATGAATCCAAACAAAGCGTTATGGGAAAAAGGGGACTTCACCCAAATTGCCGCCACCATGCGGGAAAGCGGTGAGCAACTGGTTGCCGACCTGAACATCACCAGAGACCTGCACATTCTCGACCTGGGTTGTGGCGACGGTACCACGGCCATCCCGGAAGCCAAACGGGGGGCTACGGTTTTAGGCGTTGACATCGCCCGGAATCTGGTTGAAGCCGGCAACCGTCGGGCCAAAGCGGAAGGGCTGACCAACTGCACCTTTCAGGAAGGGGATGCGACGGATTTGCAGGAACTGGAAGATGAGCATTTTGATCTCGTCGTCAGCATCTTTGGTGCCATGTTTGCGCCGAAGCCCTTTGATGTCGCCAAAGAAATGGTTCGAGTGACCCGTCCCGGGGGCCGGATCGTCATGGGAAACTGGATACCGGGCGATCCTACGCTGGTTGCCCAAATACTAAAAATCAGCTCGGCCTATACGCCCCCACCGCCGGAAGGGTTCATCAGCCCCATGTTGTGGGGAGTAGAAAGCCACGTTACCGAGCGCTTTGAGAAAGCCGGTGTGTCCAAAGACAACATAACCTTTCTGAAAGATACTTTTACCTTCAATGCCCCGTATTCCCCTTCCGAATTCGTTAAGGCGTTCAAAAACTATTACGGCCCGACCATGAATGCGTTTGAAGCCGCCGAAAAAAATGGGAAAGCGTTGGAGCTACTGCGCGAATTAGAAGACCTGTTTACCAGTCAGAACAAAAGCACCGATCCGAATCTCACCTCGGTAGATGCCACGTTCCTGCGCGTTACGGTTATTCGGTAAACGGTAGTACAATTTCTACTGCATGTAGACGCCAATCCGGTCTTCGTCACTCAGCACCACCAGCACGTGTTCGGTCAGGGTGGTGGAGAGTTTGTAGCCAATGTAATCGGCAGCAACGGGGTAGCGTTTGTGGTCACGATCGACCACCACGGCCACCTTCAGCTTGGTCACGGGCACATTCAGAAACGGTTGCAGGGCAAACGCCAGGGTTCGGCCCGAGTTCAGGACATCGTCGATCACAATGACTGATTTGCCGGTAAAAACCGACTTCTCGCCATCCAGATGAACCGGCGGTTGTTCAAGCGTGGTTTTGTCAAGCGTAATTTTCATCACCATGACTTCCAGGGGAGAAATCTGCCGCAAGACCTCCGCCAGTCGTTCCGCCAGCACGTGCCCTTCGCCCGATACGCCGGCCAGAATCACTTCGGATTCTTCAAAGTTGTTCTCGTAAATCTCAAAGGCAATCCGGCGTATTTTTTGCTCTACTTGTACGCGTGTCAGAATCTGGGTGGTCTCGGAAGTCATAACCGATCAGGGAAGTCGATGGTAAAAAATGAAAATTACCCGAAAACGCCGAATGCTCAAAATAAACGAAGCCTTTTCGTAGTTTTGTACCTTTGTTAGAGAAAAGAGCCGCGACGGCGGACCGTTGAGACAAGAGATAAAAGACCTTTCTCACCTCTCTTGTCTAATCTCTATTGTCTAAATGTTTATTTATTTCAATGATTATCAAAACCAAAAAATACGCCCTCGACCAGAAAACCTACATCAGTCTGGCGATGCGTAGCTGGGTAAAAAGCAACTGGTACTGGGGTTTCGTCCCACTGGGTCTCATTTTTGCCAATGCCATCCTGAACGTGACGGGCGTCTACCCAAACTGGTGGATTTACCTCGTCATTGTGCTCCTCACCATCCTGTATGTGCTGTTCTGGGCCGTCCAATTTACGGGCATCACGCAAATGGAACAGACCAAATCGCTGTTTCAGAAGTATGTCTATGAGATTGACAGCCGCCAGATTATGCTGAAACTGAACGCCCGCGAAGGCGGTATCCTGAAATGGGATCAGATCCGGAGCGTGACCAAAGACAAAACCGCTTATGTCATGGTGGTTTCCAACGACCAGGCGATGAACGGCATGAAAGTAAACTGGCTGGCCAAAATCGTGGCCAAAGGCATGAAAAATGCTCAGTTCCTCTACCTGCCGTATTCGATCTTCACCACCGAAAACGAACTGAAGTTTATGGATACGCTCCTGAAACGGAAGGGCTTTTTGGCGGAACCCGAAAAGATAAAAGCGTAGCAAACCAGAAAAAAAGCCAACGGGAAGTACCGGTTTTAGCCGTTTCTTCCCGTTGCCTTTTTTTTGATTATTTCGCCTGGTTGGTGAAATCGACCACCGTTACGTCGGCCAGCCAGCCGCCAACGAGTTTACCAAATTCTTTGTGAGCCGGGTGCGGCAGATAAGTATCCCGGTCTTTTTCGCTCGCAAACGTCAGTACAAAGGCGTGCGTCAGGCCCTTGTCGAGTTTCTCCGGGCTGTTGTTCGTTCCCCACTTAAAGCCTTTGATCTCTTTAATTTTTGAGGGTAACGCTTCAAAAGCGGCTACAATTTCTTTCACCTTCGCGGGCGTGGCTTCAGGTTTGAATTTGAACAGGACGACGTGGGTGAGATCGGATTGAGTCATTTTGTTTTGAGCGGAAGCGCCGGTCAGGGCGAGACCAAAAAAAAGAAGGGTGGCAAAAACGGTTTTCATGAAATTGGTTCGTAAGTTTTAACGCTGCGACTGCAGAATGTTTCAAATAAGTCAATCTACTCCAGAAACTACTGCCTACTGCTTCTCGGCATACGGAATGACCAGTTTCTCACCCCGGGCGGCATAATTCTTGGTTTTCCCATTGGCTTTCATCAGCGCATCGACCGTAACCCCGTATTTTTCAGCCACGACGCGGAGAATATCGCCGGCGCCAACGGTATGATACGCCCGCGCTTTCACCTTCAGTTTTGTCACGTCGGCCTTCACCGCGTTGTCTTTCAAATCCGGATTAAGTGCCTTTAACGTACTGATACTCAGATTATACTTGGTGGCCACACTGTAGATCGTTTCACCCGGCTTTACAGTATGCGTAATCGACACCCCACCCGCCGGAACGTTCACTTTGGGCGTTTCTTTTTTCTCTTCTTTGGGCTTTTCTTCTTTCGGCTTTTCCTCTACCGGTTTTTCTTCTTTGACTTCGGCTACCGGTTTTTCCGCCGGTTTGCCCACTGCCGGGCGTTCTTCGGAATCCAAAGCCGGTTTTTTAGGAACCTCCTTTTCCTCATCGATGGGCGTTGGGGCCGTCTGCGACAAGTCGATGGGCGCATTCCGGCTGGACGTATCGATTTCGATGGGTGCCACCAGTTCCGGTTCCAGCGGTAGTTCCACCGGTTTTTGCACCGTCGTATCCAACGCAACGCTGGTTAGCTCTTCCGACCCTTTCGTGTCATCGGCCACATACTCGTAGCCCACGTACAACAGGGCCAGAATCGTCAGAATCAGGACGGCCAGCGTAATGGTGGGCAAACTTGAACCCTCCGTCTGCCGGGGGTTACGCTTCGCATTTTCGGTTTCCATAATTGGGGTTTAACGTCTGAGGTTTAACGTTTAACGTTGTGCGGCTTCCCTTCAAACGTTGGACATTAAACCTTAAACCAATTAATTTTTTCTTACCTCCTGACTCATTTTCTCCACTTTCACTTTCATGTCTTCCTTGTAGTCCTGCAACCGTTGGGCCACGGTTTCGTCGAACGTCCCCACAATCTGAGCCGCCAGAATTCCGGCGTTGCGGGCGCCGTTGAGGGCCACTGTCGCCACCGGCACGCCCGAAGGCATTTGCAGAATCGACAAAACGGAATCCCAGCCATCAATCGAATTGCTGGATTTCACCGGCACCCCGATCACCGGCAAGGTCGTCAGCGAAGCGACCATCCCCGGCAAATGGGCGGCACCACCCGCACCGGCAATCACCACTTTCAAACCCCGCTGGCGGGCGGTTTTTCCGTATTCCACCATTTTCTCCGGCGTCCGGTGGGCCGAAACCACATCGATTTCGTACGAAACCCCCAACTCAGTCAATATATCGGCCGCTTCCTGCATGACCTTCAGGTCCGAGCTGCTGCCCATGATGATTCCAACCATATTTTTAGTTAAGAGTTAAGAGTTAAGAGTTAAGAGTTGGCTGACGCAAGCTGAAAACAAATGCGTCAGCCAACTCTTAACTCTTAACTCTTAACTCTTCATTCTTAACTCTTCACTTTTATAGTTTCCTTCACCGAATCGGCTTTCGCTTTCAGTGTATTTAAATCTGAACTAATAACGGTAATGTGTCCCATTTTTCGAAACGGGCGGGTGATTTTTTTACCGTATAGAAAAGGAAACACGCCCGGCATTGCCAGCAGGGCTTCCATGCCTTCATACCGCGCGGGTCCACTGTGGCCGGGTTCGCCCAGCAAGTTGATCATCGCGGCTGGCGAAAGGATGGCTGTGTCACCCAAAGGCAGGTTCAGGATGGCCCGCCAGTGTTGTTCAAACTGCGACGTAACATTCGCCCGAATCGTGTGGTGACCGCTGTTGTGCGGACGTGGCGCCACTTCGTTGACGATGATTTGCTGGTCTTTCGTCAGAAACAACTCCACCGCCAGCAAACCGACAATCCCGAAGGCTTCGGCGGTTTTTCGGGCAATTTCCTGCGCCTGTTGATCGACGGTTTCAGAAATCGCTGCGGGGGCAAACAGGTATTCCACCAGATTCTGTTCGGGGTGAAAGACCATTTCGACCGTCGGGAAGGTCGCCGTTTGGCCCTGCTCATTGCGGGCGACAATCACCGCCAGTTCCTTTTCAAAATCGACGGCTTTTTCCAATACGCCCGGCGCATCGAACGCCTTCTCCCCATCGTCGACCGAAGCAACGCGCTGAACCCCGCGACCGTCGTAGCCATCGCGCCCCAGTTTATGGAAAGCGGGCAGGAACTCCGGACTAGCGGTTAAAGCCTGCGCCACGTCGTCCCGGTTTTCGGTCAAAATGAAATCGGCGGTTGGCAGGTTGTGATCGCGGTAAAATTGTTTCTGCGCCCGCTTGTCCTGAATAATCCGGATCACCGACGGCTGCGGAAAAACCCGCTTTCCTTCGCGCTCCAGAGCTTCCAGGGCATCGACATTGACGCGCTCGATTTCAATCGTCAGCACATCAACCTGCTGGCCAAACTGATAAACCGTATCGAAGTCGGTGAGTGACCCTTGCGTAAATGACGTTGCCAGGTGGCGGCAGGGCGCTTCGGCATCAGGGTCCAGAATATGAACGATCAGGTTCCAGTCGATCCCGGCCTGAATCAGCATCAGGCCCAGTTGACCTCCTCCGAGGATTCCAATGCGGGTAGTGGGGTTGAATGTATGCATACTTGTAACAATCCTCCGCAAAAGTAGCCCCAATTCGGACTTTATCGTACTTTTTAAGACACTATATTCGATCTACTTAGCGTCCTGTTGACTTCTTTCTTCCTTTAACAGAAGCAGCATCCGGCGGCTGAACCGGTTTACGCAGCCGTTCATCAAACTCATGGGGAATCACTTCCAAAATCTTCACCTGACTCATTAACGGATGAAGTGGATTGATCAGCAGGTTGCGGGAGGGCGAGCTTTTGAGAATGACGGAAGGGACTGAAAAAGCTAAAATAGGATACGTTGGCCTAAGTTTCGGCAACAAAAAGAAAGGAAGATTCTCAGGAAACTTGATTTGATCCCAGCCGGTAGGCAGCGTTTCAGGGTCTAATTCTTCGATGGAATCAGGCAGCTCAATCGTTAACCGAACGAACGGAGGAAGATCACGAACCGGCGTACCATCCAAGTGAACCAGGGTTTCCAGGAAGGCGAGTTCCGGCGTTGTCGACACATAAACCAGCGGAGTGCCCAAGGGATTCCAGCGTCCGCCATTGAGACGAGCACCTTCTCCGGTCAATACTGAATCGACAAATTGTCTTTTCTGAATACGGTAGACTAAAGCCATACGTTAACTATAGACACCATATTCGATACGCCCTAAAACCTGATCCACCACTTGAAAACCCGTCGCGGTGTCCAGCATTTGCAGGGGCGACTGGTTTTCTAAAATCTCCAGCGGCCGGCGCAACCATCGATTGAACTTTCCCTGGTCTTCAAAAACCCGTAAACCATGCGCTGCCAGTGCGCTCAGCAAAAGGAGCCGTTCGGATTCAACTTTATTTAGAGAACCGGCAACCAGCCGTCGGGCCATCGTCCGTTCGTTCGTTGATAAAAGCGTTGCCAATTCCCGAATGGTTAACTCCAGCAAATCAGCCGCTTTCCGGACTTCGGTATGGATTATACCCGAGCGGGACTGCGCAATCAGTTCAAAAGGACTGGTCCGCTCCGGCAACACGCGAACGGTTGAGGGAGCGGACAGAAGAAGTTTCCCCTGAGCCTTTTTTGATTCCTTGTTCCTCCTATTCCCTCCGGTTTCGACGGTTTTGTTCGCTGCTCCTTTCATGGCTATCTACAATTTGTCAGTAATAGTACTGACATTTTACGTATTCGTAACGCGGAGTCCATAAAAAAGGTTTGCCTTGCTGGTAAACCGCTTTGAATAGCCAATTTTCGCGCGTTTTAGCCTTTTTTTGTTCATTAAATAAATAATCCGTTTTCCCACACCCGCCTGGTTCTCAACAATTCCAACTCTTCCTGTTAATTTGCACGTTCATACCTGAAGCGGGAAGTACCAAAAGTAGCGTACAAGACAAGAGATGAAAGACAAGAGACAAATCAACCATTTGACTATCAGCCATCTGTCTCATTTCTCACGTCTAACCTCTTTCATCTCTATTTAACCTATGAAGGACAAACTATTCAATCAAAAAGACCTAATTGCGTATTTCATTGTTGCGGCCATTGGTGCCTCCCTGCAAATTGTTGTGAGTTCGTTGCTTCAGGAGTGGTTTAAGGTTTCCTACGAAAATGGCGTCTTGCTGGGTTACATCAGCTCGTTTTTCATCGGCTTTTTTCTCACCAAACTGCTGGCATTCAACGCCAAAAACTCGACTAAAACCCGCCGGGAGATGGTTAAATTTGCGATGGTTTCGGTGATTTCCTGCCTGATCACGGTCTACGGCGCGTCGGCCCTGTACAACTTCTCGGTCAGTCAGAACGGGATTTACGTGTTTACGCTGCCAGGATCGGTCAAGACCGTGAACGTCAACAAGTTGTTTTCTCACACGTTCGGGATGGGCCTGAGCTTTATCTCCAATTACATTCTGCACAAAACCTTCACGTTCAAAAATACCGGTTTCTATGAACGGCTGAAATCACTGCTGAATCTGAACTGATCCGGTCAATCCAGCAACGCCAGAATGTCTTCTTTCGTCAGCGATTTCATGAAGTTTTCCTCGGTTGTAATCAGATCGCTGGCGAGCTTTTGCTTGGAACGTTGCAGGGCCAGAATCTTCTCCTCCACCGTGTTTCGGGAAATGAATTTGTAGGTAAAAACCGTCCGTTTCTGCCCAATCCGGTGGGCGCGGTCGATGGCCTGGGCCTCGATGGCCGGGTTCCACCACGGATCGAGAATGAACACGTAATCCGCTGCCGTCAGGTTGTGACCCAGCCCGCCCGCTTTCAGCGAAATCAGAAACAGCTTGATCGAGTCGTTGTTCTGAAACAGATCCACCTGCCCCCGCCGGTCCTGCGTCGAACCGTCCAGGTAGGCATATTGAATTCCGCGTTCCTGCAAATACTGCTGAACAACGTCCAGGTGTTTGATGAACTGACTGAATACCAGAATCTTGTGATTGTCAGCCATCGCACCTTCCAGCCGCATTACCATGTCGTCCAGTTTGCCGGAATTGCCTTCGTAGGTTTCGTCGATCATGCGCGGGTGGTTCGCAATCTGGCGGAGTTTGGTCAATCCCTGTAAGACCACCATCTGCGATTTGGCCATGCCGTCTTCTTCAATGCGTTCCAGAATCAGGTTCCGGTAATACGACTTGGCTTCTTCGTACTGCTTCTCCTGTTCCGGCGACATGTCGCTGTAGTGAATATTCTCCACTTTTTCGGGCAGGTCACGCGCCACCTGCGACTTGTGCCGGCGAAGCATAAACGGTTTGATGATGCCGTAAAGCCGCTGCGTTTTCTGCTCGTCGTTCTTTTTCTCGATTGGAATCTGAAACTCGTTACGAAAAAACGTCTGACTCCCCAACAAACCGGGGTTGATAAACGTCATCTGGGTCCACAGATCCATCGTACTGTTTTCCAACGGCGTACCGGTCAGAATAAGCCGGTGGGCGGAGTCCAGTTGCATGACTGCCCGCGTGATGTGCGACGACGGATTTTTAATGGCCTGCGATTCGTCCAGAATGATGTAATGAAACCGGTACATCTTCAGCAAATCGATGTCGATCCGGACAATGCCGTACGAGGTCAGAATGACGTCATACCCATCGAACTGGGCGGTATTTTTGTCGCGGTAGGTGCCGGTATACGCCATGACGCGCAGGCCGGGCGTAAACCGTTTGGCTTCCAGCTCCCAGTTATACAGCAGCGAAGTGGGCATCACGAGCAGCGTCGGTTCCGTAAAACCGGCTTCCTTCTGCGACTGCAACATCGCCAGCGTCATGACGGTTTTGCCCAACCCCATATCATCAGCCAGGCAACCGCCAAACCGGTATTGGTTCAGGAATTGCAGCCAGTCGTACCCGGCTTTCTGGTAAGGCCGCAGTTCGCCCTTGAAACCGGCGGGCAGCGGATGCGCATTGATTTCTTCAAAACTCCGCAGTTTTTCCAGCTTCCGGCTGATTACCGCCGACGCCAGGCTCTCCTCCTGCAATTCCTGCACCAGCGCAATGTGATGTTTGTGCAGCACCAGCCGGTCGCTGTCCACCTCGTGTTCCATGAACGCGAAGAGTTCCGAATATTTCGTAAACCAAGTTTCGGGAATGACGGCCACCTCGCCATTGGGCAGCGTAAACTCCCGCTTCTTGTTTAAAATCAGCGAACGGAGCTTGATAAACGGAATCTCGAATTCGCCGAATTGCACCTTGGCATATATGTCGAACCAGTCGCGGGTTTCGTTGATCGAAACCACGATGGACGAATAGCCTAAAAAGTAGCGTTTCGTATCATCAGCGTGTTGTGAAATCTGAAAACCGGCTTCCACCAGCCGGTTGTGGTTTTGCTGGAGCCACTCGAAAGCGGTCGCTTTTCCGAGTTTGGAATGCCCGTTGTCTTTCAGTTCCAGGCCGTTTTCCTTGAGCCAGAAAAGCGTCGATTTCTCCTTCCGAACATCCCGCCGAATCTTGTGAAAAACGTAGTCGTCACCCTTCTTTTCGATGCTGACGTTGGACGAATCCGTGAAACCGTCGTAGCGAAACGTGAACTGGCCGTATTGAAACAGCAGGTCGAAAACCACCTGCGAGTCGTCGACGGGCGCGGCATGGGCCATTTCAGTCAGCACGTTGTTCATCCGTTCCGACGCGCCGTTTCCATTCCGGTGGCCGTTCGAAACCGCCTGATCGAAGAGCGCGGGCGTGGTCCGGTGCGCTACTGCATGTTCCGAAACCGTCAGCACGGGCGCGGGGGGCAGCACTTCGTTCCGGATCTCAAACCCTCTGGCGTATACGTCGTAGGACGCAATCAAGGGTGCCACGAAGCGGTGATAGTACTGATCCTCAATGTTTTTCGGAATAACGATATTTCTTTTTTGCAGAAACGGGCGCAGTTTTTTGCCATCGACATTTTTGTCGAAATGAAACAACCGCTTCCCCACCATCATCCAGGCCGGATCGTCACAAATCAACAGCGCATCCTTAAACTGAAATTCGACCCGCTCACCGGCGTATTTAATAATGGGAAAGTATTCCGTGGCGGTTTCGGTCCGCACAAAATTGAAAAAGACGCGGGCCTTGTCCGGCATCCGCTCAACGGACATCCAGGCCGGGTTGCCGTCGTTGCCCATGACATACAACGGTTTTTCGGCCAGCCGCTCCAGAATCATCGCCCGGCGGGTTTCAAGGTATTCGCAAATCCGTTCCCGCAGTTCTTTATCACCCTTCTGGGCGTCGTAAATTTTCAGAAAGAAATCGACCGCCGGTAATTTTTTGGGATTGAATTTTTTCAGAATGACGTCCTGCTGGATTTCGTCGATGATCCGAATCAGCTCAAAATCAGCATCGTCCAGTTCACTGGCAAACTCCCCGGCGTTTTTGGCCGACAGCGTCTGGTTCTGTAGCGTCAGCTCACCGCGCGCATTGAGTTGCACGACGAAGGCTTCAAACAGATACCCCAGGAACTCGTGTTCCAGGAGTGAATAGACCAGTTGAAACGGTTCCGCGGGAGAGACTTTCATAACACCGTAATGATTACTGCCTGACTGCACCAGGCCCGGAAATACCGGGTTGGTCGTAAAAAAAATCGCGCTTCCGGACGGAATGGATGAGCTTTAAAAAAGCAAGCAAAAAGGCTGATTTGCCGTCCGGTTAGAATACGCAACAAACTCAAATATACGAAGAGCTACAACAAAGGCAAATCGAAAAATACGGAAGCCCGCGCGAACTGATTTTACGGCCTGAGAATGGGATCAGCGGCATTTTTACGCGGTAAATTTTAAAAGCCGGTTTGCCCGGCCGGAGCGATAAAACGACCCCGAAAACAAAACCACTTAGTACCTAAGTGAGAAAAAATTGCAATTCATTCAGAAACCGAGCGAGGGTTGTGCCTATTTTTCTTGTCTTTGTAGTAGACCCTGAACTGTATGAATGAATCGACCCTGCAACCGGATTTTTCGGACGAACGACGCCCGGACGCACGAATAAGCCTGGTGGTATCGATGGACCCAAACCGCGCTGCTGACCCGGAGTGGATGATCCGGCGAATGCTGCAATCGGACCCGGTAAAAGGGTTCGAGTTGCTCTACCAGCGGTATTACCGCCCCTTGTGCAGCCACGTTACCCGGCTGGTGTATTCCCGCGAAATTGGCGAAGACCTGGTCGGCGATCTGTTTTTTCACCTGTGGCAAACGAATCAATACACCCAGATCACCGGCTCGTTCCGGGCCTACCTGTTTTCGGCCGCCCGCAACCGCGCCATCAACTACCTCCGCCGGGAATTTAACCGGACCGAACCCACCGAAGACAACGAGTTGACAGACCCGGCAGACAGCACCGAATCCGACGCGGATCTGGCTTTTGAAGAACTCACAACCCGCATCCACCGGGCGCTGGACGCCTTGCCGCCCCAGTGCCGCAACGTGTTTGTGCTGAGCCGGTTTGAAGGTCGGAAAAACAGCGAAATCGGGGCTGATCTGCACATTTCGGTCAAAACCGTAGAAGGTCACCTCACCAAAGCCCTGAGCCGGTTACGACAGGCCCTCCACGACTATTGGCTGGTGTTACTCCTGCTGCTGACCTGGTAAGTATCTCTCCTCATTTTCGACGACAACATGCAATCGGAACTATCCAAGGCACTGCTCTTTGCCTATTTTGAAGGGACTACCACGCCGATCCAGACCCAGCGGATTCAGCGATGGCGACAGAAACCCGAAAACCGGGAGCGGTTTTTCGCCTGTCTGGAAGAATGGGAAAATCAGCGGCTGCAATACGAAGCCGACCCGGAAACCGCCTTCCACCAGTTCAGGGAACGGATTCAGCAACTCGAATCAATCCCCGAAACACCGGTTTTGCCGCTAGCAACACCTTCCGTCCGCCGGGCGTGGCTCATTGCCGCTTCAATCGCCCTGCTCACCCTGCTGGCCGTCTGGCAGCGCGACCGCTGGCTCTACCGCACCTATTCAACGCAGTACGGCGAACTGAAAACCGTTGGTTTGCCCGACGGCAGCCGGGTGACGCTGAATGCCCATTCCAGCCTGCGGTTGTCGCGCTGGACATTTGGCCGCAACAGCCGGGAGGTCTGGCTCACCGGCGAAGCCGAGTTTTCGGTGCGGCATCTGCCCACCCACCAGCGGTTTATTGTCCGGACGCCCGATGAGCTGGAAGTGGTCGTATTGGGTACGGAATTCGTCGTTTCGAGCCGCCGACAAGGTTCGCGCATTGTGCTGAACAGCGGGAAAGTGGCTTTCCGGTCGTTGCAAGGTTCGTCGCCCGCGCCGGTGGTGATGAAACCGGGTGACGTGGCCACCGTTAAGCCGGGCGGTCAGGTTCAGATGCAATCCCACCAGTCGGTCGAACGCTATCGGGTCTGGAAAGAACACCGGTTTTTGTTCGACCGGACGCCCTTATCGCAGGTGCTGGCGACGCTGGAAGAACATTTTGGCGAAACCGTACAACTGGCTGACTCCGAACTGGTTCACCGGCAGATTACCGGTACGTTTCGGGCCGAAACCGCCCCGGTTCTGCTCGATTTGCTGACCACCCTGACCCGCACGCAGGTTGTCGAAACCGATTCGGGCAACGTGATGATTCCTCTTTCCCCCCTAAACCCTTAAAACGTATGGTGCCATTTCTAAGAATCCTGCTGCCGACGGCGGGTTGTCTGCTCTCGGTGGCCGTTCAGGCGCAAACCCTGGCGTCGGTCCAGCCGACCCGGTCGGTCATCCAGTCGTCGCCCGGTTCGATGGTTCAACTGCGCGACGCCCTGCTGGAACTTCGCAGTCGCTACAAGGTCGATCTGGCCTTTGAAGAACAGCAGCTTCAGGGCGTCAGCGTTCCCACCGGCTGGTTCCACCCCAAATGGTCGCTGGAGAAAAACCTGGAAGGCTTGCTGCGGACCACGGATTTTCAGGTGAAACGACTGTCCAACGGAACCTACCTGATCGTGTCGAACGCGGCCCGGATGCGACCGGCGCGAACCGCATCGCCCAACCGGTCCGAAGCACCCACCTCGATGACGCAGCCCGAACATTCCGGGGCCAACGACAACGCTGCCACCCGAACCGGGCCGACTGAAACCGCAACGCAGCCCACCGACGTGGCCGTTCAGGGGCGCGTGACCGCCAGCGGGTCGGACGAAGGGCTTCCGGGCGTGAATGTGCAGGTGAAAGGAACGACCACCGGTACCACCACCGACGCCAATGGCTCGTTTACGCTCCGGGTGCGCGACGAACAGGCGGTGCTCGTGTTTTCGTCCATCGGCTACGAAGCCCAGGAAGTGACGGTGGGCAGGCGGCAAACGCTGAGCGTGATCCTGAAACCGAGTGAGCGTTCGCTGGAAGAAGTGGTGGTCGTGGGGTATGGAACCGTTAAAAAGAGCGATTTGACGGGTTCCGTTTCGTCGGTTTCGGGCAGTGAATTTCACAAATTGCCGATGGCAACGCTCGATCAGGGATTGCAGGGCCGGGCTGCCGGGGTGCAGGTGACCCAAACCGACGCGGCTCCCGGCGGCACGGTTTCCATCCGGATTCGGGGCGGCAATTCGATCACCAACAACAACGAGCCTTTGTACGTCGTGGACGGTTTTCCGGTGACGGCCCTCAAAAGCCTGAATCCGTCGGACATCGAATCGATTGAAATTCTGAAAGATGCCTCGGCAACGGCCATCTACGGTTCGCGGGGTTCCAACGGCGTCGTGCTGATTACGACCAAACAGGCCAAGGCGGGTCAGTCGCGCTTCGACGCCGAATATTACACCGGTTTTCAGAAGCTGATCTACAAAATTCCGCTGCTGAACGGAACGCAGTTTGCCGAACTCGCCAACGAAGCCGCTGCCTTCCGAAACCGGGCATTGCCGTTTGCCGATCCGAAGGCGCTGGGCGAAGGCACCGACTGGCAGGACGCCATTTACCGAACCGCACCCATCCGAAACTACCAGCTTACGTTTTCGCAGGGACTGGAAAAAACCCGGTTTATGGTCAGTGGCAATTATTTCGATCAGGACGGGATTATCAGCAACTCCAATTTCAAACGGTTGTCGCTGCGGTTCAACATGGAAACCAAAATCAACGCGAAACTGAAGTTTGGCAACAACCTGCAACTGAGCTACGTCAACAACCATGCGGTTCTGGTCAACAGCGGTGGCACCGGCAGCAATGGCGTGGTTCACACGGCTTTGACGAGCGGCCCGAACTTGCCGATCTACGATCAGGACGGCAATTATTTTGTCGACTGGCAGCAAATCGGGCCTTCCGTCCGGCGGGACAACGCGGTTTCGCTGGCCAATGAAACCACCAACCTGACGCGCACAGCCCGCATTCTGGGCAACATGTTTCTGCAATACGAAGTCGTGAAAGGGCTGACCGCCCGCGTCAGTTTGGGGGCCGACGCCACGTTTTCGAAAAACAACCTCTACATTCCCCGAACCACCTACCGCGCCTATTTTCAGAACGGCATTGCCAACATCAGTGACCAACAATCGTATAACTGGCTGAATGAAAACACTTTGACCTACGACAAAACCGTAGGCGTTCACCACATCAATGTATTAGGCGGTTTTACGGTCCAGCGGGAAATCAGTGAAGAAGTAGAAGCAAAAGGGCAGAATTTTGTCAACGACATTCTGACGTACAACAACCTGGAGGCCGCCGGGCTCGTGCAGCCAGCCGCTTCGGGGGCCAATCAATGGTCGCTGATGTCGTACCTGGGCCGGATCAATTACGGGTTTCGGGAACGGTATCTGCTGACGGTTTCGCTGCGGGCCGATGGGTCGTCGCGGTTTGGGGCCAGCAACAAATGGGGCTATTTTCCTTCCGGGGCGCTGGCCTGGCGGGTATCGGAAGAACCGTTCATGCAGGCCCAGCGGGTCGTTTCCGATTTGAAATTTCGTACCAGCTACGGCGTCACTGGTTTTCAGGAAATACCACTCTATCGCTCCCAGAGTTCACTGAGCAATACGTCCTCCATTCTTGGCAACAACCTAGCCATCGGGATTGCGCCGTCGCGGGTTGCCAACCCGAACCTGAAATGGGAACGAACGGCGCAATTTGACGTCGGCATTGATTTCGGCGTTCTGAATAACCGGGTGCGGTTCACGGCTGATTATTACTACAAACGCACCAAAGACCTGCTGCTGGAAGTGAGTGTTCCCTGGACGTCGGGCTACAATACGTCGCTCCAGAACGTAGGCAGCACCGAGAACAAAGGGTTTGAGTTTTCGGTCAGTGCCACGCCGATCAACGGCAAATTCAAGTGGAACATTGACGCCAATTACTCCCAAAACCGCAACAAAGTGCTGAGTCTGGGCGGTGTAAACGAGTTTTTTGGCCCCGAATCGGGTTCCAGTTTCTATTCTCCCGGCCCGGCCATGATCATCCGGAAAGGCCAGCCGGTCAACTCCTTCTTTGGGTATATCGGCGACGGTTTGTTCCGCACGCAGGAAGAGGTCGCCAGCGGCCCGGTTCACCGCTACATGGAACCGGGCGACCTGCGGTTTAAGGACGTGGATGGCAACGGTACGCTCTCCCCCGCCGACCGAACCATCATCGGCAACGCCCAACCCAAGTTCATTTACGGCCTGAACAACACCTTCACCTATGGCAACTTCGACCTGACGGTTTTGATGCAGGGCGTTTACGGCAACAACATCCTGAACCTGCTGCGGGTCTACGAACTCGAATCCATGCGCGGCACCCACAACAACCACATCCGGGCGCTGAACCGCTGGACACCCCAGAATCCGAATGCCTACATGCCCAAAGCCGATTACCGCGGACAGGAGCAATTCATCAGCACCCGGGCGCTGGAAGACGGTTCCTACCTGCGGGTGCGGAATGTGGTGCTGTCCTATAACTTGCCGGGCAAGCTGGTCAAATGGGCGCGTTCCGCCAAAATTTACGTGAGCGGCCAGAACATCCTGACCTGGACCAAGTACACCGGCTACGATCCGGAGGTCAATTCGCACGGGCAAAACCCGATCAATCAGGGCATTGATTACGGAGCGTATCCCCGCGCCAAAACGGTTATGATCGGTGTCAACCTGGGCCTTTAACACCCGACTTCCATGAAAAAGAAACTATCTACCCTACCTATCCTTTTCCTGAGCGTATGGCTCGGCAGCAGTTGCCAGTTTCTGGACGAAAACCCGCAGGATTTTCTGGCACCGGCCAATTTTTACAAAACCGAAGCCGATGCCATAGCCGCCGTCAATGCGGTTTACAGCCACCTGTCGACGGGGGCGTATTACGGCGGGGGAGCCTGGCGGATGGGCGATCTGGCGTCCGACCTGCTGGATGACGGCGCGGTGTCGCGCACCGAAACGCTGGAATTGAATACGTACACGGTTGCCTCGACGAACGCCGTTCTCGCTGATTTCTGGCAGCGATTGTATGTGGCGGTCAATCAGGCCAATGCGGCCATTGGGCGTGTACCGGGAACGACGATGGATGCCACCCGGAAAGCGCGGCTGGTGGCTGAAGTGCGGTTTTTGCGGGCGTTGTTTTACTTCGATCTGGTGAAAGCGTTCGGCGATGTGCCGCTGGTTGTGGAAGAAACCACGAGCCTGAATGCGTTGTCGGTGGTTCGCCGGCCAGCCGCCGAAATTTACACCCAGATTATTCAGGATTTGCAGGAAGCCGAGAAAGGTTTGCCGGTTAGCTACGCGGCTGCCGATCAGGGCCGGGTCACGAAAGGAGCAGCCCAGTCTATACTCGCTAAAGTGTACCTGTTCAACCGGGATTTCGCGGCTGCGGCCCAAAAAGCGCAGGAAGTGGTTCAGTCCAATACGTACAGTCTGGTTCCCAACTACGCCGATCTGTGGCCAGCCGAGAAAGAAAACGGACCGGAGCATATTTTCTCGGTCCAATACAAAGCCGGGGTCGTCGGCAGCGGTTTTAACGAAACGTTTGGCGTTCGGGGCGGAAAAACACCCATTACGGGCGGTAGTGGCGCTTTTGTCAAGAAGAGTTTCATCAGCAGTTTCGAAACGGGCGACCTTCGCAAAGACGTCAGCATCAAGGATTCCTACACGTTTTCGGACGGCAGCAAAGCCACGTTTCAGCCCCACGTCTGGAAATACTTCAATCCCAACGGCACCACACCCAGCAATACGGACACCAACTGGCCCGTCATCCGGTATGCCGACCTGCTGCTGATTCTGGCCGAAGCCCGGAACGAAGTGGCTGGCCCCACACCTGATGCCTATGCGCCGATCAATCAGGTTCGCAGCCGCTCCAAACTCAAAGCCCTGCCCACCGGACTGACCAAAGAGCAGTTTCGGGATGCGGTTTTGCAGGAACGCGGCTGGGAATTGTGCTTCGAAGGCCACCGCCGATACGACCTGATTCGAATGAATAAACTTCGGGAAGCGATGCAAAAAGTAGCGATTACGACCACCGTACCCAAGCACAATCTGTACCCGATTCCGCAACGCGAACTAGACACCAACCGGGAGCTTCAACAAAATACCGGTTATTAACCCCCTGACAATCAACCCATGCAACGCCGAGATTTTTTAACCACCGCCTTAGTAGGAGCCGCCGTCTCCCAGTCGGCCACGGCCTACTCCACCATTCGCCCCGATGCCAACACCCTGGCTGAAGCCGCCCGCGACGTGCCGGTGGTCGGCGACTACGACGTCATTGTCTGCGGTTCCGGCCCCGCCGGGGTCGCAGCCGCCATCGAAGCCGGGCGTAGCGGGGCCAAAACGCTCCTGCTTGAAGTCCACGGTTGTCTGGGGGGCGTCTGGACGTCGGGCTGCCTGACGTGGATTCTCGACAACACCAACAAAGCCGGTTTGGTCCAGGAAATCAAAACCGAACTGCAAAAACGCGGAGACAGCGCGACCGTTCCGACGGGTGGTACGTTTTCTTTCGACGCCGAAGGCATGAAACTGTTGCTGGAAGAATATTGCCTGAAAGCGAACGTCACCGTGCGGTTGTTCACGCGGGTGGTGGCGACGGCCCAGAAAGCCGGACGACTCACACACGTGGTCACCGAATCGAAATCGGGGCGGGAAGCCTGGTCGGGAAAAATATTCATCGACTGCTCGGGCGACGGCGATCTGGCGGCTCAGGCCGGTTGCGGTTTCGACTACGGCGACAGTTCCGGGCAGGGCCAGCCGATGAGCTTACTCTGTCTGATAACCGGCGTCAACTACGCGGACATCAAAGAATATGTTCGCGACGCAGCCGACAGCAAAGGTGGTTCGCCTTCCAAAAAACGACTGGAAGAAGCCATCCGTCGCGGGGGTCATTCGCCCTCGTATACGCACCCCAGCATCCACCCCATCCGCGAGGATTTGCACATGCTGATGGCTAATCACGAATACGGTTTTAAAGGCACCGACGCCAATCAGGTTTCGCAGGCTACGTTGAAAGGCCGGGCCGAAGTACACAAAATCATCGGGAGTCTGCAGTCGCTCAAGGGCGTCTGGAGCAACCTGCGGCTGGTGGCCACGGGCGAGCAGATTGGCGTTCGGGAAAGCCGCCGGATTCACGGGCTGTACACGGTTTCCCGCCAGGATCTGATGACCGGAATCCGCCACCCGGATGCGGTTTGCCGCGTTACGTTTGGCGTGGATGTCCACTCCGTCAAAAAAGACGACGAAGCGACCACCAATTACAAGCGGGGAACGCCCAGCAAACCGTATGACATCCCGGTTCGGGCGCTGATTGCCAAAGATGTACAGGGATTGATGATGGCCGGACGGTGCATCAGTGGTGATTTTATCGCCCACTCCAGCTACCGCGTTACCGGCAATGCGGCCATTATGGGGCAAGCCGCCGGTCGCGTGGCCGCGCTGGCCGTTCAGTCCAACCGGCTACCGCAGGACGTCAAATGGGCGGATGTGAAGTGGAGCGTGGAGTAGAAAATAATAAAATAATTATAAATGTAAAATGGTAAATATCAAATGTAAAAGTCGCTCAGTGCCAGCACTTTTACATTTGATATTTACCATTTTACATTTATAATTAAAACCCTTAAGCCTGTCTGTCGGATCACCAATTACGCGTATGTATTCAGCATCACCGGCATCACCAGCATCAGAATATCTTCGTCTTCTTCCTTGTCGGCCGGAATGATCAGACCGGCGCGGTTGGGGGCCGACATCTCGAACGAGAGCATTTTGGCGCTCAGGTTATTGAGCATTTCGGTCAGGAATTTGGCGTTGAAGCCGATTTCCAGCGGATCGCCGTCGTAGTCGCAGAGCAGCTTTTCGTTGGCTTCGTTGCTGTAATCCAGATCTTCGGCGGAGATCGTGAGGGAGTTGGTTTTGAGCGAAAGTCGAATCTGGTGCGTCGTGCGGTTGGCGTAAATCATGATCCGTTTCAGCGAATTCAGAATGTCCGTCCGGCCAATGGTCATGATGTTCGGGTTGTTGGTCGGAATGGCGTTTTCGAAGTCCGGAAACCGCTCGTCGATCAACCGGCAGATCATCTGCGTCGATCCGGCGGGCGATCCGGCAAAAGTAAACGACGCGTTCGACTGGCTGAACTCGGCTTTCACCGGCGCGGCTTCGGGCAAAGAGGCCTTCAACAGCGTCAGGGCTTTGCGCGGAATGATCATCGACGAATCGCTGGGCGAACTGATGTCCGTCCGGCGGTAGCGAATCAGCCGGTGTCCGTCGGTAGCCACAAACGTCGCGCTCTCAGCGGTCAGTTGCAGATACACCCCCGTCATGGCCGGGCGCAGGTCGTCGGTGCTGGTGGCAAAAACCGTATTGTTGATGGCGCTTAACAACGCATCCGATGACAGTTCGACCGTCAGGCTGCGGTTGACCGTCGGAATTTTCGGAAAGTCGATCGGATTTTCGCCCGAGAGTTTATAGCGACCGTTATCCGTCAGAATTTCGGTTCCGAACGTCTCCGTATTGACGTTGAACGTGATCGGTTGTTCGGGCAAACCGCGCAATGTATCAAGCAGCAGTTTGGCCGGAATGGCAATGGCTCCCTTCTCCGACGACTCCACGGCAATGTTGGTGATCATGGTCGTTTGCAGATCAGAAGCCGTGACCGTCAGGATGTCATCTTCCAGTTTGAACAGAAAGTTTTCCAGAATCGGCACAATCGGATTCGTTGCCACCACACCGTTGATGGCCGAAAGTTGCTTGAGTAATACGGAGGAGGAAACGATGAATTTCATATGCAATTTTGTTTGGGGCCGTTAGTCCAATGAGAACAAAAGTAGGAAAAATAGTCGAATTTTCAGGAGTTGTTACACAGAGTTTATCAGAGAAAATCAGAGTTTATCAGAGAGTTTTTTGATTACCCCTGATTTTCTCTGATAAACTCTGTGTAATAGCTTTTCCCTGCCTATGCGTACTTCCTCCGGCGAGCAAATTGCCAGATGACGCCCACGAAAGCGACCAAAACCACCGGCCCGAGGAGGTTCAAAAGCTGCCACGGTAAACGGTCTTCCTTCATCCGGATTCGGTCCAACGGCCGCAATGTCACCTGTTTGGTGCGGGCCGCAATGATACCATTGTCGTCCAGCAGATAATTGACCGCATTGACCACAAAATCCTTGTTGGCGAAGGTGTTCTTCGAGAACCGTTCGTAACCGAGCGGATAGGGCGCGTTGGTGCGGTAATTGATGTCGTTGATGAGCAGATCGCCGTCGGAACAAACCACGATTTTGGTGGATTCTCCCTGCGCTTTGAAAGCCGCAGCGCGCGGATCGCCGGGCAGAATGCGGTTGGCATACAGCGACTGAAAACGACCTTCCAGCAAACAGGCAATCATCTGAACGCCGTTGTTGTAGGTGCGCGGATCGGGTTGCTGACGGGCTTCGTTGTAGCTCACCAATGCCGGGGCTTTCAGAATTTTGGTGTATTGCGAGGTCATCAGCAAGGGCGTTTTTGCAATGCCCACAGCCTGCACCGTATCGAGTGTGCTGGTAAACCGGGTGTAAACCGCATCCAGATTGCGGACAATCGGACTCTTACCGAAGGTGTTGATTAATGGAAAAAACCGCCACGGCAACATCTGAACATTGGGTTTGTCGCCCATATCGCCGACGTTCAGCGGAATCATGGCGCAACTTAAGTCTTTGATAATGTCGTTGTTGACCCGGATTCCCCAGCGAAAAAACAGATCGTTCAGGTTCAGGTCGAGTGGCTGGGCGAAGGTTCCCTCCCGCCCTACGCTGTCGATTTTCAGGCCATCGACAAAAAACAGGGCCTTGCCGCCGTTGACCACAAACTGGTCAATTTTGTATTTATCGGCTTCCGAAAAGGCGCGGTCGGGTTTGGGAACAATCAGTCCATCGAGCCCCACCAGATCGCGGGATTCCTGCAAATTGATCAGCTTGATGTCGTAAAACGCATTGAGTGTCGCCAGCAGATCGGAAAGCCGGAGCGGTTCGACATTGGTGTACGAAACCGCCACCCCCAGCACTTTTTTCTCCTTGATGGTCAGCCGACGAATGGCCGATGCCAGCTCATATTCCACGTTTTCAATCGACTGGTTCAACTGCTCTTCCGACGAATTGGAGCGGTTTCCGCGCAGCAGCAAAACCGGCTGTTCGCGACCCTGATAGGAGACAATCGCCCACGGAAAAATCAGTTGTTCGGTGCGCTGATTGCCTTCGGCCGTAAAATTCAGGCTGGTGGGAGCCAGTCCTTTCTGGATCAGTTGCGTCTGTTGCTCGGCGCGCTGTTTGGCGTCCGGATTGGCGGTGGGATCGATAAACCGGAACGTCAGGGTTTTGCCGGATCGTGCCTGAAACTCGTTCAGTGTTTCCAGAATGCTGGTTTCCAGCCGTTTGAAACCAGGCGGCAGCTTGCCCGTCAGGTAGACGTTGACGTGGATGTCGTCATCGAGGTTGGCCAGCAGGTTTTCGGTGGCTTCCGACAGCGTGTAGCGACCGTCCTGGGTCAGATCGACCCGAAAAAACAAAAACGACGACAGCAAGTTGACAAGTACCAGGACGGCCAGAACAACACCGAATCGAAAAAGGAATGACTTCATACCTGCGTAAAACGCTGAAAGCAGTTAAGTTGTGCGAAAGTAGAAGAAAAAATGACGGGCCGCACGCTGCATGATCCGCTAAATTTTCAAAACCGGCGTAGGGGTAACATCAATGATAGCGGTCTTAGGGTCGTAAACAACAAACTACTGAATCATGATCACAAAGAGCCTCCACACCGTCTTTTTTCTGTTTTTGCTGGAATTGACCAGCACATTCATCCCGGTTTTGGCCGGTGTCCGCGAGTTTCCAGTGCCGCCGTCTGCCCCCAACCGGCTGTTTTACATTCAGCGGAGCAATAACACCAACACCGTTATTTATGAAGCGAATCTAACAGCCGGTCGGCGGCTGGATGCGAACGATCCGGTCAGCGTGTACTGGATTCGCTACGCCGAGCAGGGTCAACGCGAATCGTTGTCGATGATTCAATGGAAACTGGCGTACGGCTACAAACACAAGACGGCGAACGACAACAGTTTTGAAATTTACCTGAATGCCTTCAAAAAACGCACCATCTGGGTGGATATGCAACAGGGAAAACCGATGGCCCTGACCACCATTAACGGGCGAAAAGCGTGTCTGCAAAAAGTCTTCGTGCAACTCGAAACCGGTTCCGGTTTGATGCCAAAGGTGTTATACGTCGAACTGTTTGGCATCGACCCGGTGGCCGGAAATCCGGTTTATGAACGGATGATGGTCTAAAAACCGATTTACCTAGCCAGACACGGTTTCTTCAAGTACTCCTGGACACCGGTTCTTTGTAAGAAAAGCTATCCGCAAACGCCCGCAGGGATAGGTCATCGTCGATAGCCGGTTGCTTTGCCAATGTCAGCGCGGCAACATGGGGAAAAGGCGTTTGATTTCTTCAGGACCGGGCTGTCTTCCGTACTCGCAAATTTCGAAAACTTCAACCGATTTGACCTTCGCGGACTTTTCCGGGCCATACCATTTTTCGACGGAAACCTTAATTTCCGGCGTCAGGGAAGAACGCTTTTCCATGGCAGCCAGCAACCATTTTTTTCGCTCCACGGGGTCTTTGGGAACGTTGGCCAGATCCTGTCGGGTCCAGGGCAGCCACTCATAGAATTGAGAGGTGTGTGCATCGAGACCGTCTACTTTCATAGCCAATGTTTCGGTAATATCGATGGCAATGTCGGGCCGGAACGGATTGGGGCGCTGAAAACCGTCGCGAAAATAAAGAAAAACCGGATTTTTGGTCAGCGGGGGCACACTGCTCAGCACGTTGGGCACGATGACCAGATAAGCCGCATCCTGCACGATAACGCCCGTATTTCGGTGATCCGGGTGATAATCATTGGTTCGTGGCGCAATCACCAGATCCGCTTTCCATTCCCGGATTTTGCGAATGACTGCCAGCCGGTTTTCCAGGGTGGGCATCAGTTCCCCGTCGTGATTGTCGAGCACGTCGTAGGTGATGCCCAGCCGTTTGGCCACTTCCTGGGTTTCCCGGTACCTTCTTTGGGCCAGTTCGCCCCCACCCATGTCCTGATGCCCGGCGTCACCATTGGTCATCGACACAAATTTCACCTTGTGACCCATGGCGGAATAAATGGAGGCAATTCCACCCGCTCCCAGATCGCAATCGTCCGGATGGGCGCCAATAACGATGATGCGCAAAGGCGAGTTTGGCACTTGGGCAAACGTACAGACCGCACTCAGGCAGAGGGCTAGCAGCAGGGCAAATCGCATCTTCAGGGTCATCCGGTTTTGCATGGTATCAACAGGTTAAACGATTGGGCTCAAGACTTTCGCTAAAATAGGGGAAAGCGAAGAAAGATCAATCAGTAGAAGTAGACATCCTGTTTGCTTACCAGACAAACCCTGTTGAGCAAAACGGAGTCAGTATGAAAACAAGGATCGTTGCCCTGGTGTGTTGGGCAGCACTAAGCGCACCCCTTTTGGCGCAAAACGCGGTGAAAGCCTCTTTCCCGGACGGCAGTCCGATTAGTAGCTGGTTTACGACAAACCGGAAAGTAAACCCGGTCCAACTCGGAAAGCGGTATGTGATTACGGATTTTGGCGTAAAAGCAGACAGTTCCCTCGTGCAAACCGATGCGATTCAGCAGGTCATCGATGCCGCAGCCCGGAAAGGCGGGGGCGTAGTTGTGATCCCGAAAGGGACGTTTATGAGCGGGGCTTTATTTTTCAAACCCAAAACCCATTTGTACCTGGCAGAAGGGGCCACGCTGAAAGGCTCCGACAACATCGCCGACTACCCGAAACTGCCATCGCGGATGGAGGGGCTGAGTCTGGATTACTTTGCTGCGCTGGTAAATGCCTATCAAGTCGACGGTTTTACGATTTCGGGAAAAGGAACGATTGATGGCAACGGGCTGCGTTTCTGGGAGGCCTTCTGGGCCCGGCGGAAAGAAAATCCGAACTGCACGAATCTGGAGGTTTCCCGGCCCCGGCTGGTATTCATCTGGAAATGCAACGACGTGCAGGTGCAGGACGTAAACCTGCACAATGCGGGTTTCTGGACCAGCCACTATTACCAGTGCCGGAACGTGAAAGTGCTGAATGTACACATTTATTCGCCCTACCAACCCGTGAAAGCCCCCAGTACGGATGCCATCGACCTTGATGTCTGTACCAACGTATTGATTAAAGGCTGTTATCTGTCGGTCAATGATGACGCGATTGCTCTCAAAGGCGGCAAGGGCCCCTGGGCCGACCGGGTCCCCAGCAACGGAGCCAACACCAATATCATCATCGAAGATTGTGAATTTGGCTTTTGCCATTCGGCGCTGACCTGCGGCAGTGAAGCGATTCACAACCGAAACATCATTCTGCGAAACTGCCACGTCAGCGAGGCCAGCCGGGTGTTGTGGCTGAAAATGCGGCCGGATACGCCCCAACTGTACGAATACATTACCGTCGAAAACATAAAAGGTCAGGCCCACAGCCTGCTGTATGCCAAACCCTGGACCCAGTTTTATGACTTACAGGGCCGCAAGGACCAGCCGCTTTCATTCGCGAATCACGTGACGCTGAAAAACATTGAACTGGTGTGTGATACGTTCTTTGACGTAGCGGTTTCAGAACGCGACAAACTCACCCATTTTACCTTTGAGAACTTTCGGGTAGAAAGTAAAAACGCGGCCATTGACAAAACCGTCGTCGAGGGGTTTGTGCTCAACAATGTGCGGGTAAATTCGAAACTAATACAGTAAAATCCCCCATTTTCAGGTGCAGGATTAAACGAATTATTGTACAATGTATAACCATTTGAAGGCCATTTTAAAATAATAAATTCAACATTTAAACCGGAACCAAAATGAAAAATACCTGGCCCAATCCCATCCATCTTTCAAAATGCTTATTACTCTTCTCATTATTAACCAGCTCTGTTGTTGAGGCTCAAACCGTCCCTGCTGCTAATTCAGCCAACAGACCAGGAAGTGGAGTGGGGCGGTTATTTCCCGCAACCGTAAAGGATGACAGCCTGGGATTTGTCTCTATTTTTGATGGAAAAACATTGAATGGGTGGGATGGCGATGCCACCTTTTGGCGTGCCGAAAATGGCATTCTCATCGGCGAAACAACACCCGAAAAAGTCGTCAAGGTCAATAATTTTCTCATCTGGCGCGGAGGGAAAGTGAAAGATTTTGAAATCAAATTTGATTTCAAAATAAACGGAACCAACAGTGGGATGCAGTATCGCAGTACCGAATTGCCGGAAGTTGGAAAATGGATTCTGAAAGGCTATCAGGCCGATCTGGATTTTACTAATTTATTTACCGGAAATGTTCATGAAGAACGAGGAAGAACCGGGCATGTGGTCTTAGCCAGACGCGGGGAAGTAACGCGGGTGGTCGACGGACCCGCCTTTAAGTCCGTGGCAAAAATTGCAGACCCGGTTCTGTTGCGGGGGGTAGTCAATACGAATGGTTGGAACGCCTACCATATTATTGCCCGTGGCCCCATCATGATCCATATCATTAACAATCAGGTTATGAGTATATCGATCGATGAAGATTCTAAAAACTTTGTTCCGGAGGGATTATTAGGCTTTCAGATGCACGCAGGACCACCCTTTATCGTCCAATACAAAAATATTTTCTACAAGAAAATAGAGTCAAAATAGAAGCGGGTTCAGTGAACCTGGGCGAAATTTGACCAACGGCGACTTACTATTCTTCTTACTTCATACGAATGCAACCAACACCCCAACCCGACCTCGCTCCCATTACCCGACACCTGCGCGCCATGTTTGGCTCCCGGCTGCTGATTGCCGCCGTTCACCATCTGGCGGTTTTTGAAGAACTCAGCAACGGGCCGCTGTCAATTGCCGAACTCAGTCAGCGGATTGGGCTGAAAAACCGCCCGGCCAGCGTCCTCTTCCCCGCGCTTTGTGCGATGGAGATGCTGGAAGTCAACGAAACCGGTGCGCTTCAAATCACGGCATTAGGGCGGTTTCTTACCCAAAACCAGACCCCCAATCTGATCGGATACGTTGGTTTGGAAAAGAACGATCCGGGGGCCGTGGAAATGGCGATTCGGCTCCGGAACGATGGGCCGCTGGATACGTCAGGCGGTATTTCGTATGTCAAGGAAGGCGACAATCCATCGCCAATGGACGATGCCGACCTTTCCCGGATGTTTACGCTCGGACTGGCTGGCAGGGCGCAGAAACTGTCGCCAATCGTAGCCGGAAAACTTTCGAAAAGCGAGGGGCATTTACTGGATGTGGCGGGTGGCACCGGTTTTTACACCTACGAATGGTTGTTGCTCAACCCATCGGCCACGGCTACGATTCTGGATCGTCCGGCGGTTTTGGACGTGGCCGCCGAACTACTCGATGCGTTTGCCCAAAGCGGACGTCCTGGCGCCGAAACCGTTAAAAACCGGGTGACGTTCCAACCCGGCGACATGCTGACCGACGACATCCCGCAGACGGATATTTTACTGGCTGCCAGCCTGTTTCACGACTGGCCGACGGAAACCTGTCAGCGATTGGCCGACCGGTTTGCTGCCGCCATTCGCCCGGGCGGGGAATTGTGGGTACACGATGCGTTTCTGAACGACGCGCTGGATGGCCCGCTGGCCGTTACCGACTATTCCGCCCAATTGTTCTGGGGCACCAAAGGCCGCTGCTACAGCCGCCGGGAATACCGCGACTGGCTTCGCAAAGCCGGACTGGAACCCATTGACGAGAACCTTCCAACGCAGATGGATTACGGGCTGATTTGGGCGCGGAAACGATAAGAAGTTACTTCACCTGTCCGGCTTTTTTCAGGAGGTCGACCACTTTCTCAACCGGCAGTTGTTCAACCTGATAACCGTTGCTGGTGGTCATCGACCGGGCGGCAAACAGGGAGTTGATGATCGCTTCTTCGGTGGCTTCGATGGCGGCCATAAAGCAGGGCGAAGTCTCGTCATTGCGAAGGAGTTTCATTTCGTCGAAGGTGCTTTTCGAGGCATTGGGAATGCGGTTGGCGGTCGAGACGGCGATGACGTAATCACCACTGCCGTTGGAAGCAATGCCACCTGTGCGGGCCATGCCCATGAACGCCCGCTTGGCGAGTCGTTTCAGATTCCGGGCGTCCAGTGGCGCGTCGGTCAGCACCACCATCATGCACGAACCGTCGAGTTTTTCCTTGAACGAAAATTTGCCCAGTTCCACGCCGACGGGTACGCCCGCAATTTGCAAAACACCCCCAAAGTTGGTTTGCACCAAAACCCCAACCGTATAGCCGCCGAGCGAAACCGGCAGTTTGCGCGAAGCCGTGCCAATACCGCCTTTGAAACCGAAGCAAACCGTACCGGTTCCGGCACCAACATTGCCTTCGTCCACCGCACCGGTTTTGGCCTGTTTGATGGCATCCAAAACGTGCTGTTTTGTAACGGGGCGGCTGCGGATGTCGTTCAGACCACCGTCGTTGGTTTCGCCGACCACCGGATTCAGCGAGCGCACCTGTTCATTACCGGGTTGTGCTAAGGTGTAATCGATCACGGCATCGGCCGCCGTCGGAACGCCGAGGGTGTTGGTCAGCACAATGGGCGTTTCGAGTGTGCCGAGTTCCTCGACCTGCGTGTAGCCCGCCAGTTTGCCAAAACCGTTGCCGATGTAGATAGCCGCCGGGCATTTTTCCTGAAACAGATTGCCGCCGTGGGGCAGAATGGCCGTCACGCCCGTCCGCACCCGCTGACCTTCCTGCAAGGTCACCTGCCCGACCCGCACGCCCGGCACATCGGTGATGGCATTGAGGGGACCGGTGGGCATGACGCCGAAGCGAATGCCGTAGTCGCGGGGGCGTTTGGTCGATTGAGCGTGCATGGTGTACCAGCCGGTGAAGAGCAGGGCCGTCAGGAATACGCGGAAGGCGGTTTTCATACCGGAAAATAGGCAGAGAAGCGGTCTTTTCCAACAGCACGGCAATGCGCCGGTTTGGCTAGCTCGGCTGGCTCGACGGAATTTTCTTCTTCCGCCGTCGCAATCGCAGCATTTTATTGATGTCTTCCTCCGAGGTTTGGTCACCCAGCAGAATGCCCCAGGGCTCCATGCCTTCGACCCGGTCGAAAATCACTTTCAGAATGGCGATGATCGGAATTGACAAGAACATCCCGGAAACACCCGACAGCGCCCCGCCGACCAGTACACCCACGATGGAAACCAGCGCGTTGATCCGCACTTTGGAACCGATGATGACCGGCACCAGGAAGTTGTTGTCGATGAATTGTACCACCAGAAATACCGCTACGACCCCCAGCAGCATCGACGGTTCGGGATGGTTGACAAACGTAACTGCCACTGCCAGACCCGTAGCCACCAATCCGCCGATGTAGGGAATCAAATTCAGAATGGCGGCAATTACGCCCATCAGAACCGCGTATTGAACACCCAGAACCAGCAATCCGACGGAATTCAGCACGGCCACACAGACGGTTTCGGTTACCAGCCCCACCACGTAACTCTGAATGACACTCCGGATTTCCCCCAATACTTCACGAACGCGCTCCGTATGCTGGCTGGTGAACAGCCGGATGATGAACTGAATCAGCATGGCCCGGTAATACAGCAACAAAAAGATATAAATCGGCAGAATCAGCAATGTCCCCAGCGGCCCGGTGATGACGCCGAGGGTTCCGGAGCCCTGCAGCGTGTCCATCGTTTGATCCTGGGCTTTTTTGAGGTATTGATCCTGTTTGCTGTAGCTCACATTGTATTCCTGCCGAATCCAGCGCCGGGCGTCATTGTAGAAGTCGTTGAGGTTTTTTTGCAACTTTGGCCAGTCGTCGGCAAAGTGGGCGATCTGCATCGAAATCAGCATGGTCAGTCCCACGATCGCTCCAATGGCCAGAAACAATGCCAGACTAATGGCCACTACTCTCGGTAAACCGCGCCGAACGAGCCAGGCTTCGACGGGGCGCAGCAAAACCGCCAGCAAACCAGCCATGGCAAACGGCACAATGATGTCCTGACCAAGGTAAAACGCGGTCATAATCAGACCCAAAGCCAGAAGCGTGTGCGAAAGCCGGTGGTAAAACGGCGGGGGGGTAACCGAAGACATGGGCAGTAACGTTTACGTAATGTGTGTATCTCCCCGGTCACCTCATTCCTTTCTGCACGTTTCGGACTGGTTGAATCACCTTTTAACGGGATTGGTATGGAAATTGTTACACATTGCCGACAGGAAAAGCAAAAGACAGTCTGGTTTTCGCAAGATATTTGAAGATCGCAAATTGGCAGCAATCTCCACACTTTGTCTGACAAACCAATTCAAAAATAGTAAATTTCTAGTCGCAAAGGTAAGCCTGTCATTAGAATCCGATTAGAGACAAACTCGCTATTATCATAATAATAAGTGATTGATCGGTAAAAAATATTCGTAAAATCATATCAATACAAGGATATTTACACCTTCTATTAGTTGTATTTATTTAATAAATCTTCTACTTTTGTAACTGTGTTTAAGTGATCGGGTACTTTCTCGAAAACGCCACACCATTCGGTTTTCCAACCGTCTCTTTTACCCCACCGTAACACTTTTTGAAGCGTCTTTTTGATCCGTGTTATACCTAATCGCCCCTTTAAGTTTACGTGTGTATGTCGTTACCGTTGACCCAGCAGCAAGCTGAATCCTCTGATTTTCTGAAAACATTTCCACAGTTCGACTGCCTTTCCGACGCGCTTTATCGCCGGCAGTGCATCGACAAACGCACCGGCGAACTCCACAGCATTCTGCGCCTGGACAAACGGCGGTTCTGCGTGGTGCCTCCCCAATGGGTCCGGCAACTGGAAAAAGCCGGGTATCCCGTCGCGGTTCGCTAAAGACAAACGGGAATATCGCCTTTCGGAGTTGGTTACACGGGCAATACCGCCTACCTTGCCACTATGAAAAGGCAGATCCGGGAAGTCCGGTATTTTCTATTCGGTCAGCATTTTTCGGATGGCCTGCGCATCACGTTAGCCATCCTGATTCCTTCCGTGGTGCTTTACCGGTTTGGGCAATTCGAAACCGGTCTTATTATTTCGCTGGGGGCCTTCTGGGTTAGCATTACGGATGCGCCCGGCCCGGTCGTCCACCGGCGGAATGGCATGTTATACGGTCTGCTGGTGGTGGTGCTGGTTTCGCTCATCACCGGTTTTGCCCGCATGAACGTCTGGCTTCTGGGCGTCGAAATCCTGCTCTTCAGTTTCTTCTTCTCGATGTTTGCCCTCTACGGCAACCGGGCCACCGCCGTCGGCACAGCCGGTTTACTGGCGATGATTCTGACCATGGACCGGGAACTCGAACCGGCGGCTGTCTGGCAGTATGGCGCACTCGTTTGCGCGGGAGGGCTCTGGTATACAGCCATCAGCCTGACGTTTTCCCAACTCCGCCCCTACCGGGCCGCTCAGCAGGCTCTGGGCGAATGCATCCACGAAATTTCGAAATTCCTGATGATCAAGGCCGACTTTTACAGCATTCGGACGGATTTACAGGAAGATTACCGCAAACTGATGGCGCAACAGGCCATTGTCAGCGAAAAACAGGATGCCGTCCGGGAAATCCTGTTCAAAACCCGCGTGATCGTAAAAGAAACGACCTGGACAGGCCGCCTGCTGGTGCTGACGTTCAGCGACATTCTGGATCTGTACGAGCAGATTACGGCGATGTATTACGATTATCCGTCCATTCGGGAACGGTTCGGCAAAACCGGAATTCTGGACGACATTGCGCGGCTTATCCGCCAACTGGCCATCGAAATGGACTACATCGGTCTGGCCATCCAGTCGAACCGCCCCTACAAGAGCCGGAAGGATCTGATGCGGCACCTGGAACGACTCAAAACGAAGATCGATGACATTGGCAAACAGGACACCGAAGGCAGCAACCTGGTGTTGAAAAAAATCCTGATCACCCTCCGCAACCTGAACCAGCGGCTGAACGACATTCATACGTATTCGCCGACGGTTTTGAGCGAAAAACCGCAAAAGAATAGAACCGCCGAATATTCCCGCTTTGTTTCACATCAGGAAATCGATCCGAAACTGGCGGTCAACAGCCTGACGCTCAGCTCTTCAATTTTCCGGCATTCGCTCCGGGTCACGATTGCCTGTCTGGTCGGCTTTGTGGCTGCTAAACTGATTGCGTATGGCAACCACGGCTACTGGATTCTGTTGACTACTTCACTGATTCTAAAACCGGCGTTCAGTCTGACCAAACAGCGCAATTACGAACGGATCATCGGCACGGTCATCGGCGGATTGATCGGCGTGGGGCTGCTGCTACTGATTCCAAACACCACCGGTTTGTTCTGGGTGATGCTGTTTCTGATGATCGGTGCCTACAGTTTCCAGCGCACCAACTACATCGTGATGGTCATCCTGATGACGCCTTACATCCTCATTCTGTTCCGGTTTCTGGGTTTAGGAGGCCTCAGCGTGGCCGAAGAACGCGTGGTCGATACGCTGATTGGCTGCGTAATTGCCTTTGCGGCCAGTTACCTTTTTCCGCACTGGGAATCGCAGCAACTCAAAAATCTGCTGCGTGATGTGCTGGTAGCCAACCGCGCGTATCTGCGCAAACTGGTCGAAAGCCTGTCGGGAAAACCGCTGACGCTACTGGAATACAAACTGGTCCGCAAGGAAGTCTACGTTAGTTCGGCCAACCTGTCGGCGGCTTTTCAGCGCATGACGTCCGAGCCGCAGAGCAAGCAATGGCATAAGAACGAAATCCACCAATTTGTGGTGTTGAACCACATTCTATCCTCCAACATCGCCACCATCACCTCCGCCCGGCTGAACGCCGAGCATCCGTCGGCCTGTTCGCCCGAAATCCTGCGTCCCGTCCGGCGTTCACTGACGGTTTTGAACGAAAGTTTGAAAAAACTCGACCCTGCCCCACCCCAAGCTGCAGCAGAATCCTCCGCTCCTGAGCCGGTGTTGCCGGAAAAATCGGAAACCGTTGTCACAGAAGACCGCTCCCTGAAAGAACAACTGGAGTTTATTCAGAAAGTGAGTTACGACATCGGCAAACTCACCGACGCCTTTCTGACCTGAACATCCCGGTTTTTCACCTGTCATATAGCCCCGAATCCGTTGGTAAGAAAGTCCTTTTGCTACTTGGTATTGCACAGTACCTTTGAATCAACAGTAACAGCAAAAGAACAACAAACAGTAAACAACCAGACTAATAAAGCCATGAATACGAAACAGTTGCACCGCATTCCTTCCGAATCCATGCTGGGTGGTGTATCCGCCGGACTCGCTGATTATTTCGGGATCGATAAAGTTTTAGTCCGTATTTTCTTCGTCCTGATGGTAGTTATCCCCAACCCCGTTCCCACCGTCCTGATCTACATCGTTTTGTGGATCATTATGCCGAAAGGTGAGCGGTATTTGACGGCCCGGCCCGAACAACCGTACCAACCCAGGTAACACGGATTACAAATCACAAAAAAAGCGGACCGCTAAAGTCCGCTTTTTTTGGCTGCTTACAGACTCAATTTTCAATCAGGCTTATTGTGCTGCACCCACCGGGCGGTCATACCTGCTGTAATCGTCTTTTGACTCGGTACCCATCTTGGCGCCGTAGCCCGAAGCAACGACACCAATGAGCAGACCAAAAAACCCAAAAATGGCGGCTTTCGAAGCGGCTGAAGCGGTATCGTCGGCGATCTGCCGCGCTTTGGCTTCGGCTTCTTTTTTCGTTTGCTCGAATTTTGCAGCCGCCTGCTTGTACGTATTGATCCAGTTGTCTACAATGCGCTCGGATTCGACCCGGCTCTTGCCAGTCCGCTTCATCACCACATTCACGGCATCGTCTCTGTCAACCTGGTTGATGGTGCTTTGTCCTTCTTTAAAAAGCCGGTTAAACAATCCGCTGGCCATATCATCCGCAGCCTGTGGATTCGATGCCGCCCGCTCGGCCGTGTTTTCAGCCTGCCCGGCTGCTCTGTCGGCTTTCCGTTCCAACGCGTTCGGATTCAGGTTCGGATCGCCCGTCTGGCGAAGAATCGTGTTGACTTCGTTTTTCAGATTGCTCAAATCGAGATTGTCGGCATCAATTCCGTTTTCCTTGAGCTGATTCTGCACCATATTTCCCAGGCCCGGTGCGGCTGAAGCAGCCGCGTTCCCGGCCGATCTGACAACACCGCCAACCAACCGACCGGCGCCCCCGATCAGACTGCCGATGGTGGTCGTCAGAAAGTAAATAGTCAGTAGCGTTACCAGACACCAGGTCAATATGCCGTGAATGACACCGTCGAATAACCGGGGCGTACTGGCCAGACGCCCGGCCACCCAGCCGCCCAAAAACAAGGAGATCAAACTACTGATAATGTACCAGATCGCACTTCCGATGCCCAATCCGGCCGTTGGATTACGCTCCTCGACCGAATCGATCGTGCCAAGCCCGATTCCTAATCCAAGCAGGGTCAACAACATCTGGGTAACAATGGCCACCAGTACACCAGCGAAGACCACACTCCAGGAAATACGCTTGATAATGTTCATCCGGCTTGGCCGGTCTTCGGACAGAATTGTGTGTTCCATAAACGTGTTTAAAATAGAGATGATAGAGATTGGGTAAGACATACGCTTCCCCGCCTGTATTCCAACCTGACTGGTTTCAGTCGGGTGAAAGCAGTGGTGTTGCGTTTAAATAAACTCGTTTTAGATTTTACGTAATCAGTGAAGGAGAGAATTTGACCAGTCTTTTTTTACTAATCTTTCAGGTCTTTGCTCTTTAACGATTTCGTCCAATTTTTCGAATTCATATCTGCCTGTGGATAAAACCGTGCCATTACCCAAAAAAGGCCAATCAGCAATTGACGATCAGTTCATTAACTTAGAAAAAATGTTAACCTGGCTTTTGTTTGTAAATGTAACGTAGATGGATTTTCCCGGTAATGAGGAATTTTAGCGACTGTTTAAGGCAAGTGAAGCCCCGGCGGGTTCTGGAAAACCGCATCAGCGCGATAGTGGATAAGAGGTGCAACGCTTCACTTTGGTCCGGGCTGCGTATGACTTTCGAGCAGTTTTTTAAAAACCGTATACGCGGGCGGGGTATCGTCCACATCGGCATACAATTCCGCGTGCTGAGCCATTATTTTCTTCAAATCATCGCCCTTCGGTGTCCGATAGGCCGGATTGGCCCCTTCCTTCAGCAACAGTTGGCAAATGTCCCACAACTGCTCCCGGGCCGCATACATCAGGGGTGAATAATTCGCATCGTACGTCGTATCATCACTCGCCATCACGGCATTGGGATCAGCACCCCGGTCGAGCAGTAACCGCACTTTTTCCAGTTGATCATCGCCGTACCGCATCACTTCAATCAATATCGGATTACCGCCCGCAGGCCGGAAGTTGGGATCGGCGCCTTTGTTCAAAAACCACTTGAGCAAAACCGCCGGGCCGTGTTTACAGACCCTGAAATGCGTCGGCACATGCTGTGGGTCAGCACTCTGGATGGTGGCGCCGTGGTCGATCAATAGCTTCAGACACGCCAGCATTTGCGTGATGTTCTGGCTGGTAGCGGCTCTCTCACCCGCAAAATCAAGGAGAGTCGTTGCCTGATAACCGGGTTCGTTCAGGTGCGGAACCGGCTGCTGCAGCAACTGCCGAAGCCTTGTGGTGTCGGCGGCACCGATGGCGGCCGCAACGTCCCGGCGGGGTTTGTCGTTGAAGAAGATTGAACCGTTGGCGCGGGCTGCTTCAACCCGATCCTGTGTCCGTGAATTGAGATATTGGTTGGTTAAACGCGACAAAAAGAGCAGCCCCGGTGCCAGCATAAGAATGAGTATGAGGACCTTCGGGATCGTATACGGCAGGAGGTTAAGCCCAAAAAATACCACCAAGACGAAAGCGACGACATAGGCCAATGCCGTGTCCAGCCCCCGGGTGGCCGCATCCCCCCCCGGCCGGCTCGGTCCCAGCAACATATACAACACCCAACTCCCGTATAAACCGATTAGAATCCAATTCAGTATGGCAATGGCTTTCATACACCCTTATTAAGATTTTTTGGCCGCCTTTGTGGTTAGGAACGTCTTAAAAGCCTGGTAATCTGCCGGCAGACTTTTCCGATCCGTATACGGTTCTTCAAACTTAGACAGCACAGTTTTCAGATCTTCGCCTTCCGGAGTCCGGTAATCCGGGTCGGCCCCGCGTTCCAGCAGAAGCTGGCAAATGGCCCAGGACTGTCGCTGCGCGGCATACATCAGGGGCGACGTAAAGGGCCTGATCGTATACTCATTGCGACCGGCGGGTGCGTTCGGATCGGCACCATGATCGAGCAATACCTTTACTTTCTCCAGCCGCTCAACATCCAGATCCATCACTTTAAAAAGAAGCGGGCTTCCGTCGTGCGGTCTTTCATTAGGATCGACGCCTTTGGCGAGAAACCACTCCAGAAGGGCGGGTGAACCGGTTTCGCAAATTAGGAACTGGGTGGGCATGTGCAACGAGTCTGGCCCCTGAAGGGTGGCACCGTGTTCCATCAGCAGTTCCATGCATTGCAGAATCCGTTGCGGGTTCTGGCTTCTGACCGCCGTCATGGCCGCAAAATCGAGCAGCGTCGTAGATTGGTAGCCGCTTTGATTGATCTGGCGTGGTGTCTTTTGCAAGAGCGTTTTCAGTTGCTCCACATCACCAACCGCCACCGCAGCCGCAATTTGCTGCCGCTCCACATCCGGAAAGTAGAACGAACCGTTTTCCACAGCCACGGCATCTCTGCGCTGTTTTTGTAATTCAAAATAATTGCTGATGCCGTTGTACAGGCCAAAAACCGCAGGCAATGCCAGGACGATCAACGTGGTGATCTTCGCAAAACGGTATGGCAACAGATTGAGAACGATGAGACCGGCCAGCACGAGCGTGGCAAAAATTGCCAGGCCCGATTCCATGCCCCGCCCGGCGGCATCGTTGCCGGACCGGTTTACGGTCATCAGGGTAAAAATGACCAGTGCTCCATAAATACCGATCAAGATCCAGTTGGTCGTGGTAATGATTTTCATGCACCGAAGATGGGGATACCAACCGGCAAACGCCATCGAAAATCAACACTGGGTTGTTTTGGGTTAATAAGTAACGCCGGTATCCAACGACTCCCTTTGCCTGTGAAATTTCACTCAATAGATTTCCGTCATAAATTTCAGTCTGACCACCGTTTTTGACCAAACTTAAAGTAACTTAGGTAACTGAATTACAGGGAGTTTTTTGTGTTTACTATTTTCATGGACCGAATTCCGTTATGAAACGATACCTCACACTCCTGCTGGTCATACTGTCGATTGCCAGCCGCGCCAATTCCATCCTGATTCCGATGGACGATCGCCAGAAAAACCACTTAAAGTCATACGGGATTGCCTACTTTGTTCTGAAAGCCGGGCTGGAAGTCGACTGGCTGCTGAACTACCGGGGCGGGAGTTTCATGATCAAACACAGCCCGACCGTCGAGACCGAGTGCCGGGTTCGGGGTATTTCCTTCGAGATCATATCGGATGCCGATGCCAACACCATTCAACAGCAGATTTCCAACCCGGACCTGAACATGGCGTCGGTCAAACTGGTGTCGGCGGCCCGGATTGTGGTGTATTCGCCGATCAAGGTCAGTCCGTCCGAATTTGAAAATACGGATGCGGTTTTACTGGTGCTCAAATACGCCGAAATTCCGTTTGAAGTTGTGTATGACGAAGAAATTCTGAAAGGTGATCTGGCCAAATACGACTGGATTCACCTGCACCACGAAGATTTTACGGGTCAGTATGGCCGCAACACGCGCCGGATGTCGGCGGAAGATGTCAAGGCGCAGGAAGACATTGCCAAGAAATTCAATTACCCGAAAGTGTCCCAAATGAAACTGGCCGTTGCCAAGAAAATCCGCGATTTCTGCGCCGGGGGCGGCTATATGTTTGCCATGTGTTCGGGTGCCGAAACGTTCGACATTGCGCTGGCGGCCGAGGGCGTCGACATTGTGAGCAGCACCTACGACGGCGATGGCATCGATCCCAAAGCACAGTCGAAACTGGATTTCGAAAAAACCGTCGCCTTCCAGAACTTCACCCTCGAACTCGACAATGGCTACGGCGGCATGGCGTTCTCCGACATCAACAGCTCGGCGGGGCGGTTTGGCGGAGGCTGGGATCAGCCCTCGGGCTATTTCAACCTGTTCAATTTCTCGGCGAAATGGGACATGATTCCCGCCATGCTTGTTCAGAACCACGAATCGAACATCAAGGAATTTCACGGACAGACCACGGCTTTTCGCAAAAGCACCGTCAAGCCCAATGTGCTGGTGATGGGCACCAGCCCTTCCTCCGACCGCTACATCTACGGCGAAGTCGGCATTGGCCAGTGGACGTTTTACGGGGGCCACGATCCTGAAGGAACGCGGGGCGGAGGCTGGCGAATGGCGACCGACCTGAACTTACACCCCAATTCGCCCGGTTACCGCCTGATTCTGAACAACGTACTGTTTCCATCCGCCAAGAAGAAGAAGCGGAAGACGTAATTGCCGCTGACAGGGCCGTTGGCCGCTGTCAGGGTTCGGTTTGCCGCAGAATCGCGGCTTGTTGGAGAGCATTTTTCAGTTCTTCAATCACGATCGGTTTGGCGATGTAATCATCCATCCCCGCGTGTAAACACGCTTCGCGGTCGTCGGCCATCGCGTTGGCGGTCATCGCAATGATGGTCGGTTGGGCCCCCGGCTGCTGGCGAATCCAGATGGTAGCTTCCAAACCATTTACTTCCGGCATCTGCACATCCATCAGAATGACGTCGTAAAACCGCCGTCTTACCAGGTCCAGCACTTCGGCGCCGTTTTGGGCCAAATGTGCCTGATAGCCCAGTTTACTCAGAATATTGAGCGCCAGTTTCTGATTGGCCGGGTAATCTTCCGCGACCAGAATCTGCAGGGGATAGTCTTTGGAAAACTGATCCGACAGCGCGTGGTGGACGGCTTTGGCGGCAACCGCCCGGGGTTCTACCGATTGCTTGAGTTGCTTCTGAACCACATCAAAAAGCTGCTGCTGCTTGACAGGCTTGGTCAAAACCGCCGAGAAAAGCTCTGGATACGATTTGCGGCTTTCTTCACCAATGGAACTCAGCAGAATGATCGGCAGGGTCAGGTTTCGCCCGCGAATGGCCCGCGCCAGTTGTACCCCGTTCATTTCCGGCATTTGCATGTCCGTAATAACCAGTTGAAAAGGCGCTTCCTGGTTCATGATCGCCAGGGCCTGCTTGCCCGACGATGCCGCCACCACCATGAGTTTCCACTGTTCGAGGTGGGCCTTCAAAATGGTCAGATTCGTGGGGTTGTCATCGACGAGCAAAACCCGTTTCCCATCGTTTTCGCCGGTATTGAAGAAAATATACTGCCGCTGGGCCTGCTGGCTGATCTGACATTGAATCGTGAACGTGAACGTCGTTCCCATCCCGATCTGACTGTCGACCGTAATTTCCCCGCCCATGAGTTTGACCAGCCGCTCGCTGATGGCCAGCCCGAGGCCCGTGCCGCCATACCGCCGGGTCATGGACGAATCGACCTGGGAAAAGGCTTTGAACAGCCGTTGCAGTTTGTCTTCCGGAATGCCGATGCCCGTATCCCGAACCCGAAAAACCAGCTCCAGTTCCTGATCACTGATCCGCCGTTGCAACCCAATGCTCACAAACACTTCGCCCCGCTCGGTAAACTTGATGGCATTGCCCACGAGGTTGATCAGAATCTGACGCAGCCGCAGGCTGTCGCCGATGACCTGTGTCGGCACCTGAGGATCCAGTTCATAGACCAGATCCAGTTCCAGTTCGGCGGCTTTGCTGGCAAACAGATCCAGGACGTCTTCCACACAATGCCGCAAGTCGACGTCCTGGAGTTCCAGTTCCAGACTCCCGGATTCGATCTTGGAAAAATCGAGAATGTCATTGATCACACCCAGCAGGTTCGTTCCGCACTGGTGAATGGTGTCGACGTATTCGTGCTGCTCTTCCGACAATTCCGTTTCCTGCAACAAATAGGTCATGCCCAGCACGCCATTCATGGGTGTCCGGATTTCGTGGCTCATTGTGGCCAGAAAAACGCTCTTGGCCTGGTTGGCTTTTTCAGCTTCTTCCCGCGCGTGTTTTTCCTGCAACCGCTGTTCGTGGATTTCTTCGACAAGAACCTGCAAATGTTCCGATTGGGTCTGAATTTCTTCCGATTGGTACAACACTTCGGCGGTTCGTTCGCCCACTTCTTTTTCCAGTTCCTCTTTCTGGTTTTCGATGGTTTTTACCCGATGCCGGTATAAGCCATAGGCCCCCAGCAGCAAAGCCAGCACCAGGCCGGTTCGAAACCACCAGGTGGCCCAGAAGGGCGGGGTAATGACAATCCGGAGCGAGGTGCCCCGCTCATTCCAGATGCCGTCGTTGTTGGACGCCCTGACCCGAAAAACGTATTCGCCGGGGTCCAGGTTGGTGTAGGTTGCCATCCGGGAATGACCGGCGTAAATCCACCCCCGATCAAACCCCTCCAGTTGATACGCATACTGGTTTTTTTCGGGCAAGCTGTAATTCAAAGCGGCAAAAGTTACCGAAAACATCGACTGCCAGTAGGCCAGTGTGATTTGGGTGTTTTCATCGATGCTTTTTCGCAGCAGCGAATCCGGCGCCCCAATGGCAACGGGTTGATTAAACAGGTGGAAATGGGTGATAAAAACCGGCGGAATCGCCGAATTATCGCGCAAACTATCGGGATAAAACGTGTTCAGACCGTTGGTTCCGCCAAAGAAAAGTTCACCCAAGCGGCCTTTGAATACCGCTCTCCGGTTGAACGAGTTGCCTTGCAAACCATCGCTGACGCCGTAGTTCCGGAAGGTGCCGGTTCGCGGATTAAACCGGGAAAGGCCCCGATTGGTGCTGATCCAGAGGTCTTTCCGCCGGTCTTCCACCAGCCCCTGAACCACATCATTCGGCAAACCCTCCTGCTGACGGTATACCGTAAACGATTGGTTTTTGGCATTGAATTTATTAAGCCCGCTGTCGGTACCCACCCAGACCGTTCCGCCGGCATCTTCGTAGATGCTGTTGACCAGATTGTTGCTCAGGCTTCCGGGTACATTTCGATTGTACCGGTAACTCGTAAAGCTGTTACTCCGGCGATCGAACCGGTTTAGCCCACCGCCTTCCGTTCCGACCCAGATGGTGCCACTCCGGTCGCAGTACAACGTCCGGATGACCGCATGACTCAGGCTGCCCGGTTGGGTCGGATCAGGCCGGTAATGCGTGAATAACCCGGTTTTTTTATCATAACGGCTCACCCCGGCGCCGAGCGTCCCGAGCCACAGATTGCCTTCGTTGTCTTCGGTAATGGCGCAAATGCTTTCGTGGCTGATGCCATCCGGGCTGTCACTCTTCGGGAAATTGACAAACTCGCCCGGTTCTTTTTCCCACCGGCTGAGACCTCCTTTGTAACTACCCGCCCAAATCCTGTGTCCGCGGTCTTCGAAAACGCACATCACGAAGTTGCTGCCGATGCTGCGCGGACGATCAGCGTGGTGCATAAACCGGGTAAACTGATTGGTTTTTCGGTTCAGGCGGTTCAGCCCTCCGCCGTCTGTCCCCATCCAGAGATTTCCTTCGGCATCTTCCAGAACAGACAACACATTGTTGTTACTCAGACTATTGGGATTGTAGCGATCTTTTTCATAGCGTTCAAATTTTCGGGGTTCACGGTCGTAAAAATTGATTCCTCCGCTGTAGGTACCGATCCACATATCGCCTTTTCGATCCCGGCAGATGGCATAAATCGAGCCGTTGTTCAAGCCCTCGCTGTTGGTTTCGCTGTAGGGATGGCGGGTTACGGTGGTAAGATCTTTGCTCAGAACGCTAATGCCGCCGTTTCGGGTGCCTATCCACAGACTTCCCGTATTACCTTCTTCCAGCGAAATGACGTCATTGTGGCTAATGGTATTGACATCGGTTTTGCTGTGTTGAAACCGGGTAAACGTGTGCTGATCGGCATTCAGCAGGTTCAACCCACCGCCTTCGGTGGCCACCCAGATCCGGTTCTGCGAATCTTGCAGGAGGGCGGTGACGTTATCGTTGCTCAGCGAGCCCGGATCGGCGGGGTTGTTGACGAAGTGCCGGAAAGTTTGAGTCTTCGCATCGAATAGGTCCAGTCCCCCCCCGCCGGTTGCCGCCCAGAGCCGTCCTTTCGCATCGACCAGCAGATCGTAAATAAAATCATTTCCCAGACTGCGGGGGTTAGCCGCATCGTGGGTGAAATGGGTGAAGGATTGCCGGGCAGGGTCGAAACGGTTCAAACCGCCACCGTAGGTTCCAACCCACAGCATTCCCTGACGGTCTTCCACAATCGAGATCACCTGATTATGGCTCAGGCTGTTGAGCTTGTCGGAGGTCCGCTGAAAGCTGACAAAGTTGTCGGTTTCGCGGTTGAAAAGATTCAAACCGCCGTCTTCCGTGCCGACCCACAGGCGGCCTTTGTGGTCTTCGTAGAGTGCCCGGATAAAATTATGACTCAGGCTGTTCGCTTTTTTGGGGTCATTCCGATATACTGTAAAGGTGTAACCATCAAACCGGTTTAAACCGTCCTGCGTGCCAAACCACATGAATCCCTGCCTGTCTTGTAAAATACAGGTTACATTGTTCTGGGATAACCCCTCGTTGGTGGTAAGGTGTTTGAACCGTATCGGAACGGCCCGGGCGTTAAATGGCTGAACCTGCAACAGGAATAGCAATAGAACAGCACATATTACTTTCATACAAAGCCCGCTGCGTTATTTTTTGGTAAAACAACTATTTCTCAACAAATTATAACCATGTCTGACAATTGTACTATTCCATCAAAAATCGTGCGTGAAATTGTATTCACAGAAAACAGTTTTGTTATCTATTAATTTTTCATGTCGCCTTATTCCCCAAACCCCACTTAGTGTCAATTACCACTTAAATAGTGAGTTATCGGTTCGTTATTTCGATCCATCATGGAACGATTTTTTACCTTATTTGTCGCCAGCCTGTGTGCGGCTCCCTTGTTTTATTTTTTGTTTTTCGAAGTGACCGTTGCCCTCAACAGCCATGTTGCCGGCCCGGATGCCCGGCTGGGGGTGGCCTACCTGGCAACCTGGGGCGGTTTTCTGGCGGCATTCGTCGGCTTCTTTGTAGTCTGGTTGCTGGCGCGGCATTTCCTGGTCGAAAATTACATCCGGTATCTCCAGATCTTCGACGGTATTGCGCTCATTGGCTGGTTCATACTCTATCTGAACTGGTCGGATCAGCAGGAATACAGGCTGGAATACGCCGATCACCGGGCGGTGGTGGAAGTGGAACTGCGTGCCACACAATCCTTTCTTAAGGGCGCAGCCATCGACTCGATTCTGGTTCCTCAATTCATCGGGCAGGACATGGACAACCCGCATCCCGACCGGATACGGCAAGAAGGGGATTTTGTGATTCTACCGTGGGAAACCACCCCAATCAGTCTGAAAAAATGGCAAATGCGGGTATTCGTTCACAACACCCCGGTCGATTTTCCGCTCGATCTGCCCAGGCGACCGCAGGCATCGACGGATTGGTCGGCCTGGCTGATTCCGTCCGAAAAACAGGAAGATTCGTTGCCCGATGGTGTTCTGGAAAACATCGCACTCCGGTATCGCTTCCGGCTGATTCCCCACGGGTCACCGGAATAAGTACGCTATATAGCAACTGAGCCGCCTAACCGATGATTATTTTTCAGGCGGGCGGCTCAGTTAACGACTTATTTCACCAGTGAAACCGGCTCATAGAGGTTATAAATCTCCATGATGCTTCTCATTTTTTCTTCAAAATTAATCTTCAGATCGATCAATTTTCCGGTGCGAACATCGAACACCCAGCCGTGTACCTTAACGCCCCGTTCGCGGAAGGCTTCCTGAATGGCTGCGGTTTTGATCAGGTTGACACACTGTTCTTCCACATTCAGTTCCACGAGCCGGTCGTAACGGGCTTTAACGTCCTCGATGGCATTCAGTTCGTCCTTGTGGTAGCGGTATACATCGCGAATGTTGCGCAACCACGGGTTCAGAATCCCCAGATCGACCGGTTCCATGGCCGCTTTCACGCCCCCGCAATTGTAGTGTCCACACACGACCACATGGTTGACTTTCAAGTGCCGGACGGCATAATTCAGCACCGACATGACATTCAAATCGACGTTGTTGACCAGATTCGCAATGTTTCGGTGAACGAACACTTCCCCCGGCTTAACCCCCATCAGGTCTTCGGCAGTAACCCGGCTGTCGGAACAGCCAATGTAGAGAAACTCCGGTTGTTGCCCCTGCGACAGCTTGGTGAAATAATCTTCGTCGCCGGCCAGTTTTTCGGCGATCCACTTTTCGTTGTTTTGAAATACGCTGCTAATATTCATGGGATAGGATGATAAAGTAAGCGCCCAATCTCGGGAATTTATTCCGTTCTATCAAAATCAAACCGGGCAGCCTGTACTGAAAAGCGACAGTCGCTCCCCTCTACAATACGAAACATGGTAACCACAAAATAGTTATTTTTCCGCAGATGATGCGTCGATAATTCGCTGCAAAGTTGTGTCAAGGTTTGGCGCATCAGGCAGCGTCAGCCGGAAAATCTCCTCGAGTACGGTGCGGAATTCGGCCACGCTGCGGAGTTCCCGCTGCTCCGATTCGCCCCCCAAACGATGCGTGGTCAAAATTGTATCGCGCAGGCCATAACGCCGGTCGGCCGTCGTTCGGGCAACGGCCAGGCTGCGGAGAAAATACGAGTTGGGATGCGTACACAGGTAAAAGCTAAACATTTCATAATCAGGCAGCAGAAATTCCCGCAGTGTAAAGCGATACAACGACCGCCACTCGTTCCTGACTTCCGCCTGTACTTCCAGTTCACCATTTGACTCGATCAATCGGAATGGTTCATGAGGGGTCGCCTGCACGGTATTCAGCACGAGTTGTACGGGGCCGGTGGGCGACAAACCGCCAAAACCCACATCCACCAGGTATGATTCCGGCCCCACCTCCACCTGCAGCAGCATGTGCGTGATGGCTTTGACTTCACCTTCCGGAACGTTCCAGAGAACGCGGGCGGCCAACCCCCGAACCCGAAAACCCAGCGCTTGCAACACGAAGCTTAACAGCCGGTTTTGCTCAAAACAATACCCGCCCCGCCCACGCTGCACCATTTTTTGCTGAAGCGAATCGCTGTCCAGCAAAACCGGCAGGCCCAGCAACGGATTGAGGTTTTCGAACGGAATGGTTTCGGTATGGAGACGCTGGAGGGTTCGCAGCGTTTCGAGCGTGGGCGCGCGGTCGCCGGTGTAGCCGATGCGCTGAAAATAAGCATCGAGATCGATTTCCGACAGGGCTGGCGCGGGTTCTTGTGGCTGAATGAGTTGGGATGGCATGGGTACAAAGTTATCAACACCCCTGAAAAAATAAGCGGGAAAATTTTTCAAAAATGCAAACGCCCGATTTTTGCTGCTGACACAGGGCTGTCACCCGTCGGTTGTACTTTTGATCGGCGCGTCACCCAACCCAATCAAGGCAAATGCCATCGTTTTCTTTCATCTTCATGCCATGACCCATTCAGACCTCGTTCAATACCGCCTTCATCAGCAACACCTGATGCAATCGTCGCTGACAACGCCTGGCGACCTGATAGCCTGGTTTGGGGCCGTTCAGGGACAGGATTATGCGGCCAGCAAGTGGGCCATCGGCAACCGACTGCCCGGCAGCACCGACGCCGACATCGAGCAGGCAATTGCCAACCGGACCATCCTGCGCACCTGGCCAATGCGCGGTACCCTGCATTTTGTGGCGGCTGCCGATATTCACTGGATTCTGGAACTGAACCAACCCCGTTTACAGGCCCTTTACGCCAGTCATTTCCGCCAACTTGAACTCAGCGAACCGGTTATTGCAAAAAGTAAAGCGGTTTTCACGAAAGCGTTGTCGGACGGTCGACACCTGACGCGCCCCGAATTAAAAACCGCTCTGGAACAGGCGGGCATTCCGGCCCACGGAAACCGCCTGAGTATGCTGCTGGCGCGGGCGTCCTACGACCGGCTGCTTTGCCACGGCGTCCGGCGGGGCAAGGAGTTTACGTTCACACTGCTCGACGACTGGGTGCCACCCACAAAACCGCTGCTGCGCGAAGAAGCCCTGGCCGAATGGACCCGACGGTATTTTACCAGCCACGGACCGGCAACGCTGGCGGATTTTAGCTGGTGGTCGGGCCTGACGCTGACCGACGCCAGAGCCGGGATGGATCTGATCAAATCCGGTTTTGTGTCCGAGGTGGTGGCTGGTCAAACGTACTGGATGCCCGCGTCTCTGCCTGCATTGCACGAACACACCACAACCGCCTATCTATTACCGGTTTACGACGAATATTTAGTCGCCTACAAAGACCGGTGCGCTCCGCTCGGCGGCTTGGACCCGGCGCAGATCGCCAAAGCCGGTAACGGTATTTTCAGTCCGGTTATCGTGATCGACGGGCGGGTGGTCGGCACCTGGAAACGGACGTTGAAGAAAGATGCGGTTTTGATCGAAAACAGCCTGTTCGCCACCCTGACCGACACGCAGCAACAGGCTTTGTCGGATGCCAAAGAGCGGTATCAACGGTTTTTGGGATGTGAATAGAATTGAAGAGTCAGGCAATGCCTGTTTCTTCTGCATAAACCGAAACCGCTGTCAGGGTTACGCTTCGTTCACTTTCCGGGAAATGACAAACCGGTGCCAACCGTTGCTTTCGTCATACTGCACCTCCAAACCGTACGTATCGCAGATTTCTCTGATGATGGCCAACCCTAAACCCACGGAATCCGGGCTGGAACCTTCTTTTTTGAAGCGTTCGAACAAGCGTTCGGGATTCGAAACCAGCGCATGGCCGGTATTGCCCAGCGACAGATTTTTTCCGTCGGACCACAGTTCGACGCGCCCTTCTGCGTGGTTGTGTTTGATGGCATTGTTGACCAGATTGGTCACCAGACTATCGGCCAGCGCCGGGGGCAGTTGAACCGCAAAAGGGGCCAAATTCCCGATCGTGACCGCAATCTGTTTGTGGAGCAACACCTCGTCCATTGCGCTCAGCTTCCCGGCCAGCAAAGCCGCCAGATCAACGGTCTGATTGTCGGTAAACTGCTGATTATCAATTTTTGCCAGCAAGAGCAATCCCTGGTTCAGCCGGGCCATGCGCCGGGAGGCCTGGTAAATTTCCTCGATCCAGCGGGTTTGCGTTTCCGTCAGTTTTTCCGATTGGATGAGTTGTTCCACTTTGGCGTTGATCAGCGCGAGGGGTGTCTGGATTTCGTGGGAGGCATTTTCGGTAAATTCCTTCAGGCTGCGGTAATCCTGCTGCATTTTGTCGCCCATCTTGCGCAGCACCTCGTTCAATTCCCGAAACTCATTGATCTCCGGTTTGTCGAGTTGCAGGGGCGTCGCACTCGCCAGATTGAAGCGTTTGATGCGGGACAAACTTTCGTAGAACGGCATCCAGAGCCGCCCCGATAGTTTCCCCTGAAACCAGAACGTGCCAAGCAGCAGCAATCCCAGACAGGCCGCCATCGTCACCGTGATGACTTCGATGAGTTGGTAAGATTGAATCAGGGATTTCCGAATCGACACCCGGTGCATCACACCCTTGATCGGCACGTAAAACGTAAGTTGCCGAAACGGCATCAGCTCCTGGTCGTAGCGGTTTTGGATCAGCGTGTCGATAAACGTCTCCGAAAGCCGGGTTTGCCGCCCAACCGGAACGACATCGATCTTGTTTTCAACAAAATAGGTTGTATCCGACCAGGCTTTGTGCTGTTTCAGATAGGCTTCAAAATCCCGCTTTTCAACCTTCAGCCGGGTTTCCACTTCGTTGTAAATCAAAATCCGGACGACCTGATAGAAGGCCAGCCCGGCGAAGAGGTAAATGGCCAGCGAGAAGGCCAGGTAAATGCGGTTCGTTTTAGCGAGTAGTTTCACGGTTCCCCGAATTTGTAACCGATCCCGTATACCGAACTAACATAGTCCGAGCCGCCTTTTTCCAGCAGTTTCCGGCGCAGGTTTTTGATGTGTGAATAGACCATATCCAGTGAATCGGCGGAGTCGATGTTGTCGCCCCACAAATGCTCGGCAATGGAAACTTTGGTTAGCACAACGTCGATGTTCGACAAAAAATACAGCAGCAGATCGTATTCTTTCCGGGATAAAACCGCCAGTTGGCCGTTCACATACACCTTCCGCGAAGACGGATTCACCCGGATTTCCCGGAACCGGATTTCGGTGTGTCCCCCAAAATTCCGCCGGCGAATCAGCGACTTCACCCGGGCATTCAGCTCCGACAGATGAAACGGTTTGGTCAGGTAGTCATCCGAACCAATTTCCAGCCCTCTGATCTTGTCTTCCAGCGCGTTACGGGCCGAAATAATGATGACACCGGTGGTGGCCAGCAGTTTTTTCAACGTCTGAATCAGTTGAAAACCGTCGCCGTCGGGCAACGTCAGATCCACAATCACACAGTCGTAGTGATACAGATAAATCCGCTCGTCGGCTTCCCGGAAAGTCCCCGCCGTCTCGCAAAGATACCCCTCTTTGTTCATATAGTCGGTGATGCTTTCGGCCAAGCCTTTTTCATCTTCTACCACCAGTACTTTCATCCTTCTCCGGGTTCATCCAATTCCTAAACACCAAAAGTAGCGGGCAATGTTGGAAACATTCTGGAGGGAAAAGTTATTACGCAGAGTTTAGCGGAGGAAATCAGAGTTAAGCAGAGTTGTTTTTTCTCTGTGTAACTCCCCTTTTCCTCCGCTAAACTCTGCGTAACAATCTTTTTTCTTCCCAAATGTTTCCAGAATTGCCCCGTTGTTTTGCAGGCACTTACCACGGTTTTGTCACCAAGGCCGGAAAACGAGTTGCCAATGAAACACGTACATTTTAGGTTCCGCCGATCGCGCACCTGGTTACTAACAGCCATAACCGCAACGTTCCTGTTTAGCCAAGGTATGGTTCAGGCCCAAACCCTGACGCTATCGCAGGCCCTGGAGCAGGGAACCCAAGCCTATCCGTTTCTCAAATCCAAACAGGCCGAAATCCAGAGCGCCGAAAAGCGGGTTCAGGCCAGCCGAACAGACTTTCTGCCCAGCGTCATCGTTCAGGATCAGTATACCTATGCGACCAGCAATGCCCTGAACGGTTCGTTTTTCCCCAACGAAGGCACGTCCATTTCGACTTCCGGCGGCATTCGGCCCGACAACATTTACCGGGGCACCACCGGCAGCTTTGTCAGCGCCGTCATCGACTGGCGAATCGTCAACTTCGGTCGCGTGAAAGCCAGCGTGAAAGCGGCCGAAGCCGATCTCAACCGCTCGCAAACCGATTACGACAACGAGCTGTTTCAGCACCAGATCCGGATTATCGACGCGTACCTCACGCTCCTGGTCAACCAGAAACTGGTCGATGTCCAGCGCAGCAACGTCGAGCGGGCGGAAACCTTCAAAAACGTGGTTGATGCCGGGGTTCGTTCGGGGATGCGGGCGGGCGTCGATAGTTCACTGGCCACCGCCGAAGCGGTTCGGGCGCGACTGTTGCTGCTCGAAAGCCAGCAACGTGAACAGGTACAGCTGCTGCGACTCTCGGAACTCATCGGTCAGGTACAGACCGGTCTTCGCATCGATAGCATGCGGTTTTATACCACGTTGCCACAAACCACGTTTCAATCGGATTCCATTTCGCCGAAAAATCCGGTTTTGCGGTTTTTCCAGTCGCAAATCAACTTTTCGTCCGCGCGCACCGTGGCGCTCCAGCGTTCGATGCTCCCGTCGATCTCGCTCGTCGGGGCCGGTTGGGCTCGGGGGTCGGGATTTGCCAATGCCGATGAAACGTTCGCCATGGATTTCAACCGGGGACTGGGTTATCAGGCTTCCAACTACCTGGTCGGCGTGGTGGCCCGCTGGAATCTGACCAACAGCCTGCGGCTCAAACACGATGCCCGCAGCGAACAATTCCAGGTCGAACGCTTCCGGCAACTCTACAACGACCAGCAACTGCGCATCACCCGGCAAAACCGGGAAGCCGAAACGCAACTGACGCTCGGACTGGAACAGGCGCGTCAGGCACCCGTTCAGCTCCGGGCCGCGCAGCAAGCCTACAACCAGGCCAAGGCCCGCTACCAGAACGGACTGGCCGATTTGCCCACGCTCCTGCAAAGCTTCGTTACCCTGAACCGGGCCGAAACCGATGGCTACGTCGCCACCAGCAACGTCTGGCGCTACCTGCTCCTGAAAGCCGCGGCTGAGGGAGACATCTCGCTGTTTATGAATCAATTGAAGTAATAGGTTTAAGGTTTGAAGTTTAACGTTTAAGGCCAAAACAACCACGAACAATTTGGTATTCAGGGAGCTAACGTTAAACCTCAAACTTTAAACCTTAAACCCATTTCCCATGTATCAACTCATTCGTTCCGCGTTGCGGAAACCCATTTCGGTGGTGGTATTGGTGCTCGGCCTCCTGTTTTTTTCGGTGATGTCGCTGTTTACCATTCCCGTCGATATTTTCCCCAACCTGGATTTGCCGACCATTTACGTGGTGCAGCCCTACGGCGGGATGGCCCCCGACCAGATGGACGGTTTTATTGCCACCCGCTACCAGGATCACTTTCTCTACGTGTCCGGTATTCGCGACATCGACGTGAAGACCATTCAGGGCCTGTCGCTGATCAAATTGTCGTTCTATCCGGGCACGGACATGGCCCAGGCGGCTGCCGAGGTGGCCAACAACGTGTCGCGCGCCAAAGCCTACATGCCGGAAGGAACCGTGCCGCCCCAGGTGGTCCGGTTCGACGCCAGCTCGGTGCCGGTGGGGCAACTGGTTTTTGAAAGTCCGAGCCGCTCGCTCAACGAAATTCAGGATTATGCGTCGTCGCGGGTGCGGCCGATGTTCTCGCGGATTCCGGGCGTTTCCAGCCCTCCGCCCTTCGGGGGAAACCAGCGGACGGTGATCGTGAAGGTGAATCCGGCCCTCGTGCGCAGTTATCAACTGACGCCGGAGGAAGTGATCAAATCCATTGTGACCAACAACCAGCCGTCTCCCGCCGGGAACATTCGCATTGGCGAAAAAACGCTGATGACGCCGGTTAACTCGCTGGTGAAGAAGCCCGAAGATTTTCTCAACATTCCGATTCGGGTGGGGTCGGGACCGACGGTTTTTGTGCGGGATATTGCCACGGTGGAAGATGGAGCCGACGTCACGGTGAGTTACGCGCTGGTCAACGGTCGCCGGGCGGTGTATATTCCGGTGGTGAAAAAATCGGATGCCTCCACGCTCGACGTCGTGAACAACATCCGCAAAGCCCTGCCGGAATTGCGGGCCGCCGTACCGGAAGACGTCAAGATTTCCTACGAATTTGATCAATCGGTTTACGTCACCAACGCCCTGAAAAGTCTGGTGACGGAAGGGGTTCTGGGGGCGGTTTTGACCGGTTTGATGGTGTTGCTCTTCCTCCGCGACTGGCGCAGCGTGATCATCGTGGTGGTCACCATCCCGATCTCGATTCTGTCGGCGGTCATCATGCTCAATCTGTGCGGGCAAACCATCAACATCATGACGCTGTCGGGGCTGGCGCTGGCCATCGGGATTCTGGTTGATCAGGCCACCGTAACGATTGAGAATATCCACCAGCATCTCGAAATGGGTCGGCCCAAAGCAGTTGCGATCTGGGATGCCTGTAAAGAAATCGTTTTCCCGGAATTCCTGATTCTGCTGGCGATTCTGGCGGTTTTTGCTCCGGCGTTCGTGATGAGCGGGGTTCCACGCTCGATGTTCCTCCCGCTGTCGCTGTCGGTCGGTTTTGCGATGATTGCGTCGTTTTTACTGTCGCAAACGTTCGTACCGGTTTTAGCCAACTGGCTGCTGAAAAGTCATCCGGCCCACGGAAGGGCCGAACACGAACCGGCCACGCTGGCACTCGATGCCGAAGAACGGCATACGATGCTGGAAGAAGGTGCGCATCCGGTCAAAAACGCCACCGGTTTCGACAAATTCAAACAACGATATTCGACCTGGCTCGAAAAAATCCTGAACCGCCGGGGCTTGGTGGTGGGCGGCTATCTGGCTGGTAGTCTGGCCATTATCGTCGTGTGTTTTATGGTGATCGGAACGGATATTCTGCCCCACGGCAACAGCCACCAGTTTCAGATGCGCCTGCGGATTCCCGACGGAACGCGGGTGGAACGCACCGAAACCGCCACGCTGAAAGTGCTGGATATCATCAAAGAATCGGTCGGAGCCGATAACGTCGAAATTTCGTCGGCCTACGTCGGTACGGTTCCGTCGAGTTACGGGACGTCCAACATTTTCGTATTCAACAGCGGCCCGCACGAAGCGGTTTTGCAGGTGTCGCTGAAGGAGGATCATACCGTGAAGATGGATGACCTGAAGGAAGAACTTCGGGAGCGAATTGCGAAGGCCTTGCCAACAGCCAACATTTCCTTTGAACCGATCGAGCTGACCGAAAAAATCATGAGTCAGGGCGCATCGACACCCATTGAGGTGACCGTGGCCGCCAAAGACCTGAGCGAAGCCGGGCGGTTTGCCAACAAGATTCGGGCGGAAATGGCGAAGATCGACTTTTTGCGTGATGTGCAAATTGCGCAACCCCTCGCCTACCCAGTTTTGAACGTGACGCTGAACCGCGAACGGGCGGGTCAACTGGGCGTGACGTCCACGCAAGTCGCCCGGTCGATGGTCGCGGCCACCTCGTCCAGCCGCTTTACCGACAAAAACCTCTGGCTCGATGAATCGAAAGGACTGGCCTACCAGGTGCAAGTGCAGATTCCGGAATACAAAATGAGCAGCGCCAGCGACATCGGGAATATTCCGTTGAAGAGTGGCGAAATGCACCCGCTGCTGTCGGACGTCGCGACATTTTCGGAAGGAACCGCCCCCGGCGAATACGACCGCGCCGGCCCCAACCGGCTGGTGACGATCACGGCCAATTTGCAAAACAAAGACCTCGGTTCGGCGCAAAAAGCCGTTGAACTGGCGATCAAAAACGCGGGTGAACCGCCCCGGGGTGTGCTCGTTGAACTGGGTGGTCAAACCAGCCTGCTGACGGATACGCTAAGCAGTTTGCAAACCGGGCTTCTGGTCGCGATTGTCATTATTTTCTTACTCCTGGCCGCTAACTATCAGTCCTTCAAGCTCTCACTGGTCATTCTGGCGGCTATTCCGGCCGTGGTGGCCGGGGCACTGCTGATGCTGCTGGCCTGCGGGGCCACGCTCAACCTTCAATCGTACATGGGTTTGATCATGTCCGTGGGCGTGTCGGTGGCCAACGCCATTTTGATGGTGACCAATGCCGAGAATTTACGGCTGGAAATAGGCGACACCCGCAAAGCCGTCGTGCTAGCGGCCAACAGCCGGATTCGCCCGATTCTGATGACCAGCATTGCCATGATTGCCGGGATGGTGCCGATGGCCTCCGGCATGGGCGAGGGCGGTGACCAGATTGCTCCGCTCGGTCAGGCCGTCATCGGCGGTTTGATTGCCTCCACGCTGGCGGCTCTGCTGATCCTACCCTGTGTTTTCACCCAGTTTCAGACCAACGCTTCCGTCCAGTCTGTATCCCTCGATCCGGAAGATCCGGAAAGCAAATTTTACCATCAACCCCTGCATACCGTCGTATGAAACCGTTGTTAAAACTTGTTTGGCCCGTCGTCGCTGCTGCCGGAATGGCGGCCTGTACGTCGGCCGCCAGTGAAGAAAAGAAAACCGTTAAAACACCTGACGTACAAAAGGTTGCCGTAACTGAAGTGCAAACGATGCGGCCCAGCCAGGCGGTCACCCTGCCGGGCGAACTGAAGCCCTGGAACCGCGTCAGCCTGTACGCCAAAGTGAAAGGATTCATCCGCGATGTGCGGGTTGATCGCGGTTCGCCGGTTCGGAAAGGTCAGGTGCTGGCCGTGCTCGATGCGCCGGAGGTGTTGTCGGAACTGAGCACCGCGCAGGCGCAACTCCAGGCGCAGGAAGCCGCGTTGCAGGAACAAACCGCCCGGTTCCGCGCCAGTCGGCTGACCTACAACCGCTTGCTGCAAACCAGCAAGGTCGAAGGAGCAGTTTCGCTGCACGAACTCGATCAGGCGCAGGCGAAGATGATGGCCGACAGCGCGACGGTAGCCGTGGCAACGGGAAATATTCAGGTGGGCCGTTCCAATTACCAGACCAAAAAAGAGTTGCGGCAATACCTGACCATCACCGCACCGTTCGACGGCGTGATCACCGAACGGAATGTAAGTGCCGGGGCGCTGGTGGGTGCGGGTGACAGCAATTCCAAACCGTTGTTTGTGCTGGAAGACAGCCGGACGTTGCGGTTAACGGTAGCCATTCCCGAAACGTTTGCGAATCAGTTGGCCGCCAAAAGTGCGGTTACGTTTACGGTCAACGCCATTCCCGAACAGCACTTTAACGCAAAACTGGCCCGGAGCGCCCAGAGCCTGGTGGAAGCCAACCGGTCGATGCTGGCGGAGTTTGACTTTGACAACAAGGCCAACCAACTGAAATCCGGGATGTATGCCGAGGTGAAGATGCCGATGGAACGAACAGCTCCTACGTTGTTTGTGCCGAAAACCGCCGTGGTTAGTTCCAGCGAAAAAACGTTCGTGATTCGCGTCAATAACCACAAAGCCGAGTGGGTGTCGGTCGAAAAAGGCAACACGCTCGACAGCCTGGTCGAAGTGTTCGGCGGTCTCAAAGCCGGCGAACCGGTGGTCCGGATTGCTTCAGAGGAAATTCGCGATGGTCAGGCTTTAAACGCTTCTCAACAATGATGCGGTACTGGATTTTGCTGGGAGCGGTTTTACTGTTCGTTCAGGGTTGTGCTACTCACCGAACGCATTACCAAATGGTGTATCGCAACGACCGGGGCGGCTATCAGATTCAGGCACCGGATCTGCGGTCAGTGAAGGTCCACTGGCACCCGTACAACGTGCAGGTAACGACGGATTCGGGTCAGAGAAAAACCGTAGCCACCGAACGGCTTTGGGGTTATAAGCAGACAGACGGAACCCTGTATCGGCTGTATCTCGGCAACACCTACGAGGTGGTGCAGGAAAAGACACTGACGCTCTACCGCCAGTCGGACTTTGGGGAAGGGGCCACGGAACATTATTTTTTCAGCGTCACGCCCGACGAACCGGTTTTGTCACTGAACCGTCATAATCTGGAAGTGGCTTTTGCCAAATATCCCTGCATGCAGGAGCTAATCCAGCAAACGCCCGCCCGCAACTGGCTCAAAACCGACCACAAAAGCTACCGGTTGATCGACAGCTATGATCACTGCCGCCAGAAAAGCGCGGGTTCGCAACTCTCGACCAATGATACTCCTGTCAACGGTCGCAGACCCTAACGGGAGTAGTTAATCCTCTTCATAAAACTCCAACGGTAACCCATCCGGATCGCTGAAAAACGTAAACCGTCGCCCGGTATGCGCATCAATCCGGATGGGTTCTGCTTCAATACCAGCGGTTTCCAGGGCGGTTTTGGCGGCTTCCACATCCGACACCGCAAACGCCAGATGCCGCAACCCCAGGGCTTCGGGCCAGGATGGGCGCGCGGGCGGATGCGGAAACGAGAACAGTTCGATGATGTACTGGCCGTTCAGTTCCAGATCCAGTTTGTACGAATCGCGTTCGGCGCGATACACTTCCCGAATGATTTTCAATCCCAATATCTCCGTATAAAAATGCTTCGAACGCTCGTAATCCGAGCAAATAATGGCGATGTGATGAACGCTGTTGAGTTGTAGCATGGCAATTTTTGATGCGCAGTAGGAATAATAGCACTATTTTTTAGAACTATAAAGCAGATTGTTCGACAAATCTGCTTTATAGTCTGCAAACCCAGGAGACCGGCCGCACGGGTTTGCGCGAAAAAAAACAACCTCCTAAGCCCTGCGTTATGTCAATACTCATGAGAATCAGTTCCTGTGTCATCATCGGCCTCGTTTTTTTACTGCATTCGAGCCTGACTGTCCGGGTCGCCGACCCGGTTCATGTGCTGGTATTCTCCAAAACCAAAGGCTGGAAGCACACTTCCATTCCGTTCGGGATTGCAGCCATTCAGAAACTGGGAAAGGAGAATAATTTTCAGGTAGATACCACAAAAAATGCCGCCGTGTTTACGGACGAAAACCTGAAAAAATACGCCACGGTGATCTTCAACAACACCACGGGCAACGTCCTGAACGGTGAACAACAGGCGGCTTTTGAACGCTACATCCAGGCCGGTGGTGGCTATGTCGGCATCCACGCGGCCGCCGATACGGAATACGACTGGCCCTGGTACGGCAAGCTGATGGGCGCGCATTTTGCCAGTCATCCGCACAATTCCAACGTCCGCAAAGCGACCGTCGATGTTACCGACAAGAAACACATCTCCACAACAACCTTACCGGACCATTGGGACCGCACCGACGAATGGTACAATTACCGCTCCTTTTATTCGGGCATCAAGGTGCTGGCGAACCTGGATGAAAACTCGTACGAAGGCGGCACCAACGGGGCCAATCATCCGATTAGCTGGTACCATGAATTTGACGGCGGACGGGCTTTCTACACCGGCAACGGCCACACCGACGAAAGTTACAGCGAACCGCTGTTTCTCAAACACCTGTTGGGCGGCATCCAATACGCCATCGGCGAGGCCAAACCGCTGGATTATAAAAAAGCCTACGCCAACGTAACGCCGGAGCAAAACCGCTTTGTGAAAACCATTCTGGTCAATGACCTGGCTTCGCCGATGGAGCTGGCGGTTGCCCCCGACGGGCGCGTGTTTTTCTCCGAAATTCAGGGAAACTTGTCGGTTTATGACCCGAAAACGCGGAAAAACGCATTGGTTCATAAATTTCCGATCACCTACGTGGGCGGAACCGGACTCATCGGAGTGACGGTTGACCCGAATTTTGCCAAAAATGGGCACATTTACGTCTATTATACCCCCGCCGGGCAAACCGAAGAACCGATCAATTTTCAGCTTTCCCGGTTTACAGTCAACGCCAACAATACCCTCGATCTGAAGTCAGAGAAGATTCTGCTGACGGTTCCGGTGGAGAAAAACAGCGGTTCGCACCACGGCGGCTCGCTGGCCTGGGACAAAGACGGCAACCTCTATCTATCGACCGGCGACAGTTCCAGCCCGTTTCCGTCCGACGGTTATTCGCCGATGGACGAACGGCCCGGCAAGGAATTCTACAGCCTGGACGCCCAGCGGTCGGCGGCCAACACGAACGATCTGAAGGGAAAGGTGTTGCGGATTCATCCCCAGCCAGACGGTAGCTACACGATTCCAGATGGCAATTTGTTCCCGAAAGGAACCGCTAAAACCCGTCCAGAAATCTATACGATGGGTTGCCGAAATCCGTACCGCATTGCCGTCAATCCGAAAACGTCGGTGTTGTACTGGGGCGAAATTGGCCCCGATGCGGGCAAAGAAGGCGTGCAGGGACCACGCGGCTACGACGAATTCAATCAGGCGAAAAAAGCCGGTTATTACGGCTGGCCGTATTTTGTCGGCAACAATTATCCGTATGTCAAGTGGGACTTTGCCACCAAAACCGCCGGGCCGAAATTCGATCCGGCGGCTCCCGTCAACAACTCGCCCAACAATACCGGATTGAACCAGCTACCGCCCGCGACGCCCCCAATGATCTGGTATCCGTATGCCGCTTCGACCGAATTCCCGGAGTTGGGCCTCGGCGGTCGCAGCGCGATGGCGGGAAAATTTTACACCTTTGACACGAAGTCAAAGTCTGCTAATAAATTCCCCGCGTATTACGACGGCAAGCTGTTTGTTTTCGACTGGATGCGCAACTGGGTGCTGGCGCTTAGCTTCGATGAAAACGAAAACTACGTGCGCAGTGAGCCCTTTATGGCATCCAACGGCGATTTTCGACGCCCCATTGATCTGGATTTCGGGCCGGATGGTGTCATGTACATGCTGGAATACGGTTCGGTTTACGGGGCTGATAACGAAGATGCGCGTCTGGTAAAGATCGAATACAATACCGGAAACCGCCCTCCGCTGGCCCAGGCGAGCGTGCAGGACACGGCGGTGGAAAACCATCTCGACCGCACGGTTTTTCTGACGTCCGAACGCCGGAATTTCCCGATTCTGCGCGAAGCCGCCGGGGCGGCTCCGTTGCGGGTGTCCTTCGTGAGCCGAGGTTCGCGCGATCTGGATGATGATGATGAGGTGAAATACGAATGGCTATTCGATGGCAAAAAAGTGGGTGCTACCACGCCAAATGCGACCTACACCTACGCCAAACCGGGTATTTACAAAGCCATTCTGAAAGTCACCGACCGGGCCGGATTGGTCGGCCGGGATACGGTTATCGTTAAAGTTGGTAATTCCAAACCAGCGGTAACCATTGCCAGCACCGACAACCAATCCTTTTTCTGGGAAGGCAAACCGTTTGCGTATACGGTGAAAGTGCAGGATCAGGAAGATGGAAAAATCGATCCGAAGCGCGTTAAGGTGCTTTACGCTTACAATCCGCAGCCCAGTACTGCCGATCCAAACGCACCCAAGTCGCCGACCTCCGTGCTGGTGAGCAATCCGCCGGGCAAAATGCTGATGGATGCCAGTGATTGCAAAGCCTGCCATACGATTGATAAAGTGTCGGTGGGGCCGTCGCTGCTGGCGGTGGCGCAAAAGTACAAAACCCAAACCGGCGCGTTGGAACAACTGGCCACCAAGATCATCAACGGCGGTGGCGGTAACTGGGGAACCGTACACGTCATGAGCGCTCACCCCCAGATTTCGGTAACTGATGCGCAGGAAATGGTCCGTTATATTTTCTCGCTGACCGACAAACCAAGGGCACAGAAAACCGTACCGATGCAAGGCTCGCTGACGTTGAATGATCACCAGAAAGAAGAACTGAGAGGGCAATATACCTTGCTGGCTTCGTATACTGATAAAGGTGGGAACGTGGTGGGTCCACTGACCGGCACTGACGCCGTTACGCTGCGGAATGCGAAGGTTCGGGCGGTGTATACCGATGCCCAGGTGGGTTTCCCCCGGTTTGGCGTCAACCTGTCGCAGGGTGGCCACAAGGCGTATCTTCTCCTGAAAAACGTCGACTTAACCCACATCAAACAGTTCACCTACGAGTATGCCTCGCTGGATCAGCCGGGCGAAATTCAGGTGCGGATCGACTCGCAGGCCGGGCCGGTAATCAGCACGACGGCCTATCAGCCAACCGGGGCCTGGAACACCAACAAAGAAGTTACTGGTTCGATCAGCAAGCCCGTATCGGGCAAGCACGACGTCTACTTTTTTGCCATCAAGCGCACCAAACCCAACGATGCGATTCTGAAGTTCGTCACGATTCAGTTTCAAGAATGAATTTACGGTTTTCAGTATACGGTTTACGGTATTCGGTTTCCGGTATTCGGTTTCCGGTATCCGGTGGCTGACGCGCGCTTATGAATGCGTCAGCCACCGAATACCGGAAACCGTATACTGAAAACCGTAAACCATTCTGCGCAATTTTATTCTGACAACCTGGCATTTAAACGGTTTTTACTTGCATAAATCACAAATCATCCATTTTTTATTTATGTATTAACGATTATTGCTGTTATTTTACCTTTGAATTGCACAAGGTATGTTGGACCACCGACAGCGCATAATCGAGGAAAACGACTATTTACTGGAACTCTGGCAGCGTTCGAAGGCCGGAGACAAGGCGGCTTTTTGCCAATTGGCCGAGTCGCAATACCGGGCTCTGTTCAGTTATGCGGCCAATTTTACGGAGGATCGCGAGTTTATTAAGGATTCGATTCAGGAAATCTTTATTACGATCTGGGAAAAACGCCAGTCGCTCACGATTCAGTATGTAGCGATCTATCTGTTCAAATCGCTCCGCAACCAGCTTTTGCAGGAATTCCGGCGGAATAAAAACGCGGTCTCGGCTCCATCTTTTCAGGAAATTAGCCAACTGTCTGACTGGGAAACCGTTGAAACTGTCATTGAGAAAAATGAGGCCGATTCGGAAAACCAGCGCAAAGTCCGTCAGGCCATCGACACCCTCCCGAAACGGCAACAGGAAGTGGTTTTTCTGAAGTTTTACAAAGGACTGGAAAATGAGCAGATCGCGGAACTGATGGAAATCAACCGCCAATCCGTGGCCAATTTGCTCTACAAGGCGTTGACCTCGCTTAAAAGTCAGATTTCTTTTTTTAAGTATTGGCTGCTCGTAATGTGTCTACTCCAGTAAAGCGGGACAAAAAATAGCCACTGAACTCCTTTCCAGTGGCTATCCGGGAATTATAGACAAACCTAAAAACGCTATTTTTTTGACCTCTGCCCGTAAAATAACCGGAGCGTTCTTAGAGCGAGGTTAAGAACTGCTTAGAATCTGCTTAGTAAGCCGGGGCCGGATGCCGGTTTCCCCGCTAACGCGGTCAATGAAATAAAAGGGGTACGATAACAATCCGATTCAGCGATGGTTAGGTAGTCAGAATCTGGCCTTTTGGATATGAAAATTTTAGTGGTTGAGGATGAGCCCAAAACCCTGAATGCCATTCGGCAGGGTCTGGAAGAAACACAATTTGAAGTAGACATTGCCTACGACGGCCTGATTGCCAAGCGATTGGCCTTGAAGAACTCGTATGCCGTCATCATTACCGACGTCATCATTCCAGGCCTGAACGGTTTCGAACTGATTCGCCAGTTGCGGGCGCAGGGTGTCACGACCCCCATTCTGTTGCTGACGGCCCTGGGCGAAAGTAGTGATAAAGTGATGGGTTTCGATGCCGGAACGGATCAGTATTTGACCAAACCGTTTCAGTTTGCCGAGCTGCTCGCGCGGGTACGGTCCCTGACCAAACGGAGTACGCAGGTCGCCATGACGGCCCAGACGCTCCGGTTTGCGGGGATCGAAATGAACCTGGATGCCAAAACCGTTCGTCGCGATGGTCAGGTGATCGACCTCACCGCCCGGGAGTTTGCCCTACTCGAATACCTGTTGCGAAACCAGGGACGGGTGATGTCGAAAGTCGATATTGCCGAACGGGTCTGGGATTTGAATTTTGATGCGGGAACGAACGTCGTGGAGGTGTACATCAATTATTTACGTAAGAAAATCGACAAAGATTTTCCTAAAAAACTCATTCATACACAGTTTGGTATGGGTTATGTGTTAAAAGAAGAATAGGTTCGCGGGGGCGAACCGTTTTCTAACAAGCTGTTTGAGTTAACCGGGGAGAGCCCTGGAAGGGCGGTCTGTCAATAGTTATTGACTATTGACAGGACAGGCCTCCGGCCTTCATTCAAACAACTTCTAAGGAAATTCTAAGCAATTATTTAATCCTGTTTAAGTTCTTCGCTTCAGTTTTGTCGTCAGGGAGGTTTTCCCAGCACGTAATATGACTTCTAACTCGCGACACAGCCCCACCTACGGAACGGATTCGGGTCCTTTGATGGGGCATCGAGACAGTTCACCTCCTTCCGGGTCGAAAACCCGCGAACCACGACAGCCCGACTGGCTGATGATCCTGATGGTGAGCCTGTTTGTGTTGACGCTGTTGATTGCCTGGCTGGTCGATATTCCGGCTTTACTCCGGTAATGTTTTATGACCATCCGTACCCGCCTGACGCTCCGTTTCACGGGCCTGGTTTCAGCCATTCTGGCCCTCGCTTTTGCTTGCCTTTACGCATTTTGCTGGTATTTTATCTCGTCCGATTTCTACCGGCGGCTCGACCGTAAAGCCGACACGGTGGGCGAATTACTAATTCGGCAGCAAATGGGTCCTCAACTCCTGATTCAGTTTACCCGACTGCGAAAAGACCAGCTTCCGGCGCAGAAAATAGCCGTATATGACGGACGGAACAGTCCGGTTTTCATCACCAATGAGCAGGTTCCGCTGGCTGTATCGACCCAGGTGCTGGACGCCATTCGGGCGAAAAAAAACAAGAAATTCCGGCAGGGAGCGGCTTACGTAACCGGCGTACGCTACGCAACCACCTCGGGCCAGTATGTGGTGCTAGCCAGCGCCGAAAACCGCTATGGCGACCAGTTTCTGCGCCAGATGCTGGTCGTTTTGGTCGGATTGTTCGGGGGCATTGTCGGGATTGTTGCCTTTTCGGGCTGGCTCTACGCGGGCGACGCGCTCCGACCCATGAAGCGCATGGAACAGCAACTGAACCACATTTTTCCGAATACGTTGCAGGAACGCTTGCCAGTCAGCACGGATAACGACGAAATCAGCCGCCTATCGACCACCATCAACCGCCTGCTCGACCGCATCGACGAATCGTTCCGGCTACAACGGATGTTTGTGGCCAATGTCTCGCACGAATTGAAAAATCCGCTGACCCAGATCAGCTCCCAACTGGAAGTGGCGTTGCTCAACCGCCGGGAATCGGCGGTTTATGAAGAAACCATCCGGTCGGTGCTGGACGATGTGGGCGAGCTGTCAACATTGACGCGGGAATTGTTGCAGCTTTCGCAGGTCAACCAGGCGTCGGCGGTCGGCTTGTTGACGGATTCGGTGCGCCTGGACGAAGTGGTCTGGGACATTCGGGAGGAAGTGAGCAACATCCATTCCCGCTACGAAGTAACCGTTCATTTTGACGAATTACCGGACGATTTCAACCAGTTGGCCGTGCCGGGCAATACCGCTCTGCTGCGAACGGCCCTGAAAAATCTGACCGAAAATGCCTGCAAGTTTTCCAGCGATGGCAAAGCCGTGATCCACGTCCGATTCACCGAAACCGCCGTTGTGATCAGCGTGCAGAACAACGGCACACCCATTCCTGCCGATGATTTGCCGTATATTTTCGAACCTTTCTACCGGAGCCGACAAACCGCCGAAGTCAGGGGCAACGGCGTCGGGCTGTCGCTGGTGGAACGCATCGTCCGGCTCCATCAGGGCCGGGTGTCCGTCACTTCGGGCGAAGGCCAGCCAACGGTTTTTCAACTGGAACTGGTTCGTCAGTTTACTTCCTGAAAACGAACGGATTACTGTTCAGATCCGCTTGCCAGTCTCTACCGTTTGGCCAGTTCAATAATATCTTTTCCCTCCAGAATCTGCTTTTCGTAGCCTTTGTTGACCGTATGGATCATGGCCAGTCCCAACTCCCGTAAGGTGCAAAAACCGCCGGGATACAACGCCCGGCCAATGGGAAACAGCCAGCGGATATACCGGTACATTTTCAGTGTATTTTTCAGTCCTTTGGTCGGTTTGATAAAACCCGGCCGGAAGTTAAATACCTGTTTAAAAGGCAGTTTCAGCAAATCATTCTCGGTTTTCCCTTTGACCCGCGCCCACATCGAACGGCCTTGCTCCGTGCTGTCCGTACCCGCTCCCGAAATGTAACAAAACGTCATGTCCGGGTTCAGCTTGCTCAAAACCGTCGCCACGTTCAGCGTGAGCGTGTGGGTTACTTTGTAATAATCCGGCTCGCTCATGCCGACTGACGAAACGCCCAGACAGAAAAAGCACGCGTTGTAACCAGCCAGGCGGTTTTCAATCGTCGACAGGTCATAAAAATCCGCATGAATGATTTCTGTCAATTTGGGATGGGACATTCCGGACGGTTTTCGGTTGATAATCAACACCGCTTCCACCTCCGGATGCAGCAGGCATTCGTGCAAAACACCTTCACCTACCATACCGGTCGTTCCGGTGATAATGGCTCTGATTCCGTTCGTTTTCATGGTTTTTCGGGGTTTGCAATCATTGTCCAGGTGAGTTCAAAAACGTCATCGATCCGTTGCGGCTGGTTCTCAGCGGGCACGGTTTGGGCAGTCAGATACTGAAAGAGTCCATTGATCTGGTTTATCGAAAGCATCATGAGCAAGTCTGGCGGCAACGGTTTCAACACCTTCGCGTCACGGGCCTCCTGAAACAAGTTTCGGTGCTTTTCAGATTGCTTCCGAATCTCCTCGTCCGGAACCAGGCCCAGATGCGGTGAGAAATGAAACTGCTGGATGAAGTAAAAAGCGTCCCGGTTTTCCAGCGCCCATGCCAGGGAATACCGAAACAGGTTCCTGAATTTTTCTTTCACGTCGCCGGTTTCGTTGGCTTTTTCCGCCAAATACTGATTCAGTTCTTCCTTGATAGCCGTATACAAAGCCACCACCAGCTCGTCTTTCGTTTTGAAATAATGAAAAAGGGTTCCGTTCGAAACCCCGGCTTCGCTGGCAATCCGGCTCGTGGGCGTGCCGTGAAAACCGTAAGCGACGAAGAGTTTCAACGCGGTTGCCAGTATTTTTTCGGGTTTATCCAGTTTGCTCATTTCTTTGATTGACTAATCGCTCTATAAATATACGCAAAATAAGCAGGTCACGGCGGAATTCCACAAAAATGGGATAAATGGAAAACTGTAACGCCGTGAATGCCTTAAATGAACTATTGGCGGTTTTTAAAAGTACTACTAACAATATGGATCGGCTTTCTGAATCCGGCCAACCGGTTGAGAGTCGTCTTCTTTTTTCGACCAATACTTTTTAACTGAATAATCATGGAATTAGGTATTAGCAGTTTTGGCGAAGTTCTGCCCGATGGCGTGGCCGGAAAAGCCGTCAACGCCCACCAGCGGATGCAGCAATTGCTGGAAGAAATTAAACTGGCCGACGAAGTGGGGCTGGACGTCTTTGCCCTCGGCGAACACCACCGGCCGGATTTTATGGTGTCGGCCCCGGAGGTCATTCTGGCAGCCGCAGCCTCCCTCACGAAAAATATCCGTCTGTCGAGTTCCGTGACGGTTTTGAGTTCAGCCGATCCGGTTCGGGTGTTCCAGAATTTCGCGTCGCTGGATCTCATTTCCAACGGCCGGGCCGAGATCATGGCCGGGCGCGGTTCGTTCATCGAATCTTTCCCGCTGTTTGGCTACGACCTGAAGGATTACGACGAGCTGTTTACCGAAAAACTGGACCTTCTGGTGGCGATTAATAAAAGCGAAATCGTCAACTGGCAGGGCAAACACCGGGCCGCCATCCGCAACCTGGGCGTTTATCCGCGTCCGTATCAGGAATCGCTCCCAATCTGGCTGGCCGTTGGTGGCACACCCGCATCCGCCGTTCGGGCGGGCACGATGAACCTGCCCATGACGCTGGCGATGCTGGGCGGTTCGCCCGACCGGTTTGTGCCGTTCGTGAATTTGTTCCGGCAATCGGCGCAGAAAGCCGGTCACGACGTTGCGAAACTGCCGCTGGCGATCAATTCGCATTTTTACCTGGCCGACAATTCACAACAGGCGTCGGACGAACTCTTTCCGTCCTACGAACAGATGATGAACCGCATTGGCCGTGAACGGGGCTGGTCGCCCATTGGACGCGAGCATTTTGAGTACATGCGCCAGTCCGGGCCGCTGCTGGTGGGCAGTCCGCAGCAGGCCATCGACAAGATTCTGCACTTTCACGAATTGTTCCAGAACACCCGGTATCTGGCTCAACTCATTGGTAGCCATCAGCTTCCGCACAGTAAAGTGCTTCGCGCGATCGAATTGTTCGGAACCAAAGTGGCGCCAGCCGTTCGGAAAGCCTTACGAACGCCCGAGCCGGTTTAAACCGTAATTGCCGGGAATTAGACGTACCTTCACCGGAATACGGGCGCAGTGCTCCCATCCGGATTGCAAACGATCTTTGATTCCCTCATCACAAGTTTTATTGACCATAACGTCGGCATCGCCGACCATTTTTTAAGTGACGCGCTGGCGGCTCATCTGAAAGAAAATCTGACCACATTGTATGCCGAAAACCGGCTTCGGTCGGCAGGTACCGGCAGCGACGGCCAGGTTGTGCAGAATAAACGGGTTCGCAGCGACCTGATTTACTGGCTGGATCGCCAGCACAATGACCGCTACGAAAATGACTTTTTTGACCTGATGGACCGGTTTGTCCGTCATTTAAACCAGACCTGTTACACGGGCATCACCGGCTACGAATTTCACTATACGCTGTATGAAACGGGCAGTTTTTACCAGAAACACCTCGATCAGTTTCGCAACAACGACAGCCGGAAGTATTCGATGATCCTGTATTTAAACGCCGACTGGCAGGAAGATGACGGTGGCGAATTGTGCATTCACCGGGGCGATACCGTACAACACATCGCCCCGGTAAACGGCAAAATCGTCTTTTTTAAGAGTAACGAACTGGAACACGAAGTCCTCCGGACCAATAAACCCCGGATGAGTATAACCGGCTGGTTGAAGGTGAATTAGTTTACGGTTTTCCGTTTACGGTGGGCTGACGCGTTATCCTGGATGCGTCAGCCCACCGTAAACCGTATACCGTAAACCGCCTTTACTTTTTCTGTTGCGACAGGAACGTGATCAGCGACGCAAATTCTTCGTACGACAGGGCGTTGGCCAGGCCCGACGGCATCATCGAGGTTTCCTGTTCTTTCCGCGTCAGAATGTCGCTGGTTTTGATGGTGAACACTTCGCCCGTAATGTTGCGCATCACCACTTTGCTGGCCGATTCTTCCGAAACAAAACCCATGTACGTCTTATTGCCTTTGGCCGTGATCAACACCGTGGCGAAACCCTGCGAGATCGACGCATTGGGTTTCAGAATCGACTCGGCGATCTGTTCACGGTTCATGATCGAGCCAATCTGACCCATAAACGGCCCTTTCATCGGCTCGCTTTTGCTCAGGCTGTGGCAGGCAATACAGCCCTGCTGGGTAAAAAGTGTTTTTCCGAGGGCCGCATCTCCCTTGATTTTCGCCATCGCCAGCATCACGTCTTCAATCGACGCTTTGCCAACCTGCCCTTTCTGGTTTCTGATTTTTTCCAGATCCACTTTGGTTTCTTCATTGGCTGCCACAACCTCTTCCCCGCCAAACTCGGTGATTTCCATCCGGTGCCGTCCGTTCAAATCGGCAAAAAATTGCTTGCCTGACGCATCCGCTTTCGTCCATTCCTGCATCAGCAAGTCTTTGATCGCCGGTGACGACTCCCAGGTAACACCCTTGTAATAAGGACCGTGCGTATCGGGCCGGGTACTCCACCACCACGAACCGTCGTAATCCGCTTCCTTTTTGTAAAGCCGGGACAAAGTCGTCAGAATCTGCTTTTTCAGGGTTTCATCCTTCGCTTTTTTATAGGCTGCAATCAAACCGGTGGCCGCTTTCGGATCGTGCATATACCGTAGCGCCCAGAGTGCAATCGTGGAATTTTCGGTACCGATGGCGTTCACACACGCATCGACGGCGTTCAGGCTCACCAACGCCCGAACCGCCAGGTGCGGAGGGACGATGGCGGCATTGGGCGTCGCGTGCGGGCCTTCCGTGCCTTTCGCCGGGGCGACGAAGGAAGCCGGCACTTTCACCTGCAACAAGGCCGGAGCGGCTTCGATCCGTCCCAAACGCCCCAAACCGACGGTAGCCGCCAGCCGCACCCGCTCCGACGGATCCTTCAATCCCTGAAGAAACGGTTCGATGGGCACGGTTTGGAGGTTCGGTTTCCGGTCGGCCAGTGCTTTCAACGCGAACTCCCGAACGTCGTTTTCCGAGGTCAGTTTCACCAGATTGGTTATCCCGTTGGCTCCGGCCGCCTGCGCGTACGTAAAAATGCCGGCAACCCGGACGTAAAGCGGCAGGCTTTTGTCGGCGGCCAGTTTCCAGGAAGCGTCAGCCGCGTCTTTCGGGCGGGTCAGCAACTCCTGCTGGGCCGCCAGACGTGCCACGGCACTCCCGGATTTCAACAAGGCGACCAGCTCTTTCACCGACGCTTTTTTGACATCCGCAAAGGCTTTGTACGACCAGGTTTTCGGCACAACCCGCACCACGTAGCCTTTGGCCGGATTGCCGGAATAGCCCGCACCGTCCCAAGCCGACAGATACATCCGGCCCGACGCGTCGACGTCCACATCGGTGATTTGCGGTAATTTGATAAACTCTTCTTCTTTTTGCGTAAAACTCGGGCCATCCGGCGTCACGCGGTGAATGTAAAGCTGGCTTCTTCCCCAGTCGGCCATCATCGGCACATGATTGTATTTTTCCGGCCAGGTCGGATCGTCCATGAACAGCGAACCCGTACCGGAGCCACCACCCACATCGACCAGCGCGGGAATGATTTCATCCGTAAAACCCTTAAAAAGAACCGGATAACCGTATTCTCCGGATTGAATCTGGTGGCTAAACCGGATGTTCCAGCCCCCGCCGTCGTTGGTGTTGTCGCGCGTGAAAATATTCATATACGGGTCGATGGCCACATCGTAGATGTTCCGCATCCCGTGCGAATACACTTCCATTTCGGTTCCATCGGGCCGCACCCGCACGATGCCCCCGCCGAGTTGGGTCAACTTCTTTCCGCTCCGGTCCACGGCACCGTGGAAGCCAAAGTCGCCGACGGCGATGTAAATCCAGCCGTCGATTCCCATCCGGATGCCGTTGGTCGAGTGGTCGGTGCCCCGGCTTTGCAGAAATTTGGGCGAGCTGATGTTTTGAATCAGCGGTTTTGACGGGCCGTCGGCCACGCCATCGTGGTTTTTATCTTCGAAAACTACCAGATCCATGCCACTGGCGATCCCGGTTTCCGCCGAAAACGTCGTGTGCAGGACGAACAGTTGATCACCTTGGGAAATAATACCGCGCGGGTTGTCGGCCATCGCAAATTTGGTGTGCCGGTCGACTTTGCCATCGTTGTTGCTATCGACCAGTTTGATGATGTAGCCCTTGCCCGGCGTTTTGCCCAGCGACCCAATCATGTCTACACCGACGTAGACTTCGCCGGTCGGTGCCACGGCAAGACAGGATGGGCTGGGCGTGAGGTCGGGACCGGCGAAATTCGTAATTACCAGTTCATCTGGGTCGGCAGAAATAACCGCCCGATTCGTAGATTTTTGGAGTAGTTTGGTTTCAGAATTGCCCAGTTGTCCAACCAACCCCATCAGGATCAGGACACTATAGACCAGACTTAAGGAAATTTTTAACATGGTTTTCTTTTTAGAACGTTTCTCGAGGGTGCCGCAAAATCGAATACGAAGTACGTTTACTTTACGGATAAATAAAAATGGCAAAAACGGCTATTTCCGGCACCCGATTTCCCGTATTTTTATAAAAAAGCAACCGGTTTTGCATACACTATTTACGCTTTAAAAATTCCTAAATACCGCCTAAGACCCTATGAAAAACACGGTTTTTCTTCTTTCTTTTTTAGCCCTGAGCGGTTTTCAGGCCGTTGCGCAGGATTCGGATTCCACCCGAAAAGCCTTTCTGGCGGCTCAGGCGGTTATTCAAAAACAATCGGAACAGGATCACAAAAAGATGCTGGAACAATTGAATATCACGTCGTTGCGACCCGGCCCATCGGGGAATCCCAATGCGCCCAATGCCGCGAACATCGATGAGTCACAGGCCTCGCCCTACACCCGTCTACCCGATCCGCTGGTGTTGAAGAATGGCAAAAAAGTGACGACGCCCAGGCAATGGTGGCAGCAGCGACGACCGGAAATTGTGGAAGATTTTGACCGGGAAATCTACGGGCGAGTGCCGAAAAACCTTCCGAAAGTGACCTGGGAAGTGACCAGTGAAACGAAAGAAATGAACGGCGATATTCCCGTGATCACGAAAAAACTGCTGGGGCATGTCGACAATTCCGCGTATCCGGCCATCAAGGTCGACATTGAGCTAACGCTTTCGACCCCCGCCAACGCTACCGGCCCGGTTCCGGTCATGATGAGTTATGGATTTCGGTTTCCGGCGGGTTTCCGGCTGCCGCCCCCTCCCGCGACCAACCCACCGGCGAAACCCGAACCGACCTGGCAGCAGCAGCTTCTGGCCAAGGGTTGGGGTTATGCGGTTTTGTACCCCACGAGCTACCAGGCCGACAACGGTGCAGGTCTGACGCAAGGCATCATTGGGCTGATGAACAAAGGACAAACCCGCAAACCCGACGACTGGGGAGCCTTGCGGGCCTGGGCCTGGGGAGCCAGCCGCGCCCTGGATTATTTCGAAACCGACAAAGCAGTGGACGCCAAAAAAATTGGAATCGAAGGGCTTTCGCGCTACGGCAAGGCCACCGCTGTCACGATGGCGTATGAACCCCGACTGGCCATTGCGTTTGTCGGCTCGTCGGGCGAAGGGGGCGTTAAAATTCACCGCCGGAAATTTGGCGAGCAGGTCGAGAATGTCGCTTCTGCCGCCGAATACCACTGGATGGCGGGCAACTTCATCAAATATGCCGGCCCACTGACCCCCATTGATTTACCCGTCGATGCCCATGAATTAGTGGCATTGTGTGCGCCCCGACCGGTTTTCATCAGTTCCGGTTCACCGCAGGTGGAAGGCAACTGGGTCGATGCCAAAGGTATGTTTCTGGGGGGCGCATTGGCCGGACCGGTTTATAAACTGCTGGGTAAAAAAGGTCTGGGAACGATGGAATTCCCGCCCATCGAAACCGCCCTGGTCGACGGCGACATCGCCTTCCGCCAGCACAGCGGAGGGCACACGACCGGCCCGAACTGGCCGACGTTCCTGATTTTTGCGGATCGTTATTTCAAATAATCAAAACCGTTGAAACGGTTTCAGACGCCAGATTTTTCCATCGCAATACCGCGCGATCCCACGGTTAAAACCGTGGGCTGGTACCAAAAACCGCACCTTATTTTTCCGAATTAAACACCGCATTTTTAGCAATCTCAACGTCGTTCGCGACCTCGCCCCGGAGCTTCTCCCAGTGAAACCGGAGCGTTTCGTTTTGTTCCCAGGTAAAGCCTTTCTGTTCGGTAAAATGAACCAGTGGCATGTCGTTGTAGAGCGGTCGGGTGATGGCCACGACGGCGTCCCAATACCGCAAAGCGGCTTCCAGATGAGTTACCGCAGCCTGTTTATTCGACTCACCACCCTGGGTTCGGTAGGTTTGTAATGCAACGGCACCCTTCAGCTTTTCGGCCAAATGGAAACCCAGATTGGCCCAAACCTGCACATCGGCCACCTCGTAGTGCAGCGAGCGATTGGCTGATGTGTTGATGGATTTGACTAATTGCAGGGCTTTCTGACCATCCTGTTCCAGCATCTGAGCCAGTTTCGGCGGGGTTATTTTTGTGGATTCAAAACCACCACCGGCGATGACGGTTTTTACATAATCGCTGGCCGACACATAATCGGGATCAAGCACGGGTTGGGTCAGGAGTCGGTCGGCGGAAATGTAGGCGACGTTTTTCTTCGCATCGTGCGCCAGCATACCCTCGCAATAGAGCGAAAAATCCCAGGTGAAATCGAACAGCGAAGCCAGCCGCAGGGGGGTGGACGACGCCAACGCGTAGGCTTCCAGCAAACCGCTCGCCGATGGGCCGTAACGCCGGGTGAACTCGGCCTTAAAAACCGCATCCGGTGTGGCCGGATTGTACAAAAGCCGCCCCCAGAGTTTGTAAAACAACCATTGCCGTTCAAATGCGTACTTCCAGTCGACCGGGCCACCGGGTTTGGTGAAGTAATCTTTCGCCGGAATGTAGGTTTCCGAACCCAGAAAATAACCGCCTACATACAACTGCCGGTTGGCGGCCAAATGCGCCCGGACGAAATCGGGAACGCCCCACCGCAGGCAGAAAAAGTCTTCATTCCGGGCCGTCCAGGTAATTTTATAGGCTTTCGGGTCCGGCACAAAATAGGTGTCGTACAGCTTACCGCCATGCACTTTCACCAGTTTCGGCGTCGAATGGGCGTGCGACCAGTTGTATTTCAAATCCGCCCAGATCGGCCCTTCGATAAACGGCAAGGCCCCTTCGGCTTCGATGGATTTCCGGGTGAGTTTTTCCGTATCGATGCTGGTAACACCGAGTGAACCCGTCGTGCTGGAAAACGGGATGCGGTGAATCAGTTTCGTTTTCCGACCCGCCAGCCGCATACCCTCGATAATCGTTGCCTTCATCCAGTTTTCGCGCTGTTGGGGCGTCATCCCGCCCATCGCTTCGCCCAGCGTCAGGCCAAAACCGGTCAACTCGGGGTATTCCTGAAGTACCTGCGTCACGCATTCCCGCGTGTAACGTTTGACGATTTCGGACGTATCGCCGTCGATAAAATGATGATGCGTCAGGTTGTTTAAGGCCGGATTGACGTTGTAGGCTTTCGAGAATTCCGGGCTGGTAAAGATGTTAAACGGAATCAGGTAGGTGTCGATCGCCCGTTCATTCGCCATCCGAAAAATCGCCTGGAACAGCTTCTGCCACTGCTTCAGTTCTTGGTCGTTGAAGGGCGTCGCGGCCGGAAAATTTTTGGGCCGGATCATGAACGTGTACGGATGCAGGTTCCACAGACTCAGCGCATTGAAGCGGTTTTGCACCATCATATCCAGAAATGCTTTCCAGTAGGTCGTATCACGGCAGGTTTCAGCATGCAGATCGAGGGCGTAACTGTGGCGGTAGGTATCCCAGGGCAGATCGAATTTGATGGCCCGGAGTGCGAAGGCCGGACGTTCGTTCTGCGCCTTGATTTGCGGCAAACCGACGCCATTCCGCAACTCCTCCACCACCGCCAGACTGCCGTAGATCAGCCCGCGTCCGTCACCGCCGGTGATGGAAAGGGTTTTGCCCTGCCGGGAAATACCGTAGGCTTCCGGGCCGAATGTAGCCGCGTCCAGCTTCAGCAGAACGAAATACTCGACCGGTTCCGAACCAACCGTGTACTTCCGTTCCCGCAGTGCTTTTTTCAACTGTTCAGCCGCATAAACCGCCTGGGGCGACGGATTGGCCAACCGAACGGCCACCCGTTGCGCCAGGCTAAACGGCAGCAATCCGAGCCAACAGCCCATCAGAGTCAACAGGAAAGCTTTCATAGGTTGTAAGATTAAGAGAAAAGATGGCCTGTAAAAAATGACGTCGAAACAAACCACTCCATACCGATCATCAAAGGCAGCATCCGCCCGATCATACCCGTTGATGTCTCTGGCAGATGCGAATTAATCCCCATTCGTTTGCCGGAAAAAATCGTTGCCGTCCGCTGCTTTCCGCGATGTCGCGGGTCTCTGAAATTTGGCAATCTCACGCTGTCTTTTGTGTAAACGGTTTTCCATTGCCCTGAAAATGAGCGAACTTGGGCGCATTCCCACAAGCGTCTAAACCTTCTCCTTTATGCAACCCTTGCAACTTAACTCCTCCGGTGCCGACGTCGTCCGGCTCCAGGAAAAACTGAAAGCCCTGGGTTTCAACCCTGGCAAAATCGACGGCGATTTCGGGACCGGCACCGAAGCCGCCGTTATCGCGTTTCAGCGGAGCGAGGGATTGCTGGCCGACGGCATCGTTGGTCTCAAAACGCTGCGCGCACTCGGTTTTGAACCCACCCCGGAAGCGGTTGCCGCCGACTCGGTGTTGCCGCAGGTCACCGTGGGCGTGGTGTCCCGGATGTTTCCACTCACGCCCCTCGACAATATCAAAAAAAACCTACCTTTCGTGCTCGACGCCCTGAAGAAGCAGGATCTGACCGACCGCAACATGGTGCTGATGGCTTTATCGACCATTCGGGCCGAAACCGCCGGTTTCAAACCCATCGACGAAGGCAAATCCCGCTTCAACACCTCACCGGGCGGCAAACCGTTCGACCTGTACGACAATCGCCGGGATCTGGGCAATCAGGGGCCGCCCGACGGCGACCGCTTCAAGGGCCGGGGCTTTATCCAACTCACGGGCCGCAGCAACTACCAGTCAATCGGAAGAGAGTTGGGCGTTGACCTGATCGGGAATCCCGCACTCGCCAACAAACCAGACGTGGCGGCTGCGGTTCTGGCGCTTTTTCTGAAACGGAAAGAACGGCAAATCAAGGAAGCACTGCTCGAAAACGATCTTAGGCAGGCGCGTAAACTCGTCAACGGCGGGAGCCACGGACTGGCGGAATTTACGGCGGCCTTCCGAATTGGCGAAAGCCTTTTGCCGGTAAAACCGGTGCAAATGGTCGTGTCGGTAATTTAAAATCGGAGAAGTCGCGTGCCTCACGGCACGCTGAGGGTGGAGGAATAGCCTGCTCCTACCGACGCTACGCTGTTAAGCTCCTAACGGAGCAGAGGGGATAGCTGCTTGCTCCTACCAACGAACGCTACGCTACTGAGCCCCTAACGGGGCAAAGAGCGGCATAAAAACGGATGTCGTTACCGAATCGCATGATCGGTTTTTTCTTCTTCCAGATCGAGTTGCGCTTCTATTTTGCGGATCACGTCCACGTCGAACTCTTCCTGGTGCCGGAGCCGCTCCAGTTCCTGGCGTTTGATGCGGTGCAAACGGGACAGAGCTTCGTTGTAGTTGGCCAGCAGCGGGCCGTCCCGATCCGACGAAACGTATTGATTCAAGAGCAAACCGCTTTCCAGCCGACTTTTTAAATGACTCAGCAACTGGTTATCGGCTACCGCATACTGCTGCGTTAGCTCCTGCAAAGCCACTTCATGCAACCGGCGGTTGATGGTGGCTTCCTGCTTTTCTTCGGGCAGGCGCGGAATCAGTTCTTTCGGGTTAACCCAGCGGATGACCAGCGGCAGCGTCAGTCCCTGCAACACCAGCGTCACCAGAATCACCACGAACGTAATGAACAAAATCAGGGGACGCTCGGGGAAAGGGGCACCCGAGGGCAGTGTCAAGGGAATGGAGAGGGCGGCCGCCAGCGAAACGACGCCCCGCATGCCCGCCCAGCCCAAGACGACGGGGCCTCGCCAACCCACATTCCGCACCGCAACGGGAATAAACCGCCCTACGATTTCGGTAAATACCATGGCAAACATCGCAAACACCTGCCGAACGACGATGACCAGGGCCGAGATCGCCAGACCGTAGCCAATGGCATCCGTCAATGAATGGCCGTCCAGTCCTTTCACGACAACGGATAATTCCAGACCAATCAACACAAACACCAGACCGTTGATGATAAAAATGACCGTTGCCCACATCGCCAGCCCCTGCACCCGCTCTGTGTGGTTGAGCAACCGCGAACTGTGGTTCGACAAAAACAGCCCGCCACTGACGACGGCAATGACCCCCGAATAATGAAACTGTTCTGCGGTCAGGTACATGATGTAAGGCGCAATGAACGTCAGCAGGATCGTGATTCGGGTCTGAATGGGCAACCAGCGGTGAATCGCATAAAACACACCCGCCACCGCCAGGCCGATCACCGCGCCCATGATCGTCACCATAACGAAATTCAGGCCGACCTCCTGCCAGACGAAAGTCCCCGAAATCACCGTTGCCATCGCAAACCGGAAGACCACCAGGCTGGACGCATCATTAATCAGGCTTTCGCCTTCCAGAATGCTGAGGGTGCTTTTGGGGACGTTGACCCCTTTGAGCACCGAGGTCGCGGCCACCGCATCCGGGGGTGAAACAATACCGCCCAGCAAAAATCCCAGCGCCAGCGTAAAACCGGGAATGAGGGCCGTTGAGGCATAGGCCACCGCCGTGGCCGTCAGGACGACCAGCCCGAAGGCCAGCACCAGCACAATCCGTCGCCAGCGCCAGAGTTCGCGCCAGGACATGAACCAGGCGGCTTCGTAGAGCAAGGGCGGCAGAAACACCAGAAAGATGAGATCCGGTTCGATGGTCAGCGTCGGCACACCGGGAATCAGGCTGGTCAGCAAACCACCCATCACCAGAAAGATGGGCGTCGGAATCCGCAGCCGCTGCGCCAGTGTAGCGAGCAGGGCCATGCCCAGTAACAAAGCCAGTCCGAGGAAAACCAGGTCACGCATGAATAAGGAGTTAATCGAATGGTTGGGGAGACGCCTGAAATCGGTGTCCACAAATTACGCCCTCCTGATCGATCTTCCAAGCGCATCCACGTATCTACCGGTCGGTTTACGCAAAAACCGCCTTAAGCAGCCATCACGGAATCGCTCAACAGCACCCGTTCCAGATGGGCCAAATACCGTTGTCGATCCCGGTCGATGTTGGCGTTCTTTTCCACGTCGTGAAAGTGCAGCCCTTCCAGCGGCTCCATCCCCGTGAAAGCATTCATCCGGTGAAAACCAAACATAACACCTTCATCGACACTTTTTTGATTGAAAAACTCGCCGGGCAGCGTGAAGGCTTCTTCCGGGGCATTCCAGCTCGTGGTGAGCATATACAGCCGCCCCTGTAACGTTCCGCCCGTACCGTAGTTGATGGCCGGATTTTTCCGCGAACGACCGTCGCTGACGTAAATGCCCTGCTGGTGACCCGCTGTAAACACGAGGTCGATGTACTCCTTCAGCCGGTGGGGGACCTGAAACCACCAGACCGGCGTGTGGTAAATCACCACATCCGCCCAGACGTATTTTCTCACTTCTTCAACCGGGTCGTAGTCGTCGTTGATGTTGGTCACTTTTACGGCAAAATCAGGATGCTGGCGCAGAAAATCGACGGTCCAGCCCGTCAGCGTCTGGTTGAATGCCCCGCCCGAATGGGCAAATTTTTGACCGCCATTGATCACAAATATATTCTTCATGGGTGTTCTCTTTTTTGTCGATGCAAAAGTAATAGCTCGGCAATGATCATAAAAATAAGTTAAGTAGTAGCTTTGTATCATAATACTGATAGATTATGATTGCAAATCTGGAATGGTTTCGGACGTTCAAGGCCATCTACGAAACCGGCTCACTGACCGCAGCGGCCCAGGCCCTGTATATTTCACAACCGGGCGTCAGCCTGCACCTGAATTCGCTGGAAGCGCATACGGGCTACAAACTCTTCGACCGGGCAGCCCGGAAAATGGTGCCGACGGAACGCGGAAAAGTCATGTATAATTTCATTCTGGAGCCCATCAGCAAGCTCGAAGCCGCCGAACAGCAGTTTCACAAAAGCTCCAGAACCGGCAGGGCGACCATCAGCATCGGCATGTGCTTCGAGACGTTTCAATTTACGCTGGAACCGCACATCGCCACGTTGCCGTTCAACGTCATCATCAAGTTTGGGGAATACACCGAAATGCAGCACGATCTGGACAAAGGCTTGCTGGATCTGATCATTACGCCCCAGAAAGGCACGCAGACGAACCTCACGTACCAGCCGTTTTCGAAAGAGCGGATTGTGCTGATCGGGGGTGCGCGGTCGCAAACCACCGAACTGGACGCGTTGCTGAAACAGAAAAAGTTTGGCGAAGCTGAGGTCTGGTTGAAACAGCAGGTCTGGTACAGCACAGCCGCCGACATGGATCATCTCAGGCGGTTCTGGCACCTGAATTTCAACCGCCACCCGGACTTCAAACCCAACTACATCGTGCCGAACATCTGTTCCATCGTACGCTGTCTAAGCGACCGGGAGGGTTTTTCGATCATTCCGGATTTTCTGTGCCGGGAGGAGATGGATCGGGGGCTGGTGAAACTGGTTTGGGAAGGAACGAACGTCATTGAAAACACGCTGTATTTCGGCACCCGGAAGAAAACCATCTACAGCGAGGAGATTGCCCGGATTCAGCAGATTTTTGAGAAGAATGCGGTTATCTGACTGAAGTCCGGAAGCTATTCCACAATCAATTTAATTTTCCGGCTCTTGGTGCGGCTGCGCAGCCAGTTTTCAATGCGCTTTTTTTCGGCGGGCCGGTGTCGGCGGCTAAATTTGGCGTAGACCAGCAAAACCGTATCCGGGCGGTTGCCGGTACGGCTCATGACCAGCGACCGCGCGGCTGTGAACGACTGCACGTCGGGCATGAGGGTTTTGAGTTCGTCGCGCAAATCGGCCACCGGCAAATGGGCCGATTGGGTGGCTTCGATGTAATTCCGGAGCGAATCGATGGTCTGGTCTTTGCGGGCAATCGACCCCTGGCTGTATTTAATGATCTGGTCGGTGACGGTAGACGTGATGGTGTTGACATCGACTTCCGCATCTTTCAAGGCCCCCTGCCTGATGATCAGGGCGGTATTTCCCAATCCATAGGCAGGCAATTTGGCTTTCAGGAGCTGAATCGAGTCGGGCGGCATGGGTTCGCCCACCACCATCAGTTCAATACGGCTCCCATCCCGCTGGTAGCGCGCCGTATAATTGACCACCTGCCGATACTGAAAATTGCCTTCATTGGTCACAAACCGTTTGGCGGCTTGCTCAAAGATGGTTTTCCGAACGATCTGATAGCCCAGGTAGGTGCTGGGAACAAGCACGATCAGGACGGCGGCCAGAATGGTATTTCTAACCCGTTTCTCAATGGCCGGATTGGCGTATTCCTTCTGGTGGTACCCCAGAAACCGCACAATCAGAAACGTGGACAGACTAATGCAGACGCTGTTGATCAGAAACAGATAAAAAGCCCCGAAAAAGTACGAAAGATTGCCGTTGGCGATGCCGTAACCCGCCGTGCAGAGGGGCGGCATCAGAGCGGTAGCAATGGCCACGCCCGGAATAACATTGCTGATTTTGTCCCGGCGCGAACCCGCTACAATCCCGGCCAGGCCCCCAAAAAAAGCGATGAACGCATCCCAAATGGTGGGCGAGGTGCGGGCCAGTAATTCCGACTGCGCAACGTGTAGTGGACTGACCAGAAAGTAAAGGGTGGATGTCAGCAGGCTAATGATGGCAGCAATGAACAGGTTTTTGAAGGCCCGTTGAATCAGGGCCAGATCGTTGATGCCTACACCCAATCCAATGCCCATAATAGGCCCCATCAGCGGAGAAATGAGCATGGCTCCGATGATGACCGCCGTCGAATTGACGTCCAACCCGATGGAGGCAATGAAGATGGCGAAAATAAGCGCCCACAGATTGGTCCCTTTGAACTCGATACCCCGGCTGATGGACTGGATAATTTCGGCTTCATCGGCCTTATCCTCATCCAGACTGAACCGGTCGCGGATGAAATGGCGGATGGTATCCCAGGTCGAACTTCGTTCTTTTCGGGCTTGATTCCGCTCTTCGGTTAACATAACGTCGGTAGGTTTAGGAGCTAATCTGATGCTTTCCGGTTTTCTCAATAAGAGGATGACACCAGAACCGGGTTGAATCTATTTTAAAAAACGCAATTTTTATTCCAGAAAACCGGGTTCTAAGCAAAATCTAATCCGGTATTAAGCCCGGCCTAATCAGTGTTCGACAGCTTTGGCGGTCATCACCAGCCCACCGTTTCGGGTCTTCGATCAAAAAAAACAGGTTGGTAAACCGCTTTCTGCAACACACCATGACTCAGCCCAATGAATAACTTATTGGATTGGAAAGCGTTTAAAATTCGTTCTTTTTCCAGATTTACAAAACAGACCGTCGGAACGTTTCTATCGTTGATGAAAAACCAGCCCTCATTGTACCAGAAGCTATTAACCCGTTTCGACAACCGTTTTGTCCGGTCCATTTACAATGAACGCGTCCGCCGAACCACGCTGCAATCCATTCCGTTCTGGATTGCCTCACTCCTGACGGGCCTGGTGACGGTGGGATACGAACGCCTGTTTGCGTGGTCAGAAGCCACCTTTCAAACCTGGTTTCTGCGGATTCCGGCCTGGGCTTTCCTGCTCACCCCACTCTGCTTTTTGCTTTCCTGGGCGCTGGTTCGGGCGCTGGCTCCGGCCGCCCGTGGGAGCGGTATTCCGCAACTCATGGCCGCCATCGACCTGGCGACCCCCGCCCATCACACCAAAATTTCGTATCTGCTGAGCCTTCGAATTGCCGTCGTCAAAATCCTGAGCAGCGGGATTCTGCTGCTCGGCGGGGGAGCCATCGGGCGCGAAGGCCCTACAATTCAGATTTCGGCCTCGCTCTTTCAACTCATCAACCGCCTGCAACCCCGGGGCTGGCCGCAACTATCCCGCCAGATTGTGCTCGTCACTGGCGGAGCCGCCGGGCTGGCGGCCGCGTTCAACACCCCGCTGGGCGGTATCGTGTTTGTGGTAGAGGAACTGACGCACACGCACATCACGCTCTACCGAACCGCCGTTTTTACCGCCGTCATCATTGCCGGGATGACGGCGCAGGCCCTGCTGGGTTCCTATCTGTACCTCGGGTATCCCGCCGTTCCCACCACCGGCCTGTCTTTTCTGGGCGTGGCCTTTGTCACAGCACTGATAGCCGGGCTAGCCGGTGCGCTCTTTGGCAAACTGCTGGTGCAAATCAATCAATACCGGAAAACGTGGAAAACCGTGCCGCAGCAGGTGATTTGGGTCATCGGTTGCGGCCTCCTGTTTGCGGCCCTGATCTACTGGGGTGGCATCGATGCGGCCGGAACCGGCAAACCGCTCATCAATCACCTGCTGTTTCACCACCCCGGCGAAGTGCCCTGGTACGTGTTTCCGGCCCGGATCATGGGCATGGTTTTGAGCTACAGCAGCGGAGGAGCCGGGGGAATCTTTGCCACCTCATTGAGCGCCGGAGCCATTTTGGGCGAACTGATCGCGCACGTCTTAACGATTGACCAGCAGGAAACTACCGTTGTGGTGCTGGTCGGGATGGTGAGCTTTCTGACCGGCGTGGTGCGTTCGCCGTTTACAGCGGCCATTCTGGTGCTGGAAATGACCGACCGCCATTCCGCCATTTTCCCGCTGCTGCTCGGCGGCATGACCGCGCAATTGATTGCTTCGCTGGTCGATCCGCACTCGATGTATGAACACCTGAAAAAAGGTTTTCTGGCCGAAACCCATCAGGCTATGCCCAACGAACCGGCTGCGACACCGAAAGCAAACTGACGGTTTTCCGGCCGCAGGCTCTAAGGCAATTCTAAGGTTTTATTAAGCCCGTTCTTAGCTTTCTCATGCAATTTGCAGTCCATCCCACCGGGATTTTCCCGGTGAAATGCATCCACGCAAACGCTCAACACCATGAAAAAGCACATCCTATTCTCGTTGATCGGGACGCTTCTGGCGGGCAGTACGGCGGTAGCCCAATCCGCCGATGCCACGATCCAGCAGGCCATCACCCATTTCCAGTCCGACCGGCCCCAGCAGGCGGGTCAGCTCTACCGGCAGGCCGTGTCCAGCCAGCCTTCTCCCGACTCCTATTTCTTTCTGGGCCGGTATTACCTGCAAACTAATCAGCCCGATTCGGCCCAACTGGCTTTCCAGAAAGGAGCCGGTCTCGATAAAAAGAATTACCTGAATAAAATCGGACTGGGGGGCGTGGCGCTGTTGCGCGGACAAGCCGACGAAGCCAAAACGATCTGGGCGGAAGTGGAGAAAAAAGCCAAACGCAAACACCCCGACTGGCTCCACCGCCTGGCCGAAATGAATATTCTCATCGACAAAAACCGGAACCCCGACGAAGCCCTGCGGTTGATCGACAAGGTATTATCCAACGAAAAAGTGGAGAAAAAAGCCGGGTATTATGTCGTGAAAGGTGACGCGCTGCGCCTGAAAAACCAGGGTGGCGAAGCCGTGTCGGCCTACGAATCGGCTTTGCAGCTCGACGCTCAGCAACCATACGTCCTGACGAACATCGGTTATATTTTCAAAGGGTCGAAAAACTACAACACCGCGCGTGATTATTTCGTCAAAGCCCTCGGCGTCGATTCGACGTTCACGCCAGCCTATGAAAATCTGGGCGATCTGTACTCCCTGAGCCGCAATTACCGGTCGTCGGCCTATAACTACAAAAAAATGGTGGACAACTCGGAACCGTCCGATTCTACCATCCTGCGCTACACAAAGCTGGCTTTTCTGAGCGAAGATTACAAGAACATGATGGACTACCTGTCCAAAATCAAAGACCAGTCGCTCCTGAAAAACAGCAACGCCGTCCGGCGCATGTATGCCTACGCCTACGTGACGGACGACTACAAAAAGTATGACGAAGCCCTGGAACTGATGGAACAGGTGTTGAAAGACTCGAAGGAAGAAGACCAGTTTACGATGGACTACGCGGCTCTGGGCCGGGCCTATGCCAACCGCGCCGACACGACAACCGTCAGTGATTCGCTGGCACTGGTGTTTTTGAACAAAGCCACGGCGGATACATCCAAAAACTACTTCGACGAAATAGCACTGATTCAGTATAAAGACCTCAAAAACTACGGCGAGGCCGCCCATGCCTACGAGCAGGGCATCCAGTGGAAGCAGCAACACAACCAGCGCGTTGTGGGGCAGGATTATTACAACGTGGGCCGGAGTGCGTATTTCGGGTTTTCCATCAACAAAGACAGCACGCTGCTGCCGAAAGCCGACTCGGCTTTTGCCAAACTGACCGAGGTCAATCCCACCTACGACCGGGGTCCCTTCTGGCGCGCGCGGGTCAATCGGTATATGAAAGACGACAGCGCCGGTCTGCGGGCCATTACGTATTACCAGGCTTTTCTGGAAAGTGCTGATTCGTCCAAAGTATCGAAGAAAGACCTGATTGAAGCCAACAGCTTTATCGGCTATCAGTATTACCGCGAAAAAGACATCGCCCAGGCGGTTCCGTATCTGCAAAAGGCGCTGGAACTGGACCCCGCCAACAAGAACGTTCAGCAACTGCTGGACTACATCGATAAGCGGGAAATGGTGGCGGATACCAAAAAAGAAGAGGAAAAACCGGAAGCCACGGACACGGACGACAATAACTAGTTGAGTACGTTTGAGTAAGATGGTAAATGGGAACCCTGCCGGGGCGGTTTAGACCCCTGGCAGGGTTTTGTTTTCCCATCACACGCTTTCAGGGTACGTTTCCGAACAGCTAAGTCAGAATTTACACGGCACTTTATTTACGCTTACTAGATTGCAATTGATTTAGAAGTTGTTTGAATGAAGGCCGGAGGCCTGTCCTGTCAATAGCATCCATCCGCTCGTGGTAGCTCCGGAGGAGCGGCCTGAAGATGTTTTTTGACCGCTCCTCCGGAGCTACCACGAGCGGATGGATGCTATTGACTATTGACAGACCGCCCTTCCAGGGCTCTCCCCACTTAACTCAAACAGCTTGTTACTACTTTCCCTCTTCCTGGAGTTGCACCGACAGAGTGCGAATCAACTCCCGGGCGTCCATCAGCCCGTTGTGACGCCAGATTTCGATACCCTGTTTCAGCAGAATGTACGACGGCAACTGGTAAACCCCGAAGCTTCGGACCACTTCAGGATGAACGACCTGATCGACGCGGGTGATCCGAATGCGATCGCCCAACACCGCTCCGACCCGGTCCAGCAACTGATTGACCGAATCCTGCTGTGACCCGGAATTAGGGACAAACACCAGCAGAACCACGGTTTTGGCGGGAACGATCAGGGGCCGAAAAAGGGTCGAGTTCATAAATTCAGTTCATGGTTTACGGTTTTAAAGTTTACGATACGATAGCGGCTTATGCGGGCCAACTATCAACCCGGAAATCATAAACTCTAAACAGAATACCCAAAATTGCCGCTTTGCCGCCCCAATGACCATGAGATAGGTTGGTTCCCGAACTGATTTTTGTCAGGTAGCGGCTTGTTTTTCCCGCTTAACTTGCATCCAATCCCGCTAGACGCTCTTTTGTTGCCAGTTTCCGGACAAACCGCATGATTACCGACCTATTTTCTGCCGTTTTTGCCAACGCGACCATCGGCATCATTCTCTCCGACAGCCGGGGCCGGATGATTTCGGTGAGTCATTACGCGCTCCAACTATTTGGCTATTCAGACGCCGAAATGGTGGGGCAATCCATCGAATTGCTCGTTCCCGACTCGCTGGTTCACCTCCACCAGAACCTCCGGAAGTCGTTTAATGCCCGGCCGGAAGTACGCCCGATGGGCCACGGCCGTGATCTGCACGTCAAACGCAAAGACGGTTCGCTGTTTCCGGCCGAAATCAGTCTGAGTTATTTTCACCGGGAAAATGAGCTGTTTGTGGTCGCCTACATCATCGATACGACCTACAAAAAAGAAGCCGAGCGGGTGCTCATCGAACAGAAAAACCGCATCGAACAACTGAACGCCGAATTGGAACAGAAAGTAGCCGACCGGACCAACGCACTCATGGTGACGCTGCACCAGTTGGAATTATCGAAAGACGAGCTTTCAAAAGCCCTGACGACCGAGCGCGAACTGGGTGAACTCAAATCCCGCTTCGTGTCGATGGCATCGCATGAATTCCGAACGCCCCTGAGCGCGATCCAGACGTCGGCCGATTTACTGAATAAATACACGACAACGGAGCAGCAGGACAAACGAAACCGCCACATTCAGCGCATCAAGGCATCGGTGAACCACCTCAACGACATTCTGGAAGAATTTCTGTCGGTTGGGAAGCTGGAAGAAGGTAAAATTGAAGCGTCTTACGCTCTGTTCGACCTGGAGGAACTGGTAACCAGCGTAATCGCGGATGTACAGGGCATGCTAAAACCCGGTCAAACCATTCAAACCGAGCGAAATTGTGTCGGAAACGTGTGGCTGGATCCGTCGCTGGTTCGCAAAATGCTGGTCAATCTGCTGTCGAATGCCATTAAATACTCCGGCGAAAACAAACCGGTTTGGGTTCGTTTCTGGTGCCGCGACGGCCGGGTGCGCCTGTCGATCGAAGATCAGGGCATCGGCATGTCGACCGACGATCAGAAGCATTTGTTCGAACGGTTTTACCGCGCCAAAAACGTCACGGCCATTCAGGGAACAGGTTTGGGATTACACATTGTCGCGCAGTATCTGACGCTGCTCAACGGCACCATCGACTTCCAGAGCCAACTTAACCAGGGAACCACCGTAACCATTTCGTTCAGTCATGAAGACGATTCTGCTCATTGAAGATAACAGTCATATTCGGGAAAATACCGCTGAAATTCTGGAACTCGCCAACTACCACGTTCTAACGGCCGAAAACGGCAAGATCGGCGTGGAGAAAGCGCTTGAAACCCGGCCCGATCTGGTGATTTGTGACATCATGATGCCCATCCTGGACGGCTATGGCGTGCTGCATATTTTCAACAAAAATCCGGTTCTGTCGGGTATTCCGTTCATTTTCCTGACCGCCAAAACCGAGCGTTCCGACTTCCGCCGGGGCATGGAAATGGGCGCCGATGATTACCTGACCAAACCGTTCGATGAAATTGAATTGCTGAACGCGGTGGAAGGACGGTTGAAACGCTTCGACCAGATGCGTCCGGCCTACGAACCGACCAAAGACGGCCTGGTTCAATTTCTGGACGATGCCCAGACGCTGACCGGCATCGATTCGCTGACCGTGGACCGGAAAGGGCATTTGATCCGCAAAAAGCAGTTTGTGTATTCGGAAGGCGACGAACCGATGCGGTTGTACTTTGTGCAGAGTGGCCGGGTGAAAACCTACAAAACCAACCCGGATGGCAAGGAATTCATTACGGGATTGTACCAGACGGGCGACTTTTTCGGGTATGTGAGCCTGCTGGAGCAAACCGACCACACGGATTCGGCGGTGGCCCTGGAAGATTCCGAACTGGTGTACATTCCGAAGGAAATCTTTATCGATCTCCTTTCGCGCGACGGGGAAGTGGCCCGGAGTTTTGTGCAGTTGCTGGCCAATCGGGTGACCGAGCGCGAGCAGCAACTGCTGGAAATGGCCTACGATTCGCTGCGCCGGCGGGTGGCCGACACGCTCCTAAGGCTCCACCAGAATTTACAAACCCACGAAAGTGAGCCGGTAATTCAGTTTTCCCGCGATGACCTGGCCGCGATGGTCGGCACCGCCACAGAATCACTAATCCGCACGCTGAGCGAGTTTAAAAGCGACGGACTCATCGACATCAGCGGAACCAACATCCGCGTGCTCCAGCCCGAAAAGCTGAAGCGGTCGCGCTGGTAAAACCGCCGAAAAAACCGGTTATTTCTTCCGCATGGCCCATTCCCGGCCCGGTTTATCGACCCGGAAGCTTTCCAGATTGCCCTGGTCCTGCAGCGTGACGTAGGCCGTGCGACCGTCTTTTCCACCGAAACAGATGTTCGTGGGGCGTTTACCCACCAAGGTGATTTCCTGAATCACCTTGCCGCTCGGGGCCACTTTGGCAATGGTGCCTTTGCCAAACCGGGTGAGGTAGAGATTGCCGTCGGCGTCGCAGCGCATACCGTCCATGCCGAAGTCCGGAAACTCGATCAGCAGGCGTTTGTTGCTGACCTTCCCATCGGCGGATAAATCATACACCCAGACTTTCCGCTGGTTCGACTCGTTGACGTACAGGCGTTTGTCATCCGGACTTACTTCAACGCCGTTGGTGGTACCCATGTTTTCTTCGAGCAACGTCACCTTGCCGTCGGTATCGATGCGCCAGAGGTTGCCGGTATTGTTTTTCCAGCTCGGGTCACTCGCATACAAGCGGTCTTTGCTGTCGATGGCGATGTCGTTGGGCTGGTTCATGCGCGGTTCGTGGGCAAAAACGCTCAGGTTTTTGGTGCCCGCAGCCACTTTCAGAATGTTGTGTTTGGGATAATCGGCAATGAACATATCGCCTTTTTTATTGAACCGGATGCCGTTGCCGATGCTGCCTTCGGGCAGTTCGATGAACACGCTGGCGTCACCCGTTGACGTCACCTGTCCAATTGTGCCCTGCTTGCCAAAGTTGACAGCATAAACCATCCCCGCCTTGTCCACCGCCGGACCTTCGACGCCGGACGTAAAACCGTTGACCGGCGTAAAAACCGTCGATTTGAATAATTCCTCAGCGGTATTCGGCATGGCTGAAATCAGAAGTAAACCCGCGCCAGTCAGCGCGGCAACAACGAGTGATATTTTTTTGAAGGGCATTCGATTCATTGTAAAAAGTCCGTGATTCAAGGTTTATAATCCCGCCAGCGTCATTTGGCTCCAGAGGAGCAGCCTGTTAATAGAAAAACAATCGGGCAAAACTTCAAGCCCCAGCGGGGCGACCTCGTATTTTATGTTGAGTAAGCTCCGCTGGAGCTTATTCAGACCCAAAAAATGAATTTCTATTAACAGAAAACCCCTCCGGGGTGACTACAAACTTCGGTGGCCGTGCACCACTTCCTGCGGAGCATCGCGTTCTTCTTTCGGCATCCGGCGGTGCCACCACGACGCCAGAATGGAACCCGTAATGTTCATTAGCGGCCCAAAAATGGCCGGGGCCAGACCGACGGTCGCCATTTTCCCCATCTGATTGGCAATCCCCGACGCCAGACCGCCGTTTTGCATCCCGACCTCGATGGCGATGGTTCGGCAGTCGCGCTCGCTCATGCGGAACAACCGGCCCGACCAGTAGCCCAGAAAATAACCGGACAAATTGTGAATCAGAACCAGTCCCAGCAGAATGGGGCCGATCGACAGCAGGCTGTTGCGACCCGCCGAGGTAATGATCACAATGATAAACGTGATGCCAAACATCGACACATACGGCATGGCATCGTCCAGCCATTTGGCTTTCCCGCTCAAAAACTTGTTGAACAGCAAGCCCGCACCAATCGGCAGAATTACCATTTTCGTAATGTCCCACATCATCGCCAGCGTGTCGATTTCGACGAAAGCACCCGCCAGCGTCCGCATCAACAGGGGCGTTACGAAGGGAGCCAGCATGGTGGAAATGGCCGTAATCGTGATCGACAACGCCAGATTGGCTTTGGCTAAATACGAGATCACGTTGGAAGCCATGCCGTTGGGCGAGCAACCGATCAGGATGATACCGGCAGCAATTTCGGGCGGCAAACCGCTGATGCTCGCCAGGGTGTAGCCGATGGTCGGCATGATGATGAAGTGGCTAACGACGCCGATCAACACCCCGCGCGGCATTTTGACCACGCCGACAAAATCATCGAGACTCATCGAGGTTCCCATTCCGAACATGATGAGCTGGATCAGGGGCGTAATTAACGTACTGAATTTAAAGCCGTTGTAGGAAACAAAATACGTGGGATAAAATAACGCCGTGGTGACGGCGGCAAAAATCATAACCGTGTAGGAAAACCCTTTCAGGTTTTCGAACCCCCGAAACCCAATGGCGACCGCGAGAAAGAAAGCAATCAGAAACGGCCCCGCCAGCGGAAGATTTCCGGTGAACATCAACCCCAGTGCTACCAGCAGACAGACGCCCGCCAGACCTAAAATCAGTTTATACATGATACTATTTTCAGAAGGTTTAGGAATTACCCCCAAATATAACAGTATTCGGTATTCGGTTTACGGTTTTCTGTTTACGGTGGGCTGACGCGTTTCTGATAGCGCATTTAGGCTAACTCCGCTGATCAAGGTTTGCAATTTTGATTAGCCCCAGTGAATGCGTCAGCCCACCGGAAACAGAAAACCGAATACCGTAAACCGTCACTGCGCCCGCTGACGCACCACAATCGGATCGGCGATGCCGTTCAGGTCGTATACGATCCGGCCTTTGCGGATGGTCATTTCGCAGGTGAGCTTCTGTTTTCCCTCAATTTTGTGGCCGGTATAATCGAAAAAACCAAAATAGCCGGTATCCCGAACCGCGAATTTGCCGTCCTGCAAGTCCAGGATGGCCACATCCGCTTCCGAACCTTCGGTCAGGCTGCCCAGTTCGGGCCGCTTGATGGCCAGCGCCGGACTCCACGTGCTGGCTTTGATAACCGCCGGCAAATCCATGCCCATCGCCATAAATTTCGACATCACATTCAGCATGTCTTTCATCGCGTTGTTCATGCTGCCGGTATGAATATCGGTGCTGATGGTGTTCGGAAAAAAACCGCTTTTCAGCGCCGGAATGGCTTGCGAAAACGCGAAACTGATCCCGCCGTAGCCCACGTCAAAAATGACACCTTTCTTCTGCGCTTCCCAAACAAACGGTTTGACTTTGTTGGTTGTCACGTCCAGAATCGGCTCGCGGGTTGCCAGTTGACCGAAACAATGGGTAAAAATATCACCCGGACGCAGCCGTCTCAGGAATAATTCTTCGATAGAAAGCGTCGGTTTGCTGCCGCCGAAGTCGATCATCACCGGCTTGTTCGCCAGCTTTCCGGCCTCCACGGCGCGGTCGGTGGGCGTCCAGTCGTGGCCGTTGAAGTGGGCCAGTTTAACCCCAACAACCAGATCAGGGTATTTTTGAGCCATTTCCGCCGTCGCTTTGGCGTCCATGTCGTCGATGTTCTGCTCAAATTTTCCGCCCCGCATGCCGCTACCGACAATGTTGAGCAACGCCAGCACCCGTGTTTGTGACGCATCGATGGTCTGTTTCTTGAACGCTTCAAAATCCCGCCAGCCCGAGCAACCCGCATCGACAATGGTCGTCACGCCGTTCCGAAACGTAAAGCCATCGGGCGGCAAGGCATTCGGTCCGTTGCTGTAGGTCTGGTCCATGTTCGTTCCAAAGAACACGTGCGTATGGATGTCGATGATGCCGGGCGTTACGTACAATCCTTTGGCCTTCACCACCTGCCGGGCGCCCGTCGCGTCGATGTTTTTCGCCACCTTCGCGATTTTGCCGTCCAGAATGGCTACATCCATAATCCCATTGATGTTGTTTTTCGGATCGATGACGTGACCGCCTTTGATCACGACGTGATAGGGTTGCGCCCAGGCGAGATTGCCGAAGGCGACAAAAGCCGCAAGAATGAAAAATGTTAATTTTTTCATAGAGTTCAGGTTATTGATTATAAGAATTCGCTTTTGCTCCAGCCCCCTAAAGGGGCACGGACGCGACAGCATCCGGATTAAGCCGCGTCCAAGTCCCCTTTAGGGGATTTAGGGGCGTTTTTTCTCAAACCGCCTTCGAAAGCTCTTCCTTGATTCGTTTCGCCACGATTTTTTCCTGTCCCGGTTTCATCATCCAGACCGTCACACCGATGCTGCTGGGGCCACCACCACCCACTTCGATGGACGGATCGCCGTTCCGCAGGGCTTCCTGCACCTGTTTTCCGGTCACTTTCACCACCGCCGGGTCCCAGGAGATGCGGAGCGAGGGCGTGTGGTTGCCCAGCGGATTCACGCGCACCTCGGTTTTGACGCCGTTGATGGTTTTGACGGTATTTTCAACGTGCGCAACCCCGTCTTCCCACGACTTCCAGAGCTTGGTGTAATCCTGCGTGATGAATTTCTCCAGCGCGACGTACATGCCCAGAATCTCTTCCTTGTTCACTTTCATCCCGCGACCGATGTTGAACCCACGAGGGGGCATGTGCATCCGGGCAGCGGCAATGATGTCTTTTTTGCCCATTAGCAAACCCGCACTCTGGGGTCCGCGCATGGCTTTTCCGCCCGAAACAACCACAAAACTGAACCCCATGTCGTTGAATTTCCAGAGGTTTTCGGTTGGCGGCACGTCGGCGGCAATGTCGATGGAGGTCGGAATGTTGTGTTTTTTGCCCAGCGCCACCCACTCTTCGTGCATGATTTTACCTTTGTCCGACTGGATGTGCAGAAAGTGCATCAAGGCGGTTTTTTCGTTGATCGCTTTTTCCACATCCTCGACGGTTTCAACCATCACCATTTTACAGCCGGTGTTGGTCAGCGCGTGGTTATACACAATGTCGTGTCCTTTCTGGCAAATCACTTCGGATTTCATGCCGGTGCCTTCCAGATGCGGCAACGCTTCCACTTTCTTTTGATCGGTTCCGGTCAGGATGCCGGCCAGGCCCAGGGTCATCCCGGAAAAGGCACCAGAGGTTACTACCGCAGCTTCCGAATGCACCATTTTGGCAATCTTCTCCCCGACTTTATCCTGCAATTCGTCCAGCAAACAGAACTCTTTCGAGGCATAATTGATGGCTTCGAGCACTTCGTCGTGCATCAGCGAACCCGTCATGTAGGTCAGTGTTCCGGCGGCATTGATGAATGTCCGTACCCCAAATTCCTTGAATAAATCCCGCTTGGGGGCCGCCACAGTACCGGCCGAAGCCGGTACTGAAAAACCGCCTACCAGCCCGCCCAACAGCGGAACAGTCGACAGGCGTTTAATGAGTTTTCTTCTGCTTAACATCCGTGTGTCGTTAATCGGTTAATTTGGATTTCTTACGCTGTTTCTTGGCCGCTTTCGGATCGGCGGGTAAAGTAACTTTCCAGAGGTTGCCGCCCTTGCCGCCGTATTCGATCACATAGACGGTGTTGCCGACCAGCAAAGCGTCGGTTGGCTCCATGAAACCGTCAACCAGTCGGGTGGTTTTAACGGAATAATTGTCGGTGGTTTTGTTGTACGTTAAATCAAGATGCAACAGGTCCCGGCCCTGTTTTTTCAGCGGGTTGATCGCTGTCGAATTGCGTCGTGGTCCGGAATACCGAATCACAAAACCGTCGCCTTTCAGGTCATCCGCCAGCACGTTTTGGGTATCGAAAAACAAGGCCAGGGGCGAACTGTGCGCGTTGAACGTGCCAACCGGAACGCCCGTCGTATCGCCATCCATGACGACGCCGGTCGCCCGGTCGCGGTATTCGTTGGCATCGGGACCGACGTTCAAAACCGGCCCGGTAAACTTGACGCCCGCCGGTTTTTTCGGAAACTCGGGATCATTCCGGAAATACCGCATCAGCCAGGCGTGGGCGAACTTGCTCAGGAACGGATCTTTCTCCGGATCGGGTTGCCAGTCGGGGTTCTGCTGCGGATTGTCGATGCCGCCCATGACCCACGGAAAACCGTAGTGATGCCCTTTCTGGACCCAGAACATGTCTTCGGCATGGTCGTAATCGCCGGAATTGGAAACGGCAAACAGCTTCCCATCACCGTCGAATGCCATGTCGTACGCATTTCGGATGCCTTCTGCGTAGATGTAGCCATCAGCTTTCAGCTTGGCTTCGTCGTTCGGCAGCTCCAGGTTTTTGGCATCGACCGGAAACCGGAAAATTTTGGCGGTCAGCGCATTATCCCGCGCATTCGGATAGACTCCGCCGTTGTCCTGCACCTCGCCGTGGTCGGTTCGCGCGCCGGTATTGACATAGATGTATTTCTGATCGGGGCTGATTTCCAAGGCATTCCAACCGTGGTCGAAGGTGGTTTTGTTGGTACCGTATTCGACGGTATTGAACACAACGGTCAGTTCCGGTTTTTCGCCCGACGCCAGGTCGTAGCGCACCATCCGGCCCTTGGTTCCCTTGTTGTCGTTGACGCTGATGTTGCCCGCCAGAAACAGCGTGTTTTTCAGAAAAGCCGCCCCCTGCAAGCGCGTAATGCCGTGGTCTTCGGCCGAAAAAACCTTCTCGGCCACCGGCGGCTGGCCGTTTAGCTTCACCCGAAACACGTCGCCGATAAAGGTGGTGTAATAGATATCGCCGGTAGTCGGATGCTGAATCAGCCGCACGGCTTCGGGGCCAACGGTCATGAAATGCTCGACCTTGATGTCCGGGCGCAGGGCCGTCGGCGGGATGGGTGCTTTGGCATCGGGGCCTTGTGCGTGGAGCAGAACCGGGCAGAATACCACGGCCGTCAGCAGGTTTATTTTTCTCAAAAATGCGTTGAACGCCCTCATTTCGTGTCGGTATTCTTTTTGGTTAATTTACGGAGATAGCCGACCAGTTGCCACCGCTGTTCTTCCGAAAAAACATCCTTAAACGGCGGCATATTTCCGCGACCGGTCGACAGTTTCCAGAATAGGGCACCATCGGTTTGTTTCGTCACTTCCGGGTCGTGGAAGTTGGCCGGTTTGGCCCCCAACGCCCGGCCCGCAGCGCCATCGCCGTAGCCCGCTTCGCCGTGGCACGACGAGCAGTATTCCATAAATAATTCTTCGCCCTGTTCCAGCGTCAACGGCTCGGTCGGAAAGTGGCTTTTCAGCGTATCGGCCCAGACAGGGGCTTTCCATTTCTCCTGCTTGGGGTCATCGGTTTTTGGGTTATCCGAAAAACCCATAACACCGATTAAACCCAGGGATAAAAAACCAATGATGAATCCTTTAAAAAATCGCATTGTTGAATTGAAATTGAACCGCTACAAAATGATTCATCCCGACGGGATTTTGTTGCATTCGATCTTCACCTCGTTCGGCGGGTTAAAACCCACCGTTACAAAACGGGTCATCCCTCCGGGATTGCGCATTCGATCTTTACCTCGTTCGGCGGGCTAAAACCCATTGTTACAAAATGGGTCATCCCTCCGGGATTGCGCATTCGATCTTTACCTCGTTCGGCGGGTTAAAACCCACCGTTACAAAACGGGTCATCCCTCCGGGATTGTTGGATTTGATAATCCCGGAGGGATGACCCCTGTATTAGCCTCCGGTTTTAACCGGGGGTTTAAACGGATAACGGGCATTTTTGAAACCGTTTCAACGGTTTTGGTCGTTGAAACGGTTTGTGTGAGACGGCGTTTCCCCCACGTTCCCACGGTTAAATCGCAACGGCGAACCGTCCGTGGGCTATTTTTTAACCAATCGGCGAATCTCCTCTATTTCTTCTTCTTAATCGACTTCCGAACGGCTTTCACCTCATCGGCGGAAACCGCGCTGGCCGAATTGCCAAAGCTTTGGCGGACAAACGTCAGCACTTCGGAAATGTCTTCGTCTTTCAGAAAATCGTGCTGCGGCATCACGTTGTTATATGACTGGCCCTTCACTTCAATCGGCCCTTCCAGCCCTTTCAACAGCACTTCGATCAGGCGGGTTTTGTCGCCCAGCACCCATTCCGAATCGGCCAGGGGCGGAAACCGCTGCGAATCGCCCCGGCCGTTGCGCTGGTGGCAGGCGGCACAATAGACGCCGTAGACTTTGCTCCCCAGCACCGGCTTGTCTTTGTCAAGGTTGTCGTTTACTTTATCCGGCGTCCGGATGTGCGACATCGACTTGCGTTTTTCCATCTGCGCCAGTTGCGCCGGACCAAACTTGCTTTTATCCCCTTTGTAGGTCACCTTCCAGATTTTCCCTTTTTCGGTTTCGGCCAGATACAGCGAACCGTCCGGCCCCATCGCAATGCCCATCGGACGATAGACCGCATCGCTCACGTTGACAATCGGATCGACCCCGGCAAACCCATCGGCGAACACTTCCCAGTCAGTAGATGGCGACCCGTTTTTGTCGGGAACGAACCCGATGAAATACCCCGCCTGTGGATACGGTGCGCGGTTGGTCGAACCGTGAAACGCAATGAAGGCACCGTTTTTGTAATGCTCCGGGAAACCATTGGAAGCCCCGGTGCCCTGATAAAACACCAGATCGTTCGGTGCCCAGTGGGCCGGAAAACCGATGATTGGTTGCTCATAATCAGCCCCTTTCCCGGCTTTTTTACCGTCTCCGCCGTACTCCGGATTGAGCAGTTTTTTCTTCTTTTCCTGATCGTAATAATAATACGGCCAGCCTGCATCCATCCCTTCTTTCACCCGCAAAAACTCCTCGGAAGGCAACACCGCGCTTTCCCAGGGCGAATACAAATGGGACCACAACATCAGAAAATCATCCCGACCATGGCCGACGGTGTACAGCGTTTGATCGACCGGATTCCAGTCCAGCGCAACGATACTCCGCAGCCCGGTGGCGAAGAGTTTTCCGTCTTTCTGGGTCTGTCCCACTTTGTTGGCGTCGAACCGCCAGATGCCGCCGTGGTCGGCGAGCAGGCCACAGGGATTCAGACCCGGCGAACTCGGAATGCGATTTTTCTCCTGACAAGCGTTGGAACCGGCTCCGAACGGCACATACATATAGCCTTTGTTGTCAAAAGCCACCGGTTTGGTAATGTGCTCGTGCATGCCGTGGGCGTGGTCGTCGGTCAGAATAATTTCCACTGGGCCTTCAGGAACCAGTTTGCCGGGGGTCAGTTTGTAGCGATAAACGATCAGTTCGGAGCTGAAATAGAGGTAGCCGTTGTGAATCCGCATCGCCGTGCCGTACGCCCGTTCGCGCGACAGACCGCCGAAGCGTTTGATGATGTCCGCCCGGCCATCGCCGTTGGTATCCCGCAAGGCAATCACCGATTCGTTCTTATCCCGCGCAAACCGTGCTTTCACGTAAATATCACCGTTGTCGTTGACGGCGAGGTGCCGCGCGCGACCCGCCAGACTATCGACAACGACCGTGGCTTCGAATCCTTCCGGCAGAAAAAGTCCGCCGTTTTCCGCCGTCTGAACCGGAAGGTTGGTATTCGTTTCAGGCCGGACAAAACCGACCGCAGCAAGTAAAGCCAGAAAAAGGCTACGGGTATAGAGTCTTGACATTCAGAAGTTTCAGAGAATAGGACTAGTCAGATTCATTTTTAGTTCACCACCAGCGGGTTGGCGATCCCATTGAGGTCATACACGATTTTGCCGCCTTTGATGGTCATTTCGCACTCGAATTTTTTCTTGCCTTCCACCCGATACCCGGTTTTGTCGTAGAAGCCGAAATTACCTTCGCGCATGTTCAGGATGGCGACGTCGGCGATGGCTCCCACTGAAAGGTGCCCCAACATTTCGCGTTTGATCACCTGCGCCGGGGTCCACGTACTGGCTTTGATGACATCCGCCACCGGAACGCCCATGCCGACAAATTTGGACATGATGCTCAGGATGTCTTTCATCGAACCGTTCATGCTGCCGGTGTGCAAATCGGTGCTGATCGTTGTCGGATAAAAACCGGCCTTAACCGCCGGAATGGCCTGCGAATAATTGAAGCTGGCACCACCGTAACCCACGTCGAAAACAATGCCTTTCTTGCGGGCTTCCCAGACAAACGGTTTTACTTTTCCGCTGGCTTCGTCCACAATCGTTTCGCGCACGTTGTCTTCCAGCAAGGTGTAGGTGTGCGTAAAAATATCGCCGGGGCGGAGGTGTTTCATGAACAGTTCTTCGAGCGAAAGCGGAGGATCGTGTCGGCCAAAGTCGATCATCACCGGCATGTTCGCCAGTTTTCCGGCCTGAACGGCCCGATCGACGGGTGCCCAACTGCCGCCCATGTAGTGTGCCACTTTGAAACCGACCACGTCGTTCGGATTACCGAGGGCCATCGCAGCGGCCATTTTAGGATCCATGTCGGTGGTGTCCTGCTCCCAGTCACCGCCCCGCATGCCTTCGCCCACGATGTTGAGCAGCGACAAAACCCGCGTTTTTGACGAGAAGATGATGTTCTTTTTGAACGCTGGAAACGACTGCCAGCCCGCACCGCCCGCATCGACGATGGTGGTGACGCCGACGCGGAACGTAAAACCGTCGGGCGAAACCGCCGTCAGGCCGTTGCTGAGGTAATGATTCGGTTCGGTGCCGTAGAAAACGTGGCCGTGAATGTCGATGATACCGGGCGTGACGTACATCCCTTTGGCATTGACGACCTGTTTGGCCTGGCTCGCGTCGATGGTTTTGGCAACCTGAACGATTTTGCCGTCGGTGATGGCAATATCCATCACCGCGTTGAGGTTGTTTTTCGGATCGATGACCTGCCCGCCCTTGATGACGAGGCTGTAGGTTTGGGCGTCAACCGAACCGCTGATCAGACCGAGTACGGCCAGTAAAAAGGAAAGTTTTCGCATGGGTTTAGGGAACAATAACCGGAAAAATCAGACCGCAGCTTTGGCGAGTTCTTCTTTCAGGCGGGTCGCAACGATTTTCTCCTGACCGGGCTTCAACATCCAGGTGGTCAGGCTAATACCACCCTGTTCGCCCACGATTTCAATGGACGGATCGCCGTTGCGCAAAGCTTCCTGCAAGGCTTTGGTGGTCAGGTTGATTTTGGCCGGTTCCCACTTGATCCGTAGCGTCGGCGTGTGGTTGCCAAGTTCGGGCCGGAAGGTTTCGGTCGTTACGCCATTGACTTTTTTCACGGCATCGGCGATGTGCGCGACGCGGTCTTCCCACATTTTCCACTCTTTCTGCTGATCCTGACCCACGAATTTTTCCAGGGCGACATACATGCCCAGGATCTCCTCCTTGTTCACTTTCATGCCGCGTCCGATGGTCGAACCCCGGGGTGGCATGCTCAGTCGGGCGGCCGCAATCAGGTGTTTTTTGCCCATCAAAATACCGGCACTTTGCGGGCCGCGCATGGCTTTTCCGCCCGACACACACACCAGATCGAAGCCCATTTCGTGGAATTTCCACAGGTTTTCGACCGGCGGCACATCGGCGGCAATGTCGATCATGGTCGGAATGTTGTGCTTTTTGGCGAGGTTCACCCACTCCTGGTGCATGATTTTGCCCTGATCCGACTGGATGTGCAGAAACCACATCAGAGCGGTTTTTTCGTTAATCGCCTTTTCAACTTCTTCGGGCGTTTCGACAAAAACCATCTTGCAGCCGGTATTGGTCAAGGCGTGCGAATAGCCGACATTGTGGCCCTTCTGAACGATCACTTCGGACTTCATGCCGGTGCCTTCCAGTTGGGGCAGGGCTTCTACCTTTTTCTGGTCCATGCCGGTCAGCACGCCCGCCAGACCCAGCGTCATGGCCGAGAAGCAACCCGCCGTTACGACCGCCGATTCCGCGTGGACAATGGCCGCAATTTTCTCCCCGACTTTGGTTTGCACATCGTCGAGCATCATAAATTCTTTGGAAGCCGCCTGAATGGTTTCCATTACTTCGTCCTGCATCAGCGAGCCCGTCATGGCCGTGTAGGTCCCGGCGGCATTGATGAATGTTCTGATACCCAACTCTTTCACCAGGTTACGGGGAGCGAGTGCCGTGGCGGCCACAGCCGATGACAAGGGGGCGGCACTGCCGATGATACCGCCTAAAAGCGGCATAGCCGACAGTCGTTTGAGAATGGTTCTTCTACTGATCATGGGATGGGTTAGCTATAAATCGGGGAAACCGGCATTCAATCCCTCCGACGGAGGGATTGAATGCCCAGATTAAATGTAAGCGATGCAGTCCATTTCGACCAGCGAGTCGCCGGGAACACCGCCGTAAACGGCTACCGTCGTGCGCACCGGCGGCTTGCTGCCAAACCGGCCTTTGTAGACTTCGTTCATGGCTTTGTAGTCGTTCAGATCGTGCAGAAAAACCGTCACTTTCAGCACTTTCTCCATCGAAGAACCAGCTTTGATCAGTTCCTTTTCCAATTCCTTCAGCACCTCGTCCGTATGTACTTTGATGTCACCTTCCTTGTGGTATCCTTTGCCGGCCACGAAGACCAGATTTCCCATTTTGGTTGAACCGGAAAACAGTGGCACATCCTTTTCAGTTACCACGTTAAATACTTCCTTTTCGGGAGCGGCTTCGGCTTTAGCTGCGGTGGTAGCCACACCCAGGCCAGTGACACCGGCAATGGAAGCAAAGAGTCGTTTTAAGATGGATCGGCGTTGTGGTTTCATTAGAAAATTGAAGAATGGATAAATGAATACTAAAAAATTTAAGTAAATCAACCAATTTTTTACCTATCGTGCCAGTGTTTGACCCAAAATGTATCAGCAATTTTTAAAGCGATCCACACCCGTCACTGTTGATGATAATGTGGGCGTCCAGTTGTTCGTAGCGGGCGTTGATGGTGTTGCAAATTAAGTCCAGCTTTTCGAAGAGCGGTTCGTCTTCCAGCGAAGCCGTCAGGTAACACGATTTCATGATTTCTTCGTCAAACACGATGCGGATGCCGTACGCTTTTTCGAGGGTGGCAAACACTTCGGCAATGGGGGTTCGTCTAAAGCTAAAAGGCTGTTTCTGAACCGGTTTTTCCAGCAAAGCCGGTTCAGCGACCAGGCTCTTGACAATCCGGGTGTCGGTTGGTGTGAAGACGATCTGCTGGTTGGGCGTCAACACGATTCCACCCAGTTTATAATCCTCTTTCTGCTGGGTTACCGTAGCCTGGTTGCCGGCAAAAACGGATACTTTTCCGGTTTTAACCACCACTTTAACCTGCTTGTTATCTTCAAAAGTCTGCACGGTAAAACTGGTTCCCAGCACTTTCGTGACCAGTCCGTTGGCGTAGACATAAAACGGTTTGTTCGGGTCTTTATGAACCTGAAAAAAAGCCTCCCCAACGAGGTAAACCTCGCGGGTCGTTCCCGGAAACGGATCGGGATAACTCACCCGGCTTTTCGGTTTTAATACGAGGGTACTTCCATCCGGCAACTGAACCTGACGCGATGCGTTGGTCGCGTTGACGACTTCACGAAGCGGATTCGACACCTGCGCCACCAGTTCGTCGTAGGTAACGTTACCACTTTTCGGTTCCGTCGGGCGGATTCCATACTGCCAGAACAGGCCCAGCATCAGGATGATACTGGCCGCCATGCCATACCGCACCCACTCCGAGCGGTACCAGCGAACCGACGGTTTTTCGTGGCTATCGATGGCTTGACTCAGCCGCTGGATTTCGTTCTGTACTTCCCGGTCCGAAACCGTTGCCCGCTCGCCCGGAAACCGGGTATAGACGTCATTCAGGGTACTCAACAACTGGTAAGCCTTATCGACAAGCTCCTCTTTATCAGGATTTTGAACCAACCATTCTTTCCAAAAATCACGATCGGCAGGATCGTCCAGCAATTTCCAACGTTGAAAAGACGGATCAATAGCTAATTCTTCAGGCTCGAAATTCCGATAATCTTGCATACAAAACAGTAATACTTTGCTATTTGTATGTAAAGATGCAAGTGTGTACGGCCAATACTCCTTTTTTCGGAATAAAATTTCGAAGCGCATTTTCCCTCGTTTTCGTTTCGTCCAATCCGCGAATGCATGTACATTTGACGGTAGGCGTTGGGACGTGAGTGAAGTTTACGAACAAAATTGGATGGGAACACGGATCAGGCGGATGGAACGGATTTATACAGATTCAAATTAAAATCCGTTTTTAATCCGTTCCATCCGCCTGATCCGTGTTCCCATCCGTAATAACCATGAACAAAACCACAACCCTTTCTTCGCAAACCACCCAAACCGCCCTGAATCCGGCGCGGGTCGGGGCCATCGATATTCTGCGCGCGCTGACGATGGTGCTCATGATCTTCGTCAATGACCTCTGGTCGTTAACCGGCATTCCGGCCTGGCTCGAACACGTGCCGCCCGGCGCCGACGGCATCGGACTGGCCGACGTCGTTTTCCCGGCTTTTCTGTTTATTGTCGGCATGTCGCTCCCCTTCGCGATCGATAACCGGCGAAAAAAAGGCGACACTGATCTTCAACTCGTTGGGCACGTTCTGCTGCGGTCGGTGGCACTCTTGACGATGGGTGTTTTTCTGGTCAACGGCGAATCCATCAACGAAACCGCCACGGGCCTGCCCCGGCTTTTGTGGAATGTGTTGTGCTGCACGTCGTTCATTCTGGTCTGGAATACCTACCCGAAGACCATGCCTAACTGGCTCCGTACAGGTTTGAAAACCGCCGGTTTGCTGATCCTGCTGGTTTTAGCCGCCCTGTACCGGGGTGGTGATGCCGAAAAAATCACCCGTTTCGAACCGCACTGGTGGGGCATTCTGGGACTCATCGGCTGGTCGTATCTGGCGGCCGCGCTCGTCACGGTGTTTGCCCGAAACCGGCTTTTCGTACTCCTGGCAGCCTGGTGCGGTTTTGCACTGCTGAGTATGCTGTCGCTGGCAGATCGCTTGCCCAGCGCCATCGACTTCATCCCGGCGGCCATCCGGGGCGGCACGCTGGCGGGTCTGAGCATGGGCGGGGTGGTGATCGCGACCTTGTTTCAGTATTACCGCAAACAAGATGACAACCGGCGGATGACTCTTGTTTTTCTGGGAACGGCGGTTTTGCTAACCGGCCTGTCCGTCATCACCCGGCCCTACTGGGGCCTGTCGAAGCTGGATGCCACGCCTGCCTGGCTGTTTCTGTGCAGTGCGTTCACGATTCTGGCGTTCACGGCCATTTACTGGCTTGCCGACGTGAAAGGAAAAAGCCAGTGGTTCCGGTTTATCAAACCCGCCGGAACGGACACGCTGCTCTGCTACCTGATTCCGTATTTTGCCTACGCCACCACGGCTTTCCTGGGAATCCGCCTGCCGGACGTTTTGCTAACCGGCGGCATCGGCCTGCTGAAATCCTTCCTGTTTGCCCTGCTGTGTGTCTGGATTACCAAAATGCTGGGCAAAGCAGGCGTCCGGCTAAAACTCTAACTTCCAACCACCCAACCCAATGGGGTTTTTCGCAAAAAGGCCGTATATTACATTTCCCCGATCACTTTAGCGATTTACTGAAACATGCGGAGCCGTGCCGTTTGGATGGTGTGGTGGCTGGTATTCTGCCTGCCTGGAATCGCTATGGCCCAAAATCTGCTTCAGAACGGCAGTTTTGAAGAATACCGAGCCTGCCCCCGCCAAGATAATCTGTTGGGAGAAGCGGTTCCCTGGTACAATCCCAACGGGGCCACGCCTGATTTTTATCACCAGTGTTTCCCAACGGTTCAAATGGAATTGCCGCCCCGTTCCGGGCAGGGACTGGCCCGGCTTTTTCTGGATGTGAGCTGGGCCGAATACCTCGCGACGCCCCTGAAAAAACCGCTGGTTGCCGACGACTGTTATTTCTTCGAGATGTACGTCGCCACGCCAACGCCGAACAAATATTTAAACGGAACGATTGGTGCTTTCTTGTCTGAAAAACCGATCACTTCCCCGGAAAAAGGATTGCTTCCGGCGGATGCCCAAGTGATTGACAATGCCCTGACGACCAGCATTCCGCAGTTGCGCTGGGAACGGGTTTCGGGCTATGTCAAAGCCAAAGGCGGGGAGCAATATTTAACCATCGGGAGCTTTAAAAAACTGCCGGTTTTTCTGGGTTATTTCTACCTCTTCATCGACGACGTTTCGCTGTTGCCCATTGAAATGGACCTCGGAAAGGACACCACGCTTTGTGGCCGAAACAGCACACTGTTGCTGGATGCGACTACGCCCGGTGCCACCGAATACCGCTGGCACGATGGCAGCACCTCGCCCACGTTTCGGGTCACCAAACCGGGCAATTATTCCGTCACGGTCACCACACCCTGCAAAGTTCTGCGCGACACCATCCGGGTGGATTACGCCCTCGATTTCGACCTCGGCCGCGACACGACGCTGTGTGTGGGACAAACCCTAACGCTCAAAACGCCCCCCGGTATTCCGCCAACATTCCGCTGGCAGGACGGTTCTGCCACGCCAACCTACGTTGTCAGGCAGGGCGGTTTATACACCTTGCGGGTCGAGCAGGCGAGTTGCATAGCGACCGACAGCATTCAGGTTCGGTTTGTGCCACCGCCCCGGCTGAATCTGGGGCCGGATCAAAACCTGTGCGGGGCAGAAGTATTTACGATCCGGCCCGACTTTGCCGAGGGGAAATTTAGCTGGCAGGATCAATCCGAAGCGGTTATCAGAACCGTGGGGCAGTCCGGTTTTTTTCAGGCATCGGTGAGCAACGATTGCGCCACCGTTCGCGATACCGTTCGCATTTCGTATGAAGATTGCGGTTGCGTGTTGTATACACCGGATATTTTTACGCCCAACGCCGACGGACAAAACGATGTCTTTCAACCCTTTGGCTGCGGAGACATTACCATTATGTCACTGTCGATTTTCAACCGCTGGGGCGAACTGGTTTTCCAGACCGCCGAGCCGCCGTTCGCCTGGAACGGGATGTATCAGGGAAAAACCGCGCCCGTTGGCGTGTATGGCTGGCAGATTCGCTACCAGCTTCAGCAGGGCACCGGCGTACTGGCCGAACAAAAACGGGGCGCACTCAGTCTGACCCGATAGTGCGCCCCGCCTTCCATGAATACCAAAAACCGTCAGCCTTTTTTCGCGGCCGCTGCGGCTTCTTCAGCCTCGGCCAGTTTAACGGCTTCGTAGAGATTCACGATGGCGCCGGTTTTCGATAAATCGGTAAAATTGACCAGATCCGTAGACTCGGGACGAAGCACCTGCCGGTTTTGCACAACAGCCGATTTTTCGATAATCCGCTTCAGATCGCTGTACGTCAGTTTCGGAAAATACGATTTCAGGACGGCGGCAATACCGCTTACGACTGGAGCCGCCATGCTCGTACCACTCAGGTTATCATATCCGTTGCGGGGCGTTGTCGAATAAATGGCCATGCCCGGCGCAAACACATCGACGGTTTTCCGGCCATAATTGGAAAACGGTGCGACCAGACTTTCATTGTTTTTGGACGTAATAGCCCCCACCGTAATCAGGTTCGGAATCGCCGAACCATCCATAAACCGGTCTGATGGAAAACTGGCGGTCGTATCCAGCAACTTGTTGTCATTCCCGGCTGCGTGAATCAGCAGAACGCCTTTGGAAAGCGCGTACCGCATGGCGTCGTCGACGGTTTTGCGTTGGGGTGACACGTCTTTCCCGAAGCTCATGTTGATGATCTGGGCACCGTTATTGACCGCATACCGGATCGCATTGGCTACATCCTTATCCCGTTCGTCGCCATCGGGAACGGCCCGAACGGCCATGATCTGCACCTGATCCGCCACGCCCTGTACCCCCAGGTTGTTGGTGCGGTCGGCGCCAATGATGCCGGCGACGTGCGTGCCATGCAGCGCGTCGGGGCCGGTAATGTCGGGATTGCCGTAGGCGGTTTCGGTTAGATCGTCAGGTTTATCGCCCACAATCGAGCGGCTGTCGAAGTCGGGGTTGTAGGCGTATTCCGCTTTGCCTTTCAGGTCTTCCAGTCCTCTGGTCAGTTCGGCCTGAATATCTTCGGCCTGCCCGAATCCCTGCGCACTGGTCATTTCATAGAGAGCGGCAGCCGCTTTCTTCACAAAATCATTGTCGGTGGCCGGATTGCGCAGCGTCGCGGTGTCCAGTTTGGAGACGTTCAGGGCTTTTTTCAGCCCATCAATGATCGTCACCAGTTGGGTACTGAACGTGCTGTAAGAATCGTATTGCTCCTTATACTCAGCGCGTTTCTTCTCCATCTCCGTTTTATATTTCACGAACTGGTCGAATTCCTTCTGTTGCGCCGGTTTCAGCGACGACCGGTTTTTGCCTTCATACAAAGGGCGCAGCCGGGCGTATTGCCGGGTCACTTCGGCGGTTTCGTACTGGACGTTCCGGCCGTCTTTTCCGCCGATAAAATTCCAGCCGTGGACGTCATCGACGTAGCCGTTTTTATCGTCGTCGATCCCGTTGCCGGGAATTTCCTTCGGATTGGTCCACAGAATTCGTTTTAAATCTTCGTGCGTGGAGTCGATTCCGCCATCGATCACGGCCACGACGACCGGCGTCGGTTTGCGGTGGCTGAGTAACTCGCGGTAGGTGCGGTCGGTGCTGATTCCCCAGACGCTGTCGGCTTTCGAATCGAGGTGAAACCATTGGGACGTTTGGGCCTGCCCACGGGCAAAACCAAACAGGATGAATGTATAGAGACTCAGGAGTCGGAATACAAACTTTTTGAACGACATAGAATAGTAGGTTAGCAGTTGTCTATTTCTGTTAACAACTGAAACAGAAACTGGTTCGCGCTGGTAGCAGTCTAGTATAACGAATCGAAGGCGAATTACGGTATATTTTACTGATTTCTGCCGGAAGCTGCGCCAATTTCACCCAAATCAGGGGATGGTATGGCCCATCAGGCAATAATTTGGTTATTTTGAACGTGTAGCTTTCTGCCCCGTTATTTCAGAAAACAAATTCCCGGTAAAAGTAAAAGCAGTAACCCGGCATACCAGTATTCCTTCAGTTCTTTCAGGGCCCGCCAGAGCAGGTTGGCAACCGCCCCCCGGCTGAGCGACATGACTTCGGCAATGGCCTCGTTGTCCAGATTTTCGTAAAACCGGAGGTAAATAATCTCCTGCTGACGCCGGGAAAGCTGAGGAATGAGTTGCTGAAGCTTCCGGACGTAATACTGGCTGGTTTCGTCTTCGATGATAGCGGTTTCGATGGGTAAATCGCCCACCACGGCGGCATCAAAATCCAGTTCTTCACTTTGTTCCAGCCACTTGTCTCCGGTTTTCCGCCGGAGAATTCTTCGCCGGATCGAAACCAGCAAATAGAGTTTAACCGAATCCGGTTCGCTGATGGTGTGCCGTTTGTCCCAGATTTCCAGAAAGAGGTCCTGAATGCAATCTTTGATGGCTTCGCGATCGCGGGAGAATTTGCTGCCGTAGCCATACAGCCGTTTGTAATACCGCTCGGCCAGTTCGCCCAATGCCACTTCATCCCCTTCCCTGAACTGATGCCACAGGGCCGCGTCGGTTGGCGATTCAGAAGGACGGTTTTGGGAGGATGAGCGAAACATACAGCATGGTACGACTAATTTCTGGTGGTAGCAACCGGCAAACTAAAACCGTATTCCACCAGGAGCCGCCGGTAAAAGAGGTTGCCAACCGGTTTTTACCCGCTCCCGGGGCGTTCTTCCGACTACAAAAGTCGGGTTGCTTCCAGCATTTATAAAAAAATAAAATGATTTTTTTGATTATTTCCGGCACCATGTTGATTCTCCTTCTCTGAACCGCCTTTTTAACGTTCCGCCTTTTTCATGAAGCTCTACCAGCAGGTTGACGATTTTTTGAACGACGCCACCTTCCACGCCTGGATCGACGGCGACCCGGACGCGACGGCCTTCTGGACGGCCTGGCGCAGCCAGCACCCGGAACAACGGGCGGTTTTGAATCAGGCCAAAGCACTGGTATACGCCCTGAAACAACAACCGGTGGATTTGTCAGACGACGAAGTCCGCCAGGAAGTGCAACACCTGGTGGGGCAGTTCCGTCAACGGAAACAGGCCGAGCGGACAAACGACGACGAATCCCGATCTGAACCCATTGTTTGGTGGGGGCAAAACCGGCGAACCTGGCTGAGTCTGGCCGCTTCGGTTCTCGTGATCATCGGATTGGGCTTGCTGCTGCTGCCGAAACTCCCTTCACCGACCCATCAGACGGCCTACCGCCCGCCTTTGAGCGCTGGTTCGACGGTGCTTTCAGAGAAAGTGAATGCGACCAACGAACCGCTGACGCTGGTGCTAAGCGACGGGTCGGCCATTACGCTGGAGAAAAACAGCCGCATCCGTTATCCGAAGACGTTTACCGGTTCGTTTCGGGAAGTGTATTTGTCGGGCGAAGCATTTTTTGAAATTGCCCGGAATCCCGAAAAACCGTTCCTGATCTACGCCAACGAAACCGTCACCAAAGTGCTGGGCACCAGCTTTCGCATTCGGGCTTTCGATCACGAACCGGAAGTGGCCGTGGCCGTCCGAACCGGAAAAGTCTCGGTTTTCGCTGAAAAAACGTTCCGGAAAACGAAGACTCAAACCCGCAACGGCGTTCTCCTGATTCGAAATCAGGAAGTGGTCTTTAACCGAAAAACCGAACAGTTGCAACGCGGACTGGTCGCAAAACCGGAGCTAGTGGCCGTGGCTACCCACGTTCAGGAGCTGGATTTCGAAGACGTTCCGGTGACGCAGGTGCTGGCCAAACTGGAAAAAGCCTACGGCGTCGCTATCGATTACAAGGCGGATCTGCTGGAAAAATGCCCGATTACCGCTCAGTTTTCGGATGAAACGCTGTCCGTAAAACTCGGTTTTATTTGCCAGGCCATTGGAGCGACCTACGAGGTTGTGGAGGGTCGGGTGATTATTCACAGCCAGGGTTGCACGCCCTGACGGTTTCCAAACGCTTTTCGTGATTTGTATCTTTTCAAAACCACCTGCCTTGCCTATGCCTGACTAAAAACTCTACTTCCCCTCACCGCCTTCGCGAAAACGTCGCTGGGTTGGCGTGTCCGACTGCCTGACCGGTAATGGTTCCAACAGCATCGTTCCGACACCCGACCGCGCCCCCCAGCCCGTTCCACCCATTTCCTCATCGGATTGCAAGACGCCCAAAAGGGCGTCGATGAGGTATTTTTTGTCCATTTCGAACTGAAACGACTCAAAAAACGACCCAATTTATGAAAAATCCAGACTGGATTTCACCCTCCTTTATCAAGCTTATGAAACTTTCCCTCCTCCAGGTGCTGCTTGCTGCCTGTGTGGTTAGCCTCTCCTTCGCCCGCGATAGCCGGGCCCAGGAAATGCTGAACAAGAAAGTAACCGTACAGGTGGTCGATAAGGATATTAAAACCACCCTGAAGTCCATTGGCAAAGCGGCTCAGGTACGGTTTCTGTACAGCTCGCTGCTCATTCAGGCCGATCGGAAAGTAACGTTTACGGCGGTCGATGAACGGCTGGAAACCATCCTCGATCAGCTCCTGACACCGTTGAAGATTACCTATAAAGTGGAAGGCAAACAGATTCTGCTCACCGCCACGCCGGCCGGCGTGGCAAAACCGCTGTCCGACAACGACATGGCCCAAACCGCCCCGCTCGATCAGTCCGTGTCCGGCACTGTAACCGACGAAAAGGGTGAGGGCTTGCCGGGCGTCAACCTCATTCAGAAAGGCACCAGCCGGGGAACGACCACCGATAAAGACGGCAAGTTTACGTTTCAGGTATCCGACGGGAAGGCGGTTTTGGTCGTTAGCTCCATTGGCTATGTAACGCAGGAAATTCCGGTTACCAACCGGCAGGTTCTCACCATTCAGATGGTATCCGATACCAAGGCGCTGAGTGAAGTTGTCGTGGTGGGTTACGGAACCCAGTCGAAACGAAATGTAACCGGTTCGGTGGCAAAAGTAGACATGAAAGTTACCGAAAACCTGCCCAATACGAACGTCGCTCAGGCCCTGCGCGGGCGCGTCGCCGGGGTGCAGTTTATCGACAACGGACGGCCGGGGCAAGGCGGCAGCATCCTCGTTCGGGGGCGTCGTTCCATCACCGCCAGCAACGATCCGCTCATTATTCTGGACGGTATTTTTTTCAACGGCAGTCTGGCCGAAATCAATCCGAACGACATCGAGTCGATGGAAATTCTGAAAGACGCCAGTGCAGCCGCCATTTACGGTTCCAAAGCGGCCAACGGTGTTATTCTGATTACGTCCAAACGCGGCAAAAGCGACAAACCGACCATTCGGGTGAACAGCTATTATGGCGTAGCCGACTGGAGTAACCGCATCAAAATGCTGTCGCCGGAACGCTACCTCCAGAAAACACTGGATTACCGCGCACAAAGCGGACAGGAAGCCAATCCGGCCAACGTGGCCAGTTATCTCCAGAATACCGAAGCCGAGAATTACCGCAATGGCACCGTCACCGATCCCTGGGATGAAGTTTCGCAGAAAGCCGGGGTTCAGTCCTACGACCTGAGCATTGCCGGTCAGTCGGGCCGCACCAACTACCTGGTATCCGGGGCTTTTGTGAACGAACAGGGGCTGATTTACAAGGACATGGCGAAACGCGTTACGCTACGAACCAATCTGGAGACGAAGGTGGCCGACTGGCTGACGGTGGGTACCAATGCCACCTACGCCCGGCGGGATTTATCGGGCGTCGATGTGGCCCTCAACTGGGCGGCCCAGATCAGTCCTTTTGCCAAAATGTATTACGATGACGCCAAAACAGACCCGGTCCACTTTCCGCAGGATGTGCAACTGGTTCCGAATCCCCTTTTTAACTCCATCCGGCGTCAGAATGAAGAAGTTTACCACAACCTGTTTTCAAATTTCTACGCAAAAATTGAAGTTCCTTTCATCAAGGGACTTAGCTACCGCATCAATTACTCGCCAAATTATCGCTGGCAGCACAACTACACCTTCGAACCGGCGTACCAGCGTTTTGGCGAGAACATTCTGTCGAATGCCACGAAATACAATGTCGAAATTTTCGACTGGGTGCTGGAGAACATTGCCACGTACAGCCGCCAACTGGGCCGCGATCATGCCTTCGATGTGACGCTTTTGTATGGCCGCAACCACAGCCAGTCGGAATCGACAACCGCTACAGCGTCCAATTTCTTCAACGGTGCCAATGGCTGGAATAACCTGGGCATTGCCCAAACCCAGCAAACAACGACGGGAGCTTCGGCCATCGACGGTATATCGTCGATGCTGCGGCTGAACTACCATTTCAAAGACCGGTATCTGCTGACACTCACCGCCCGCCGGGATGGCAGTTCGGTGTTCGGTGCGCAGAACAAGTATGCGACCTTTCCATCGGCCGCCCTGGCCTGGATTGTTTCCGACGAGCCTTTTCTGAAGTCGATGCCCTTCATCGACCTGCTGAAGTTTCGCGTGTCGTACGGGTCGGTGGGCAACCAGGCGATTTCGCCTTACCAATCCCTGAGCCGTTCCGGGACGGTCCAGTATGTTTTCGGCGATGGCAGCGCAACGTATAACGGCACCTACCCATCGGGCATGGCCAACACCGATCTGAAGTGGGAAACCACCACCTCAGCCAACGTCGCGGTTGATTTTGAAATCCTGAAAGGACGGGTTGGCGGAACGCTCGAATACTACAACATGGACACCAAAAACCTGCTGCTGAACCGTTCATTGCCCTCCGCCACCGGTTTTCAGTCGGTCATCACCAACCTGGGAGCCACCAACAACCGGGGGTTCGAGCTGACGATCAATACCGCCAACCTTCAGCGGGGTCCTTTTGAATGGAGCAGCAACATCGTGTTTTCGACCAACCGAAACCGCATTGTTCACATCTACAGCCGCGATCTGAACCAGGATGGCCTGGAAGACAATGATTTGGGCAATAAGTGGTTCATTGGTCAGCCCGTGCAGGTTGCTTTCGATTACCTCATCGATGGCGTTTACCAGGAAGGCGATCAGCTCCCGACCGGTTATAAAGCTGGATTTTACCGCCTGAAAGACCTGAACGGCGATGGCAAAATCTCCACTGACGACCGCACGGTGGTGGGGCGGCTGGAACCCAAATACCGGTGGGGATTGACGAACACGTTCCGCTACAGCAACTTCACGCTGTCGGTTTTTCTGAATGCCATGCAGGGCTGGATCAAAAGTTACAACCAGATGATTCCGAGCAACAATTTTCCGGGGAGTGCGTCCAATTTCCCGGACAACGGCTGGTGGACGGCCGAAAACAAATCGAACACAATGGCATCGCTGGTGTATACCAATCCGTACGGACACGGGTATTACGTCAGCCGCGATTTTGTTCGGGTGCAGGATGTTTCGCTGGCGTATGAGTTGCCGAAAACGCTCCTGAATCGCTGGAAAGTCGGAACCATCCGGGCCTACGTCAGTGGTAAAAACCTGCTGACGTTCACGAAGTACCCCGGGTTTGACCCCGAAATCGGCTCCGAAGCCAGCGGTTATCCCATGCCCCGCACCCTGACGGGCGGTATTAACCTCAGTTTTTAACATTCCAGCCACCCTGAACGGATTTCAACCAATGAAACGCATCCTTTTTTTAGCTTCAAAACGGCATCTGACGCTCCTGGGAACGCTGCTGCTGGTTTTCTGGGCCAGTGCCTGCAAAGACAATGTACTCGACGAAACGCCCCGGGCCTTTTTGAATCCCGATGTAGTGCTGGTGGATAAAGCCGGTTTTGAAACCGCCATCATCGCCATTCACGCGGCCGCCCGGGACGAATTATTCGGAACCGACACCGAGAACCTGCACGCCATGAACATCGGCACGGATGCCTACATGCCGGGGGCCGTATCGACGCTGTTGCGTGATTACAACGTTTCGCTGACCCCGACGCTGGCGTCCGTCGATCTGTGGTGGGAATGGGCGTATCTCAAAATGCTACCGCGTGCCAACATCGTGGTCGATTATGCCGATAAACCGACCGCCAAATGGGCGAATGAGGCTGAAAAGAACGCCATTCTGGCCGAAGCACGGTTTTTTCGGGGCTACACCTACTCGATTCTGGCCAATCTGTACGGTGGTGTCCCGCTGGTGTCGCATGTCGAAACGGCACCCAAAACGGATTATACGCGGGCCAGTCGTCAGGAGGTGCTGGAGTTTGCCCGGCAGGATCTTGAGTTTGCCTCGCAATGGCTCCCCAAAAAACCGGCGGCTCCCGGTCGGATCGTGAAAGCCGCTGCCGACCATTTTCTGAGCGAAGTCTACCTGGCGCTGGGCAACAACGACAAAGCCATTGAAGCCGCTTCCGCCGTGATCAACGACGGTTCGTACAAGCTCATGACGCAGCGCTTTGGCAGCAAACTGGACAAACCCGGCGATGTTTTTTCGGATTTGTTTCGGGATAAAAACCAGAATCTGGCGGCCAATACCGAGACCATCTGGGCCATTCAGTTCGAATACCAGACACCCGGTGGCGTTGCCTACACCAATGCAACCAACGCGACCGCTTTCGGCGGAAACAGCAGCATGCGGGCCTGGGGAGCCGGGTATCACAACATCAAAGACCCGGAAGGCAAGTCGGGTATGGTCGTTTGCGATAGCCTGGGCCGTCCGGTGGGTTGGGTGATGGGAACGCCCTACGCCAGTTACGACGTCTGGAAAGAAGATTGGAACGACATGCGGAATTCGGCGTACAACATGCGTCGGACGTTCTATTACAACAATGCCACCTCCCGTTTTTTCGGACAGAAAGTTGATCCTGTGGCGGCCAAAATCGACACGCTGAATTCCGGCTGGTATTATCCGTATACCCGGAAACTCGAGGGTGATCCGCTGGCCGGAAATACCGCCGGGCGGACGTTCGTTGAGTTTTATAAAATCCGGCTGGCCGAAACCTACCTGCTCAGGGCCGAAGCCTACATCCGGAAAGGTGACCGGCAAAAAGCCGCCGACGACCTCAACGTGCTGCGCAGCCGGGCCAAAGCCAAACCGGTTACGGCCGACCGCGCCACGCTCGACTACATTCTGGACGAGCGCGTGCGGGAGTTGATCATGGAAGAGCCCCGCCGTCGAACGCTCATCCGCTTCGGTTTTCTGGCCAATTCGCCCCTATTGGTTGAGCGGGTGAAGAAGTACAATACCAAAACCGGCAGCAACATCGTCGAAAAACACGAACTATTCCCGATTCCGCAGAAATTCATCGATGCCAACCTCGATGCTAAAATCGAACAGAATCCGGGGTATTAATTAAAAAACCGTGCCCCGTCAGGGGCATAACAGCGTAGCGTCGGTAGCAGAAAAACGAATTTCAACGTCCCGCGTGCTGTGAGGTACGCGACAATATACCGCAAGAATGGGTCGCGTACCTCACGGCACGCAAGAGCCACAAATCGCCTGACCTACTACTACCGACGCTGCGCTGTTAAATCCCTGCGGGATGAATGGCTCACCTTTTTAATCCTTATATTCAACCATCATCGCGAACAATCAGCGAGATTGGTGTATGTACCCTTTTAAACGTTCAACCTGAATGACCCGAATTCTTTTCGCTATTTTCTCCCTGACCCTGATCAACTTGGGGCGGGCGCAAACGCCGGATTCGCTCCGGATCAGTTCGCCCAACGGCCTGCTCACCTGGTCGATTGGCCTGCGCGATATGCCGGAATCGCCCCAAAGTCCGGTTTACGAAATAACGTACCGGAACCAGCCCCTGATTCAGCCTTCGCGGCTGGGACTGGGCGGCAATCCCGCTGGTTCCCGGCCGTTGAACTGGGATAAGAACCTGCGGATCGTGTCGGCGACGAAACGAAGCCAGCAAGCAAACTGGAAACCGGTTTGGGGTGAACGCGCCGAGATTCCGGATCGCTACAACGAACTGGTTGTCAGCCTGCGCAACGGGCCGGGGTCGGGCGGAACGATGCAACTCATCGTCCGGGCGTACGACGAGGGCGTGGCTTTCCGGTATTTTTTCCCGGAAGACCTGCGCATGCAGATTCTGGATGTTGGGCAGGAAATGACCTTTTTCAACCTGCCGCCGAAAACGAAAGCCCTCTACACCGATCATGCGCAGGGGAGCTACGAAGAACGGAACGTAGAGAACTGGACGAAAGCCGCCCAAATGCCGCTCACCCTGAAACTCGACAACGGAACCTGGGCCTGCATCACACAAGCCGAGCAGAGCAGTTATCCGCTGGTGCGGCTCAAAACCGCCGGTCTGAACCAACTCGTCAGCCAACTGGCGGGCGAAATCACCGAAGCTTCGCCCTTTGCCAGTTCGTGGCGGGTGGTGATGGCAGCCGACCGCCCCGGCGATCTGCTGGAACACAACTACCTGATTCAGAACCTCAATCCGCCGAATGAAATCAAAGATGTGAGCTGGATCAAACCGGGAAAAGTAATGCGGGAAGTGACGCTGTCGACCACCGGGGCCAAAAATCTGGTCGATTTTGCGGTGGAGCAAAACATCGACTACCTCCATTTCGACGCGGGCTGGTACGGTCACGAATACGAAATTGCGTCGGACGCCACCAGGGTGTCGGTCGATCCGCGCCGGAATCCGAAAGGCGATCTGGATTTGCCCGAAGCCATTCGGTATGCCAAATCGAAGGGGAAGAAAGTCATTTTGTACGTCAACCACCGCGCCCTCGAACGGCAACTGGATACGCTGCTGCCGCTCTACCAACGCTGGGGCGTTGCCGGCATCAAATACGGTTTTGTGCATACGGGATCGCACCACTGGACGGTCTGGCTTCACGACGCCATCCGCAAAGCCGCCAAACACCAACTGGTTCTGGACATCCACGATGAATATAGCCCGACCGGTTTCAGCCGGACGTATCCAAACCTCTTGACGCAGGAAGGCGTGCGGGGCAACGAAGAATGGCCCAATGCGACCCACAACACGGTTTTGCCCTTCACGCGGTACATTGCCGGAGCCGCCGATTATACGTTCTGCTTCAACCAGCCGCGGTTGACCAACACCAAAGGCCACCAACTGGCGTTGCCGGTGATTTATTTCAGTCCGCTTCAGTATCTGTACTGGTACGGCAAACCGGCCGATTTCCCGGATCGGCAGGAAATTGAATTCTGGAAAGACCTCCCGACGGTTTGGGATGAAACGAAAGTGCTGGATGGAACGCCCGGACAGTATGTGTCGGTGGCCCGGCGGAAAGGAAATGACTGGTTTCTGGGCACCATTACCAGCACCGAAGCCCGGAAAATCGACCTGTCGCTGGCCTTTCTGGAACCGGGGAAACGGTATTCGCTCTCGGTGTATGAGGACGATGGAACCGGAAAGATCCGGAAGCAAACCCGCACCGTCACGTCGAAAGACCGCCTGACTGCCAATCTGTTACCCTCCGGCGGACAGGCGGTGGTCTTGAAAAGAAACTAACGGAATGGGCTTAAAAAAACGGGAAATCCAGACAGGACGGTTTTATTCATCATGGCTTGTATCAAAATAAATAAAGGACATGATGCGGTTCTGATTTATTCTTGTTACCTTTGGTGAAATTTTAAAATACAATACAATATAATGCAAACAGGAACTGTTAAATTTTTTAATGAACTCAAAGGTTTTGGGTTTATTACCCCTTCGGATTCAGACAAAGACATCTTTGTTCACGTATCAGGTTTGATTGACGAAGTTCGCGAGAACGACAAAGTTCAATTTGAAGTTGAGCAAGGTAAAAAAGGTTTGAATGCCGTTAACGTAGAGGTTATTTAATCGAAAGATATAATAATTTGAAACGCTTGAAAAACATGCTTCCCGGCATGTTTTTTTTTGTTTTATGCCTTCCCATTTTACTTCGAAATTCGGTGTTCGGTGTTCACTATTCGATATTCATTTCAACTTAATATCGAATAGTGAATAACGAACACCGAATTTCGAAGTTAGTACCGAATAACGAAGTGGAAGAGGTTAGAAAACGCCCTCAAATCCCTTTCCCGGTTGCATCCTCATTTATGCTCCCATGCGACCGGTTTTCCTCTTTCTTTTCCTTCTGTTGTTCATTCCGCTTGCCCAGGCCCAGCACTGGTATAAAGGCAACCTCCACACGCACTCGCTCTGGAGCGACGGCGACGATTATCCCGAAATGATCATGGACTGGTACAAGGCCAACGGCTACCAGTTCATCGGTTTGTCGGATCACAACACATTTCAGGAAGGCGAAAAATGGATCAAAGTGCCGCGCGCTCCCGACCGTCGGCGCACCTTCGAACGGTATTTGCGCACCTTCGGCCCCGATTGGGTGAAATACCAGACCGGCCCGAATGATTCCCTGAAAGTGCGGCTGAAGAACCTCAGCGAATACCGCAGCTATTTTGAAGAACCGGAGAAGTTCCTGATTCTCAAGAGCGAAGAAGTCTCAACGGGGTACCAGGGCAAGCCCATTCACATCAACATGACCAACCTCCAGAACCTGCTGAAACCGCTGCCGGGCAACAGCGTAGCCGAGGTCATGCAGAACAACATCGACGCGGTGGTAGCGCAACGGCGGCAAACGGGCCAGCCCATGTTTCCCCACATCAACCACCCCAATTTTCATTACGCCATTACGGCCAACGACCTGATGCAACTCCGGCACGAGCGGTTTTTCGAGGTCTTCAACGGCCACCCGCAGGTACATAACTACGGGGACAGCACCCGCGAAGGCACTGAGGCCATGTGGGATAAAATCAACCTGACGTTTCTGCGGCAGGGCCGCCCGCTGATGCTCGGCCTGGCCACCGACGACAGTCATAATTATAATTTCTTCGGACCCACCTACAGCAATTCGGGTCGGGGCTGGGTGATGGTGAACGCGCCCGAGCTAAAACCCAACACGATTGTGGAAGCGCTGGAAGCGGGCCGGTTTTACGCGACCACGGGGGTCACCTTCGAAAGCCTGACGCAAACCGCTAAAACCGTGGCGTTTAAAATCAAAACCGAACCGGATGTCACCTACCGAATTCAATTTATCGGCATTCGGAAAGGGCAGGAAAAGGCGGAAATTCTGCGCGAGCTGGCGGGCACGGAAGCGAGTTATACGCTGACCGACGAGTTGCTGGTGCGGGCCAAAGTCATTTCGACCAAACCCAAATTCAATCCGTTTGAGCCGGGTGATGTCGAAACCGCCTGGACGCAGCCGATGGCTCCGTTGCAGACTCCGCAGCCACTCGCCAGCGTGGTGCCGCTGCCCAACGCCCACGCGCACAATGATTATGAGCAATCGCGCCCGCTTTGGGATGCGCTGGATCACGGTTTTACGAGTGTAGAAGCTGATGTGTATGCGCACCAGGACACGCTGTATGTCGCCCACAACCGCCCGGCTTTCTGGAACACGGATAAGTCACTCGAAAATCTGTACCTGCGCCCGCTGGCCGAGCGAATTCGCCAAAACGGCGGGAAAGTGTATGCCAACTACAGCGGCCCGGTTTACCTGATGATCGACTTCAAAACCGGGGCCGACAGCACCTACCGGGCTTTGGAGAAGGTGTTGCAACGCTATCGGTCGATTCTGACCACCTGCAAGGGAAACCGCTGCCAGCCGGGTGCTGTCACGGTTTTTATTTCCGGAAACCGCCCCATCGAAACCGTAAAAAGAGCCAAAGAGCGTTTGGTAGGCATCGACGGACGGCCCGCCGATCTGGGCAAGGGATTCAGTCGCGACCTGATGCCGGTGGTGAGCGATGCCTATGGCAACCAGCTTCAATGGCGCGGACAAGGGCCGATACCGGACGAGCAGTTTCAAAAACTCCGGCAACTGGTTCAGCGGGTTCACGCCGAGGGGAAGAAACTGCGGCTCTGGGCCTGTCCCGAAGATCCGGCGGTGTGGGCCAAACTCCGCGAAGCCGGTGCCGATTTTCTGAGCACCGATCAACTGGAACTGGCACGGGATTTTTTGTTGAAATAGACCTGAGAGCAAAGACAAGAGAGTATAATAGCCCTTTATCCATTCGACTCCTGAACCATGAGAAACCGGTTTCTAGCGACCCTTGCCTTGACTGGCCTAACGGGCTGGCTTTCAGCGCAACCCATCCGTTTGCACCCCGACAATCCGCATTATTTCAGCTACCAGGGCAAACCCACGGTGTTGATTACGTCGGGCGAACATTACGGAGCGGTTCTGAACCTGGATTTTGATTTCATTACGTATCTCAACACGCTTCAAAAAGACGGTTTGAACCTGACCCGCACCTTCACCGGAGCCTACCGCGAAGCCCCCGGCGACTTCGGGATCGAACACAACACGATGGCACCGGAAACGGGGCGGTTTGTTTGTCCGTGGCCCCGCAGCGAACAGGCTGGCTACGCGTTGGGTGGCAACAAGTTTGACCTTTCGCGTTGGGATGATACTTATTTCAACCGGTTGAAGGACTTTGTGGGAGCCGCCGAACAACGCGGCATTATTGTCGAACTGGCGCTCTTCTGTCCGTTTTACGAAGAGAAAATGTGGGTCATCAGCCCAAAGAATGCCGCTAACAACGTCAATTCGGTTGGAACGGTCGGGCGGAACGACGTCTACACACTCGACAAAAACGGCGGGTTGCTGGCCATTCAGGAAGCCATGGTGCGGAAAATCGTGACGGAGTTGAACGGTTTCAGCAATGTGCTGTTTGAAATCTGCAACGAACCGTATTTTGGCGGGGTACAACTAAACTGGCAGCACCACATCGCCGACCTCATTGTGGAAACCGAGACCAGTTTACCCAACAAACACCTCATTACGCAGAACATCGCCAATGGTTCGGCCAAAATCGAAAAGCCGCATTCGGCCGTGTCGGTTTTTAACTTTCACTACGCAACGCCACCCAAAGCGGTCCCGCTCAATTACGGGCTGAACAAAGTCCTGGGCGACAACGAAACCGGTTTTAAAGGCACTGCCGACTCCACCTACCGCAAAGAAGGCTGGGAGTTTTTGCTGGCCGGGGGCGGTCTCTACAACAACCTCGATTATTCGTTCACGTCCGTTCAACCCAACGGCACCTACACGCCGGGGCCGAAATCGCCCGGCGGGGGCAGTCCGGCGTTTCGGAAGCAACTGGGTGTACTGAAAGATTTTATGCAAGGGCTGGATTTCGTTCGGATGAAACCGGATACGGTTTTGCCAGGCGGTTCGTTACCGTCGCGGGTGCGGGTTCACGCCCTCAGCGAAACCGGGAAACAGTACGCCCTGTACATCTACAACGGCAACCATCCGAAACAGCCCGAACCGATGAGCCTGACGCTGAATCTGCCCGCCGGTCGCTATACGGTCACCTACGTTGAGCCGGAAACCGGCCGGAAGCAGAAGGAAAAACTTCGGCATTCCGGCGGTTTGGCAACGCTTAAAACCCCGGCTTTCGGGGCCGATCTGGCTTTGACCGTAAAGACCCGTTAATTCAGCAGAATTTTTTTGGCATACTTAAACTGATTCGTTCGCATCTGGACGATTTTCAGGACCGGCGTGGCCCGACCGGAGGGCGTAACGTGGAGTACATACCGGGTGGCACTGACCTTTTCAATTGTTCCCAGATTCGGAATTCCCTGCAAATCCACCACCGCAAACGCGGGGTCCGGTGCATTGGTTTTCACTTCGACCCGGCCCCGTTCCAGCGCCAGTACCTCAAAATAGAAGCCGTCAGCATCGTATGTCAGCCCCAGGATTTTCGAAAACGCAAACCGGCCGTCGCGGTCGACCTGCCGCAAGCGGTAATAATTCGTTCCCTTTTGCGGAGCTTCATCCGTAAAACCGTATACCTGCATCGATTCGGAGAACCCTTTGGAAACGACTCGCCCAATGGCTTCAAAGGATTGAGCGTCGGTGCTGCGTTCCACAGCGAAATAGGCACTGTTGGATTCAAAAGTAGTTTGCCAGCCCAGCAGCATCTGGTGTTCAACCCGCTTGCCGCTGAACGACGCCAGCCGCACGGGCATGGCCGCAGCATCGTCCCAATTGAAATTGGAAATGAAAATAAACTGTCGTTTCGGGTCGACCCAATCCGGTCCGGCACAGTATTGAATGGTCACTTCGGTCACCGGACTGCTGAACGCAATCGTGTTGACCGCATTGTTAACGTTACTGTTGATTCCCGTGATGGTATTGCCGCTGACGGTATTGGTTGCCGCCGATCCGATGGCCGGATTAACCGGCGTTCCTCCGTTGCTGCCCGAAACCGTCACCTCATCCTGATACTGACTGTCGCCATCGATCCGGTCAATATCGAGCAGGTTGAAATTCAGATTACTGACGGGCTGCGAAAAGGTAATTTTGACAGAAATACAATTGCCATTCGTGGGAAAGTTGGCATTTAGCTCCAGCCCGTTGGCGCTCGGGCGGGGATAATCGAGGTAAAAGGAACTCGTCAGGCCGGTTATATCGACCGTGGCATCGACCGGAATATTCCCGATGTTGGTATAGGTATTCGTCAACTCCCCGTCCGGATAGGTATTCCAGTTGAGGTCCTGCGCCCAACCCACCGACACTGATAGCCAAAAAATGGCCAGTCGTACAAACTGTCTCATGATGTTTAATGTTTATTTGTGTGTACATGCGAATTAACAATAATTCGGATCAAACACAAGCAAAAGTCAAATGCAGTAGGAGAAAAAGACAAAAATGGCGTCTGAGAAGATTCCACAGGGATTCTTTGCGTAAACAACAAAGAGCGGTTTTACCCGAATCAGTAGCTCCAGCGAACCGTAACCACAGTTACCCCATGTAACTTTTTCCGGAAAATGAGGATACAGAATACCGCTTTCTGCTTTGTTTTTCGCGGGCATCCTCTTTAGATTGGGCCGTTGATCCATTTAACCCCTGCAGTTTCGCAGCCTAACCGGCTTTTTACTTCCGGCCCCACAACCCGGAAAACGACCCTATGAAACCTATTTCCAACGACATCATCGCCCGGCTCTGGAATCTCTGCAATGTGTTGAAAGACGATGGCGTGACGTATCACCAATACGTTACCGAATTAACCTACCTGCTGTTTTTCAAGATGGCGAAGGAAACCGGTACAGAAGGGCAGATTCCGAAGGGTCACCGCTGGGACAACCTGATTGCCAAACCAAAACCGGAACGACTTGAAGCCTATAAAATTACCCTGATTCACCTGGGCGCACACGGGGAGCAGATTGTGAAGGAAATCTTCAGCAATGCCAGCTCGGTCATCAAAAAACCAGCGACTCTCTCCGCGCTGGTAGATGGAATCGATAAACTGGCCTGGTACAATGCCGGCCGGGAAGATCTGGGGGACATTTATGAAGGACTGCTGGAAAAGAGTGCGAACGAAAAAAAGTCGGGAGCTGGTCAGTATTTCACCACCCGCTCGCTGATCGACAGCCTGGTGACGGTGATGAAACCCACGCTGGATGATCTGATTCAGGATCCGGCGGCCGGAACGGGCGGTTTCCTGATCGCGGCCAATCATTACATTCGTGAACACCAGAATCCGGAAAACTGGAACAAACACCAGCTTGAAAAATACCGCACCCGAACCTTTTTTGGCATGGAACATGTGCAGGATACGCATCGGCTGGCACTCATGAATCTATTTCTCCACGGTATTGATTTCAACCCCGATGCGGGTGGTGTTCATTACGGCGATACGCTGTCGCCCGACGGGCAGAAGCTACCGGGGGCCACGTTGATTCTCTCCAATCCGCCTTTTGGCAGCAAAAAAGGCGGGGGGTTGCCCGAGCGCACCGACCTCCCCTACCCGACCAGCAACAAGCAGTTCTGTTTTTTACAGCACATTTACCGGGGCCTCAAACCGGGTGGCCGGGCTGCCGTCGTGTTGCCCGACAACGCGCTTTTCGAAGGCAACATCGGAAAACAGATTCGGGCTGATTTGATGGACAAATGCAATCTCCACACCATTTTGCGTCTGCCGACGGGCATTTTCTACGCCCAGGGCGTAAAAACCTGCGTGGTTTTCTTCACAAGAGGCCACACCGATCAGGGTAATACGAAAGAAGTCTGGGTATATGATTTGCGGGCGAACATGCCGCAATACGGAAAACGCACGCTCCTGACCCGGAACCACTTTTCCGAATTTGAAGCCGCCTTTGGCGACGATCCGCTGGGGCGTCCGGAGGCTCTGTCCCGGCGACGGGACGATACCGGCATCACCAACCGCTTCCGCCGGTTTAGCCGCGAGTGGATCGCGCAGCACAACGACAACCTGGATATTTCGTGGCTCAAGGACGAAAGCGAAGAACTGCCGGAGCCGGGCGTGCTGGCGCTGGAGGTGATGGAAGAACTGGAGGGGGCGCTGGAAGAATTGCGGGAAATCATGGAGGAGTTGGGAGAGGAGGTGGAGGTATGAGCGACGTACCACAGGGCTGGATCAGGGTCGATCTGGGCGCAATCAACGAATTTTCGTCGCTGGTGATCAACCCGGCCAGTCAACCCGATGTCATTTTTGAACTCTACAGCGTACCGGCCTTTCCAACCCGTCAGCCCGAGCGGCTGCCCGGCACGGCCATTGGTTCCATTAAACAACTGGTGGAGCCCAACGACATTCTGATCTGCAAGATCAACCCCCGGATTAACCGCGTCTGGAAAGTAAGGCCCAAAGGCGAGTTCCGGCAAATTGCGTCGTCCGAATGGATTGTGGTGCGGTTACCGGTTTTATCGCCTGATTTTTTACGGTATTATTTCAGCACACCCGTTTTCCGCGAACTGATTTGCCGGGGGGTCACGGGCGTTGGGGGGTCGCTCACCCGGGCGCAACCCAAGCGAGTAGCCACCTTGCCGGTTTTGATTGCCCCGCTCCGGGAGCAGCACCGGATTGTACACAAAATCGGGGCTACCCTCGCCCGAATCGAAGCCTGCCGCGACCGTCTGGACCGCGTGCTGGGCCTGCTGAAAAACCTGCGCCAATCGATTCTATCGGCGGCTATTACCGGAAAACTCACAGAGAAATGGCGCGGGAAAGACCTTTCGGACTGGACACTGGAGCGGGCAGACGCGGTTTGCGCGAAAGTTCAAAACGGCGGCACCCCCGCAGAAGGTTTCCTCGACCACCCCAATATTCCGTTTTTAAAGGTTTATAATATTGTCAATCAGTCGATTGACTTCACTTCCAGACCGCAATTCATTTCGACGGCATCGCACGACAAGGCCCTGAAAAGGTCGCAAACCGTGCCGGGGGATGTGCTTATGAACATCGTGGGGCCACCGCTGGGGAAGGTTGCCATCGTGCCCGATACCTATCCCGAATGGAACATCAACCAGGCCCTGACGCTCTTCCGGCCCGGCCCGCGAATCACAAGCGGCTGGCTGTATTACCTGCTTTGCAAAGGTGATAACCTGGCGTCCATCCTGCACGAGACGCGCGGGTCGGCGGGGCAGATCAACATTTCGCTTTCCCAATGCCGCCATTTCAGGTTTCCGGTGCCGCCCGTTGCCGAGCAGCACGAAATTGTCCGCCGGGTAGACGCCCTGTTTGCGTATGCCGATGCCCTGGAAGCCCGCTGCGTGGCGGCCCGGGCAAAAATTGAGCGGTTGCCGGCGGCCACCCTGGATAGCGCCTTTCGCGGACACTTGGTCCCGCAAGATCCGGAAGATGAACCCGCTGGCTTGCTTCTCCAGCGCCTGCAGGCCGACAAAACCGCCCGATCCCAAACGACGCCCTTGGCCAAACGTACCCGAAAACCCAGAATGACCCCACTCTCGCCCGAAACCGTGCTGGAATCCATTCGCTTCCTGCCGGATGGACCGTTCACCTTCGACGAACTGCGCCGTCAGCTCGCCGTTGAATACGATGCCTTGAAAGAAGCGGTTTTTACGCTTCTCTCCGAAAAACAACCGGCACTGAAACAGGTCTTTGACCCCGAAAAACAGGCCATGACCCTGATCCGGATAAAACCATGAAGCTTTTACGCATTCACATCATTTCAGCCGATACGTGTGGCGGACTACTCGATGGGCTCGACATTTCGTTGCGCTCTCAAATGGATGAGCAAACAACTTTCGCTCCCTTGTGTCTGCTGGGTGCCAACGGAACTGGTAAGTCGCAGTTGCTCCAGGTGCTGGCCGAAATGTTTCAGTCGGCCTTTCATGCCGTGGTGTGTCAGGAAGAACGCATTGAAGGAAACCCCGGTTTGCAGTTCGAAGTCGACTACCTGATCCGCCCCCACGGCAGCCCGGCAACGGTTCACGTCCGGATTTCGCGACGGGCGCAAACAAAACGCCGACCGGTGGTGACGATCCGGAAACTAGTGGACGGAGCCTGGATAAACTGCGAACTGACCGCGCCCGAAACGAAGGAATTGCTGCCCAGCAAGGTGGTTGGGTATTCGTCCGGGGATAACGAGACGCTGAGTTTGCCTTTCCTGCTCAGCCGGAGTGGGTATGCGGAAGAGGTACGCGAGAGTGCCATCGACCAAGCCACCCCGTCAACCGGTATTCAGGATACGCGCCTGATGCTGATCGACTACGGAACGCACCTGGAAGTGCTGGTTGCCAATCTGTTGCTGGGCAGTGATGAACAGCGTTCCGCCCTGCTGAAACACGCCCACCTGGACGACCTCCACTCCTTTCGATGCAGCATTCAACTGGCCCACGGAGCGGCTCCCCGCGCACCGGCCCGCGCTGGCAAGCAGTCGAAACGAAAAGGCATTCAGCTCACGGATGAACTCGAAGAATACCTGACCCGACTGCAACGCTGTGCCACCTGCTACCAGTACGATGACAAAACCGAAACCTACACCTTTGATTTTCTGGTCGATACCGAAACCAAAACCGGCTTCCGGTTTTTCTGGAAAACCGCCTTCGACCTGTATTCGGCATTTCACAAGCTCGCCATGCTGAATGATCTCGTGATTCCCAAACACGCCCGCGAACGGTTTAGCAAGGAAACCAAAGCGCGTCGGTTTGCCTCGCGGTTGCCGGAGCCGCAGGATGAAGACAAGGTTTTCCGTTTCGAACGGGTGAACTTCCACGCCCGGAATCATACCGCCATTGTCGATTATGTGTCTCTTTCCGACGGTGAGCATCAACTGGCCCAGCTTCTGGGCACCTTCAGCATGCTTTCGTTTTCGAATGTCCTCTTCTTGCTGGACGAACCCGAATCGCACTTCAATCCGGTCTGGCGAATGAACCTGATGGATCGGCTGCGGGAATTGCCGACGTCGGACGGAAAGCGCAGCGACCACGCGGAAACCATCCGGCAGGACTGCCTCATCACCACCCATTCGCCCTACCTTCCCGCCGATCTCCCCAAAGAAAAGGTCTTCATTTTCAGCCGGGCGCCCCTCACCCGGAAAGTAGAAGTGAGCCGCCCGGATCAGGAAACCTACGGAGCCACGTTCGACGCGATTCTCCGGTCGTGTTTCGGCGTTCACACCAGCCCTTGAGCAATACGCATAAAAACACCCTGTCAGCAAAACCGGCAGGGTGTCTGGTATACACAAATAAACATTAATTCAGGTTATTCATTCAGCAGCACGCGTTTAGCGTAGCCGAACTGGTTCGTTCGCATCTGGACGATTTTCAGGGATGGTGTGGCCAGACCCGAGGGCGCTACCTGCAAAACATACCGCGTTGCGCCCACTTTTTCAACCGACCCCAGGTTGCCAATGCCCCATAGATCCACCACCGCAAACGCGGGGTCCGGCGCATTGGTTTTCACTTCGATCCGGCCCCGTTCCAGCGCCAGTACCTCAAAATAGAAGCCGTCGGCATCGTACGTCAGCCCCAGGATTTTCGATAATGCAAACCGGCCGTCGCGGTCGACCTGCCGCAAGCGGTAGTAGTTGGTTCCTTTTTGCGGAGCCTCATCCGTAAAACCATATGCCTGCATCGTTTCGGAAAAACCCTGGGAAATCACCCGGCCAATGGCTTCAAAGGATTGAGCGTCGGTGCTGCGTTCCACGACAAAATAAGCACTGTTGGATTCGAAGGTGGTTTGCCAGCCCAGCAGCATCTGGTGCTCGACCCGCTTGCCACTGAACGACGCCAGCCGTACCGGCATGGCCGCAGCATCGTCCCAGGTAAAGTCGCCAATGTAAATTTCCTGCGATTCGGGAAGAGCAAAAGCCGGTCCGGCGCAGTACTGAATGGTTACTTCGGTGACCGGACTGCTGAACGTGACCAGATTCTGGGCTAAAGCAACGTCACTGTTCGTTCCCGTGACGGTATTGCCGCTGACTGTATTGGTAGCCGCCGACCCAATACTCGGACTAACCGGTGTTCCCCCGTTGCTACCCGAAACCGTTACAACGTCCTGATAGTCACTATCCCCATCTGCGTAATCAATATCGATCAGATTGAAATTCAGGTTACTGACGGGCTGCGAAAACGTAATTTTCACCGAAACACAATTACCGCTGGCGGGAAAATCAGCCGCAAGCCGCAGGCCCGTCGGACGGCCGTTGGGTTCATTCGCATTGAGCGACGACGTACTGCCGGTCGTCTCAACGCCCACACTGACCGGAGCATTGCCAACCGTTGGGTAGGTGTGATTGAGCGAGCCATCCGGATAGGTATTCCAATCCAAATCCTGCGCCGATCCCCCCAGGCTGAGCAGGATGAAAGAAATCAGAAGTAGAAATTGTATCTTCATCGAGATAGTTGTTTGTAGTTGCAAGCAAGTAATCGTTTTTTATTTTAATACGCAAGTAAACCGTAATATTTTGGCCGGAAATGGATGAGAGACATTACGAAGCAAGAATTTTCGGACTGATAATCAGATCATACCAGTTGAAAAGCTGCTAATTTCGACCAAAATTGGCGCATAATCCCGCCCGTTTGGGGAGTTACTAAAACGATACGCCTGCACAACAACAGAAACAGCCCTGCAACGGGCGACAACCAGCGGGTGCCGACCGTTGCAGGGCTGTTTCTGTTCACTCAAAATCCGGTAAATTGAATGGCCTTGCCGGACTTTTGGCCGGTCGGGAAAACCGCCTTTATTTGAACAGGGGCGCGTGGATTTCCCGCAGCGTTTCAACCGGAATCTTGATAATTTCCCGGTCGTACGTCAGCAGACCATTGACCTCGCCTTCCACATCCGTCGTCTGGGTATACACCGCTGCGGAAACGCCATTTTTCTGGTACATCTCCACCATTTTGGCGTATTTGGTGCGATACGCCTTCAAAACCGCATCTTTATCTTGATACGTCTGATATCCCCAGTTCCGTTTTTTGGGGTCCCACAAATGCCCGGTAATCGGCCAGCCGATGCCTCCGAACTCACCAACGACAATGACGCGGTCTTTTTTGGGCTCCGGAATATTCGGCACTTCTTCATACGTATGAATGTCGAAAAAATCGCCCGCGCCCAGGTCCGACCAGCCGCTGGCGGCATTCACCAACCGACTGGGATCGAGTGCCTTCACCCAATCCGCCAGCCGAACGTTGTCGTACTGCCCCCAGCCTTCGTTGTGTACGACCCAGGTCACAATGCTCGGGTGATTGTGCAGCCGGTTCATCATCCGGCGTAGTTCCAGTTCAAACTGCTCTTTGCCTTTCGACCGGCGCAACGGTTCGACGACCTCCTGACGACCCATGTCCTGTCCGCTCAAAAAACCGGACGGCATATCCTGCCAGACCAGCAAACCCAGCCGGTCGCAGTGGTAATAATACCGGTCGGGTTCCACCTTGATGTGTTTCCGCAGCATATTGAAACCGGATTTTTTCAGAAAATCCAGCTCAAAAATCATGGCTTCGTCCGACGGAGGAGTCAGCAAACTCCCCGGCCACCAGCCCTGATCGAGCGGGCCGTTTTGAAAAACCGGCTTGTTGTTCAGCAACATCATGGGCTGCCCGGCGATCTTGCCCGGCCCCATCGACATTTTCCGCATCGCGAAATAACTCGTCACGGCATCAACGGCATTGCCCGTTACCTCGGCTTTGGCATAAGCCGACCGCTCGGCGTCGTTGTGGCGCGGACGGTGGCGGTTTTCGGTTCCGGGAAAGGGGTCTTTCACCGTCACCAGTTCCGCCTTGAAATTGTAGAGAAACGGACTGTCGGGCGACCAGACCTTGGGGTTTTTGATGGGCAAATAGGCCACCCGTCCCGACCGAACCAGAAGGCTCGCAACGGTTTGGGTTCCGTCCAGCGCCGTCAACCGGATCGCGCTCGTTGGGTTGGTGAGGGGCCGGTTTAGCAGCACTTCCACCCGCAACCGGCTGGAATCCAGGTCCGGGGTGAGCTGAACTTCCTCAATGTAAGCCGGGTTGGGAACCGGTTCGAGCCAGACGGTTTGCCAAATGCCCGACACCGGCGTATACCAGATGCCGTTCGGATTAAAAACCTGCTTGCCGCGCGGTTGTTCGCCGTCGGTGGTGGGGTCCGTCACGCCCAGAACCAGTTGATTCTGACCGGCTTTCAGAAAGTCCGTAATGTCAAATTCAAACGCATCCGAACCGCCGACATGTGATCCAACCAAACCGCCGTTGACCCACAGATTGCATTCGTAATCCACCGCGCCGAAGTGCAGCAACACCCGCTGCCCGTTCCAGTCGGTGGGGATCGTCACATTCCGGCGATACCACAGCCGTTGGTCCGATTTGAGTGATTTCGTTACTTTCGAAAGCGTCGATTCCACGCAGAAGGGCACCAGAATTTGCCCGTCGAAAGTGGCGGGCTGGCCTTCGGTTTTGGGCCGGATGGCGTATTCCCACATTCCGTTCAGGTTCTGCCAGTTGGCCCGCACCAATTGCGGTCGGGGGTAGTCGCGCCAGGCGTTTTCGGGCGTCACCTGCTTTTCCCAGCGACTCAGAATGGCCGCCGTGGCCGGACCGGTGGCGTTGGTTTGCGCCCGAACGGACGGAAGGAGAAGCGTTGCGAAGAATAGACAATACGTGACACGGTCGAACGTGTGTCGAATCAGGTGTTTCATGGGATTCAGGAAGTTGATCTGCAAAGATAGAATACTTTCCGTTGCTCAGACATTCGCCGGACAAGCAATGCCCGCCGGGTCAACGGATGGCGAAGGAATACAGATCAGCATCCCGAACGATGAATTTCAACCGAATTTTCCGATCGCCCAGTTCTTTGACGGTTTTGCCGTTTTTCCAGCTTACCAGGCCATCGATTTGATCGCCGACCAACAATTCCGACTCTTCAAAACCGGCAATGGCCTTGCCATTATCATCCAAAACCGCCACTTTCACGTAACCCACCGACGAAGTTGCGTAATTAGCGACCAGGTTATTTCCCTGAAGAACAAGCGGTTTCGTCACGACGCTTCCTTCTGTATAACCGCCATGCAGGGAAGCAAAACCGTCCGTACGCAGGGTCATGCGCTCCAGAAAAACCGCCTTGGTGCCGTAGGCCCGGGTGACGAAAAATGACATTTCGGCTGGACCGGTTGCAATGACGCCCATCGCCGGAATGTTACTCCGCGCTCCCCAGTTTTTCTGCTCGGAACCCGGCCGGACAAACGACTCCATGAATTTCCGGTTGTAAACTGTTCCGCCCCTGGAAGTCATAAAAACGCCATCGGCAACGCCCTTCCACTGGGTTTTGTCAGTCCCGTTTTCGATCAACTGTGCATCCGAAAGCACTTTTAACTGGGGTGAAAAGCGGAAAGGCATGGAAATCAGAAGCTGGGGTGCTCTGAAATAGGGTTGTGTGGTGTTGGTGTACAGATGTTCCCGTGCGGTGTCGCCGAAGGTCATCATTTCCGGTTTTGACCAATGGATGAAATCGCGGGACGTGGACCGGGCAATGGACCGAATGCCGCCAATGGGATACAGTTCACCCGGTTTTCCACCCGTCCAGGCGCGGAGGTAGATAGCGTAAACTTTTTCCTCAGGCACCCACGTCAGTACATTCTGGGAGTCCAGTGCATAATCATGGAACAAAGCCGCGGTATCCCTGGCGTAGCGTTTCCAGTGAATGCCATCCGGCGAAACATACCGGAACAGCCCGCTGGACGGAATTTTGGTGTTCGACTCTCCGCCAACAGCTTTGTACCGTTCGTCGGCCGGAACACCGGGCCGGTTGTCGTAAAGCACCGCCAGATTATGCGTACTCCGCTGAGGATTGTCGCCCAGCACCACGTTGTTCTCCAGCGTGCCGTTCACCTTGAAAAGCTTCAGTTTCGGTTTCATCCAGTGAATACCGTCCTGACTTTCAGCGTAACACGTAACCTGCTGATCACCTTTGCCTTCATAGCCGGCCAGCCCCCGGTAATATAGCTGAAAGCGGTCACCGGCGTTCACAACGGACACGTACGTACAAAACTGTCCTTCCCAGGGTTCGGTAAATTGCAGCACTTTTCCGGCCGAAACCGGAGTTCCCAGACGCAGTTCCAGGTTGGTGCGTGTGTCGATCAGGTAATCGTCGACAAACAGCTCCCGCTGGTTTCGGAGAATAATGGGTTGGTTTTGGGCAAATCCAACGAAAGACGCACAAAATGAACCGATAAGAATCACGGTTCGAACACTGAAAAAGGTCATGGTAACGGGTCGGGTTAGTGGCAGATGCCTTCGGGCAATCAAAAATCTCCTCAACTGCCCGAAGGTACCAAAAACCGCTATTTTTTCCCTCCGCCCAGGGTCGCCGGATTGCCCGAAGCCATGCCTTCCACCAGCGTTCCCAACCGGTCGCTCAGGGTTTGGATGGCTTTCTTGTAGCGGGATTCCAGATCGGGCAGGTTGGCGGTCGATTTCAGCGACGCTTCGTAGAGCAGGCCCGGCAGCATCCACGACGCATACCCGCTGTTCGGATCTGAAGAAGCATACAATGAGCGATACCACGACCCGAACGCCATGCCTTTGGGGTCGATGAACGACTGTTCCAGTTGGCGCATGGTTTTGTTCAGTTCCGCCAGTTTATCGGTGCGACCCGCCTGTAAATAATTCTGGCGGGCGGTTTCGGCCGCTTCGGCATTCTTTTTCAGATCGACCACCGCTGTCAGCAACGGTTCGATGGAATAGGTCGGCGAATACGCTTTGATGGCTTTTTCGGCGGCTTTCAAATGCGTCGACAGATCGTTGGCGTAGCGCACCAGATCATAGGGCAGCACGTCGGCATTGGCCAGCCGCAGCGTCATGGTTCCCACCACCTGCTCCACCATCGGCCCCATTTTGTAAGTCGGATCGGCAAATTTATCGTAGAAAAACAGGTCGTCGTAGGACGAATGGTAGAGCGTCGGCCCACCCGTTCCGGCGTTCAGCGACGGAATGCCGACGTGCATGTAGGGCGCAATGTGATCTGAACCACCGCCCAGGTTGCCGATGACCGGCTCGTTGACGACCGTAGCCGGTGCCGATGAGGCAATGTCAACGGTGCTGCCACCCCGGCGACCGCCCTGCCCCAGCCAATGCTCATAGACGGTTTTGTTGGAATCAGGATATTGAACAGCCTGCGTGGCTTCAATCAGAATCTTTTTCAGGGACGGCGACGCGCTGGCCCCAAAATTCCGGCCCGACACGGCGGCATCATAATTCATGTAGGCAACGGCTTTCTGCGTCAGTTCATCCCGAAACTGCTCCGCCCATTCCGCCGAGCCGATAACGCCGAACTCTTCGGCATCCCAGTGCGCTATTTTGATCGTTCGCCGGGGCTTTTGACCGGTTTTTGCCAGTTTGCCCAACGATTCGGTCAGACTCAGCAACATCGCCGTACCGCTGTTGGGATCGGTGGCTCCGAACGACCAGGCGTCGTAATGGCACCCGGCAATGATCCATTCGTCGGGAAATTCCGTTCCGACCATCGTCCCGACCACTTCATAAATTCGGGTGATGGCTTTTTCCTGCTTCACCATCAGCCGCACTTTCAGGGCCGAACCGCCTTCCAGCCGATACGTAAACGGCAAACCGCCCTGCCAGCCCGTCGGAACGGCTTTGCTGCCCGTCATGCGTTTCAGAATTTCGGTGGCCGACCCGTACGGAATGGGCGTCACCGGAATGGTGTGCAGGGCAACATCCTTCGGATCGAGCCGTTTGATTTTGGTTTTTCCGTCGATCGGCAACGCGGGTTCGCCGGGCGTCAGTGGGTCACCGGTATACGGAACCGTCAGCAATGATCCGCGCTGAATAACGCTTTCACTGGGTTGTGGTCCTTCCGGAAACGTCAAGCCTTTGGTGTAGCCGTTGTCGGCCGGATCGGTATAAATGATCACCCCGGCAGCTCCGGCGGCCTGGGCAAACAGGGCTTTGTAGCCCCGGAAATTACCGCCATAACGCGCCATGACGATTTTCCCCTGCACCGAAATGCCCATCGCCTTCAGTTGCTCGAAGTCTTCCTTGCGACCGTAGTTGGCGTAAACGATTTCCGCCGTGACGTCACCCGAACCGGAATAGGCGTTCCAGCCCGGCATCAGGCGCGGGTCTTTGGCGTATTTGTCCTCCGCAAAAAGATACTCCCGAATGTTCAGCGGCTGGCGAATGGGTTCTACCAGTTCGACGGCAATTTCGCCCGGACCTTTGGGTAAATAAATGTCGTGCGGGTAAATATCGACCTGCCAGCCCGCTTTCCGCATGGTTTCGGCAATGTAATCCCGAACCTTCTCATTTTCAGGCGTTCCGGCCACGTGGGGCACACTGCTCAGCATTTCGAGGTGCTTTTTAAAAGCTGCCGACGACTGGTGTTTCTTGAATTCGGCTTCCGCTTTTTCCTCAGTGGCCTGACGAGCGGGGGTAAAACCGGTAAATTTTTGGGCCTGTGCCGCGGTCAGGCTCAACGCCAGCCAAAGCACTGAGTAAACGGAGTTGTGTTTCATAGATGAGCAGGTTGTTCAGGTTAACAGGCCTAAAAGTTACAGAATAGTTGGCAAAAATCGTTTTTGGCCGAATATTTTCCGGTTTTTATTATACAATAACTACTTTAGTGAATTGAAACCACCGATGAAACCGCCCATGAAACCACCGTTTACCCGTTCCTTCCTTTCCTTCCTGCTTTTTGTCGGCCCACTGGTGGCATTCGCTCAACCGAATCCGGCGAGCGGATTATACCGGCAAACGAGCGATGTTCATCATCTGCTGACGAACTATGAAGCCGATCGGGGCAGTCTCAGCCGGTTTTACACCCTTGAAAATTCGCCCGAACGGCGGGAGCGTTTCAAGACGTTTCATACCGATTACCTCCGGCAATTGCAGCAACTGGATTTTGACCGGATGAGCACCGACAGCCGGGTGGATTACCTGCTGTTTCAACGAAACCTGAAGAAAGCGCTTCAGGAATTAGCGGACGAAGAACGGGAGATTAACCAGACCAAAGACTGGTTTCCGTTTGCCGACAAAATCTACACGCTGGAAAAACTCCGTCGGCGGGGAATGCCGCTGGTGGCCGAGCAGGTGGCTGCGGACCTGAACGCCATTGGAAAACAGATCATCACGGTTCGGAAGGTGGTTGAGAAAACCGAGAAGATTGAACCGGCGCAGGCCCGACGCGCCGAAGGAACCGCCAAAGGCTTGCAGGCTGCCCTAAAAAGCGTCTTTACGTTCTACAACGCCTACGACCCGCAATTTAGCTGGTGGGTGCCCGAACCGTATCGAAAAACCGACAGCTTGCTGACGACGTATACGGCTTTGCTGACCAAAAAAGTCAGGGAGGCCGCGCCGACCAAAGACGACGGCAGCGGTATTTCAGGCATTGCAGTGGGCCGTGAAGAATTGCTACGGCAGCTTCAGTTTGAACTCATTCCGTATTCGCCGGAAGAACTGGTCGACATTGCCAACCGCGAATTTGCGTGGTGCGACCGGGAGTTGCTGAAAGCTTCGCAGGAAATGGGATTTGGTACAGACTGGAAAGCCGCTCAGGAAAAAGTCAAAAATACCGCCGTTCCGGCCGGTAAACAGCCCGAACTGATCTTACGACTGTACGATGAGTCGATTGCGTTCCTGAAAAAAAATGATCTGGTGACCATTCCGCCCATCGCCGAAGAAACCTGGCGAATGAACATGATGGCAGCCGCCCGGCAGAAGGTGTCACCGTTCTTTCTGGGGGGCGAATCCATCCTGATTTCGTATCCAACGAACACCATGGAACACGAGGATAAGCTGATGAGTATGCGGGGCAACAATCCGCACTTTTCGCGCTCGACGGTTCACCACGAACTGATTGCCGGACACCATCTCCAGGGGTTTATGAACAACCGCTATAAGACCTACCGCAATTTCGACACACCCTTCTGGACGGAGGGCTGGGCCTTGTACTGGGAAATGATTCTGTGGGACATGCAGTTTCCGCAGTCGCCCGAAGACCAGATCGGGATGCTGTTCTGGCGGATGCACCGCTGCGCCCGCATCATTTTTTCGCTCAATTACCACCTCGGCAAATGGTCCCCGCAGCAGTGCATTGACTTTCTGGTGGACCGGGTTGGCCACGAGCGGGCTAATGCCGAGGGCGAAGTGCGCCGGTCGTTCGTGGGCGGTTATCCCCCGCTCTACCAACTGGCTTACATGACGGGCGGTTTTCAGTTTTACGGCCTGAAAAAGGAATTTGTGGACAGTAAAAAGATGACCTACAAGCAATTCCACGACGCCATTTTGCAGCTCAACGCCATGCCGGTCGAAATGATCCGGGCCATTCTGACCAATCAGAAACTGAGCAAAGATTTCAAGACCTCCTGGCGGTTTTATGAGAAAGACGGGAAGTAAACGGTTTTGTGGTTCAGACAGACAGTCTTACGGTTTTTTCGGAACAATCAGGAAAGGGTAGCTAAATGATCCGATGGTGGTTTCGGGGAACCCGGTTTCGGCAACGGACGACCGGGCCATCACCTGAGCCCGACCAAACAGGAGTTCCAGCACATTGTTGACGCCCCGCATGCTCAAATTGCCTCGTTCGCGCATTTTAATCACATTACGCAAGTCAAATTTTTCGAGGGATGCCAGCACTTTGAACGTTTCGCTTCCGTAGGGCGCAGAAATTGCCACACGGCTCGGAATGATCAGGCTTTGCTTCGGCTCGAGTCGGTATTGGTCGGGCGTATCGGGTGTGTTCGGTCGGGGAAAAATAACCGACACGATGCCGTCGGGTTGAATGTCGATCACGGAATAATAAACCGGTAAATCACCGGCATTGAACATCCGCACCGAGATCCAACCCGGCGGCAACGCCAGCAACCCATTCTGAAGAAACGGCTCCCGGCTGGTGGTATCGTTGGCGTCGCGGCTTTGGGGTTTGTTGGGAAGGATTTCCATCCGAACGTCGATACCGGGATATGACGGATTGAAATTTTGCAGAAATTTGGCCTGTACATAATCCTGAATCCGGAGACTCACCCTCTCTGCTCCGCCCGGTTCGTTCAGCCTTATTAAGTCGCCAAATTGCGTTCCGTCAGACATTCGCTGCACGGCCACCCGCGAAAATCCCGCGGAATCGCGCTGGCAGAGTTGCAAGTCGGGCGTCGTCCGGTCAAATTTCACCAGCGGCAGTTTAGCCAATGAAGCCTGCATCTGTTGCCGCAAGGCGGGTCGCTGCAGGCTGTCGAGACTAACCCGAACCGTTAGATCGCCGAAAGTCCGTTCCTGCAGAAACACCCAGTATTCACTCTCCAGACCCGGAGGAAGCGGTTTGGCCAGGTTGATGGTCGTCGAAAACAGCGTACCGGTCGTTACGGTGCCCGAAACCGCCTTCGTTGCCATCGCGGGATTTTGGGTTCCGGCGGGGCAAACGCGGACGGTTGTTCCGGGATAAATCATTTCCAACCGCCCCGCCGGAATGGTCAACTGGCGCCGGTTTTCAGTCACTTCGCTCAGGGTGTAATAGGGTTGCTGCTCCACCACCTGCCCCCCAAACAGTTGCCGGTCCACATCCCCTTCCACTTCGGGGTGCTGACTCTTGCCCATGCGCAGCAACTCCGTAACAATCCGGTTGAATAATAACCGGTAGGTCTCCCCCGGCCGAAGGTTCGTCATCGACCGGGTGAAAGCGTAGGAGAGTGATCCGGCGGGCATTTTGGTCGCTGTAATGCATTCCTGATTGACTTCATTGGCCCGGGCCGCCGAGATCACGACGTAGGGTGCCATACCAGTCGGGCTGGCGGGGCGGTTGTAAGTCGCAGCCAAAAATGGACGCGGTTTTTGCACAACCGGCGGGGCGGTTTTGGTTTTATGATTTGCCAGATACATCGGCTTTTTGTTGCCTCGCAAGAGGAACGGGCCATCGTTTCCGCGCGTAATGGTGCCGGAATGACAGGCATCGGCAATCAGCAGGACGTCGCCATCGGCCCCCAGTTTGGTACGAAGGCGGTTGATGGATTCGCCCAGATCTTCATCGCGCAGGTGCTGGCTTCCGTCGTACGCTGCAAATTGACCGGTCGTATCGCTCGGTGCGCCGTAACACACAATGGCTTCGTCGAGGGCATCCAGTTCATCGCTGTCATTATCATTAATCTGCTGGCCGTGGCTGGAGAAATGAATGACCGCAATATCCCCTTTCTGGCTATGGGCAATCAGGGTGTCTACGGCCGCCAGAATACCTTTCCGGGTCGCTTGGGCGTCGCGCAGCACAACGATGTCCGTAAAATTTTGCCGTTTCAGCGCGCCCTGAATCAGCAACACATCGTTGGCCGAATTGATATCCGGCCAGTCGGTGTTGCCCCGGTTTTTGTTGGTTTCGTTCGGGTAGTCGCCAATGGCAACAATGAGGGCGCGTTTGGTCTGGGCCAGCGCGGGCGTTGTAGCCAGCACCAACGCAGCTAAAACCGCCAGAACCGAATACGGGATAAATTGACGAAGATCCATAGAAAAAAGACTTAGGTTGAAAGAACGTATTCAGTAGGTTATCCCGAAAACCGGGCAAAAAGTAACAGGTGCGAACGGCCGAAATGGGTTAAGAGTAGCGGTTTTATTTCTTTTCCGGGCAATAGGTTCGCATCAAGTTCATAAACCCGGTGTCCGGTTTGATGGGATCAAAATCGGGATTGGTCAGAATGACGCTGGCATCGGTGCCGAAGCCTTGTTTAAAGGCTTTCTCCAAGTGGGGTAACGCTTCTTTTGTATTGCCTTGCCGGGCAAACCAGCGGGCGTAGAAATAGGGCGCTTCCCACAGGTTGACCGTGGCTATTTTTTCGAGCCGCTGCCCCCACTGCCAGGCTTCGGCATACCGGTTTTGGCGCAAGAGGGCAACGGCTAAGGTCTGCGTAGCCCGCACGTTGACGGAGTCCAGGCGCAACGCGGCTCTGGCTTCGGTTTCACCTGCGACGGCATCACCCGATCGGACCAAAGCCACCATTAACTGTAAACGATAACTGATATCCTTGGGCTTTAATCGAATGGCTTCCCGGAAAGAGGAGATGGCTTTGGCGGGTTGATTTAAATCGATGTAGGCCAATCCAATCTGGGACAAATAATAATCGTTGAACTTGCTTTCAGGTTGTTCAGTTATCGCTTTCCTATTCCAAAGAATGGATTGTAGATGCTGTTTCCGGACAAATAAAACTTTTCCTAACATGCCATAAGTTGTCGCTAGCCGGGCCCTTACGACAGAATCGCGACGGGCGGCTACGGGATAAGCAATTGTGTCGACAGCGATTACGCGACTGGCCATCTCAAAAACCAGGTCTGGTTTGCTCAGATTGTAGCCATCATAGAAGTATAATTTAGCGGCCATAAAGGCGTAATCAACGTTCATGCTGTCCAAATCGGAAGCCCGTTGGTAAGCTTCTGCGGCCGGTTTATATTGCTTGGTAAGCCTGGAGATTTCATCAATCATTTTCAGCGTTTTCGTATTTTTAGGATTCAGCCGAAAAGCTTCAGAAAAAGCGGGAAGTGCTTCTGCATATTTTTTCTGCCGATAATAGAGATACCCGGCGACTGTCCATGCATCCTCATCGGCAGGCGTAAATTTTTGAAGGCGTTGGCAGAGCGATAGTATTTCGTCCAGGTTTTTCTGTTGAAACGCTAAACTCCTCATCAATCCAGCCAAAGTTCTTGGAATATTAGGTTTCAGCGTATCAGCTATACGGTAATATCGTTCAGCTTCTGCATAGTTTTTGCGGGCTTCATAGAGCATGCCATAATATGGATAAATATTTGCTTTTTTATATTTCATCGAATCAGCACGAGTCAAACTAATCCAAGCCTGTATAGTGTCTCCCAACATGAAGCTAATTGCCCCCAAAAGGAAGTGTGGCTCAACAAGGGATGGGTTAACCCTAACTGCTCGCTGAGCAAATGGTAAAGCAGCCCGGTAGTTTTGGCGTTCAACCTCAACCCCACACCGCACTACCAGTCCAAAGAAATTTCCAGGATTGAAACGCAGACTTTCTTCGGCACTCTCATTCGCCTGACGCAAATCGGCAGGTTGCTTTGTTATTCGATACCGTTCGTGGTACGCAAAACCCCGAAAAGAATGAGCCAACCCAAAAGCTGGGTATAAATGAATGAACTTTTCAATTGCCGTTATGCTTTCATTTAGTTTTTTCTGATTAAAAAAAACTGTAAAAAGGTAAAAATACACTTCCGCATCGGTCGAATCAGTCTTGAGCAAGTTTCGTAATAAATTGATAGCTTTATCATGTTGGCCAGTACTTTGGAGGAGATCTGCCAAGCCCAGCATTATTTCTCGCTTGGCCTTCCCACTACTTTGTCGTTGATATTCGGCCAAAGCTTTTTTTCGATAAATCTCTACCTGTTTTTCGTTACCTAACAGGTGGAAGATTTCGGCCAAACGGGCTTGTATTTCTAAGTCATTGGGGTCTATTTGACGGGAGTGTTCAAAGTAAGTCTGGGCTTTTTGTAGTTGATTCCGAAATTGATATTGTTGGCCAAGTAACCTCCATACTGTAGTACTATTGGGTACTAACTCAAGGCATTTTTCGAGGTAAAACATCATTGAATCTAACTGACCCAATATCAGATTGGCCGAACTCATTTCCCAGTAAGTATAAGGCATATTTGGCTCCAGCCGGATCGACTCACGCAATCGAGCCATTGCTATGTGGCTCAGACTATCGTTAAATTCGAAACGTTCCCGTTTGGTCGTTAGTAGCCGTTTTCCTTCCAAAAACAGTCTTCGGGCGGTGAGGTTCTGAATCAAGTTGTGCCCCTTCCCCAGCAGTACAATGGATGTATCCATTTCAGTGATGGCGGAGTCAAGTTGTGCGATTGGTATTGAAGTTTTAAATTCCTCCTTAATCTTCTGCAACAGCGGTCGTAGCAACCCTTCCGTGCGGACTTGCAGTGCCGCCACCAGGTTTCGCGTCATCAGACCCCGCAATTTAGCATTGTTGCGGGCGGGCAGTTGCCGCAGGTAATCCCGTGCCGACTGCCCGGCGGGGTGCAGCAGATGCCGGGCAGTGAGGGCCTGCTCAAACTGCTTATAGACCCGCTGTGTGGTCGAGTCGAGTCCCCGGAGCAGGTCGGCTTCAAAGCCCTTGGTTTGCGTGGCCGTCAGCAGGGAATAGTCGCGGGTTTTACGCTGTTGATAAACCCGAAGCGAGTCAGAATTGACGGTTCCGATGGACATATCGCCCTCGCCACCCAGCAGTTCCGGATGCTGGACGTGGGGTCGGGCGGTTTTGGGCACGGTGGTTTTCAGGTATACCTCCAGTTCCGATTTGGTGACGATACGATCCTTGTCGCTGTCGGCCATGCCCATCAGGCCATCGACCAGGCAGTAGGAAAACAGCCCCCGGCCATTGCCGAATTCAACCCCTTCGATGGCCAGTTCACCCGGCTCACAGGACAGGATTTTGACCTGCCCCGCCCACTCCTTGCCCAGACCCAGCATCGTCCGGCTTTGGCCCACACTTCCGCCCATCAGCGCAAACGCCCCCGACCGGCAGGCATCGGCCACAAACACCACCTCGGCCCCGGCTGCGGTTAGTTCGTCGAGCCAGCGTTTCATCTCCCGCAGATAACACTTGTCAAACGTTGCATTATAGTCCTGGCGAGAAGCTCCGTAGAGCATCAGCATGGCGTTTTCGGCACTGTCGGTTCGGGTTTCGATGTCACCGTGTCCGGCAAAATAGACATACACCCGATCACCGGTTTTCACCTTTTTTTTGACCGTTGTCAGGGCGTCGGTCAGGTTGATCAACGTAGCCTGCCGGTTGGTCAGCGTCTCGACCTGCGACGCGGGTACGCCCGCCGACCGGACGAGGTAATCGGCAAAAACGAGCGCATCCCGGTCCGCAAACCGCAGCGACGGCAGGAACTGGTAGGTCGAAATTCCCACCACCACGCCGTAGGCCGTCGTGCCGACGCCAGATGCTGTCTGAGTCGTCTCGGCCTTGCCGCCCCGGTTGGTGGCTGGCGGTTGGGCGAAGACGGTAGTAATCAAGAGCCAAAAAATGAAGGATTGAAGGAGCAGAGGAAGTCGGGTGAGCATAGCGCAGATGCTGGTCTTTTTTGATTATTCCGTTGATGCTTAAAAAGTAACAAAACCACAAAATTGATTTTACGCTGAACCAGACGCATTACTCCACCAGCACAAAAGCCGCCCACTTGAAAGGTTCCTTTGGATACCGGCTCCGCATCTGGCCTTGGGCATAGTCATAGGCTGCGGGAACAGAGCCTTTTTCGAGTAAATTTTGGTAAAACAGGGTCATGTATTCCGCGGTTTCTTTGTCAGACACCCGCCACAGGCTCATCAGCAGATACCGCGCTCCGGCCATTTTCACAGCCCGTTGCAGGCCATAAACGCCCTCACTGCCCTTCACCTGCCCCAGCCCCGTTTCGCAGGCACTCAGCACCACCAGTTCGGTGCCACGCAGGTTCAGATTCGACAGTTCGTAAGCCGTCAGAATTCCGTCATCGACGCCCTCGATGGGGGTGCCTCCTTTCCAGACGTAGTTGGCTCCGGCCATCACCAGCCCCGACCGCAACAACGGATTCTCCGAAAACTGAAACCGGTTGCGTTCGTCACTAACGAGCGCTATTCCGTCGGCTTTGGGTTTGGGCAGATCGGGAAAGAAAAAACCGTGGGTGGCAATGTGCAGGATTTTCGGCGAGTGACCCGACAACGCTTTTACACTGCCTTCCGTAGCAGTTTCTTTGGTTAGGTAAGTAGTTTGAGTAGCGGGCAGTATCCGGCGCAGGTTATCCACTTCGGCCTGGGTGCCGGGCAAATAATCCCAGGTGCCGGAGCGGGTCGCTTCGCGCAGGGCCAGTCGTTGTTGCACCTCCTTCAGACGGGTCTGCCGAACCAGCCCCACACTGTCGGCATCGTAGGTAATGCCGCCGTAGAGACTGGTTTTGAGGGTATTTTTAGCCAGCGGCTGCTCGGTTTGGGCTGTACGCAGGGCTACCACGCGGGTGCTGCCCACCTGCCGAATCTGGAAGCGATCGGCCATGCGCTGGCTGGTGTCGGCGGGGTTGGGCAGGGCTGCCAGCGCAATCTGGTGCAGTCGTCCGGCGGGGGAGACAAATACGGTTTTGACGCCCTGTAAGAGGGAATCGAGCGGTTGCCAGATGAGTCGCGAAAGGGCGAGTCCTTTTCCTAATTGAGCGCTACCGTTGCCGGTTTCGGCCACACCGCCCCGGTACAACCCATTGATGTCGGAAGGAGATGCGGTTCCGGCAGTGAGCAATTGATCAAATTGTCTTTGCTCGCCCAGAAACACGAACTTGGGTTGGGTGTAACCGGGTCGCAGCACCAGAGCGGCATAAAGGGTGCTGTCGGTCGGGCGTTTATGGTAATATCGAAAGGAAACGAACTCGATGGCAGCTTCATCGGGTTTGAGAGCTTGCTGAATCTGGGGCCATTCTATGCGCAAGGAAGTGAAGGCCTGGCCGTATTCGGGCAAACGCAAAACGAGTTGCTGCTCTAAGTCGGCGGCTTTACGCTGGAGCGAATCTACGCCCTGTTGCTTGGTTAAGGTTAGTGTGAGCTGGCGGTTTAGAATTATTTTGGTACTTCTGAGTTGACTATCAATACGGATGGTTACACTGTCTTTGGTTTGAGTGAGGAGAGTATTCAGTAATTGAGAAGCCATTAGGCCCATGCCTTTGCTAAGTAGGGCGTCGTTATAATTTTGTCCGAGTAGAACCGTATTCTTTTTAGGTGATTCAAATCCGAGGGAGTAAACCGCTTCTGAAAAATCAAGTTTTTCTTGAAACTGAACCAATCCTGACTCATTGAGCATATATACGTTTTGAAGAAGCTGAACTTTATATCGCTGCTGTGCTTCTAAAATCATTGGGATCGCTAGCTCGTATTGTTCCATTGATTTATATACCAATGCCAAACGAAGGAGCGAACTAATGTAAGTTGGATGAGCCCTATCTACTGCTTTTTCAAGAATATTTTTCGACTCTTCAAAATTTATTCTTGCTTTTTCAAATTCACCTAACATAACATACGAAGTACCTATAATTCTCAATGTCTCAGCGTAAAGCGGATGGCCCTTACCCACCACTTTTACAATAATAGGAAGGGCCTCTTTCAATACAGGCACGGTTTCTTCGTAATAACCATAGGCTTGAAATAACATAACAAATTTTATCAGCGCTAATGTGTACTGAAAACTATTGGACAGATCGGGTATGTTTTTTGCGAGTGTGCGAAAATCCTCAAAAAGATGCAACGATTCATCATCTTGCCCCATGTATCCTTGCAGTAAGCCCAAATCTGCTAGCACCATAGCATAGTCAGGATGTAATTTACTTAACGCTCTTTCCCTAATCGTTAAACATTCCTTTAAAATTGGAATAGCTTTTTCATTCTGACCGATGATTTGATAAAAATCAGCCAAATTAAACAGCACATCAGCATACCTATTACTTAATTTCCCTAATGAGGTTTCAACAATAGATAAGGATTCCAGATAAAATGGCAAAACTTTCTCATATTGTCCCATCTCTACGTGCATCTTCGCCAAATTAAACAGCGAAACTGCATAGTTGATATGATTTTGCCCAAGTTTACTTTTAATAATTATCCGGGCATTTTCGTAGAGATCTGTTGCTTTTTCAAATTGATACGTCTTGACATAAATGCCGGCCAGATTACCCATTGCACTAGCCAAAACAAGGCTGTCTTTTCCCGCTACGCGCTTCACAATAGCCAGAGATTCTTCTGCTAATCCGATCCCTTTCTTATAATTATCCAGGTTAACGTTTATTACAGCTACTAAATTCAGGGTAGTGGCATAGTCAATATGCTCCTTGCCAAAATTTTTATATCTGATTTCTAACGCTTCCGTCGCGAACGTCAGCGCTTCTTGATATTGACCCATACTCCGGGCGAGCGCAGCTATATTTGTCAGGATCATCGCGTAATTCGGATGAAGTTTTCCCGACAGTTGCTCCTGAATTTTCAGAGACTCTTTATACAATGGCAAAGCTTTGTTAAACTGTCCGGTTTGCTCATACGATAAAGCGAGGTTATTTAGATCAGCGGCATAGTCAGCATTCATCTTACCAACTGTTCTAAGACGGACATCCAGAATTTTCTCAGCGACGGGTACTGCGCTCAAGAAGAGACGCCTGTTTACTAAAGTGGTTAATTGCGAGGTTAGCGTATCCAAATCCACGCGTCGTCCCTTTTCAAACCAGAATTTATGATTTACACCATCTTTATTCCAAACTTGTGCCAGCCCTTCCATTAACCCATTTTTATAGGAAATAACTGAACTCGGACCACCACTGGGATACCAGGTGTAGGTAGTGTCTTGTTCTTTCTTCAAGTAAATAGTTGAAAGTCTGCTCCGGTTTCCATTCGGATAATACCAGATACAAATCCCCTCCATTATTTCCTCTGGGATTATTTGAACCATTTTCCCTTCCCACTGCTTTGAACCAGAACGGTAAAAATCACGGGTTATACCGATGGGCTTGCCCGCTTTGTTAAAAGAAATTAGACGATAATAAGCGATACTGTCCGGCAGAGCTGTTTCTTTCCAGGTTTTCGTATAAGTAATAACCCAATTACCTACACGTTGTCCAGCAGCATTACGCAAATTTGGAGCAGATGGAATGGGCGGGTCAATCTGAGCCTGCACCAGCAGCGGTAGCAACAAAAAAAATAGTCCGAATCGACCTGACAGAGAAAGTGTTGGCATACAAACAGGAATTTCATCTATATTCGCTAATTCGGTGAAATAGTAACATCAAAACCCGTTTTTTTTTGATCCGCCATTCTTTTCTGCCGCTCCGAGCCTGGCTGCTGCTTTTACTTGCCCCGCTGGGGATGCTCCCTGCCCTGGCGCAGTCGGCAGAGGCTCTGCAACGGGAGGGCAACGCCATCTACCGCACCGAGCCTGCCAAAGCCCTCCGGCTCTTCGGGCAAGCGCGGCAACTGGCGCTCCGGCACAAACAAGCCGACCTTGCCGCCAACATCCGCGTGGACGAAGCCACGGTGTATAACGTGATGTACGACAACTACCAGCAGTCGACCACGATTTGCCGGGCCGGTCTTCAACTTAGCCCGCTGGCCGACAGTACCCGGTTTAAACTCTGGGCCAGCTTAGGCGAGTTGTACCACCGGCGCGACCGACCTGACTCGCTTGCCTGGTTCTGGCAACGCGCCGATGCCCTTCTAACGACCCGCCCAGCCCTCGAACGCGAAACCCGGACGCATGTGGCGGCTTTCTGGGGAAACCGGGGTGCTACGTATATGGAGCAGGGCGATTACCAACAGGCGGAGCGATGCTTTCAGAAACGACTATTATTGCTGGGTAGCCTAAATACCCCAGCCCGTTTGGCCATTGCTGAAAATCAGTTCGCACTTTTTTACCGGCAGGTCGGTCAGTCTATTCGTGCTGACTCACTCTTTAGAGCCTCGCTACGACATTACACCGCTCCGGATCTCACGCGCGGATGGCTACTCCTGGGCCTGATTGAGTGTCGATTACACCAAAAGCGAACCGATTCGATCTTGCTGTTCGTGCGTGAAGCGAAGCAATGCGTACGACGGGCGGGAGCCGATGGAGCCGAACTGGCTGTTTACCTCAATCAGTCGCTGGGTAAGTACTGGGAACAAAAAAACCAGCTAGTCAGGGCAAAGGGTTTGTTTGCCCAGTCGTTGATAATGAGCCAACGGCTGGAGGCATCGTACCGGTTACTGTGGCGTGGTCTGATGGCGATGAGTCGGATTGCTCGGCAGCAGAACGACCTGCCCGGCGCACTGGCTTTTGCCCAGCGGGCTATCCAGCAGGCCAGCATCCGGTTTCAAAGCACCAACCTGAGCCAGAATCCCGCCCCCGGTGATTTTTTAAATGGACCTGACCTCTTCGAATCGCTCTGTCAGAAAGCCCGCTTGCTCCGATCGGCGGGAGAAATACCCAACCACCTGCACCTGGCCGACCAAACTTTCGAGCGGGCCTTCGCCCTCAGCGAGTTGTTGCAGGGGTCCTACAGTTCGGAAGTGACTAAATTATTTGTGCAGGAAAAACTCCGCCCAGCCTACCGCGAAGCCGTCGCCGTCGCCTACGCCCGTTACCGACAGCAGCCCGGCCCCGCCACACTCGCAACCTTGTTGCACCGGCAGGAACAGGGCAACGCGTCGGTTTTGCACGAACTGTTCCAAACATTGCAAAAACCGTATGCAAACGCGCCCTCGCACCTGATTGAAGCCCTGCAACAGACCAAAAGCCGGTTATCGGAAGCCAAAACCGCCTGGGTCGAACGCAATCAGGCGGGTATACCGCAATCCATTGATCCTGATCTGGTCAACGCCGAACTGGCCTGGAGCCGCGCCTACCAGAAACTCCAGCCTTACAACCGCCATGCTCTGGCCAAGCCCCTTGAACTGCCAAAATTACAAAGCCGCCTGGATCGCCAAACCGCCATCTTACAGTACAGCCTCACGCCCGACTCGCTGCTGCTGACGGTGGTGAAGGCAAACTCGGTTCGGGTGCAAATGTTGCCCATTAGCGGAGCCGACCTGAACCGGCTAAGTGGCCTCCTCCGGCGCGAAGCCTACCGCAATCCCGACCCGTTTCAGTATGCCGGTCAGGCCACAGCGCGGGCCTTGTTCGAGGGGCTGCTGGGTCCCGTCTGGACGGATTTACAAGGCATCAGCCGATTGATGATCGTGCGCGACGGGCCATTGCACTACGTTCCCTTCGAGGTGCTGGAAACGGGCCTTCGGCCTGATGACTACCTGCTGCGCCATGCTGCCATCACCTATGCGTACGCGATGAACCGGGTAGCCGAAGGCCAGGGATCTCCCCCGGAAGGGAATCCATCGGTGTTGAGTATGGCGCCATTTGCCGTAACAAAAACCGCCCTGGCAACCGTTCGGCAATGGGGCTACGAACCCCTGGCGGGGTCAGATGTTGAAGCCGAGGTGTTGTCGGGAACCCATTCAACGGCAAACAACGCCAGCAAAAGCACTTTTCTGGCCCTGCTTCCCCAGCACCAGTTGCTGCACCTGGCCACCCATGCCGAAGCCAGCGATACCGACCCCGGTAATTCCAACATCGCGTTTTTCCCCGCCGATTCGTCGCACCGGCTCTATGCCCACGAACTGGATTTACTGGATTTGCGGCACATCCGGTTGGCGGTGCTGAGTGCCTGCCGCACCGGAAGCGGCCAATTCCACGAGGGCGAAGGACTCCTGAGCCTCAGCCGGGCTTTCGCTTCTGCCGGTTGCCCGCAGGTGATCACCTCGCTCTGGAATGCCAACGACGGTACCACGGCGACCCTGACACGACTGTTTTATGAAGAACTCCGGCGCGGCCAACCGACGGATGTAGCCTTGCAACAGGCCAAGCTCCGGTTTCTGACGATGCAGGCGACGGCCGGCGCATTTACCCCACCGCATTTTTGGGCTCACCTGATCCTGATGGGCAACCACCAGCCCGTTTACCCCGGCCCGTCCGGGTGGCCCTGGGGCTGGCTGGGGATGGGCATTACGGTTTTTCTGGGTTTTGTTACGTATATACTGTATCGTTACTATCGATTACGCTAAGGTGCCAGTTTTTTCCAGCGAATTTGCCACCAGACCTTCCAGCGATCGGTTCGATTGATGGGATACACCGGCTCCCCTGACTGGTCGAGCAACTGAAACGTCGCATCGGCATTGTCGGGCTGGTTGTTCAGAAGATACGCGTTCAGCAGGTGCCACTGCACCGCCTGCCGGAAATACGGCCGCAGGCTGTCGGCCCGCGACAGCGTCTCCAGCGAGGGAATGGCCATTTCGGGTTGTCCGTTGGCCAGAAACGCCTGCGCATCGAAAAAGTCGCGGTAAAACGCCCGCTGCCGGGAGGTCAGGTCGGTCTCCTGCAAATCGTCGCCCGACGCCCGGTAGCGTTGGGTCAGCGTCACGTCGTCGCGGTAGCTTTGCAGATCAACCCGGTCGAAAGTCAGGTAAGCCAGTCCCAACCCGATCAAAACCATCCCGCTCACCACGACCCGCCCCAGCCGCCACCGGCGGAGTGGCCGACGATGCGCCAATTCGTGCCGGACGGTTTTCCGAACGGTATGTTCCAAACTTAAGATCCGCAGGGCCTGGTCGGCAGTTTGCAGCCGCAGGGCGGTTTCCCGGAAGTCGGCATCGCGGGCCAGTTCCTGTTCAAAAACCAGCCGCTCGGCAGTCGGTAATTTGTTCTGGTAGTAGGCTTCGATCCATTCCCATTGTTGTACTTGATCGGTTGGTCGCATAACAGATGTGGTTTGTAGGGAGCGGGCCGAAGCCCATGCTCCTGGTGTTTTTAGTCAATCATCCGTTCGGTATCAGAACGGTTTGGGTACGGGCAAATCACTCAGCCCGACCGTTTTTTTTGCGCAGGATTTCACCCAGCCGCAGCATACAGCGGTATTTCCGCACTTTAGCCGCTTCCATCGTGATCTCCAGCAGGCGGGCAATTTCCTCCATGGAATAGCCCTCCCAGTAAAAAAGTTTGAGTAACCGCTGGCAGGCCTGACCCAGCCGCGCCAGAGCCTCTTCCAGATCGGAGAGCTTAGGGTGCTCGGTCAATCCGTCATCGGTTCGTAAATCCTTGAGATCGCCCGGTACGACAACCGACCGCTTTTGCAGCGTTCTCAACCATTTATTCCGCACAATGCTGGCTGAATACGCATCCAACGGTATACCGTGCCGAACCTGATAACTGCCCGAGCGGATCTGCTGCCAAACGGCCACCACCGTGTCCTGCACCACATCATCGATATCCGAATGGGTTCCACTATTGCCCAGCACAATCCGCCGGGCAATCACTTTGACCCGCCGGGTCAACTGGCGGATCGCACCGGCCAATTGGCGCGATTCGTCTGAGCAAAGGTCTTCGTAGAGCTTTTGGTCCTGGCTGGTCATGCGGAAGCGGATCAGGTTTCATACCCATATTCCGCAATTGCCGAGGAATGTAACATTTTTTTCAGGTGGGTTGTGATTTTTTTTTCGGAGCCGGGCATACACCCTTGAAACCCTGCTTCGAAAGCTTTTAGCGGACGTCCCGGAGCCGGTTTTCACCAACCAATAAACGACCCGTGAAAGGGTTACCACTATGCAAAAGAAAGCCACAGCTTCGGCTATGGGCTGGCTGGGCATGTGCGGATTGGTGGTGATGCTGGCGATGAGTGCCTGCGAATCGGTGGCGGTTGAACCCGCTCCGGCCGAAACGCAGCCCACTGTCCGCGTGACTTCCGCCGACGACGCACCTGAGCGGCCGACCAGACCACCAGGAAAATAACGGCCAGCCGCCTGGACGGTAAAAACCAGCCGCCACGTTACGGGAGTGTAATATGGCGGCTTTTTCTTTACTTTGTGGCTTAATCGTTCCCGTTCCTGATGGCTGCCCCCCCGCGTACTCCCGACGACCACAACGTATACCATTCACAGATAGAACCGGTTATTACCCAAACGCTGGTGACGGACTTTTCCTACCTCCCAGAAACTGCTATCGACCTGATTACGGGCAAGACGCTTGAGACGGCGCTCCACATCCGGCGCGTGGCCACCAAACAGCGGCTGCACCAGGCCGCTTTTGCACAACGGCTGACCCGGGAGCAGGCGCAGATCTGGCTGGCCATACACGGTACGCCCCGAAAAAAAGCGGAAGCCATGAACCAGATTATGGCCGAAAATCAAGCCACCGTCCAGCGGTTTTTAAGTGCGTATACCTTTCGAACCACCGACCAGGAACAAGAGGTTCTGAACGACAGTTTCAAAGTATTTTTTGAGATGATCGCCAACCAAAAACCGGTGATGGCCCTCATCTCAACCGTGGTGAAAGGAATTGCCCGGTATAAGGCACTAAAACAATTGGGCATCAATCGAAAAGATTCATGGCAATGGCTAGAAACAACCTATGAATCGGATGGAGACGACGACATCGGAACTTTCGACTACCCCGTCCCACCCGATGACAGTCAGGAACCAGACAGTGTCGATCTTCACCTGCGATTAGAAGAGATTCATCTGGAAAAAACAGCTCCGGGACGGCCCGATGAGGAAAGACCCATCCTCAAACGAATTGACTATACACAACTCCAGCGCTCCATTGCTGACTGTTTCAAGCAGTTACAGGAGCGACGGCAATTGTTGCTGCGGCTCAAATACGCCTTCTGGAAAGGCTACGATAAAGGCCTGCTGAGCGACGAAGACATAGACAGTAGTTTCGACAAATTAACCATGGAACAAATTGCCGCAATGGCCGGCTACAAGGACGCCCACACCGCCAGTGTACGCCTGAAAGAAACCCGGCAAAAGATTTATGATTGCCTGAAAAGCAAACTTAACATGACCCCTTCAGCCCAATGATTACGGACGAAAATAAATGGACCTTTATCGAGGCATTCCTGGCCGGAAAACTCGATGCGTCGGCGCAGGCCCTGGTTCGGCAGAAGATAGACGAGGATCCGGTTTTTCGAACCGATGTGCTGATTCAACAGGCGCTTAACCGCGAAATCGAAGCGCAGAAACAGGCCGAAGACCGCGAAATCGTAGCTCAGTTCATGGCGAACCGGCCGAAGCGAGGCATCGTGAAGCCGCTGCCGATACCGATTTGGAGACAAACCTGGTTCCGGGCCGCAGCCGTCCTCGTTCTGGTGGTGGGCTTAGGCTGGCTGGCCTACAACAACCGCGCTCCGGAAATGCTGGCGGTTGAAATTCCGTATGACCAACGGGACTTTGGGATGGCAACTGACAGCTCAGTTAACCGAACGACTTTTTCGGTTGAATTCAACAGCCGGGGGCCGTCGGGGGGCGAATACAGCAGCGGTGAAGGCCGTATCCAGCTTTTCCTGCCTGAGCTGCCTGCCGATGCAAAACAATGGATTCTGAGCGATCGGCGTGAGGGCGACTATTTGCTCAGAACGCCCCAGGGAAAATCCTACCAGCTTGATAAACAAACCTCTGGCGAACGAAAACCGCTTTTACCGATTAATTAGTTTCGGCCGCCACCCAGCCCGCCAGCCGACTGTCGCGGTATTCCAGAAAAAGCCACCGTTTGGCACTCCGAAATCCGTAGAAAACCGTGTTCCGGGCACCGGCGATAACGGTCGCCGGTGCCCCATACCGTTTTAGCTGACTGGCCGGACTACCGATGGCGAATCCTTTCAGCGCCAGTCGGCTGCTTTTCAAGACCCGGTGCATCCGCACTGTCGGCGACGAATTCCTGGTTGGCTCGTCGGCAATCGGCAGCAAGTAGCTGGTCAGCGAGTCGGTTCGGGCGATCCGGGCGGCCTTTGAAACGCCGGGGAGTTGTTCCATCGGCGGAAGTTTGGGCAAATTCTTCGGATCTGGCCAGGCCGGAATGGGCGTCTGTTTCTCCGATTTTGCATCCCGGTCCCGAACGAAGCCGTCCAGCCACTGTTTCCAGCCGGGTTGCAGGCCTTTTTCAAAATACGACAGATTTTCGGCTGCCCGAAAAGCCCCCTGTGTTACCGCCAGCTTGAACGACTTCCTGGCTTCGTCAGTCTGACCGAGGTCGGCCTGAACGATGCCCAACATCAGATGGGCATTGGCCGACAGCGGTTTCTGCAAATTGGCCAGCGTTTGCCGGGCCTCGCCGGAATTGTTGAGCAGATACTCCGCAATGGACAGGTTGAGCCCGGCCGTCTGGTGCGTGGGTTGTTCCGACAAAGCGATTCGGAAAAGGGTCCGGGCTTCGGTCAACAGTTGCCGAAACGGCAATGAGCGATCGCGTCGCAGCACGGTCAGCAGCCGGTTATCGCTATCGAATTCGACCGGAAATTTAAACCGTAGCCGGGGATTTTCCGTTTTTAGAGGCATCAGGGCCAGCGCCTGATTGAGTTTGATTGCTCCCAGATTGTTGCGCGTTGCAGCACTCGGATACCGTTTGATTAACCCGACAAAAGCATTACTGGCGGATTCATAATCACGCAAAAGGTAACTGATTTCGCCGACCTCGAACAGTTGGGCCAGTTCCCGTACCCGGTCGGTGGTGTCGGCCACCATTTTTAAGCGTTGCTGCTTGCTGAGATACCCCGTCAATTGACCGGGTACGAAAGCGTCGTAAAACCGGGTATAGACTTCCGGGGCCAGTGAAAAAGCATCGTAACCCGACAGATAAGCCATAAATACCCCCGAACGATCGGCGAGGGCTTCCTGATTTTCGAACGAATTGGGGTTGCTGTTTGGCACTTCCAACGGCGAAAAGAATTCTTTTTTACTGCCATGCCGATACTGAAAATGACCCAGTTCATGTCCCAGCAAACAGGCCAGTGCGGCATCGGCATCGGCACCAAAGCCCCCGCAGAGCGACAGCACATCGTCACCCAGTTCGATTCGGGTCGGATTGTCGGGTCGGTATCTCAACCGGCCTTCGACACCGGTTTGTCGCCGTGGCAGGAGTTTCAGCACGGGCGCATCGGGCGGATTGCCAATGGTCCGGAGCAGCCGGGCATAAACGCGGTGCATCAAAACCGTTTGATCGACCGGTTTTTTCGGGGGTGATACGGGAAAAAGCAGGCTAACTGCCAGTACAAAGTGCATGAAAAAGGGCTGGCCCATGTGACAACGGTTTTTTTTCGGCGAACCTGTTACATTTCTTTATTCCGCAAGAATAACCAAATGTAACACCCGACACACCACGGTTTTCCGATTTTATCCATATTCATTGAAACACCCCCCGGTTTCGGTCTCTACGAAGCCGGGGGGTGGATCGATTGGCAGAATTCAATTCATTTTTATCTTGTAGCGTATTTCCACCCAACGGACGCCCAACCTGAATCTTACCAACTAAGCGCTATGAAACGCCTGATTCTGCTCATTCTGTTTTTATACCTTGTGCTGGCTTCGCTCATCACGTACAGCCAAAAACCGGAGCTAGTGGTGCCGGTTGGGCATACAGGAGCAATTCAGTCGATAGCTTTTTCGCCAAATGATGACTATATCCTTTCTTCGTCATATAGCGATAAAAGTGTAAAGCTGTGGGATACTAATAGTGGCAAACTTCTGCACAATTTTATAGGGCATACGCGAGACGTTTATACTGCCGTTTTCTCCCCAGATGGCAAATATGTATTATCAGCTGGCAAGGATAAAAATATAATTATCTGGGAAGTTAGTAGTGGTAAATTAGTTAAGATATTTTCAGGTCATAAGTCTTCAGTGGTTTCTATTGATTTTTCACCAGATGGACAATATTTCGTATCTGGATCCGCTGATAACACTATAAAATACTGGGAAATTAGCAGTGGCAAATTAATTAAAGAGATTAAAGGGCATACCGGTTCTGTGAAATCAGTGGCTTTTTCACCAGATGGACAATTCATTCTTTCTGGATCACTTGATAAGACAATAAAACTTTGGGAGGTAAAAAGTGGAACATTAATTAAGAATTTTGTTGGACATTCCAAGTCTATTTATAAAGTTGTTTTTTCTCCTGATGGTCATTATTTTCTATCAACATCTCATGATAAATCAATGAAAATCTGGGAATTAACTAGCGGAAATATTGTTCAAAATTTTGTAGACAATCCCTCTTTTCATTCGGCCGTTTTCTCTCCAAATGGAAATTTTATCTTGTCTGGATCAATTGAAGGATCTCTTAAATTGTGGAATACCAGTAATGGAAAGTTAATACATATTTTTAATACAAAAAAACAATACATAAATACTATAGATATCTCCTCTGACGGCAATTACGTTATTTCAGCTGGTAACGAGGATGTAGGTATAAATCTTTGGAACGTTAAAAGCGGTAGGTTACTAAGACAGTTTAAAGGGCACTCAAAAAAGGTCGAATCAATAGTTATTGTTCCTAATACTTCAAATATATTGTCAATTGGAGGTAGTAATACCCCTAGAATTTGGGAAGTAAATGACGACAATCCGTTAAAATCATTTGAATTAGATACTACAAGGACGTTTTTTGGAACTTCTATCGCAATTTCTCCTGATAATAACTATGTTTTTTCTGGAGGATATAATACCAAACTTTGGGACTTTTATAGCAGAAAGTTTCTAGGCAATTTTGAGGAATCCCAATATCCAATTCATGTTACTATGATACCTGGTAGCAATTATATTGTAGCAGGTATAGATAGTACTCTAAAAATTTGGGATATAAAAAATAAAAAAATTCTCAAGAGCTTCACAGGACATTCAGGATCGATATTTAATACTGGTGTATCTCCTGATGGTAATTACATCTTATCTTCAGGATTGAATAGAATAATAGAGCTTTGGGAAATCCGCAGTGGTAAATTAATACAGAGTTTTAAAACTACATCGATTGCTCATAAAATAGCTTTCTCTCCCGATGGTAATCAATTTCTATATAGTTCGAAAAATTATATGTTTATTCGGGAAGTTCAAAGTGGAAACTTGGTAAAAAATATTGATGTAGGTGGTGATATTTCTTCTGTTGCATACTCTCCTGATGGACGTTATGTTTTAACTGGGTTGTATGATAACACGATTAAATTATGGGATTTAGAAACAGGAAAATCCCTTAAGAGCTACAAAGGGCACGGTAATTATGTAGAATCTATTGCGTTTATAGCATCGGGGCTTTTTTTTGTATCTGGATCCAGCGATCATACCACCAAAATCTGGAAAACGGATACGGGCAACGAAATCGCGACCCTCATCGCCGTCGACTCGGCTGACTGGGTTGTAACCACCCCCTCCGGTTTATTCGATGCTTCGCCGGGAGCGATGACTCTCATGCACTACGTGGTCAATGATTCCACCGACCGTGATGAGCCGTGGAAAGTAATTGAGTTGGATCAGCTCAAACAACGTTATTACCAGCCGGGTCTGCTGCCCATTCTGATGGGATCTAGAAACGAGCCGCTCCGTCAGGTGCCCGCATTTGAGAATATTAATCTACCACCCAGTATCCAGCTTTCTATTGAGAGCGCTATTCTTACCGTCAAGATCAAAAACCGCAGGGGTGGTATTGGCCGGATTGCCGTCTTCATCAACGGAGCCGAGGTGGTTGACGATTTACGCGCCAATCCGCAGCGTGATGTCAACCAGAATGTCCTCACGCTCACCCTGCCGCTGACCCGTTTTGCCAATCGCTACGATACGCTGAACACCATCCGGGTGGTGGCCGCCAACGGAGCAAACTGGCTCAACAGCCGCCCCGCCGAAATCAGCTACCGGCCTGGTGGTACGACAAGGGGAGGCATAGCCGAGAAGCCATCATCGCCGGGCGTTCGCAAAACCGTGCGGCTTTGGGCCGTGGTGGTCGGCACCTCCAACCTCGGGCTGCACTTTGCCCATACCGATGCCGAGCAGATTGCGAATGGTCTGCAACTGGCCGCCACCGAACTGCTCGGCCCGACGAATGTAAGCGTGCAACGGCTCGTTACCAAGCCGGGCGCACCACCCCAGTCCACCAAAGCCGACATTGTAAAAGCGTTGGAAGCCGCCCAGAAAACCCGGCCGGAGGATCTGTTTGTACTACACCTGTCGGGACATGCCATCAACTACGGCGGGCAGGATGGCGATTTGTATTACCTCACCGCCGGGGCCACCTCGGCCGACGCCAGTTACCTCACCGATCCCGCTATCCGACAGACCTACGCCCTGTCGAGTCAGGAGCTGACCCAGTTTCTCAACCTAATCCCGGCCCGGAAGAAGCTCCTGATTCTGGATGTGTGCGCGGCAGGAAAAGGCGCAGAGAAGCTGCTCGTCGCGGCCCGTGACATTCCCGCCAGCCAGATCCGGGCACTGGATCGACTCCAGGAGCGAACCGGTTTTTACGTGCTGGCCGGTTCGGCGGCTGATGCCGTCAGCTACGAAGCCAGCGTGTATGGGCAGGGGCTACTCACCTACGCACTCCTGAAAGGCTTGCGGGGTGCGGCCCTGCGCCGGGAAGGTTCCGAGGAGTTTGTGGACGTAGAAAAGTGGCTGGGCTACGCCGTAGAGCAGGTTCCGCTGCTGGCCAAAGGCATTGGTGGTATCCAGCAGCCGTTCTACCGGGGAATTCAGAACCAGCGCAGTTTCGATGTGGGGCGGGTGACGGAGGAGGTAAAAGCCAAAATCCGGATATCCGAACCCAAACCGGTGCTGCTGGTCAGAAGCTTTCAGGAAGAAACGCAGTTTGACGACGTGCTGGATTTGAAGAACAAGGTCGAAAGTGCCCTGAACGACCTGATCGCCACGCGGGGCGCCGATGCACCGGTGCTCACGATGGAGGCCAAAGACTATCCGGGAGCTTACACCCTGAGCGGTCGCTACACACTGCGGGGCGAGGAGATTTCGGTGTCGTGTAAAGTATTTAGGGCCACCGTTGCGGTGGGCGAATTTGTGGTAACGGGGACAAAAAGCAAGCTGCCCGAACTGGCGCAGTCGGTGCTGACCCGGGCGCAGGATCTGGTGAAACCGTGAGGAATTCCGGGCTTTCCCGGGGTAACTGGCGGGCGTGACGTGTAGGCAAAAAAAGGTTGTAAAATTTTTCCGGACGGGTTGTTACATTTTAACCTCCCGCCTGAATAACCTACTAAACAACCAAACATTTTGCTAAGTCCCATGAAAAAGCCCGCTATTTTCACCCTGATTTTAACCCTGTTGTGTGGTTCTCTGTTCGCCCAAAAGACCCCGGTCACCAAGCCCGAAGAGACCGAAAAACCCGCCGTACCGACAACACCCCAGACCCAGAAGGTGCAGGACTACAGCTCGGCCCTGAGCCTGGCCCGCTACGGTTATGCCACGAAAAACGCGTTGTGTCTGATTACGGCTGCCGACATGATGTACAAGCTGAATGTCAGCCCCCTGCCCGCCAGCGCCCGTCAGAACCCCTCCGAATCGGCGCCGACGGATTCCAAACCCGCCAAGCCCGATCTGGCCAATCCTGAACAACTGCTGATCGACGCCCGACGGCTGGCCAAAGGTGATGCGACTGTGCTGGCCCTGGCAAACCGGGTGAAGCCTGCTCTGCCCACCCGGGGCGCTGTTGGTGGCCCCAAGCGCAGCACGACCAGCGTTTCTGCCAACTCGGTCGACGTGTTCCAAATCCGGTTTCGTGGGTATGAGTCGGCCATCGTAGCCCTGCGGGGTGATGGCGACACCGATCTCGACCTGTATATCTACGACGACAATGGCAATCTGATTGCCCGCGATGATGATTACACCGACGGCTGTGTGGCCTCCTGGACACCGCGCTACACCGGTCTGTTTACCATCCGCGTCAAAAACCGGGGAAGCGTTTACAACCGCTACACCCTGGCCACCAACTGATTATATACCCACATCCAAAACGAACACGACCATGAAACATAGTCTATTTTTCGCCCTGCTGATCGGCATTCTGCTGGGTTGCAAAAAAGAAGGGGAGCCTGATCCCGTTGCCCCTACCCCCGTTGTGCCTACACCCGTTGTGCCTACACCCGTTGACCCGATTATTACACCCCAAAAGGTTACCGGCGAGTGGGTGGCAGCCCAGGGTGGGGGGGGCGGTTTCAATAACTTTGATACCTTCAAAAATTACCAGTTCAATTTTGAGGTCAAAAACGCGAATCAGGATGTGATTGTCGGACTTACCTCGTCCGACATCAATGTAGCCTATGCCTTGTTCGACCCGCTGGGGCAGCGTATCGATGTGAGCGGGCAATCGCGGAGTATGTCGAAACTGCACAAACTCAACGCCGGAAAACACCGCGTGGTGGTTACCTCCGACCGGCGGGCCGTGGGCAAATTTGAACTTACAATGCTGGGGGTGAACGGTGAACCCGTCCGAATATCGTCGCAACTTCTGCAATCGGAGACCCAGAACTGGGGAACGCTGGGTGGTGGCGGTCTCGATAAATCATTTAAGAATCATTTCTACACGTTTGACATTACCGACGATAACACCAGCATCGATGTTGAACTGGAATCGCCTGATACGGATATTTCGCTGCATTTATATGATGAATTGGGGCAACTTGTTACAAAGGAATACGGTAACCGCTATGGATTCAAAATTATTGCCGCGAAAAAAGGCACTTACACGGTTATGGCTGGTACCCGTGAGCGGGGAAGCATCGGAAGTTATCGCCTGAACGTATTCGGCAAAGTAGGTAACCTGAAACGGGTGGTCTCACAGTCGACAACGGTATCGGGAAATTGGGCCTCAGGCGGGGCATTCGATACCTATACGATCCAGATTACCAATAATAATTCGCCACTGGATATTAATCTCTCCTCGGCCGACATCGACGTTCGGATAAACTTGCAGAACAGCGTCGGTCAGCAGCTCGACAACACCTGTTGTGCGGTCAAGTCAACTTATCTCGCGGTTGAAAAAGTAACACAGGGGACCTACCGGATCATGGTGCAATCGTATCCCTCTGCAACCAGACGGGGGCCTGGCAACTACACCCTCACGGTTCACGGCCAGTTCACCGATTTCAAAAAGATGTAACTTCTCTAAACAAGCCCACAAATGAAAAAGTCCCTGACACTATTGATGATCCTGCTTACGCTGAGTCTGTCGGTTGCCGTTCGCGCCCAGACCAAAGCCCGGGTTCTGAAAACGCCGGCTGCGGCCCCTGCCAGAAAACCGGCACCGCGCACGCCCGGCACCCCGGCTGCAGACCGGGCCAATTCGTCGAAACTTCCCCAGAAAACCACTCCGCCCCCACCCCCGCCACCCACTCCGCCACCGGCTCCACCAAGTACGACGACCCAGTCGTCGCCCGTCCGGGGGTATGCCTGGAAATCGAGCCGCTCGCCCAGCTATGGCTACAAAAAAGGCGACAACCTGCTCAATATCGGTGTCGGCTTATCATCGTATTACTACGGCAATCCCATTGGTCTGTCGTATGAAGCGGGTATCGACAAGGATTTCAGCGTCGGCGCTCAACTGGATTATAACTCCGGCAATTACGGCAATTACTACTACAACAGCTCCCGCTGGCGGTATACCGCCACTTATCTGGGTCTCCGTGGGTCTTTTCACGTCAACCGGCTCCTGAAGTTGAACACCCAGAAGGTCGACCTCTACGCCGGGCTGGGGCTGGGCTATCGCAGCTTCCGGTGGAATGATTCGGCGTATGGCTACGGGTATGATGCCCGCAGCGGGCTATTCCTGAACTACTTTATTGGCGGCAAATACTACTTCAGCCCGAAAGTTGGTGCCTTTCTGGAACTGGGCTACACCGGCCTGTCTTCGTCGCGGGTTGGGCTTTCGGTCAAATTTTAAGGACACCAGGACGATCAAACGGTTTTGACGGATGAATAGTTACAAGAAAATTGCCATTGGGGTATTCGCTCTGATCGTGTTGTGGCATCTCGTTGTGGCCATGACCAACCAAATTACGGTCTGCGGCCTGTTTTTGTCGAAACCGGCTGACCCTGGGTATGGGTGGGCCGACAGCGGAAATGCCGATGCCCGGTTTTTTTGGCAAATCACCGGCGTAAAATGGCTGACGGGCATCAAACATCCGGAGTTCAATGCCGAAACCACCCCAACCGAGGGCGACTGGAAACCACTTCCGGGCTATCAATTTACCGATCAAGCAAAAGGGCTGGAAACCCACTGGGAGGCCGGTTTACTGCACTCGGATTACATGGCCTGGTCCGACGAAGTGGAGGGCAAGTGGATTCCCGTTACCGGATACCGGTTTGTTTATCAGGGCGATACGTTTATCGAGTCGGTTTGGGATCCGGGCAAACGATACGATGATTTGAAGGTTATTTCGCTGCCGGAAAAAGACCAGTACAAACCCTTTGCGGGCTATACGTTTCTCGAACCGGGTCAATCGCTTAAGGTGGTCTGGACACCGGGGCTGGTCAATTCCGACAATCCGAGACTAGTTGCGGGCACGAAAGAAGGCACCTGGAAGGTGAACCACACGCCTTCCCGACAGGTACCCTGGGTGGTTAAAAAGATTGCCGAACGGGTCATTATTCACGCTTTCTAATTCTGCCACAGAAGCATTCAATCCACCAAAAAGCACAACGCGAATCGGGCACAGAACGCCGGATTCGCGTTGTGCTTTTTGTAAAAATCGGGGTCTTCTGCGGAATCGCAGCCGAAAATTTGGGACACTTCCGCTTTCGGTTTATCTTTAAAGCGCACTTCATCCACTTTTTTACACGAAAGACTTTTACGAACCTATGAGACTAAAAATCACCGCTCTGGTTGCGGTATGTATGACCCTGACTGTCCGGATCTGGGCGCAGGCTCCTTCGACGACGCCATACAAGGCCAACGACCGCTTTGAACAGCTTGGCCCCCAACTCCCCACCCCCAACACCTTCCGGACGGCCACCGGCGCACCGGGTCGGGATTTTTTCCAGAACCGTGCTGATTATGACATCAAGGTGGAACTGGACGATACCAACAAGAAAATCATTGGTACCGAGTTGGTTACGTACTATAATAATTCGCCCGACGCCCTGAAATACATCTGGCTCCAGTTGGATCAGAACCTGTTTGAGAAAAATTCAACGGCGAACTTAACCACCCGGTCGGCGGTTTCGACCAGCGGGAGCAGCCTAGCCCGGTTGCACAACCTCAACAATGCCGAGCCCGGTGCCCAGATTGATCCCCAAAAAGAATATGGCCATAAAATAACCGCCGTTCGGGACGCGACCGGCAAACCGCTGAAGTATACCATCAACGGAACCATGATGCGGATCGATCTCTCCGCTCCCCTAAAACCGGGTCAGAAATTCGCATTCGGTGTCGACTGGAATTACAACATTACCGCTTATTACGGCCGGAGCGGCTACGAATTTTTCGAGCAAGATGGCAACCGGAATTACTTCATTGCCCACTGGTTTCCGCGTTTGTGCGCCTACGACGATGTCAACGGCTGGCAGAACAAGCAGTTTCTGGGTCAGGGCGAGTTCACGCTGATTTTTGGCAATTACAAAGTGGCCATCACCGTTCCCAACGACCACATCGTGGGGGCGACCGGCGAATGTCTGAATTACAAGCAGGTGCTGACGCCCACGCAGTTCCAGCGGCTGCAGAAAGCATCGACCTCCAAAACGCCACTCAAAATTGTGACGCAGGACGAAGCCATAGCCGCCGAAAAAGGCAAGCCGACCGGCAAGAAAACCTGGATTTACAAAGCCGACAACGTCCGGGATTTTGCCTTTGCGTCGTCGCGAAAATTCATCTGGGATGCCATGCAAACCGACGTCTACGGCGATGGAAAAAAAATCTGGAGCATGTCGTTTTACCCCAAAGAAGGCAATCCGCTCTGGGAACAGTATTCGACCCGCGCCGTGGAACACACGCTGAAATCGTATGGAAACCGGACCTTCAAATACCCGTATCCGGTGGCCATTTCGTGCCACGCAACGCGCTACGGCGGTATGGAATACCCGATGATCAGCTTCAACGGCGGTCGGCCCGAACCCGATGGCACCTATTCGGAGAGCAATAAAGCCGGGATGATCGGGGTGATTATTCATGAAGTGGGCCACAATTTTTTCCCGATGATCGTCAACTCCGACGAGCGGCAGTGGACCTGGATGGACGAAGGACTGAACAGTTTTTGCCAGTATCTGGCGGAAAAAGAATGGGACTATAATTTCCTGAGCGGGTATGGCGAACCGCAACGCATTGTGCCGTATATGAAGTCGGACCCGGCCACGCTGTCGCCCATCATGACCTCGTCGGACAACATCATTCAGTTTGGCCCGAATGCCTACGATAAACCCGCCGTGGCCCTGAACATTCTGCGCGAAACCGTTATGGGCCGCGAACTGTTCGACTACGCCTTCAAGGAATATGCCAACCGCTGGGCTTTCAAAAACCCCACCCCGGCCGATTTCTTCCGCACCATGGAAGACGCTTCCGGCGTCGATCTGGACTGGTTCTGGAAAGGCTGGTTCTACGGCGTCGAACCCGTCGATCAGGACCTGGTCGAAGTCGACTGGTTTACGCTCAACACCCAGAATCCCGAAATCGAAAAAGCCCTGGCCCGCTCCGAAGCGAAAGCCAAAACCATGAGCAAGATTCGCGACGCGGCTACGAAAGACCAGACCGTCGTAGCCAAAGACTCGACGATGCGCGATTTTTACAACAGCTACGACCCGTTTGCGGTGACGGATGCCGACAAAAAGAGATACCAGGATTACCTGGCGTCGCTCAACGACGAGGAGCGCAAAACACTCGAATCGAAGAACAACTTTTATACGCTGACGCTGAAAAACAAGGGCGGTTTGCCGATGCCGGTGATCATTCGGATGCAGTTCGAGGACGGCACGGATTCGGTGGCTCGTTTTCCGGCGGAGATCTGGCGGTTCAACGATGCGCAGATCAACAAGGTGATTGCAACCAGCAAGAAAGTGACGCAGTGGACGCTCGATCCGTTCCAGGAAATCGCCGACATCGATACGGACAACAATTCATTCCCGCGCCAGGCACAAAAACCGACGCGTTTCCAGTTGTATAAGCAGCAGGCCGGCGGCCGTGGGGGCGCGCAGGGACCGAACCCGATGCAGCAACAGCGGCAAGAGACGCAACCACCGGCTACGCAGGGCGGAGCGCCTAGAAGGTAAAAAAAGGAATTTCAAATGTGAAATGATGAATACTAAATGTAAAAGTGAAGAGCGCCGGGCTACTTTTACATTTAATATTCATCATTTCACATTTGAAATTCCTTTTTTAATTGATTTGTGCCTCACCGACCACCGGTGTTTCGGGCCGACGTTCGCCGATTTGTTGCCGCCACATGGCGTAGTACAAGCCTTTCTGGTCGAGCAATTCGGCATGAGAGCCGGTTTCGGCAATTTTGCCTTTTTCCAGCACAATGATCGTATCGGCGTGCATAATGGTCGAAAGGCGGTGGGCAATGAGAATGGTGATCTGTTCACGCCGGGCCGAAATGCTGCGGACGGTGTCGGAAATGGCCTCTTCCGTCAGCGAATCCAGCGCCGACGTTGCTTCATCGAAAATCAACAGCCGGGGATTCCGGATCAGGGCGCGAGCGATGGAAATCCGCTGTTTTTCACCCCCGGATAGTTTCATGCCACCCTCGCCCAAAACCGTCTGAATGCCTTTTTCGGAGCGGGCTATCAGTTGATCGCAGGAGGCTTTGTGGAGAGCTTCCCGGATGTCGTCGTCAGTCGCATCCGGTTTCACAAACAGCATATTTTCTTTGATCGTACCGGCAAACAGTTGCGTATCCTGCGTTACGAAGCCGATCTGCCGACGCATCGGGTTGTAGCGAATCTGACTCGCCGGCACGTCGTTGAAATAAATTTCCCCCGAAACCGGTTTATACAAACCCAGCAGCAACTTCACCAGCGTCGATTTTCCCGAACCCGAAGGCCCCACAAAAGCAACGGTTTCGCCCATGCCGACTTGGAACGAAATGCCGTCCATCGCATTTTGGTTTGCGGTTTGGTGGCGAAAAACGACGTTGTCGAACCGCAGGTGTTCCAGAACGCCAAAGTCGATGGAATCGTCGGGCCGCCGTTCGACCGATTTGTGCATCAGATTGTCGAAAAGTCCCAGCGACGATTCGGCTTCGCGGTACGACAGGATGATGTTGCCCAAATCCTGCAAGGGCGCAAAGATGGCCGTGGAGATGAACTGCATCGAAATGAGTTCGCCAGTAGTCAGCACATCCCGGAAAATAAGCCACAGCAGCGCAAACAAGATCGACTGTTTCAGCACGTTCAGGGTGGTTCCCTGCAAAAATGACAAGGTCCGAACCTGTTTGGTTTTTTCCATTTCAAGGTCGTAAATCCGCTGGGTATATTGCTTGAGCCGCCGGATTTCCGGAAACGTCAGCCCCAGACTCCGCACCAGTTCGATGTTGCGCAGGGATTCGGTGATGGCCCCGGCCAGTTTCACGGTTTGCCGGTTGACGGCCTTCTGAACGGTTTTGATTTTCTTGCTGAGCAGTCCGGTCAAACCGCCCAACACCAGAATTCCGATAACAAAAATGGGAATCAGCGCCCAATGTTTGGTGATGGCATACCAGATCAGAAAACCCATCCCGACGATGGACGAAAACAGGATGTTGATGAAGGCATTAATAAACTTCTCGGTATCGGTTCTCACTTTCTGCAACAGCGCCACGGTTTCGCCACTCCGCTGTTCCTCGAATTCCTGAAAGGACAACCGCAGCGTTTGTTTCAGGCCGTCGTTAAACACCTGCGTACCAAACCGTTGCACGACCAGCCGCATGAAATATTCCTGAAACGATTTGGCCAGCCGCGCCAGCGTGGCAATGCCGACGGCAATCAGCAGCCAGAACAAAACGCCTTTCACCAGCTCATTTTCGGGCCGAACCGCCGGTTTGGTCGCGTATTCATCGATGATTTTTCCAAAAATTAACGGATCGATCATCATCAGAATCTGACTGATACCCGCCAGCAGCAGCGACAACGCCACCAGCCACCGGTGCGGTTTCAAATACATCCACAAAATACCCATAAATCTATGTGTAAAATTCGCACCAGCCTGAAAGGCTGCAATCATTAGCCCCGGGCATCGCCCGGGGAATGCCGGATATTGGGTCAATACATCAACCGGAAAACGTCGGATGTATGATCCGTTTGTCACCCGGGGAATGTCGGATGTTGGATCCGTTTATTACCCCGGGGAACGACCGCATATCGACCGGGCGTTTTGGGATATGCGTGATAATTACAACACCCGGAATTCCCCGCATGATGATCGCACACCCGGAATTCCCCGCATGATGATCGCACATCCGCATTCCACGCATGATGATCGCACATCCGGCATTTCCCGCATGATGATCGCACATCCGGCATTCCCCGGGTGATGCCCGGGGCTAGTAATGGCAGCCTTTCAGGCTGGTTGGTAAGTAGACTCGAAAACCGGTGGTTTTGTTCGGCTGGGTTTCTGAACCGGCCACGGAACGAATAGGAGATAAAAATGGATTTAATGGCTATTTTTCCATGAAAACTCCGTCCTTTTTGAAATTTTCATACTGATTAATCAGAATACGCTTTATTTGCTGAACTGTACGCCCAAAAGAGACAATGAAAGATCGTGCTTTACTTTTAACCAATGGATTGCTGGCGTCGCCGGACGCGAAAACCGCCCACGGGCTCATTCGGGACAGCGAACGCTACACCATCGCCGGTGTGATTGACCCTCCGACCGCTGGCCGTGACGCGGGTGAGGTACTGGATGGAAAACCCCGTCAGATTCCGGTATTTTCCTCGCTGGAGGAGGCCTTGGCCGCCGTTGGGCCCGTGCAATGTGGCATTGTGGGCGTCGCTACTGTCGGCGGTATTTTGCCGGAAGAAATTCTAACGTTGATCGAAACCTGCTTAAAAAACGGGTTGTCGGTTGTCAACGGCCTCCATGATTTGCTGAACGACCGACCTGAACTGGTGGCGCTGGCGGCAGAACACCGTGCCAACCTGATCGATATTCGGAAACCCAAATCCCGCGCCGAACTGCATTTCTGGTCGGGCGATGTTTTCAAGATTACCGCCCCCATCATTGCCGTGCTGGGCATGGACTGCGCCATGGGCAAGCGAACCACCACCCGGCTGCTGACCCAGGCCTGCCAGGCCGCCGGACTCCATGCGCAAATGATTTATACCGGCCAAACCGGCTGGCTCCAGGGCGGAAAATACGGTTTTATTTTCGACTCGACGCTCAACGATTTCATTTCCGGCGAAATTGAACACGCCCTCGTGTCGTGCTGGCAGGAAACCGGCGCCGATGTGCTGGTGATTGAAGGTCAATCGTCGTTGCGGAATCCCAGCGGCCCCTGCGGGCTGGAATTTATGGTTTCGGGCAATGCAAAACACGTCGTGCTAATGCACGCGCCCAAACGCACGTATTTCGATTATGACGAGCATTGGGGCAAAATTCCGTCGGTGGAATCGGAAATCGAAATCATCCAAAAGTTCGGATCTGAGGTGGTGGCGCTGGCGCTAAACACGGAAGATTGCACGCTGGAGGAAGCCAAACAGTTTCAGCAGGAATACACCGAACGACTGGGCATTCCGGTGTTGCTACCCCTCCAGGAAGGCCTGGCGCCGGTTGTTCCGATCATCCGTCAACTTGTTGAAAAAACCGTTCATCATGCAGATTAAATCCATCCGGGCCTACCGCCGGGATCTGGCACTCACGAAACCGTATACCATTGCCTATCAGACGATTTCGGCCGTTGAGAACATCTTTCTGACCGTCGAATTAGCCAACGGCATCATCGGCGTTGGGGCCGCCAACCCGTCGCCGGAAGTGGTCGGCGAATCGCCGGATCAGACGTTCGCCAATCTGCAAAGTGATGGCATCACCCGGTTTGTGGGCCGCGACATTCGCCATGCGTTTCAGTTGATCGACGAAGCCGGGCAGCAGTTTCCAAATCTGCCCGGCACACTGGCGGCTTTCGACATTGCCCTCCACGATGCCCTCGGGCAGTTTCTGGGCATTCCGATTGTCGAACTGTACGGGCAAAAAATCACGGCATTGCCCACTTCCATCACGATTGGGATCATGCCGATTGCCGAAACGCTGGAAGCCGCCCGCGAATACATTCAGCAGGGATTCCGGGTGTTGAAAGTAAAAACGGGGCTCGACGTTGCCGAAGACATCGGACGAATCCGGAAACTTCGGGAACAGTTTGGCCCCGACATCGTGCTGCGCGTCGATGCCAATCAGGGGTATACCGTCGATCAGTTGATTCAGTTTATCGGACAGACCGACGACGCCAACGTTGAACTCATCGAGCAACCGTTGCCGGTGGGAACGGAGGAAGAACTCCGCTCGCTGCCGTTGCCTCTTCGTCAGCGCCTGGCCGCCGATGAATCGCTGAAAGGGGGTGAGGCCGCGCTGAAACTGGCGCAGGAGCCACAACCGTTCGGGATTTTCAACATCAAACTCATGAAGTGCGGGGGCATCCGGAGTGCGTTCGACATTGCGACGGTGGCCCGGCTGAGCCAGATTGAGCTGTTTTGGGGTTGCAATGACGAGAGTATTGTCAGCATTGCGGCCGCTTTGCACACAGCGTTTGCCTGTTCACATACCCGCTACCTCGATCTGGACGGTAGTCTGGACCTCGCCGAAGATGTTGTCAAAGGCGGTTTTATCATTGAAAATGGCCTGATGCGACCCACCGGATTGCCCGGTTTGGGACTCACCGACTTAACCCTGTAACCGATGAAACCAGCCCCTAAATTGGCGCGGGTACTGAGCTTGCCCACGGCTATTGTGCTGGTGATCAGCGTCATGGTGGGATCAGGCGTATTCAAAAAAATCGCCCCGATGGCCGACGCCCTGCAATCGCCCGGCCTGATCCTGCTTTGCTGGCTGCTGGCCGGGCTGGTGAGTCTGGCCGGTGCGCTGACCAACGCCGAAATGGCGGGCATGTTTCCGAATTCGGGGGGCGAATACATCTATTACCAGAAAGTCTACAACCGTTTTTTTGCCTTCATCTACGGCTGGAGCAATTTCACGGTGGTCAAAACGGCGGCTATTTCCGCGCTGGCGCACATCTTCGCCCAGTCGCTGGTCGGTTTGCTGGTGCTGGACGACGGAGCCGGTTTCTGGACGAAAGGAATCGCTTCCGCACTGATTATCCTCCTCAGTCTGGCCAGTTACCGCGGCATCCGGTTTGCGGGCGGCATCAGTTGGGTGCTGATGTGCGTCATTTTGCTCACCATTGTCGGAATCACCATCGCGGGGTTCAGTTCTCCGCTGGGCAGTTTCGACCACCTGAGCCGGAATAGCCCGGCGTTTGACAGCGGGGCCATTGAAGGGATGGTTTTGGTCAAAGCCCTCTTCATTGCTTCGTTGGGCGCTTTCTGGGGCTACGACGGCTGGAACAACATTGCTTTTCTGGGGGAAGAGATCCGGAATCCGCAGCGGAATCTGCCGCTAGCGCTTGGCATCGGCACGTTGTTCGTCGTGGGACTGTACCTGCTCCTGAATGTCATGTACGTCTATGTGTTGCCGATCGAGGAGTTGATCGCGCTTAACCAGACGCCCGGCCGGATTGCCGCCGTCGAAGTTATCCGGCGGGTCAGTGGCTCGACCGGGGCCACGCTGGTATCTGTCCTGATTTTGTGTACGACCTTCAACGCCACCAACAGTTCCATTCTGACATCGGCCCGGCTGTATTACGCGATGGCCCGCGACGGTCTGTTTTTCAGTGCCGTAGCCCGGATTCACCCCCGGTTTCAGTCGCCCTCGGTTTCCATTGTCTGGCAGGCGGTTTTGGCCGTGGCGCTGGTCTGGTCCGGCACGTTTGACCAATTGACGGATATGCTGGTTTTTGCTTCGTTCATTTTCTACGGTTCAACGGCGTTCGGCGTCCTGCTGCTCCGGCGATCCCAGCCCGATTTGCCCCGCCCCTATCGCGTTATCGGCTACCCGGTTTTGCCGGTCGTTTTCTGTCTTTTCTGCATGACGCTGGTGGTCATCACCCTCATCGAACAGCCCCGCGAAGCGTTGATGGGGCTCGGATTGATTGCCACCGGAATTCCGTTTTACGGGTTTTGGTATCGGCAGAAACCGGGGAAAGTTTAGGCGCGAAAAGCCTGATTGTGAATCATTCCGGACAACGTTGAGGCTACCCGTGCACCTTCTTAAATCCCATCGGGTTCACTCCGGTTACCTTTTTGAAAACCCGGTTGAAATACGATAAACTCTCAAAACCGCTTGCAAAACAGACTTCAGTCACCGACTGGTCGGCCAACAACAGCCGCTTGGCTTCCCGAATTCGGTATTGGTTGACAAATTCCGTGAACGTCATTCGGGTCATCTTTCGGAAATACCGGCAGAAAGCAGCCACGGTCAGGTTGGTCACATCGGCCAGTTCGGCCATCTCAATTTTCCGCTGGTAGTTAGCGTCGATAAACCGGTACACGCGCTGCAATCGCTGCTGTTCCTTCTGGTTATACGGAAATCCGACCGGGCGGTTGTTCAACAAAACCGACTCCGACGAGGTGGCCAGTAGTTGAAAAATCTCCAGCAACTCGATCAGTTGACGGAAGTGGGACCGCCCGTGCAATCGCGCAAGCCGCTTTCCCACCAGCCGTTTGGTGTTGCCGTAAAACGCAACTCCCCAGCGGGCCTGATCGAACAAGCGGGCGATGGCGGCCAGCTCCGGCATTTTCTGAAAGTTATCCCGCAAAAAATCCTCCCGCATCTGAACCACAACTTTCCGGTAGTCCGTCCGAACCCCATAATCGAAGTTCAGATGCGGCACGTATGACCCGATAAACACCAGGTCGCTGCCTTCGTAGCGCGAAAGATGATCGCCCACATGGCGCGGACCGTCAGCGCCTTCGATGAAAACCAGCTCGAATTCCGGATGGAAATGCCACATGAAAAAATCATTCAGATGGGGCGTCAGCAACAGCCGGAATGAACTGTCGCGATCGGGTTTGATTTCTTCCAAATACGCTTTCATCGCTGTACTATTTGTACAAAACTATACATAATACCGCCAAATTAATAACCAATAAATCAATCCTGTTCAAGTATTGGCCAGTGGACGTGTAGCGTTCGCCGGTAGTCGGGTGCTACCTTTGTCCTATCCAATCCTTAACTGATCCCACTTATGGAATCAATGACACCAACAATGACCCCGGACAATGCCCACAAAGACATGCCCGGAAACCCGTCGACGGCCACCAGCAGCCACCTCAAACTCAACGACCGCTCGAACGGAAAACCGCTTCGGGTGCTCTCGGAAGCCGATTGGCAGTTCTGGATGGAAAACGGCTACATCGTGATTAAAAATGCCGTATCAAAAGAACAGGCGGAACGTTTAGCGCAGTTTCTGTGGGAATTTGAAGAAAAAGACCCCAACGATCCGGAAACCTGGTATGCACCACCCCGCGCCGAAATGAAAATGAAGGAGTTAAGCAACAGCGGCATGGTGGAGCTTTACAACCACCAGTATCTGTGGGATAACCGGCAGTCGCCCCGCATTTATGACGCCTTTGTGGACATCTGGGGAACTGAAAAACTCTGGGTCACCATCGACCGCGCCAACCTTAACCTGCCCGCCCGACCCGGTTATGAATTCAAAGGCTTCATTCACTGGGATTACGACCCGGAAACCAAACCGCAAAACGTGCAGGGCGTACTGGCGCTGGCCGACCAAACCGACGAAAACATGGGCGGTTTTCAGTGCATTCCCGAACTCTACCGCACCTACGATACCTGGAAACTGACTCAGCCCGCCGACCGCGATCATTTTAAACCCGATACGACCGGTTTTGGGCTGGTAAAAGTAAAACTGGAAGCCGGCGATCTGCTGATTTTTAACAGCACACAACCACACGGCATTCGGCCGAACCGGACCACTGATAAAGTCCGGATTGCGCAATACATCTCCATGATGCCCGCCCAGGAAGACCATGAAACCCTGCGGCAGTGGCGCATCACGTCGTGGAAAGACCGCAAAGCCCCCGAAGGCTATGCCTTTCCCGGCGACCCGCGCGGCTGGGAACAATCGAAATACCAAACCGCTGAGTTGAGCGAGTTGGGCAAAAAACTGCTGGGGCTGGAAAAATGGTGATCTTTGCCGGATAGGAACACGGATGAAACGGATTTACACCGATTTTAGCCTGTTTTGATCGGTTTCATTCGCATCCCGGTTCCCTGTTTCAGAGGTCCGCCGGGGGCACACACCTCCCAAATCATAACAATTATCGAATTTCGGTAGTATTCATCTAGAGTGACAAAACGAATGAGGAGCTTGATTTGAATAAAACCGGTAGCAGAATGATTGGGAACAAACTCCATTCAACAAACCAACGAAACATCAAAAATCGACTGATTTTCAGTATCCTGGTAGCCTTTTTTCTAGTAGCATCATCCACCCTGTACGCCCAAAAAACCGCCGGAGGCAGTCCGGTGGATAGTTTACCGATTATTCCGCAACCCGGTATTCCGGTCGATAGCATCATTGCCCGGCTTGAAAAAGGGCATACGGCCCTGAACGACATCAACAACCGCACCCGGCGAGGATTCAGCACCTGGCAAATCGAGAACAACCTGCCGGAAGTTCAGTCGTACATCAAAACGATTCGGACCAATCTGGCGCTGTACCAAAAGGTGCATGATATGAAAAACATGCTCATGTTTCAGGTGCTGCTTGAGGATATGCGAACGCAGCTCAAAGTCTGGCGGGAAACGCTTTCCGGGCATGAAAAACAGTTGTCGGGCATGAACGGGCAGTTGATTTCGCTGGCGCGGGATTCGGTGCTGGTTCTCCCCGCCGACAGTTCGTACCGGGCTTTGTATTTTAACTCGCTGAAAGAATTACGGCAACAGTGGATCGACGCGAGTGAATCGACCAATAAAAACCTGACCCGCATCAATAAACTTCAGGCGGCCGTTTCCGATGGTTTTTTCGAAACCGCCGAATTAACCAATATCGTTAATGAACGCATTCGGGAGTTTAACGTCAAAATTACCGGCAAGGAAACCGATTTTATCTGGGCCATTCCCAAAAGCGAAGGTTCCGACGATCACCTGGATAATTTGATCAAGCGTTCCTACGAAGGACAGCGGGATATGCTGGCGTATTATTTTGATCGAAGTGCGGGCAATGGGCTCTACATGCTGCTGATCGGCGCGGCCTTTTTTGCCTGGGTATTCCGGAGTTTTGCCATCATTAAACGCCACGGAAAACAGCAGGAAGTTAAGAAGGAGTTAAAAATTAAATACCTCCGCGCCATTCCCATTTTTCCGGTACTGGTTGTCGTCTTTAATTTAGCTCCTTTTTTTGATCTTCGTCCCCCGGCGGTTTACGTCGAACTGACACAGTTTATTCTTTTATTGGCGCTTACCGGCTTGTTTTTCCGAAGCTGGCCCCGGCAGCTTTTCCTCAACTGGCTGGGCATCGTTGCGCTGTATATTCTGGTCATCATCACCCGGACGTCGATCATCGATCCGGGCATCACCTTCCGGCTTTGGCTTCTGATTCTCAACGCCATATCGGTCGTTTTTGGGTTTCTGTTTCTGTTCCGAATCCGCAAAACGCTGTCGCTCACCGGTTTTATCAAACAGGTTTCTATTTTGTATATTATCCTGAACGTGCTGGCGGTCTTCTGCAATATTTTTGGCCGGATGAGTCTGGCGAAAATCTTCTCGACGGCGGCTATTTACGGACTGACGCAGGCCGTTGGACTTTTCACGCTGATTCAGATTATCAACGAAGCCTTTGCGCTTCAGGTTGTGAGTGGAAAACTCACCGAAGGCATTGCCGCCCGGTTTAATTACGCCAAACTGGAAATCGGCTTGCACCGGATGATGAGCGCCCTTGCCGTGGTCGCCTGGCTGATTATTTTCACCAATAACCTTTACATCTACAATGCAGTTTATCAGCACCTTGCCCATTTTTTAGGAACGGAACGAAGCATCGGCAGCACGAGCTTTACGTGGGGAAACATTGTGCTGTTTTTCCTGGTGCTTTACCTTTCCGGTGCGCTGCGGAAGTACATCGGTTATTTTTTCGGGGAAACCGACGACGAAATCGGTGGAAGCATCAGCAATGCCGATTCGCGGCTGGTGATGATCCGGCTTTTTATGCTCATCGGCGGTTTTCTTTTCGCCATTCTGGCTTCCGGCATTGGGCTGGACAAAGTTACGGTGATCGTCGGTGCGCTGGGCGTCGGGATTGGGCTAGGGCTTCAGAACATTGTCAACAACCTGGTTTCCGGTATCATTCTGATCTTCGATAAACCGTTTCAGATCGGTGATTTTATTGAGATTACCAACAAAAAAGGGCGCGTGAAAACCATCGGAATTCGCTCCAGCCGACTGCTCACAACGGAAGGTTCGGAAGTGATCATTCCCAACGGCGATCTGCTGTCGGGGCAGGTCATCAACTGGACGATCAATCACAAAGCCAAACGAATCGAGCTGACGATTAAAGCCGATGCGGAACACGAGTTAAGCACACTGAAAGCATTGATTAAAGAAGAGATAACGAAACATCCGAACGCCGTTAAACGCCAGCAACCCGAAATTCTGTTGTCCACGATCACGAACGATACCATCGAGTTAAAAGTGCGGGTCTGGATCAATTCGGTCAACAAAGAAGATCAGTTTCGGAGTGAAATTTTGTTGAATCTGTACCGGCGGTTTAAAGAAGCGGGGATTAAAATGATGTAACGTTGACAGGAACGCGGATTGAAATCCGTTCAATCCGCGTTCCTATCAAAAAAATCTGCTTCCGCCCAAATCGGGGCGATGGAGTTCAGTTTACTCGCTCCGTAAACTCTTCACCGGATTCATCAAAGCCGCTTTCACCGTATGAAAACTGACGGTCAGCAAGGCAATGACCAACGCCAGCAGACCGGCTGCGGCAAAAATCCATCCCGAAATGCGGATGCGGTAGGCGTAATCCTGAAGCCACTGGCTCATGACGTACCAAGTAATCGGAGTGGCAATCAGAAAGGCCATCAAAACCAGTTTCAGAAAGTCTCTGGATAAGAACGTAACGATCTGGCTCACCGTGGCTCCCAACACCTTCCGGATGCCGATTTCTTTCCGGGATTGCTCGACCGTGAAAGAGGTTAATCCGAATAAACCGAGACAGGAAATGAAAATGGCCAGGGCCGCAAAAAGGCCCGCTAAGGTCTTGGTACGCTGTTCATTTTCGAATTTCTGCGCATATTCCTGATCAACGAACTGATAATCGAAGGGATAGGCCGGGTTGTATTTTTTGAAGGCGTCTTCGGCTTTTGCCAGATTTTCCGCCGTCGAATTTGCGGGGTTAAATTTGATGTGCATGGTATTGAACCAGGCCCCCGGCCCCTGAATAACCACTGGCGGGATGGGGTTATACGGCGACCCCACAATGTAATCCCTGACCACGCCCACAACCCGCCAGCTTCGCTTTTGGTCCCGGTTTGAAAGCGTCTGCCCGATCGGATTTTTAAAGCCCATCAGCTTGACAGCGGTTTCGTTCAGCACCACGGAGAAGCTATCCGCCGGGTACTGGTAACTATCGATATCCCGCCCCTCGACCAACGTCATGCCCGCCGTTCTGACCAGATCGGCATCCGAACTGAAGATCGTGATGGCGGTGTTGGTATCTTTCGGATTTTCGCCCGGCCACCGAAGCCCCCAGCTCCGCCAGCCGTCGTTCGTCAGGTCCGTCATGGTTTTCGTGACAGAAACCGCAGCCCCCGAACGAAGCAGTTCCTGTTTGATCGGCGCGTAATTTTTCTCAATGTCACCGACAAAATTGACGTGAATCAAATCGGTATTCGCGTAGCCTTTGTCCCGTTCCTGGCCGTAAATGATCTGGTCGCGAACGATCATTGTGGCGATAACAAGCACAATGGCAAAGGTAAACTGGAGCACCACCAGCACTTTCCGGGGCGACAGACCCAACTGGCTTTTTTTGAATTGCTTCGTAAAAATGCCGATCGGTTGAAAGGAGGAAAGGTAAAAAGCCGGATAACTGCCCGCCAGCAAACTGGTGATAACCACAAAGCCAAAAGTCCAGAGCCAGAACGAATACTGCTGGTAGGGAATCGAAAGCTGCGTGCCGATGAGCATATCGAACGACGGCAAGGCCAGCATAACCAGCAACAGGGCAACAGCCCCGGCCAGACAGGCGGTGAGAAAGGCTTCGGTAATAAACTGCCCGATCAGCGACCCGCGCCCGGCCCCGGCCACTTTCCGAACGCCAATTTCTTTTGCCCGTTTTTCGCTTCGGGCCGTGCTCAGGTTCATGAAGTTGATGCAGGCAATCAGCAAAATAAAGGCGGCAATCAGCCCAAACACGCGGACGGTTTCGATGCGCCCCCCCACCGGTTTTCCGTTTTCAAATTCAGCATACAAATGCCACTGGTTCAGCGGAAAAAGAAAATGCGTCCAGACATCCCGGCGCCCCGAATACCGCTGCGTCAGGTCTTTGATTTTCGCCGTGAAGGCGGCAGGGTTTGTATTCGGTTTCAGCAAGACATACGTTGGCGTGTTGTTGCTGAGCCAGCTCTCGTTGCTCCAGCCGCTTCCCAGTTTTTTCAGATAATCCCACGGCAACAGGTATTCAAACGTAAAACGCGTATTTGGTGGTAAATCCTTTAAAACACCGGTGACCACGAAATGATCGACAGAATCGAGCCGGATGGTTTTATGCAGGACGTCGGTGGTACCGAACAGTTTCCGGGCGAGTTTTTCGGTAATGACAATGGACGAAATCGTGGTGAGCTGCTCGTTTTTAGACCCTTCCACCAACGGAAAGCTGAACAGTTGCAGGAAAGAAGGGTCCGCAAACGCCCCCGGAATACCGGTGAATCGGTTGTCATCGACCCGGATCAGAAACTGGTCGACGTCTTTTACCCGCGTAACGGCTTCCACTTCCGGATAATTCTGTTGCAAGGTCGGAGCCAGCGGTTGCGAGGTAACCGGTATCGCAACCGGTTCTCCACCCACGTTACCGGTCAGGCCATAGACCTGATAAAGCCGGTCCTTGTGTTCATGGAATTTGTCAAAACTAATCTCGTTCTGGAGCCACAAAGCAATCAGGGCGGCTCCGGCCATGCCTACTGCCAATCCGCCGATGTTGATGATGGAGAAACTTTTCCCGCCCATCAGGTTGCGGAAAGCAATTTTGAAATGGTTGGATAGCATGGCAATTGGGGTTGGATTCGGATACTCAGATGGTTTACGTTTCAGGTTGGATAGCCGCAGGTACGCCAGCACCTCCCGCCAATACTGCTGCCGGGCCTCGCTTTCGCCCAATCGTTCCGCGCGAAGATGAAACCGTTCGTGCATGTCCCCCATCACCTCCTCGCGCAGGTGCGGAGCGATGAACCAGGTCAGAAGCCTATCAAGCCAGCGGGGCGGACACGGTTTTCGATTCATATGGTTTAATATCAAATGATGAATAATAAATATTAAATGATAAAGTGGCTGCGTGCGCTTTCAAGTGCTTCCTTCGTCATACTTTTACATTTAGCATTTAGCATTTTACCTTTATTATTCCCTTATTTTCATTCCGAACGAAGTGACTTCACCGGATTCATCAAGGCGGCTTTGATGCTTTGAAAACTCACCGTCAGCAGCGTAATGACCAACGCTCCCGCGCCCGAAACCGCAAAAATCCACCAGGAGATTTCCGTGCGGTAGTCGTATTTTTGCAGCCAGTTGTGCAGGAAATACCAGGCAATGGGGGTGGCAATGCCGAAAGCGATAACAACCAGAATGACAAAGTCTTTCGACAATAACTGCCAGAGGTTGAAGACCGAAGCACCCAGCACTTTGCGGACACCGATTTCTTTGGTGCGCTGCTCGGCGACGAACGACGCCAGCCCGAACAAGCCCAAGCAACTGATGAAAATGGCCAAAACAGCAAACACCGATGCCAGTCGGCCGATCCGTTCTTCGGTGGCAAATTTCAGGGCATACTGCTGATCCGAGAACTTATAATCGAACGGACTACCGGGGTTGAACTGGCGAAAGACGGTTTCGATCTTAGCCAGCGATTCACTGGCGCTCTGGTTGGGGTTTAACCGGATATTGATCACACTGGCCCACTCATAACTCAACAGGAAAACCGTCTGATAAACGGGTTCGAAAGGAGAGCCCATCACCAGATCTTTGACAACGCCGATAATCTGATGCGGTTTTCCATTCCATTTGACCGTTTTCCCCACCGGATCTTTCAGGCCCATGTACCGGATGGCGGTTTCGTTCAGTACCATGCCCGACGAATCCGTTGAAAAGTCGCGGGAAAAGTCGCGCCCTTCGATGAATTGCCAACCGACGGTTTTCCCAAAATCATGGGTCACGGCAACCGTCCCAAATTGCTCCTTAAAATTGGGATCTTTGCCTTCCCAGTCAAACCCGATCAGCCGTGAATTCAAATTCGTTACCGGGGTCGAAGCGGTCGACATCTCCATGACCGCCCCCGTTTGCAGGAGTTCGCTGCGCAAGGCATTGTAACGTCCGTACAGTTCCGGTGTATTCATGGTAATCGTAATCAGGCCACTGCGGTCATACCCGATCGGACGGTTTTTCGCGTACTGGATCTGGCGAAAAACAATGATCGTACCGATGATCAGCGTGACGGAAACCGTGAACTGGACGACAACCAGCACCTTCCGGGGAATGGAAGCAAACCGGCTTACCCGAAAAGTCCCCTTCAGCACGTTTATGGGGCGGAACGACGATAGGTAAAGCGCCGGATAACTACCCGCCAGGATGCCGGTCAGAAAGCTGAAACCGATCCCGGATAGCCAGAAAATGGGATTGGCCCACAGAATCGCAATGTTTTTATCGGCCACCTCGTTGAAGAATGGCAACATGAGCTGCACCAGCAGCAACGAGATCACAAACGCAATCGCCACCACCAGCAGGGATTCGCTGAAGAACTGGCTGATCAACTGGCTTCGGAGGGAGCCAATAGCTTTGCGGATTCCCACCTCTTTCGCCCGCTTTTCCGACCGAGCCGTCGAGAGGTTCATAAAGTTGATGCAGGCCAGAAAGAGCACAAATGCGCCGATGATGCCGAACATCCAGACGTACTGAATCCGGCCCTCTACATTACCGGATTTGTCCCAGCCCGTATACAAATGCCAGCGGCTCATCGGGTGCAAAAAAATTTCCGGCTTCGCATAAGCCGTTTCTGGAACATGTTTTAGCCTTAGATTTTTAATTTTTGCCGTAACAGCTTCAAAATCAGATTTCGCTGCAAGCTGAGCCAGAATTTGCCAGGAGTTGTTCCCCCAGTCGGCGTTGTCCTGCGCCTGCTTCACCCAGGACTCCGACGAAACGTACAAATCCCAGGGTGCCATAAATGTCATGTCCCGAAACGCGGTGTTGTGCGGTAAATCCTCGTAAATACCGGTTACCTTGACGTTCAGCTTATTATCGATCTTCACGACTTTGCCCAGCGGGTCGGCATCGCCAAAAAGCACTTCAGAAACGGATTGAGACAGGAGAATGGAGGACGGATCTCGCAGTCCTTCCCGCGTCCCTTTGAGCATCTTCAGGGTCAACAGATCGGGCGCTTCCGGGCTCATGAAATTCCCCGTTTTCGTCAATTTCGTATCGCCATAGGCCAGGATATGCTCGCGGGTCCAGGAAGACAACACAACGGATGTAAAATCATCGGCATACGCGGTACGAAGTTCATTTCCCAACGGAATGGGCATGTACTCTCCGGCCCCAAACTCTCCGTTCACGACCGCACTTTGCATCACCTTGGCAATGCGGTCGTACTTTTGGTGGTATTTGTTAAAGGACAACTCGTCGTAAATCCACAAGCCAATGAGCATCGCCACCGCCATGCCCGTGGCCAGCCCGCCGATGTTGATGAGCGAATAGCCCTTGTGTTTCAGCAGGTTTCGTTGCGCGATTTTGAAATAATTTCGTAGCATGACAGGACTCAGAAAGAAAGGTGAAGAATACGCCGATGGTTTTCGTTTCAGGTTTGACAGCCGCAGATACGCCAGCACTTCCCGCCAGTAGCGTCGCCGGGCTTGGGCTTCGCCCAGCCGCTCCACCCGCCGGTGAAACCGTTCGTGCAGGTCGCCCAGCACCTCCTCGCGCAGGTGGGGAGCCACCAGCCACGAAAGCAGTCGGTCAGGCCAGGAGGGCGGTTTTGGGGTTTTCATACAATGAATTTCAAATAATAAATGATGAATGTTAAATATTAAAGTGGCTCCGCACGCTTTCAACGTGCTTCCCTGGTCATACTTTTACATTTATTATTTAGCATTTTGCATTTATTATTCCCCTCATTTTCACTCACTCCGCAGACTTTTCACCGGATTCATCAAGGCGGCTTTGATGCTTTGAAAACTCACCGTCAGCAGCGTAACGGCCAGCGCGCCAAAACCCGATGCGGCAAAAATCCACCACGCGATATCAATCTTATAAGCAAAACTTTGTAGCCACTGATTCATGGCATACCAGGCGATGGGCGAGGCAATCAGAATGGCAATCCAGACCAGTCGAAGAAAATCACGGGAAAAGAGCATGATGATCTGGCTTACCGAAGCGCCCAACACTTTCCGAATCCCGATTTCTTTGGTGCGCTGCTCGGTGGAAAACATGACCAGACCCAACAAACCGAGACAGGAAATCAGAATCGCCAGAACCGCGAATACATTGGAAAGCTTCGCCATCACCTCTTCGCTGCGGTACAGTTTTTCGTATTCCTGATCGATGAATTGATACGCAAAGGGGTAGTTTGGATTCAGTTCTTTATACACTTTTCCCAAACTGGCCAGTGCTTCCTTGGTCTTGCCGGCTTCGGTGCGCACGAGGATCACCCCGAAATACTCGTATTCCTTCACATCCATCACCAACGGTTTGATGGGTTCGTGCAGCGAGTGCGTGTGATAGTCCTTGAGGATACCAATGATATGCCCCTTTTTTTGCCAGGCGGAGATCCATTTCCCGATGGGCTTTTTCAGACCCATCTGCTTCACCGCTTCTTCATTCACCAAGAAGGCATCGGTCGAATCGGTCGCGTTGGCTCGGGAGAAATCGCGCCCTTCGGCCACTTTCAGGTTCATGAGCTTCACAAAATCGAAGCCGACCGAGGTGGGTTTGAAGCCCACGGAAACATTCTTTTCCTTGCCTTCCCAATTGATCGCATCCTTGCTGGTGTTGGCCGCGCCGTCGTTGGCATCCACCACAAATCCCATGACGTGCGGAGCTTCGCTGCTGCGGTCGACCAGCGCAATCCCCGGCATTCTGGAGACCTGTTCTTTGAATAATAGATAGTTGCGCTGTGTCATCAGTTCACCTTCAATCCGGACGTACAGCAGGTTTTCGCGATCATATCCCAGGTGCGTCTTCTGTACGTAGCTGGTCTGCCGGGATACGACGATGGTGGCCACCAGGAGAATAATAGCCAGTCCGAACTGAAAAACCGTCAATCCCTGCCGAAACCAGATGGCGCTTTGCGTAAACCGCAAAACCCCTTTCAGAATGCGAACCGGTTGTAGCGAAGACAGAAAGAGCGCCGGGTAACTCCCCGCAATCAGACCGGTGAATACCGTCAGGCCGAGCAGCGAAACCCAGAAGGAAGGTTGGGTGAGGGGTGAGGCAATCTGTTTGCCTGTGAACGCATTAAAGATGGGCATGAAAAGCGTTACCAGCAACAACGTAACCAGCATGGCCAGAAACGCGAGCAGCAACGCTTCGCCAAAAAATTGCCCGATCAGGTGGCCGCGTGTTGAGCCTAACACTTTCCGAACGCCCACTTCTTTGGCCCGTTTGACGGAGCGGGCCGTGGCCAGATTCATGAAATTGATACAGGCAATGAGTAAGATAAATAGGGCGACACCACTAAAAATCCGGACGTATTCGATGCGTCCGCCATCGGGTTTTCCATTCACAAAATTGCCGTGCAGGTAGTGTTCACCAAACGGCTGAAGCCCGATTTGGGTTTTAACGCCGGTATTCTTGGCCAGCCGGGGTTGCAAAAATCGGTTGATTTTCATTTCGACGGTTTTGAGGTCCGCCGTTTCCGCCAGTTGCACATACGTCCGGAAGTCGTTGGAAGCCCATTCCAGTTTACTTTTTTGGGCTTCCCAGGTAAGCAGAAAATCGAATTTCAGCGAGCTTTGTACCGGCAAATTTTCAAAAACTGCCGTTACCCTGAAATCCAGTTTGTTCTCATACCGGAGACTTTTACCCAGCGCATTCTGGGGACTGCCAAAAAACAGCTCGGCCATTTTTCGGGAAATAGCCATACCGCCGATGTCGTTCAGGGCCGTTTCCGCATGACCCGCAATCAATGGATAGCTGAACATTTTAAAGAAATCCCGGCTCGCGCGGGAACCCTCCAGTTTGAATTTCTTTTCCCCCGTCTGAAACGTTTCGGGATGCCCCCACGGCAGTTCATACCCCGTAGCATAAAAGACGGTGTTTTGCACTTCGGGAACCGCGGATTTCACATCCTCCAGTAAAAAAACCGCGCGCTGGTTCACCACCCGCATGGGCGTTCCGTATTTTCCATCCACCTTCCCAGGGCTTGAAAAGGTCTGATAGGCCGTATACAGGTTTTTGCCGTTCGCATGAAAAGTATCGACGCTCTCTTCATCCTGCACCCAAAGAAAAATAAACAGGCAGCAGATCATGCCCAGCGCCAGGCCAATCACGTTAATGGCGGAAAAAACCGGATTCTTGACCAGATTGCGAAAGGCGATTTTTACATAATTGCGTAGCATACCGGGCGTTAGAAAAAAAGGGGTTGGGTAGTCAGAAGATTGTCGTTTGATCATCGAAAGCCGCACATAGGCCAGAAGATCCCGCCAATACCGTCGCTGGGCCTTGGCTTCACCCAGCCGCTCCACCCGCAACTGATACCGCTCGTGCAGATCGCCCAGCACCTCCTCGCGCAGGTGGGGAGCGATGAGCCAGGTGAGGAGCCTGTCCGGCCAGGAGGGCGGTTTTGGGGAGGGTTTCATTTTAATGTTTTTAATATCGAATAATGAATAGCGAACACTGAATAATGAAGTGCTCCGTGCCGACTATTCCGTTATTCAATATTCATTATTCGATATTCATTATTCCCTATTCATTTATTCATTGACTAGCTCCACTCCAGCAACGTTGGCGGTACAATGCGATCCCAAAGGCGGTTTCGGACCGAGCGGACTTCCGTCAGTACCCGGCCGCCCAGCGCCGAAACGGTGAACAGCCGCTTCCGGCGTCCCCCGCGCTCCGCCGTTGCTTCGCCCAGCACCGAGGTTACGTAGCCTTTCTGCTCCAGCCGTTGGAGAGCCGCGTGAACCGCTCCGGTACTGACGGTCTGGCCGGTTTCCCGTTCCAGCTCTTCCGCAATCATCACGGAATACGCTTTTGGCACCAGCACGGCCACGGCCAGTAAAACCACTTCTTCAAATTCGCCTAGATCACTGCGTCGCATGAGCCAAAAACCAGTTGGGTTAAGAGTCTGATTGATTTCTTCTATTTCCGTATATCAAATCCTTTGCCAAACCAAAAAAAATGCATTTCCGGCAAATAGACATATGTTTTTAAAACCGGAAACTAATCGTTCTGTCCGTTTTTGGACAATGTCTGTACGCATCTGGACAGTTTGGTGGCGGCTGGAAAAAGGCCCGTTCGAAAGCCATTTATTTCCTACTTTTGGTAATAGGAACGCGGATTTGACAGATTAAACGGATTGAATCTGTTTTGATCCGTTCAATCAGCGTTCCCATCACCAGCCAACCGAGTATGAATCGTCGTCATTTTATTCAACAATCAGCCGGAGCCAGTGCCGGTATCCTGCTGGGTGTTCAGCCGGTTTTTGCAACCCGCGAACCCGCTTTCCCGGTGGTTCGGGTGGCCGCCGACAAACGCAACTTCACCAGTGCCGCCGTCGAACGGGCGATTGAACGCGTGAAGAAAACCGTCAAAGATCCCGAACTGGCCTGGCTTTTTGAAAATTGCTTTCCCAACACGCTCGACACCACCGTCCAGTTCAGTGAGGCTGGCGGCAAACCCGATACGTTCGTGATCACGGGCGACATTGACGCCATGTGGCTGCGCGACAGCACCGCCCAGGTATGGCCGTATTTGCCGTTGACGAAAGAAGATGAACCCCTGAGGAAGCTGGTGGCGGGCGTGATCCGGCGGCAAACGCAGTGCATCAAACTCGACCCGTACGCCAACGCGTTCTATTCCGACCCGAAAAAGGAAGGTGAATGGAAGAAGGACATTACGGCCATGAAACCGGGTTTGCACGAGCGGAAGTGGGAACTCGACTCCCTTTGCTACGCCATCCGGCTGGCGTATCACTACTGGCAAACTACCAACGACACCAGCCCCTTCGACGCCGACTGGGCCGACGCCATGCGACTGGTCGTGAAAACCTGCCGCGAACAGCAACGTAAAACCGGACCGGGTCCCTACAAATTTGGCCGCGAAACGTCGTGGTCGACGGATACCGTTCCGGGTAACGGCTACGGCAACCCGACGCGCCCTATTGGGTTAATCCACAGCATTTTCCGCCCCTCCGACGACGCCACGGTTTTCCCGTTTCTGGTGCCGTCCAACTGGTTTGCGGTGGTATCGCTCCGGCAGGTGGCCACGATGACCGATAAGATCCGGCCCGATGCAGCTTTTGCGAACGAATGCCGCGCGCTGGCCGACGAAGTGGAAAAAGCGTTGAAACAATACGCGGTGTATACGCATCCGAAATACGGCAAACTATACGCCCTGGAAGTCGACGGATTCGGCAATCATTTGTTGCAGGACGACGCCAATGTGCCCAATCTGATTTCATTACCGTATTTGGGAGCGGTTTCGGCCAGCGATCCCATCTATAAAAACACCCGCCGGTTTTCGCTCAGCGCCGACAATCCGTATTATTTCCGGGGAAAAGCCGCCGAAGGCATCGGCAGTCCGCACACGCTGGTGAACAACATCTGGCCCATGAGCCTCACGATGCGGGCGCTTACTTCCACCGACGATCAGGAAATTCTGGCGCAACTCCGCCAGTTGAAAAAGACCCACGCCAATACCGGTTTCATGCACGAATCGTTCGATAAAGACGATCCGGCGAAGTTCACCCGCAAATGGTTTGCCTGGTCCAACACCCTGTTCGGTGAGTTGATTCTGAAAGTGGTAAACGAGCGGCCGCAGTTGGTGAACAAACCGCTGTAACGACTCGGGCTATTGTTACACAGAGTTGATCAGAGAAAACCGGAGGTCATCAGAGAAAAACTCTGATCAACTTTGATTTCCTCTGATCAACTCTGTGTAACAACCCGGTTTTCGGTTAGTCGCCATGCTTTTATATCCAGGCAGTCGAAAACGGGTTACCATTTTACGCCAACAGTCAAAAAGAAAGCCCGCCCGTCGGATGGCAGAATGCCGGGACCCGGATAGCCCGTCGCCCGTCGGGTGTAATAATATTCATTCGTCAGGTTGTTGACGCTGCCTTCCAGTTTGAGCCACCGGTAATTCCACGACAGCGAAAAATCCATGATGTGATAGGCCGGTATGCGTCCGACAACCCCCGAAAAACCGCCATCGATGGCGTTCGTCGCGTCGGAAAACTGGTCGGTCAGGTACGTAAACTGGAACGACGCTTTGAGGTTGCGATAGCCCCAGCGCATACCCGATTTGAGATTGACGGCGGGAACAAACTCGACCTCATTGCCTTCTACCCCCGGAATCTGGCTGTTGACATACCGCGAACGGATCAGGGCCAGATTGCCGAAAACCGACCAGCCCCAGCGATCGGACTGGGTTTTTAACAGCCGCAGCAGTTCCACTTCGCCGTACGACTCCAGCCCCACGATCAACGCCCGGCCGATGTTGGTCCGTTTGCGCAGAACACGGTCGTTTTCGTCGTAAAACTGCACTTCGCCAATGCGGTTTCCGTAGTTGAGCGCAAACAGACTCAGGTCATAATTCAGCACTTCGTTTTTCTCACCCCGCACGCCCACATCCGCCGAAAAACCGCGTTCATCCTGCAAATTGGGATCGATCACCGCCGACGGGTTTGCGATCCGCATGTCACTGAACGTAATCGATCGGTAATTCTGGGAGATGTTCCCGTAGGCTTCAAGCTGAGCCGACGGCTTGTAACTCAGGCCAATACCGGCAATCAGAAAACCGCGCGGATTGATCCGTTTCTCCTGTGTTTTGGTAATATCGATGATGTTGCCCGCCAGATCGCGGACGACGTTGCCATAGAAACCGTCGGCGGTGGTGCGGATGTGTTCGTAGCGCAGACCGGGCGTTATGGATACTTTTGAATTGAGAAAAAGCACATTTTCGGCAAAAAACGAGACGTTCCGGTTCGGAAACCGGTAGTCGGACGACGTGAGTTGATCGGGTTCGATGAACGTAAAATCCGCATTTTTGCCCGTTGGCCCTACACCTTGCCGACTGTGGTTGAAACCGTGGTAGAACCGGGTTCCGACCAGAAAAACGCCGTCTTTTTGGCCCAGTTTATACCGGTTCAGAAACCGCCCTTCAAAACCCCAGTTTCGGAAATCGCCCGCAATCAAATCCCGCTCAAAGCTTTCGTTGTCGACCGTTGCCACCCGGTTGGGCCGAAAACCCAGCGAATACCGGGAAGCCACCACGCCAAAAGCAATCAGGTTGATGTCCGACCGGCGGTTTACTTTCCAGTCGTAATGCACATTGAACAGGTTCCAGTCCACCTTAAACCAGTTTCGCTCGCGGTTCGATTGTCGTGGATCGGCCCGAAACATGTCGTCGCTCAACCCGCCCGGTTGCTGGGCCAGATAGTCCATGTGCGTTACTTCCAGGCCGATTTTGGCTTCTTCGGTCAACTGATAATGCAGATCGGCATAGAGGGTTTTGCTGTCGAAATGCGAATTGGGTCGCCAGCCGTCTGCCCGTTTGTACTGAAAAAAGGCGTAGTAACTCAGCTTTTTAGCCGTGCCGCTCACGCTGTTGAATGAATTGAAAAAACCGAACGATCCCACGGTTTGCCGCGACGTCACTTCAATGGTTCGGTCGGTGACGGGCTGGCGCATTTCGAAATTGAGCAAACCGCCAAACTGCGTTCCGTATTGCAACGAAGCCGCCCCGCGCACAATTTTGATGCGTTTCAGGGCTTCCGTTGGGGGGGTGTAATAGCTTTCGGGATAGCCCAGGGCATCGGCGCTGATGTCGTAGCCGTTTTGCCGGACGTTGAAGTTCGACGTCCGGTTGGGGTCAAGGCCCCGTCCACCGATGCTCAGTTGCAAACCGCCCCCGTCGTTTTCCCAGATGTTCAGACCGGCCACCCGCGCATACACCTGCCGGGCATTGTTGGTGGCCAGATTGGCGACCAGATTATCGGGCAAAATCACTTCCGATTTTTTGGCGGCAAAAATGGCCGTGCCTTCCACTTCGCGCAGCCGGGTCATGCCAAAACTGCCCTGCTGAGCCGTAACGGTCACTTCCCGGAGCGTTTTTTCAGAACTTTCCAGCGAAATGTCAAGCGTCGTATCCGAGCGAACCGTCAGTTCGGTTTTGAACGGTTTGTGATTCAGGGAGAAAAACTGGAGTTGGTAGGTGCCGGTTTTCAGGTTGGGAATGATGAACTGCCCCAGACTATCGGTCATAAAAATGTTCCGCGAGCCTTTCAGATACACGCTGGCCCCATCGACGGGTACATGCGTCGTTTTCTCCCGAACCAGCCCCCGCAGTGTGTGCTGGGCAAGACAGGAATAAGAAAGTAGAAAGAAAAAAATGCAGCTACTATAAACCTTTAATTTCATCTCCAAATGGTAAAATCCACTTTTTGGGCCGGAACGAGTCGGTTTCCTGCGCCAGGTTGACCGTCGGGTCAATGTACGGTTTGCCCAGCCGACCATTCAGACTGACGTAGGTATCGGCAAAAACTTTCGGGTTTTGAAAACCCCTCCGGGTGTACTGGTCCCTTAGATACTGCGCAAACTGAACCAGCATATCCGGCTGCGTCGCCATCATTTTCTCCTGCAAAGGCGTCAGGTATTCGTGGTTGTTGACGACGGCCTGCCGCCCCGATTCGTCCACAACTTTAAATTGCACATGCCCCATTTTCTCCATCAGCATCACCCGCCACGAAAACCGGTAGCCTTCTTCCGACCAGAATAACTCGTTGGGGTAGAGCGTATACCGAAAGGGAAAAAGGAGTTGGATGATGAAAAACAGAGCCAGCACGGATAACAGCCTCTTGGACTGTAGCCCGCTATAAATCAATATCTTATGACGCCCTAAAAGGTTATCAGGCAGGCGCAGCAGACGACATAAAACCGCAATGATGCGTTGGTGAAAACCGGCGGAGAAAAAGATCAGAGCCGCTACGATCATGATGTACGGAAACATGCCGATCGGAAACAGAATGACGGTCAGCACGTGAAAAACCACCACGGCAACATAGGCAAACGGACGCGTAACGCGGTTGAGCAGCAAAAACGGAATGCTCAGGTCGTAGAGCGCGCCAAGCCAACTGAACGCATACGCCGTCTCGCGGTAATTGAACAGAAAACCGATGATCGGTAAATCGTTGCGACCGGGCAACCAGATCCGGAGCGGAAGCGCTTCCAGCAGCCAGTCGGAGTTCAGTTTGGCCAGCCCGGCGTAGAGGTAAACGATCCCCATCAGCAGCCGCAAACTGTCGATCGTCCAGCGGGGAATCTGGTCGTAGGAACCACTACGGTTTTGGTAGGCATCGACCGAAAAATAGGCGTTGGCGGGCAGGAAAATCAGCAGAAATGCTACCAGACTCACAAAATAATAGTGATTCAGGTAGGTACTTTTGTCCATCAGTTCGATGTACGTAAAGCTTAGAAAAAGCAGAATGGAAGCCACCCGATAGAACCAGCCAAGGGCCACCAGCAGCGCGCTGAGACCGCAGACAGCAAACAGCAGATACGTGTATTCGCCGAGCGGTTTGATGAACTCAAAACCGTAATACGGAAAGAAAAAAGCCGGTTTGATGTAAAGCTCTTCAATCCAGCCTTTCGACCAGAAACGAACGACGCTGCCCAGGATCATCACACCAAAGGCGATTCGGAAGACGGCCAAAGGAGCCGCTGAGGTGTATGTCCGAAAATACCGGCCCATCAGTCGCCGTCCGTATCCACGTAGGTGATGGTGATGCTCATGGCCGACGTCATGTCCACTTTCAGCATTCGTACGGCTTTCTGCATTTCGGTGTAAACCGCCACCACCGCAGCGTTGTTGGTCTTGATTTCGTCGTGCAGATTCGGTTTGAGCGCGTTCAGTTTCGCGTTGGTCGATTCAAACTGTGCGCTGATCACCTCCACCAGCGACTTGCCGGTCTGGCTGTCTTTGGCGCCGAGGGCGTTGAGGTAACTTTTAAAACCGGGTCCCTCCTGCCCCGTTTTTACGTCTTTCCCGTTGAAAAAATCAATGGCAGCCTGGTGGGCGGTTTTGGCCAGAATCAGCGACAGGTCTTTTTTGTAGAACGCTTCCACTTTTTCAGGAGCCGGAGTACCGCTGGCCATCACGCCCGTCGGAATTCCGAATTTTCCCGAACGGATATACCGCTCATAATGAAGCACATACCCATTGACCAGTTTCGAAGTCGAGCAACCCGCGTCGATGCCGGTACAATTCACAAACTTGTCCCGGTAGCCACCGGTTGTCCACTCGGTCAGAACGGCGGTAAAAACCGTGTTCATCTGGGTTGTGATTCGCTTCAGGTAAGCAATCCGTTTGGCAGCATCCGCAGCCGTCGTATACCGCAGCAGGATGGCATCGTCGGTGGCAGCAAGACCATTGATGAGGTAATCCAAAGCCGGGAAACCCTGTTTGGGATACGCGGCTGGCAAGTCCATCACCGCCGAACCCGAGACGATATTCTCCTCAATACCGGTCACGTTGGCCGGATAGATGTTAAAAAAATACCGGAGTGTCTGCGATTCCGCCGGGCCGACATCGAACAGTTCCACTTTTTGCCATTCGGTATAGGCATCGACCCAGGCCTGCCGGAATTCCGTCAATGTGGTTTGGTCGGGTTTGGCCGCAAAGGCCTCCGACTTCGTCCGCATCAGGTCGAATTTGGTCTTAAAATTGGCGTAGCTCGGCAGAATGATGTTATCCGCCAGGTGCGTCAGCATCGCCTTGCGGTCGGTGCCCACGGGGGTAGTAGGATTCGGATCGGGGTCCGGATCGGGCGTATCCTTGCTGGTCGAACAAGCCCAGACCAACCCCAAAAAAGCAAACAAAAAACCGACGGTTTTCCAACTGAGATGTGCCATACTTAAAAATGGTTTACGATTTTCGGTATACGGTTTACGGTGGCTGACGCGTATAAAGCGCGCGTCAGCCACCGTAAACCGTATACCGAAAATCGTAAACGCTACATTAATTCGTGATCTTGAACTTCGTCCGGATGGCCGCAGCGGCTGCATCGATTTTGGTGTTGGTCAGCCCCCAAAAACCGTTGGGAGCTCCGATCAATCCAGCCAGGATGGTGTCCGAGAAAGCCGCATCTGCCCCGTTTACTTTGGCGTAACGCAGTGAGTAAATGAATCCCAGTCCTTCGCCAATGGCGTGGGCGCGGGCCGCATCGTTGGTTGCGTTCGTTTTCCATTTCCCCAGATAACCCAGAGCCGCACCAGCCAGGGCTTTTTCCAGGGCCGGGCGCAGAATAGCGACCTGCGCTTTCAAGGTCGTCGGGTCGTTGTTGACAATGGCCGCCCGTCCTTTCAGCAAGGCCGTGTGGATTTTGGGGAAGTCTTCTTTGTTATACTCCCAGAGGTACGAACCGATGAAACTTTCGCCGGACGACGTAGCCGTTGCTTTGCTGCCATAAACCGGATTGGCCGTTAGCAAGCCGAAAATTTGATCCCAGTTGTGCTCCAATTCGGTGTATTTTTTACCGGTTACCACTTTTGAATTGTCCAGGGCCAGGTTCTTGTCGCTCAACAGCACGTTGCTGATGTAATCGACCTGCAAGCCGCCAATCATTGATTTCTGGATAATCTGAGCCCATTCGATGCCTTTTCCGTCGACTAAATACGTTCCCAGCTTGCCCGCTTTGCCTTCCGACGCGGTGGCCGTTACGGATTTGCTGGCGGTGGCAATCGGTCCAAAAGCGGCTTCCAGCGTTTTACGCTCTTTTTCGGCATCAGCCGCCGGCAGTGACGAAGCAAAGATCGACCGCAGGTTAACACCGGACGTATTCAAAGCCGCATCGGTAAAGGGGTTGCCGGTATTGGAAAACATATTTTTCAATACGGTCGAATCCAGCGTTGCGCCGGTTCCTACTGCCGTGCCGTTGTAGGTATTGATGGCGCGGAACATCAAAAGCTGGGTGCTGCCCGGTGTCAGATCAACGGTTTTGGCACCGCTGTTATCCGCAAAGAAGTTGGCGTAGGCCGTAGTGTCCGTTAATTTGGAATAGTCGATAGCAGAACGCAGGTTCTCAGGCGGTGTGATGCCATTGTCATCGTCGTCTTTGCTACAGGCGATCAGACTGGCGGTTACCAACACAATGGGAATGTATCGGGCAAGTACATTTAATTTGAACATGATGGATTCGATAAAAGGTTATTCTGCCGTAAATGTAAATACTATTTAGACTGGTTATAAGATTATTAGTAAGAATGTTTTTAAATAAGATTTTAACCTGCTGAAAATAAGAGTCTTATACTAAACGCAAAAAATCTGGTTCCGGTCAGAAATGGTGCCAGAACCAGATTCGCTGTCAATTGCAATCACCGGACAGACTGAAAACCCAGCCGCAGACTGACGCCCCCCGAACCAAGCAGCAGATTTTCCCGCGTAAACGGCCCGATTGGATATTTCAGATACGGCTCGGCGGATAAGCGGAACCGGGTGCCGATCCGGCGCTCCACGCCGATGGACAGATTGAGGATTCGCCCCCAGTAAATTTTCTGAAAAGCCGGTATAGCCTGGTTTATCGTTTCCTGCGCCGTCACAAATTGCGTCGTCGTTTGCTCCTGCCCGTTGGTTCCCATCACCACCACCGTCACCTCTTTTTGTTGTTGGTAGGTATAAGCGTAGTGTTCGTTCAGAAAGCTAACGGACGACAGGCCCGCTTCGACGTAGAAACCCGTACCGGTCGATTTTTTGGGCCGAAACCGGATGTTCAGCGGCAGATCGACCGCCGTAAGCCGAATGCTGGTCGAAATCAACTGGGGAATCGTTGAAACAACGAACACTTCCGGCCCGGCGGTTCCGAATTTTTGCTGCGCCATCGACAACCCGGTCGACAGGCTAAACCGACGGCTGATCGGAATTTCCGAAAAAAGTCCGCCCCCCACGGCTGGCGATGCCGAACTTCCGGCAGCATATACCGACTGCGGGGCCAGACTAACCCCCCAAATGGGCTTTTGCCCCGTTTTAGACCGGTCTATTTTTGCCACCGCCGGTTGGTCAGTCCATAGACTCAAGGGAAGCCCCAAAGGCCGGAGCGGGCGTTGGGTGATCGGTATAGATCGTGGCGTGATGAATTCAAACGAGCCGGTTTGGCTGATTGATTCGTCGGGGCGAATGCGAACGGCAATTGGTTCTGGCCTTGCGTCTAAAGTCGTGCGCGGCACCGGCCTTGCCCCTAAATCCCCTAAAGGGGACTTGGACGCGGCAAAATCTGGATTCAGAAAGTCCCCTTTAGGGGATTTAGGGGCAAGGCCGGGGTCAAGAACAACTTTAGGGGCAAAACCGGGGTCGCGCACGACTCCAGGAGTGGAAAGCGAAAGCAGCGGTTTTCCATCAGGCTCAACGGGTGTCTTTTGATAGATTAACCCCGCTCCTTCTACCCGACGCTTCTCCACCGGCGACGGAGCAGTTTTCTTTCCCGAAAAAACGGTTTTGGGTTGATTGTCTGCCAGGGATTCCGAATCCTGATGACCGACATACAGCCAAACCGGCACGCCCAGAACGCCGAGCAACAGACAGGCCGCCAGCGCATACCGGAACCAGACCAGCGGTTGCCGCTGCTGCCGTTTGCGCCGGAGCCGCTGAAATTCCTCCCACGAACCAGGCTCGTAAGCCGGTTCATACCGCCCCATCGTCTTTCGGATCTGATCGGTCAGCCGTTTATGGATAGAATCTTTCATTGTGATTCGGGAAATAATTTTTCACCAAGCGGGCGAGTTTTTCTTTCGCCCGAACCAGGTAAACCCGCGACGAGCTGACCGACAGATTGAGTTGTCGGGCAATTTCGTCGTGCGAATAGCCTTCGATTTCGTATAAGTTAAAAACCATGCGGTAGTGATCGGGAAGGTGTTGGAGCAGGTTCAGAATGTCCTCCGCCGTGAGTTGGCTAATGACCGAATCTTCGAGGGCCACGGCCTGGCTGTCGGCCTGTTCCGGATCGAGGGTGTGGGCGTGTTTGGCCAGTTTCCGGTAGTGATCGAGGGCGGTGTTGACTACGATCCGGCGCAGCCAGCCTTTGAACGTTTCGTCAAACGAATACCGGTCGATCCGGTCGAAGACTTTCATAAAACTATCATTGACCACGCTGCCTGCTTCCTGCCGGGCCGGGTGGTATCGCAATGCAATGGCCATTGTAAACCCGTAAAAATGTTTGTAAAACATTTCCTGGTGCTGCGGGCTGCCTTTTCGGCATCCTTCGATGAGTTGTCGTTCAAAAGGAGTACAATCTGGTGCCATATCACCGGCTGCGGGCGATAACAAAGAACGGTGAGCCCAAAGGCCCACCGTTCCGGATATGAGTGGTATTTTACCGGTTGGAATTGGAAACGGTGCCGTCCGGGTTCAGCGTGGTGTCCTGCACCTTCGACCCATTATAGACGACAAAGGTTGTATTGGAATGATCGCCCTCGCCAATCACTTTGGTAACGTCAATTTTGAGCGTGTGTACGAGATCGGTCGGACAGCCGGAAACTTCGCCGGTTTCATGAATCAGCGCCAGGTGGATCGTCGGCGGATAAATCATGATTTCGACCCCGTTCCAGACGGCCTTGAAGGATTCGGGCGAACAACCGCCTTTCACTTTCACCGTCAGGATGTTGCCGTCACGGGTGACTTTCTCGATGGTAAACTGGGTTCCTTCGGCTTTGGTACGGGCGTTCATCGCCCGGTCGAATTCTTCGGCACTTTTTTGCAGACTCGTCAGGTCTTTGTCCGACGGGGCCGGTTCGTTGGCCGAATCCTGGTTACAGGCTCCGAGCGTCAACAGGACGGCCAGGCTCAACAGAGCGGACATTTTTCGAACCATCAGGAAGCTGGATAGAATGGAATGGATTTTCATGGAAATAAGTCTGTTTAGTGTTTACTAAACCCATGACGTAACGCGCTGAACGAACGCTACAACCCATCGCATTTTTTTCAAAAACCGTCAGTTCAACGCCGTTCCGATCACGCATGTCCGGTTATACGCTTCCACGATCTCGCCAAACCGGTTCCAGTCCCGGCGCGTGGCGGCCGGAAACTGGCGCACAAAGGCCGGGCAGTCGCCAAACAAAGCCTCGTGTTCCTCGTCGATGGTTCCTTTTTTCACGATGCGCGCGTTGGTCTGGTCTTTCACCACCACGAAGCTGAGGTCTTTCGGATTGGTGCCGATCGTGAAATTGCCGAAGGTATACTCCGCGCTTTTCTTCCAGCCGCTGGCGTCGAAGTACAGCGTAATTTTGCCCGGATGGCTCAGCCGTTCAAGCAGAGCGGTTTTTCCGTCTTTGCGCGGATTGGGCACCCGCTCAAAAACCACCTGCTCCCGTTCGCGGGGAATGGCCCCGGTAGCATAGGCAAATTTTGGAATGTTCTGGGCCACCAGTCGGAGTTTCTCGCCTTTGAAGGTTACTTTTTTGTCGTCGGCAGTGCGCACTACGACGCTGGCCGGGGCGTCATTCACCATCGCGCCCACCCGGACTTTCCCGCGAATGGTATCGTTTTCGGTCGTTACGACATAGCCGTCGGTCCACGAGGTGATGGCTCCCAGCGGAGCATATTGGGCCATACCAACGGTGCTGCTCAACAGAGCCGCGAAGAAACTGATTTTTAACGTGTTCATGGTTGTTTACTTGGTTATTAAAAACAGGAATGTAAAATGAAAAATGATGAATACTAAATGTAAAAATTATGGACGCATGCGGGCAACTTTTGCATTTGGCGTTACTCATTTTTCATTTTAAATTCTTTTCAATCACTACCTCCGCAACAGCGGAACCGTCACCCGAAACTCCTCGCCGTCGTCTTTGATCTCCAGCGCGGGCAGGCCCAGCCGGCGGAAGCGGTCGGTGAGCGTCCCCAGTCCGATGGGAATGGCCGTTACGCGGAGCGGTTTGCGCTGAATCGGATTGGTGACCAGCAACTCACCGTCTCCTAGGGTCTCAATCGTCAGCCGCAACGGTTTTTCGGGCAAAATGACGTTGTACCGGATGGCGTTTTCGACCAGCGTCTGGAGCGTCAGCGGGGGCAGCATATCGTCCAGAAACCGGTCTTCCACCCGAATGTCGTACGAAATGGCCGAACCAAACCGCGTCTCAATCAGAAACAGATACGACCGGATAAACTCCACCTCGCTGCGGAGCGAAGTCAATTCCCGCTCGCCTTCCTGCAACAAATACCGGTAGACGCTCGCCAGTTCGTCCAGAAACGCCCCGGCCTGCTTTTTGTCCTCGGTAATCAGCGACGACAACGAATTGAGCGAATTGAACAGAAAATGCGGGTTGACCTGGTTTTTCAGCGTGTCATACTGGCTCTGCAAGGTCGCCTTTTTGAGTGCTTCGGCTTCCGTGATCGCTTCCCGGTTTTTCTGGAGGTAGTACATACTTTCGTAAATCGCCCCCACCAGCAGGGCAAACAGAAGTGCCATGCCGATGTGAATGAGGTAAACACGCGGAAATTCGGCGGGTGTAACCATCCCCGTAAAATCCACATGGCTCACCACCCAGGTTTCGATGGGTTGCACAGGAATGATCAGCAGCGAATACCCCAGAAACGTCGTCAGAATGCGCTGCCGGAACTGCGTCCGGTCGGCATAGCGCACCCGCACCTTCATTACCCACCACCGCAGCAATTGCCAGGCACAGGCGGTTGAAACCAGTCCCCAGAGAAAAGCCTGGGCAAAGAGACGCCAATCGTAGCCGTATTCATTCATGTAAAAGAACACGAACGGCAAAACCGCCACCGGTGTGCCGATGATTTGCAGCCATTTGTCGTTGATGGGCTCGACCCGGTTGATGGGTTGGGTCATGGTCACTTTGTTCACGGAATCGGGTTGTTCTCGTTTCGTATGGGCCGGATGCGAAGGCGTTAAACCGTTCGCTAAAAGTAGTTTACCGGCCATTTGTTTCAAAAGATAGTCGGTTGAATCCGCATTTTTAGCCCACAAACCGTCAGATTTCGGTATGGATTTTTCCCATACGGTTTTATTTCATTATTTTCAGGTTAAAGTAGAGTATTCCTACACAATATGAACTATTCCGATGAGTACCAATCTCTTCATCAAAAGGCTGTACCGACTGTCCGGACTGATCGTTCTGATCGGCACGCTGGCTTTTATGCCGAAAGCGGATCACAAAACCCTGGAAATTGGTGCTTCGGCCCCGGATTTCTCGCTGCCCGGCGTCGACGGAAAGCAGTATAGCCTGAAAAGCTTTGCCGGTTCACCCGCGCTGGTCATCGTGTTCAGTTGTAACCACTGCCCCACCGCGCAGGCCTACGAAGACCGCCTGATTCAGTTGGTGAAGGATTACAAACCCAAGAAGGTGAACTTTGTCGTTATCTCGCCCAACAGCCCGGCCACCGTGAGCCTGGCCGAACTGGGCTACACCGATCTGAGCGACAGTTTTGCCGAGATGAAGGTGCGCGCCAAAGCGAAGGGCTATAATTTTCCGTATCTCTACGACGGCGACACGCAAACCACGTCGGAGAAATACGGCCCGGTGGCGACGCCCCACGTTTTCATTTTCGACAAAGACCACAAGCTGCAATACGCCGGGCGGTTCGATGCGAAGGAAAAACCGGGCTCGGCCAACGCCGAAGATGCCCGGGCGGCTCTGGATGCGGTATTGGCTGGGCAGAAGGTGCCGATGGCGACGACCAAGACCTTCGGCTGTTCGGTAAAATGGATCGAAAAGAGTGATTACATTAAGAAACAGCAGGCTGAATGGGCGAAACGACCGGTTTCCCTGGCCGATGTGGACGTGGCCGGTCTGAAAAAACTGATCAAAAACGATTCCGACAAACTGCGGCTGATCAACGTCTGGGCGACCTGGTGCGGACCGTGTGTGCAGGAATTTCCGGAGTTCATCACCATCGACCGGATGTACCGCGAGCGGGATTTCGAGTTCGTGACGGTTTCGGCCGACAAGCCCGACAAAAAAGCCAAAGCCCTCGAATTTTTGAAGAAGAAAGAGGCTTCCAACCAGAATTACCTGTTCAGTTCGGACGACAAATACGCGCTGATCGAAGCCATCGATCCCAACTGGCAGGGTGCCCTGCCCTACACGATTCTGGTGGAACCGGGCGGCAAAATCGTCTACAGCAAACAAGGGCCGATCGATCCGCTGGAAATGAAACGGAAGATTGTGGAAAACCGGTTGATTGGGCGGTATTATTGAGAAGCAGTTTTTTAAAATAAATAATAAATGTAAAATGATGAATGCTAAATGTAAAAGTGTTTCAGGCGCGTCAGCCCACTTTTACATTTAGCATTCATCATTTTACATTTATTATTCCCCAAAAAGTCTCTTCATTTAATTAAAAAGTACATTTAACGATCAGGACACCGCTCCGATTGATTTTCATTTATAAATTTGTTTTCTCTTTCCGGGCTTTGACAAAACCCACCTTGAAAACCGCGAGCCTTCTGACAGGCCTGATTCTTAGTTTTTTTACGCTGGCAAACGCCCAGCAGTTCGCGGCCTCGGTGAAACACTACGGGCCGGAAAATGGCCTGTCGCACCGCGAAGTGAATGCCATTTCTCAGGACAAACAGGGGTTCATGTGGTTCGGAACCAAGTTCGGTCTCAATCGCTTCGATGGCAAAACCTTCACCACATTCACCAAGGGCCACAACGGACTTGATTTTGATGATATTCAGTCGATTGCCCGGGACGCCGACGGAAATTTGTGGCTGATGGGCCCCAAAAGCCAAACCAATATTGCGGTATTTAATCCGCAGACAAACCAGTCGATTGCGTTAAAGAAAAGGTTTGAAAAGCAACAACTTCCGACTTCATTTACGGATCTTCAGGGCTTGGTGAGCAGTGATAACGGAACCATTTACTTAACAAACTACCAACCCGCTGCGCTCCTCTCCTATCATCCGACCTCGGGCCTGCGGGTGGTTTCACTTCCGCAATTTAAGTCGCTGGGCACGTTTCGTACCACTGCCCACAACACCGTCTGGGCGATTGCGGATGAAAACCGGCTCGTTGAACTCACCGCCGATGGACGTATTGTCCATCAGTTTTCGCATGGAAAAGACGTCGTCAGTTGGTGTTGGGGGAAGCGTAACGCCGGAATTGAATTCTTCTATACGGTGTATAATCCGGCCCAAAAACAGCGTCACCGTTTTTTTAGCGTCGACGAATCGGGGCATCGGCGGGAGTGGTCACCGGCTTTGCTCGAATCGATGAAACGGTATAAAGGCCCCGTTTGCTATCCATTTGATCAAACCGGTGTGGTCTGGGATGGCATCAGTTTACGGGATTCAACCAACCGAACTTTACTCACCATTGCCGGACAAACATCTGGCGAAATCATTGAAAATCGGGACTTTTATCGCGATCAGAATGGGCAATTCTGGTTGGGAACCAGTTTTGGGGTTTATCAGGTAAAGTTGACTAAAAATCCCTTTCAACGATTCTTTTATCAGGAAAATAACAAAGCCCAACAAGTAGCAACCCGGGGCATCACCGTGCTGGGCGATCAGGTCTTCGCCAATCTGGAAAAACGGGGTCTCTTTGCGGTTCCGAAAGCGGGTGGCTTACCCAAAAAGTTGTACGGGAACACGGTTTTTGCGTACGGCTTAGCCTCGAATGGGCAGGGAAAAATCTACGCCGGAAACGGGAATCAACTGGTGCAGTATAGCCCCTCGTCAGGCAGGTACACCACCGTACAGTTGCCCGATGCGTCCTCCATCTGGGCTCTCCATCCGATGACCCCGGCGTCCTGGCTGGTCGGAACGTCAACCGGCCTTCGGTGGGTGGATACCCAAACCGGGCAGTCAAAACCATTTACGGCCTATCATCAATTTCCGGAACTCGCTCAGGCTCATGTGCTCCACATCGCTCCCGACCGGCAGGGTACCTTATGGATTTGCGCCAATTCGGGTTTGTATGCTGTTGATTCTACCAAAGGCGTCACGGCCCGTTACTGGAGTGGTGGCAAAGGCGGTTTTTACCTGCCCGCCGACAATTTTCAGCATTTCTACCAGGATGCGAAAGGCATTTACTGGCTGGCAACGGCCAACTCCGGCCTGATCCGCTGGGATCGCCCCAAAAACCGCTTTCGCCAGTTTCGACGTTCGGAAGGCTTATCGAACGATAATATTTACGCGGTTTACCCCGACCGGCGGGGCAATCTGTGGATGAGCAGCGACTACGGGATTATGCGGTTCGATCCGGTTCGGCTGACTACCCGGACGTATTTTGTGCAGGACGGCATTACCCACAACGAATTCAACCGGATTTCGCATTTTCAGGATAAAACCGGGCAAATTTATTTCGGCGGCCTCAACGGTATTACCGCTTTTGATCCACGGGATTTTGAAGCCGAAAAACCACCCGTTCCGCTACCGATGCGGATTATTTCTTTTCATCAGTTTGATCGTTCGTCCGATAAACTGATCGACAAAACCGGGGAATTAGTAAAAACCAACGAAATTGTTTTACAACCGGATGACCGAACGAGTGCCCTTGATTTTGCACTGCTGAATTTTACCGACGCCCAAAAAAACGTCTATGCCTATCAGTTTAAAGGCCTGGATCAGGACTGGACGTTTCAAACCGAGTCTTCCCTGCGGCTGAGTAATCTACCTTACGGTACCCATCAATTATTGATCAAGGGACAGGCCGCCAACGGGCAGTGGTCGGCCAACACGCTGGCGATTCAGGTCGAGGTTCTCCGGCCTTTTTACCTGCAAATCTGGTTTATTGTCCTGACGATTTTGCTGCTGATTGGCGGGATCTGGGGCTGGCTGCGGTGGCGCATCTGGAACCACCAGCAGGAACAGAAACAACTGCAAACCGAAATCCGACAAGCCACCGCCCAAATTCAGGACGACAAAGAAATCATTGCCCAACAGGCGCAGGTGCTGCAACGGCTGAACGAAACCAAATCCCGGTTTTTTGCCAATATTTCCCACGAATTCCGCACCCCGCTGACGGTTATTCTGGGCATGTCGTCGGAACTGAAACGGGATGATCCATCCAACCGGATTCGACAGGCATCCGACCTGATCGAACGCAACGGGAGCAACCTGCTGCGCCTGATCAACCAGATTCTGGATCTGTCGAAACTCGAAGCGGGCGAAATGCAACTCCAGTTCGGTCGGTCGGATCTGGTTCGCTTCAGCCGGTACCTCGCCGAATCGTTTCAGTCGATGGCGGACCGGAAGGCCATTCAACTCCATTTTTACACTGCTGTAGAAACCTGCGAAACGGATTTCGATCAGGATAAACTACAGGACATTCTTTCGAACCTGTTAACGAATGCCCTGAAATTTACTCCTGCTGGGGGTGATGTGTATTTCCATCTGTCCACCCACATCAACTGGAATCCGCCGGGCGAGGGGTTTTACGAGGATATTTCTCCCACCAAACACCGCGATGAACCCTGGTTTTCGATCTGGGTGCGCGACACCGGGCCGGGCATCGAACCCGACAGTTTGCACCACATTTTCGACCGTTTTTTTCAGGTTTCAACCCGTCCGGTTTCCGAAACCGGCGGAACCGGCATCGGGCTGTCGCTGGTGCGCGAACTGGTGTTGCTGATGAACGGCGGACTGGCGGTGCGGAGTTCACCCGGTGAGGGTGCCGAGTTTGTGGTCAGTTTCCCCCGCACCCAAAAGGCCCCGTTAGCCGACGTTGCGCTGGTCGACGTATCGCCAACCGACGCTGCGACCACCGGCCTTGTCCTGATCAGCCCGGAAAACCGTGCCGAAACCGAACCGGTGGTTTCGTTAGCCGGTGAAAAACCGGTGCTGCTGCTGGTGGAAGATAACGACGATGTCGCCACGTACATCCAATCCTGCCTCCGGAACGAGTACCGGATTCTGCGGGCTGAGAATGGTCAATTGGGTATCGATCTGGCGTTTGAACATATACCGGACCTGCTTTTGAGTGACGTCATGATGCCGCAGAAAGACGGTTTTCAAGTGTGTGATGAATTGAAGAACGATCCGCGCACCAGCCACATTCCCATCGTGTTACTGACCGCCAAAGCCGCTGCCAGCGACCGCATCAGCGGGCTCCGGCGGGGCGCGGATGCTTACCTGACCAAACCCTTTCAGCGGGAAGAATTGCGGGTGGTGCTGGAAAACCGGCTGCAGTCCCGGCGAATCCTGCAGGCGCATTACAGCCAACTGGCGCTAAAAACCGGCGCACCCGATCCGACAGTTGCCGAAGGAACCGATCCACTGGAAAACCTTTTCCTGCTGAAGCTGCGGACGACGCTGGAAGAGCAGCTGGACAATCCCGATTTTTCGATTGAGGCCATTTGCCAACGGATGCGCATGAGTCGCTCCACGCTTCACCTCAAGCTGGTTGCCCTCACCGGCATGTCCACCACCCGGTATATTCGGGCGCTTCGGCTGGGCAAAGCCAAAGAACTGCTGGCCGCTTCGGACCTGAATATTTCGGAAGTAGCCTACGCCGTCGGTTTCGAAGACCCCAAGTATTTCAGCCGGGTGTTTTCCGACGAATTCGGCATTTCGCCCGCCAATTTTCGCCTTTCGCGCCAGCATTGAACAATAGTCCACCTTTTCGGACAATAGTCCACCTCCCTACACACCTCGCTTGCGTATCCTTGTGTCGCTAACCAGGGCCCAAAAACCGGTCACTGGAAACTGCATTTTCCACCGGCAGGTGGCTCCTGCCCTTATTTAAAACAGCGACCATGAAAGAGTTAAACAAGACGGATTCGGATCGAATTCTGGATTTTCCAGCCGCCGGCATGTGGTGGCAAATTACCAAAGACACGAAAGACACCAACGGTGCTTTTTTTGAAGTCATCAATGTGTTGGTGCCCGGTTTTGAGGGGCCTCCGCAGCACATTCACCCCCAGGCCGAGGAAAGCTATCAGGTGCTGGAAGGTACGCTGGATGTGTGGATCGACGGCCAATGGCGATTGGTCAAACCGGGCGAAACCGCAACCGTTCCGGCGGGTGTACCGCATACGCTCAAAAATTCACATCCCGAACCGGTTCGGCTCCTCAATATCCACAAACCCGCCCTCGGTTTTGAGCGGTTTTTCCGGCGGATGCACACCCTGATTACCAGTGGAAAAATGACGCTGCCGCCAAAGAACTTCGGTTCCCTGATCCGGATTTCGATGCTTTTCGTCGACCACGAAAAAGAAATCAAGTCGGCCAACCCGCCCCACGGGCTCATGCGGTTTCTGGCCTTCGTGGGCAGTACGCTCGGGTACAAGTTGCCTGATTAACAACCTGCAAAAACCGCTACCATGCATCAGCCGATGCTCCGGCGGTTTCCATTTTTCTTCCTTAATCTATTCGTGTACGATGAAGAAACATTTTACTTCCCTATTCCCGACCCATGCCGTTGCAGCATTGCGTACCCGGTTTTTATTGCTGGGATGCCTGCTCGGTTTTTCACTGGTCGTTTCCGCCCAGACCACCCGGTTTGTATCGACGACCGGCACCAACGGTAATCCGGCGACGGCCACCAGTTGGGCCACCGCCACCGCTGATTTGCAGGGCGCCATCAACTCGCTCAGCGCAGGCGGTGAGGTGCGGGTCACCGGGGGAACCTACAAACCTACCACCAGCACCACCCTGAGTGGCGATATTGGAACGGGCGACCCGGGCAACAACAGTTACCACGTCATATCCAACTCAGACATCAGCAGTACGGCCATTCTGGATGGATTTGTCATTACGGGTGGTCATGCCAACTATGATGATACGATCGATTTCAGGAATAATGGTGCGGGAATGTTAAATACTAGCTCCAATCCCATTCTGACCAACTGTAGCTTTACGTCAAATTCCGCCGATTCGGGAGGGGGAGTCTATAATACTATCCGCAGCAGTCCCAGTCTGACCCATTGTCTCTTCTCTTTTCCCGCTAAGTTGTCCACTTTGGTTTGACTACATACAGTTGTCATTTGGGATAAAAATCTGACAACCTTTATCAAACTCAGACAGGCCCAATGTATTTGCTTGTACCTATGCGTTTGCTTATAATTCCTACTTTAATGGTTTAAACGCAGCAGCAAACCGCCTGTTACCTTTTTTCAGCAATCATTCAACGAATTAAGACATAGGTCATTCCATTACCGAAACCGCCAGGCGACTGATGCAGCCCGATCTCAACAAATCGGTTGGCACACTTGCAATAGCACCCATCTAGTGGTACACGGTGATTAGGAACGAAAAGCTTAGGTTCGTTGAACCCTGATCGAGCTGGTAACCACCTGCTCCCTTAACCAGGTCCATTAAACTACGTATGAAACGTTCGCTACACCCCGCCCTACTCGCTTTTGTTTCCCTGTTCTGGGGAAGTAATTGGATGGCCTGCGCCCAGTCAACCGAGATAGACAGTTTGAAACGACAATTGATCCAGCAACGCGCTGATACCAATCGGGTGCGTCGGCTGAACCGGCTGGGGCGTCTTTATCTCGACATCAAACCCGACACCACCTATCGACTCGCGCAACAGGCGTATCGGCTTGCGCAGCAATTGGACGATAAACCCGGTCAGGCCAAGGGACTTAGTATGATGGGCAGCAGTCTTTCCAGTCTGGGAGATTATCCGAAAGCTATTCGCTTTTTTCAGCAATCGCTTCAGATTAGCCGATCCATTCACGATCTGCCTGCCATTTCCGCCGTACTCAACAACATGGTTTCTCCCTATCAGGCGCAAAAAGACCACAAGCGCTCGCTCCGTCTGCTTAAGGAATCGCAACGAGTCTTTGACCAGGTTCACCGGAACGATCCACAAAGAGCCGTCCTAAATTATGCTATTCTATATAGCAATCTGGGAGAAGCTTACCTTCTGATCAATCAGTTGGATTCGGCCGACTATTACTTGAAAAAGGCCACACTGTTGACTGAACAGGAACAAGGCCGAATCGTTCTGGACCATAACCTCTACGTATTGGGCGATTTACACCTAAAGCGTCACGACACCACCACGGCACTTTCGTATTACCGCCGGGCTCTGGTGGCCGCCGGGCAAAGTAATTCGACGGTTATTATGGCGGATATTTATTTGAGCATTGCCTCCTTATACCAGGCAACCGGCGCTATAGATTCCAGCATCGTCAACGCCAGCCGGGCACTCGCAGCCGGACAGCAAACGAATTACCTCGATGGCATTCTATCCGCCAGCGAACTCCTGACGAAGCTCTACGAAGGGCGCAACAATACGCAGGCGCTGCGCTATTACAAAGTTGCCGTAGCGGCTAAGGACAGCCTCTTCAGTCAGGAAAAAATCAAACAACTCCTCACGCTTGGCTTTGAGGAACAGCAGCGTCAACAGGAACAGGCCGCTCTGGAGGCATCCTATCAAAACCGCATCCGTCTGTATGGGCTATCGGGGCTGATCGCCGTGGTGATGCTGGTGGCCGGGTTGCTTTGGCGAACCAATCAACGTCAACGACGTAGCAACCAGTTGCTGACTCGTCAAAAAACCGAACTCGATCAGCAGCGGGGCAAAGCGGAGCAGGCACTGGGGGAACTCCAGACGACGCAGGCTCAACTGATCCAAAAGGAAAAGATGGCCTCTCTGGGTGAACTCACGGCCGGAATCGCTCACGAAATTCAGAACCCCCTGAACTTTGTCACGAACTTCTCGGAAGTAAGCGGAGAGTTGGTGCAGGAACTAAAAGAAGAAGCTTCAGCGGGTCGACTGGAAGATGTGCTGGCGATCGCCGACGATTTAACCATGAACCTTCAAAAGATCAACCACCATGGCAAACGGGCGGATTCGATTGTCAAAGGCATGCTGGAGCATAGTCGCAGTAGCACCGGAGAGCGGCAAGTCGCCGATCTTAACGCGTTGACGAATGAATACTTGAAACTGGCCTATCACGGGCTTCGGGCGAAAGATAAAGACTTTAATGCCGAACTGGTGACCAACTTTGATGGCAATCTATCGCCCATCGAACTGGTTCCCCAGGACATGGGCCGGGTGTTGCTAAACCTGTACAATAATGCCTTTTATGCCGTTGCGGAGCGGCAAAAGGCGACACCGAAAGGGTATCGGCCGACGGTGACGGTGAGTACCCATCGCAGCAACGGGAAGGTGGAAATCCGGGTAAAAGATAATGGTACCGGCATTCCGGAATCGGTCAAAGCCAAAATCTTTCAACCCTTCTTTACTACTAAGCCCACCGGGCAGGGAACCGGGCTTGGTTTATCGATGAGTTATGACATCATCACTAAAGGACACGGTGGAAGCCTGGAAGTGGAAACGCAGACGGGTGATGGCACCGAAATGGTGGTCAGGTTGCCGGCGTAAATAGCGGTTTTTGCCCGCAGTTAATCACAACAAATCCACACTTAATTTAGGAAACGCATCCTCTCGGTGGTAGGTCTAATCGGCCCCTTAGCCGCTGGTGGACAATCAAAATTGATTTTTAATCCCCAGTTTGGTAAGGCGATCTTATCTCAAATCCTGGCCAGTCAAACTTGGAGAATCGGGTCTGTATGACCTGAACTCATATCCTGATCTGTCATCAAAAGCAGTAACAATTACCAAAACGGTCAATGATCTATCCCAACCCGTTAGCCGAAGTTTCATCCCTTCCCTATGGACACTCACCTACTGCTTAAAACGTTACGGGAAAGACATCATTTTCCCCAAGAAGAGTTCCAGAAATTTATTCTGCTTTTTCAGGAGCGATTTGTTCCTAAAAATGAATTGCTCTTTCAGCAGGATGCTGTGGTCAAACACCTGGCATTTGTCTTGAAAGGCTGCCTCAGACAATACCACAACACCCCGGAAGGAACCGAACGAACCATATTTTTTGCCGAAGAAGGATGGTGGTGTGGCGAAATGGATAGCTTTATCAACCGCACTCCCTCAACCATGAGCATGCAGGCGCTGGAAGATTGCCAGTTGATTTATCTCAACCGGGAAAACTGGGAATATGCCACCCGAACGATTCCGGACTATGCGCTTTACCAGATTATCAACCGGGGGCACACCGTGGCCAAGCTTAAAAACATGCTCAGCAACATGGCCACGGAAACGCCGGACGAAAAATACCGCCGAATCATGAAAGAATCCCCCCACTGGATCAACCGTATTCCTCAATACCACATCGCCAGTTATTTGGGCGTAACCCCCGAGACGCTCAGCCGCATTCGAAAAAGAAACCGGCACTTATGAACTTTCTTGATTCAAATCAATTTTTTACCGGCTCCCGGTAAGTTGCTTTGTCCTATCGCTAAAGAAAATGCTATGAAACCTTGTGAAGTAATCAATCTGGGCAATGGCCTGGAAATCCATTTTTGTTTAGATGCGGCCGACACCAACGCCCAGTTTACGCTCTTCAAAGTCGTGATTCATCCCAATGCGAAAGTGCCAGCTGCGCACTATCATGACCATTTCGATGAAACCCTGTACAGCTTGAAAGGATCGCTTACCTTGACGGTGGATGATCAGGCTCTGCAACTCCGGCCCGGTGATCATTACTTTATTAAAAGAGGCCGGATTCACAGCTTCACGAACGACTCCGACGAAACGGTGGAAATCCTGGCCTACGCCAATCCCGGCGTGTTCACAGCCAATTACTTCAAAGACATTCTTGGCGTATTAAAGGCCGGTGGTCCGCCGGATATGGGCCGATTGAAGGCCATTATGCTGGAGCATGGCCTGGTGCCCGTGGCCAACTGACCAACCGGTTTGAGGTTGTAGTAGGCGGTTTTTTGGGCTACCGAAACCCGGCTGTTCCCAGCGTATCCACCGGGTTGGTCAGCAAGGATGATCGGTCCGCGCCAAATGCGGTTGGTTTTCGATATAACCGCTCATCAATTCGTGCCAGCCGTTTCAATTCAATTCATGGCCACATCAGCATCCCCTCGTTCGGACGGATCTAGTGGCCCCTCTCCATTCGATATGACTTTACATTCTACTATACATTGGCAACCAGTTTTATCTGCTGGTCGTTTTCCTTGGCTTTTCGATGGCCGTTTCGGCGATGGATAAGGAGCCAGACAAAGCAGCTACGGGGCAGCCGGATTGGGTGGATGGGACCAATTCCAATCGCAACGCTGCCGCCGAAGAATTCGGCGTTTCGCCCGGTCAATACCGCCATTCTGACCAAATTTAAACAATAGTCCACCTTTTCGAACAATAGTCCACCTCCCTACACACCTCGCTTCCGTATCCTTGTGTTTCCAAACAGGGTCGGCCACCCCACCCCACGGACTCATGCGGTTTCTGGCGTTTGTGGGCAGTACGCTCGGCTACAAGTTGCCGGACTGACAACCCGCAAAATCCGCCCACCCATCCGCGCACCGATGCCCTGGCGGATTTCTTTTTTTGTCCTTAATCTATTTGTGTACGATGAAGAAACGTTTTACTTCCCTATTCCCGACCCATGCCGTTGCGGCATTTCATTCCCGGTTTTTTTGGCTGGGTTGCCTGTTCATTTGGTCCGTGGCAGCCTCCGCCCAGACGACCACTCGGTTTGTGTCGACGACCGGCACCAACTCCAATCCGGCGACGGCCACCAGTTGGGCCACGGCCACGGCTGATTTGCAGGGGGCCATCAACTCGCTCAGCGCGGGCGGTGAGGTGTGGGTCGCCGGGGGAACCTACAAACCCACCACCGGTACCGACCGCGAGATTTGGTTTAACATGAAGAACAACGTGGCCATATACGGCGGTTTTGTGGGAAACGAAGCCAATCGCAGCGACCGGCCCCCAATCAATCTGACCACCCCGTCCAGCACCACCCTGAGTGGCGACATTGGTAATGAGGGCGACCCGGGCGACAACAGCTACCACGTCATATACAACCTAGGCATCACCAGTACGGCCATTCTGGACGGGGTGGTCATTACGGGCGGAAATGCCAACTATGATAATACAAACGATTACAGGAGTATCGGGGGGGGAATGTATAATGCCATTTCCAGTCCCATTCTGACCAACTGTCGTTTTATCTCGAATAAAGCCAACACGGATGGGGGGGGAATGTATAATGCCAGTTCCAGTCCCATTCTGACCAACTGTAGCTTTACGTCAAATTCCGCTAATGGAGTAGGCGGGGCGATGATTAATAATAATTCCAATCCCAGTCTGACCAACTGTAGTTTTACGTCAAATACCGCTGGTAGGTTTGGGGGGGGAATGGCTAATAGTGCATCTAATCCCAGCCTGACCAACTGTAGTTTTACGTTAAATTCCGCTAATTTCACTGGGGGGGGGATGGATAATAATAATTCCAATCCCAGCCTGACCAACTGTACTTTTGCATCAAATACCTCCAGTCAGGGAGCAGGAATGTTTAGTGATAATTCCGGCAACTCCAGTCTCATCAATTGCATCTTCTGGAACAATGACGGAAATAATACGCTATATAATGGTACAAGTGCTACGGTTACGGCCAGTTATTGCCTGTTCGAGCCTTCGGTAACGGGCTATACCAGCTCTAACAGCCTGACCACCACCACTTCGCCCTTTGTCAGTTCGGATAACTTCCAACTCACCACCTGTTCCCCGGCCATCAATGCCGGTGATCCGGCCAGTGCCACGGCGGTCTCCGGACCCTACAGTGTCACGGCCCTACCCCAGACGGATCTGGCCGGAAATGCCCGCATCTACGGAAACCGGGTCGATATGGGTGCTTACGAGCTTCAGCAAGAACCGGCGGCTCGCATCATCGTGTCAACCCTGGCTTCTTCCGCCAGCGTCACCATCGGACAAGCGGTCAGTCTGTCGGCAACGGTAGCTGGCGGCAGTACCCTGAGTTATGACTGGGCCGCCCCGGCCGGAGCCACCCTGAGCAGCACCACGGCCAACCCCGTGAGCGCTACCCTGCTCACCACCGGCCCCAAAGCCTTCATGGTGACGGTCACCAATCTTACTTCGGGCTGCACCGCCACCAGCAGCGTTACCGTCACCGTAACCAGCAATGATGTTCCCTCGACCACCCGGTTTGTGTCGACAACCGGCACCAACTCCGATCCGGCGACGGCCACCAGTTGGGCCACCGCTACATCTGATTTGCAGGGGGCCATCAACTCGCTCAGCGCGGGCGGGGAGGTGTGGGTAGCCGGGGGAACCTACAAGCCCACCACCGGAACCGACCGCAATAGTAGCTTTAGCCTGAAGAACAACGTGGCCATTTACGGCGGTTTTGTGGGAAATGAAGCCAATCGCAGCGAGCGGCCCGCCCTCAACCTGACCACCCCGTCCAGCACCACCCTGAGTGGCGACATTGGAACGGGCGACCCGGGCGACAACAGTTACCACGTCATATCCAACACAGACATCACCAGTACGGCCATTCTGGACGGGTTTGTGATTACGGGTGGCAATGCCAACTTTGACGACACGAACGATCCCAGGAATTCTGGGGGGGGAATGGCGAATGCCAATTCCAGTCCCAGCCTGATCAACTGTCTTTTTATAGCAAATACCGCTATTAGTAATGGGGGAGGAATGTATAATGATAGTTCCAATCCCAGCCTGACCAACTGCAGCTTTACGTCGAATGCCACCGATTATGGCGGAGGGATGTATAATGTTGCTTCCAGTCCCAGCCTGACTAACTGTCTTTTTACGTCAAATTCCGCTAGTTCCTTTGGAGGGGGGATGTATAATAATATCGACGCCAGTCCCGTCCTGGCCAACTGTAGTTTTAATTCAAATACCGCAGGAAATAATGGCGGGGGGATGTATAATTATATTTCCAGCCCCAGCCTGACCAGCTGTAGTTTTACGTCAAATATCGCTATTACCTATGGTGGGGGGATGTATAATAATACCGACTCCAGCCCCATCCTGACCAACTGTAGCTTTACGTCAAATACCGCCAATGAGGCAGGGGGAGGGATAAATAATGACAGTTCCAGTCCCATCCTGACCAATTGTCGTTTTAATTCAAATAGCGCAACGTATGGTGGGGGAATTAATAATAATAATTCCAGTCCCAGCCTGACCAACTGTACTTTTGCATCAAATACCGCCACCAATCAGGGAGGGGGAATGTATAGTGAAAACTCCGGCAATCCCAGTCTCATCAATTGCATCTTCTGGAACAATGGCGGAACTAATACGCTAATTAGTAGTTATGGTGCGACGACAACAGCCCATTATTGCCTGTTCGAACCTTCGGTAACGGATTACACCGGCTCCAACATCCTGACCACCACCACTTCGCCCTTTGTCAGTTCGGATAACCTGCAACTCACGACCTGTTCGGTGGCCGTCAATGCCGGTGATCCGGCCAGTGCCACGGCGGTCGCCGGGCCTTACAGTGTCACGGCCCTGCCCCAGACGGATATGGCGGGCAATCCCCGCATCTTCGGAAACCAGGTCGACATAGGCGCTTACGAGCTTCAGCAAGAACCGGGGGGGATGAGCATATCAACCCTGGCTTCTTCCGCCAGCGTTTGTGTCGGGCAATCGGTTAGTCTGTCGGCAACGGTAGAGGGCGGCAGTAATCTGAGTTATGGCTGGGCCGCCCCGGCCGGCGCCAGCCTGAGCAGCACTTCGACCAACCCCGTGAGTGCCACCCTGCTCACCACCGGCCCCAAAGCCTTTACGGTGACGGTCACCGACCTCAGCTCGGGCTGCACCGCCACCAGCAGTGTCACCGTAACCGGCAGTGTGGCTCCCACAGCGGTGATTACGCCATCGAGCGCGACGCTGACCTGTGCCAGTCCGACCGTCAGTCTAACCGCCAGCGGGGGAAGTTCGTATCGCTGGGACGACAACTCCACCAACGCCATCCGAACTGTCAGTGTTGCCGGACCGTACTCGGTCACCGTCACGGCGGGCGGGAGTTGTTCGGCTGTGGCCGGTATAACGGTTTCGGGCAATGATAGCGGTACTCCTGCGCCCCCCAACCTGACCAGCACGACTGTCACCCAGGGAGCGCCAACGGTCAACCTGACCGCCAGCAATTGTGCCGGAACCCTCACCTGGAACGGCCCGGGCGGTGCGTCGGGAACCGGAGCTATTGCCGTGCTGACCACAAACACCGGCATATTCGTCTATCAGGCCACTTGTACCGTCGGTGGTTGTGTCAGTGATCCCGCCAGTGCCACCGTGGTGGTCACCGCTCCGACCGTCACCGGTTCTTTTGACGGGTTTATCTACGGCGCCGACTGCTCAAGTTTCCGGGGCTGGGCCTGGGATCGTAATAAATCCAATACCGCCATTTTGGTCGAGATTCTGGTGGATTCCGAAAGCAAGGGGACTATTCTGGCCAACGAGTTTCGGCAGGATTTGAAAGATGGCGGAAAAGGCAATGGGATTCATGCCTTTCGGTGGGTCATTCCGGATGATCTGAAAGATGGTGAAGTACATACGCTCTCAGCCGTTGTGGCGGGTAGCGGTTTCACCCTCAAAGACGGACCGAAAACCATCCGCTGCCAGAACGGCACCCCTCCGCCCCCACCCAACAAGCCGCCCGTCGCCCCCGCAATGACGCCATTGACCATCCAGCAAGGGGTGAATTTTACCACGACCTTACCCGTTTTCACCGATCCAGAAAATGGTATCCTGAGCTATGCGCTGGCGGGCCTGCCCGGTGGGCTGACCTTCACCAGTGGTACCCGGCAGATGAGCGGAAAAACCGAGATCGCAGGAAGCTTCGCGCTGACTTACTCGGCGACCGATGATAAAGGAGCAACCAACAGTGTAAGTTTCAACCTGACCGTCAATCCGGCCGAAACCGTTGTCACGGGCAGTTTCGAAGGCTATCTGGACAAACTCGATTGCGGAGGCATTCGCGGCTGGGTCTGGGACCGCAACAAACCCAACACGCCGATCACCGTCGAGTTTTACCTCGAACCCAGTCCGGGAACCATCACGCCTTTGGGCAGTACGCTGGCCAATATTTACCGGGTCGATCTGAAAGAGGCCGGAAAAGGCAATGGGGCTCATGCGTATAATTTCACGCCACCGGGCAGCGTCACCAACGGCACCAGGGTGCTGGCGCGGGTGCTGGGTTCTACGTTTATCTTGAAAGGGTCACCGAAGGAATACCAGTGTAATGCCCCAACCCGGTTGTCAGCCGAATCCACGACCGCGCTTGAGGTAATGGTATTGGGCAACCCGGTTTCGAATCAGGTTGAGGTAGAAATCCGGGGAGCCGAAGGAAAACCGCTGCACGTGCAATTGACAGACATCAATGGGCATCTGGTCAGTGAGCAGCGGGTACCGCAGGCGGCTACCGTCGAACACCACCGGCTCCTGGTTTTCCATCAGGCACCGGGCGTGCTTCTGTTGCGGGTCAGTACGCCGACACAACAGAAAACCGCCCGGATTTTGAAAGGAAAGTAAGGCAGGTACGAAAGGTATTCCGAAGCCTTTCGTTGGTCGAACTGCCATTTTCTTTTTGAGGGGTTAAAAGGCCCTGATTGAAACTTTTAACCCCCTCAAAAAGTGGTAGAGGATACCGGTTTTCATTTCCCATCCAAACCGAATCTTTCTAAGCAATGTGGTTTTATGAAATTGCTTTTTTGCAATTCCGGTGAGTGGTCTTGCCCGACCAAAATTTGATACCTTTTTGAATCTTTTATTTCTTCTCACAGTACATGAGAAATTTGGCTCTTATAGTGAAACCTTCACCAGATCCTCAACACTGGTGGTGATCAACCGTCTAACTCAAATCTAATTATGAAACATGAACCTATTCTCACGATAGCAGCCACGGGACTTTTAACGGGTTGTATATTAGGAATGATTGGAGCTTTCGTGCCATCGGATGTAGTCCGAAATGTGCTGTGGGCGATTGATAGTTCCGGGCTTATTTTGGCTGCCGCCTTACTAACGCTCTACTTTTTTAGAAAAGGAAATGATATCGTTGCTGCAGGGTTTCTCATATTTGCCATTGCAGAAAGTATTATCTTTTTCAGTTGCGCCGGGGCTTTAACTGAAAGTATTCCTGCGTTTGGAACGGGGACCTGCTTGTGGGCTTTATCCATCGCGGTGATCAGTTCTCAACGCGTATTTCCCTGGTTTGTACGAGGCACCGGTATAATCTCCGCCTTGCTATTTGTGATCGTTGCCTTCCTCATATTTACCGGACATGCGATTACCGCATTGACTCAACCCTTGCCCTTCTTTGCTTATCCGTTTTATGCCGCAACGCTGGCTGGCTGGGCATGGACACTGCGGTACCGAAAACACACTTTTATCAACGTTACCTAACTGAAACGAATGAAGCCGGTCGACCAGCCAACGGCTTGTCATGGTCCCTCGATTCCGTCAGTGGGTAATCTACGCATGGTTCTACGACCCGGTATATTCGGGTGCTTCGGCTGGGCAAAGCCAAAGAACTGCTGGCGGCTTCGGATCTGAATATTTCGGAAGTCGCTTACGCCGTCGGGTTTGAAGACCCCAAGTACTTCAGCCGGGTATTCTCCAACGAATTCGGCATTTCGCCCGCCAACTTTCGCCTTTCCGCCCCCAATTAAGCAATAGTCCACCTTTTCGGACAATAGTCCACCTCCCTACACACCTCCCTTCCGTATCCTTGTATCGATAACCAGCGCCCAAAAACCGGGTCGCTTGAAGACGTCCGTTTTTGGGCGATTACGGGTTCCTGACGCGCTTTTACAAGTAAAAAACCTGTGACCATGAATGAGTTAAACAAGACCGATTCGAACCGAATTCTGGATTTTGCAGCCGCCGGGATGTGGTGGCAGATTACCAAAGACACCAAAGATACCAACGGTGCTTTTTTTGAAACCATCAATGTGCTGGTGCCCGGTTTTGAGGGACCTCCGCAGCACATTCACCCCCAGGCCGAGGAAAGCTATCAGGTGCTGGAAGGCACGCTGGATGTGTGGATCGACGGACAGTGGCGGCTGGTCAAACCGGGCGAAACCGCCACCGTTCCGGCGGGTGTGCCGCATACGCTCAAAAATTCACACGCCGAAGAGGTTCGGCTCGTCAATATCCACAAGCCCGCCCTCGGTTTTGAGCGGTTATTCCGACGGATGCACACGATGATTACCAGTGGAAAACTGACACTGCCGCCGAAGAACTTCGGTTCCCTGATTCGGATTTCGATGCTTTTCGTCGACCACGAAAAAGAAATCAAGTCGGCAAATCCACCCCACGGACTCTTGCGGTTTCTGGCCTTTGTGGGCAGCACGCTCGGCTACAAGTTGCCTGATTAACAACCTGCAAAAACCGCTACCATGCATCAGCCGATGCTCCGGCGGTATTCATTTTTTCTTCCTTAATCTATTCGTGTACGATGAAGAAACGTTTTACTTCCCTATTCCCGACCCATGCCGTTGCAGCATTGCGTACCCGGTTTTTATTGCTGGGATGCCTGCTCGGTTTTTCACTGGTCGTTTCCGCCCAGACCACCCGGTTTGTATCGACGACCGGCACCAACGGTAATCCGGCGACGGCCACCAGTTGGGCCACCGCCACGTCTGATTTGCAGGGGGCGATAAATTCGATCCAATTTTCGGGCGGAGAGGTGTGGGTAGCCGGGGGAACCTACAAACCCACCACCGGAACCGACCGCGACATTAGCTTCAGCATGAAGAACAACGTGGCCATTTACGGCGGTTTTGTAGGAACCGAAGCCAATCGCAGCGAGCGGCCCGCCCTCAACCTGACCACCCCTTCCAGCACCACCCTGAGTGGTGACATTGGGACGGTGGGCGACCCGGTCGACAACAGTTACCACGTCATTGCTAACGGATCCCTCACCAGTACGGCCATTCTGGACGGATTTGTCATTACGGGCGCAAATGCCAACTATGGTGATACAAGCGATCCTAGGAATAACGGTGGGGGAATGTATAATGTCAATTCCAGTCCCAGTCTGACCAACTGTAGCTTTACGTCAAATTCCGCAAATAGGATTGGGGGGGGAATGTATAATGCGTTTAATTCCAATCCCAGTCTGATCAACTGTAACTTTACGTCAAATTCCGCAAATAGTGCTGGGGGGATGTATAATAGTAATTCCAGTCCCAGCCTGACTAACTGTAGCTTTACGTCAAATTCCGCTAATCTCTATGGGGGGGGGATGTATAATAATACCGACGCCAGTCCCGTCCTGACCAACTGTAGTTTTAATTCAAATACCACAGAAACTAATGGCGGGGGGATGTACAATTATATTTCCAGCCCCATTCTGACCAACTGTAGCTTTACGTCAAATTCTGCCGATCAGGGAGGAGGAGTGCATAATTTTGCCTCCAGCAGTCCCAGCCTGACCAACTGTAGCTTTACGTCAAATTCTGCCAATAGGGGAGGGGGAGTGTATAATCTTACCCGCAGCAGTCCCAGTTTGACCCAGTGTAGCTTCACGTCGAATTCTGCCGTTGCTAATGGGGGGGGAGTGTATAATCTTGGGGTCAGTCCTGTCCTGGTCAATTGTCGTTTTACGTCAAATACAGCACAGGAGGGAGGGGGAATGTATACTTCCGGGGAGGGTAATCCACTGCTAACCAATTGTAGCTTTACGTTAAATACCGCCACCAATTTGGGAGGAGGTATTCTGAGTAGAAGTTCCAGTAATTTCAGTCTTGTCAATTGCATCTTCTGGAACAATGGCGGAAGTTCGCTACGTGCTATCTTTGGTCCTAAAATAACGGCCAGTTATTGCCTGTTCGAACCTGAGGCAACGGATTACACCGGCTCCAACAACCTCACCACCACTACCTCGCCCTTTGTCAGTCCGGATAACCTCCAACTCACCAACTGTTCCGCGGCCATCAATGCCGGTGATCCGGCCAGTGCCACGGCGGTCGCCGGGCCCTACAGTGTCACCGCCCTGCCCCAGACGGATCTGGCCGGGAATGCCCGTATCTACGGAAACCGGGTCGATATCGGGGCTTACGAGTTTCAGGACGAACCGGCGGCTCGCATCACCGTGTCAACCCTGGCTTCTTCCGCCAGCGTTACCATCGGGCAAGCGGTCAGTCTGTCGGCAACGGTAACGGGCGGCAGTAGTCTGAGTTATGGCTGGGCTGCCCCGGCCGGAGCCACCCTGAGCAGTACCACGACCAACCCCGTGAGTGCTACCCTCCTCACCAGTGGCCCCAAGGCATTTACGGTGTCGGTCACCAATCTCAGCTCGGGCTGCACCGCCACCAGCAGTGTCACCGTAACCGGCGATGCGGCTCCTGCGCCCCCTAACCTGACCAGCACGACGGTCACGCAGGGAGCACCAACGATCATTCTTGCCGCCAGCAATTGTGCCGGAATCCTCAACTGGACCGGACCGGGCGGCTCGTCGGGAACCGGGGATATTGCCGTGCTGACAACGAACCCCGGAACCTTCGTCTACCAGGCGACCTGTACCGTCAACGGTTGTGTCAGTGATCCCGCCAGTGCCACCTTGGTGGTCACCGCGCCGACCGTCACCGGTTCTTTCGATGGGTTCATCTACGGAGGAGATTGCACCAGCTTCCGGGGCTGGGCCTGGGATCGCAACAAACCCAATACCGCCATTTTGGTCGAGATTCTGGTGGATTCCGAAAGCAAGGGGACTATTCTGGCCAACGAGTTTCGGCAGGATTTGAAAGATGGCGGCAAGGGCAATGGGATTCATGCCTTTCGGTGGAATATCCCGGATGAGCTGAAAGATGGCGAAGTACATACGCTCTCCGCCAATGTGGCCGGTAGCGGTTTTACCCTCAAGGACGGCCCGAAAACCATCCGCTGCCAGAACGGCACCCCACCGCCCCCACCGAACAAACCGCCCGTCGCCCCCACGATGACGCCATTGACCATCCAGCAAGGGGTGGCTTTTACCACGACCTTACCCGTTTTCACCGATCCGGAAAACAGTACCCTGAGCTACGCGCTGGCGGGCATGCCTGCTGGCCTTACCTTTACCAGCAGTACCCGGCAGATGAGCGGAAAAACCGAGATCGCGGGAAGCTTTGCGCTGACCTACTCGGCGACCGATGAGAAAGGAGCGATGAACAGCGTGAGTTTCAACCTGACCGTCAATCCGGCCGAAACCGTTGTCACGGGCAGTTTCGAAGGCTATCTGGACAAACTCGATTGCGGAGGAATTCGCGGTTGGGTCTGGGACCGCAACAAACCCAATACCCCGGTCACGGTCGAATTTTACCTCGAACCCAGTCCGGGAACCATCACGCCTTTGGGCAGTACGCTGGCTAATATTTACCGGGTCGATCTGAAAGAGGCCGGAAAAGGCAATGGGGCTCATGCGTATAATTTCACGCCACCGGGCAGCGTCACCAACGGCACAAAAGTACTGGCGCGGGTGCTGGGTTCTACGTTCGTTTTGAAAGGGTCACCGAAGGAATACCAGTGTAATGCCCCAACCCGGTTGTCAGCCGAATCTACTTCTGACTTACAGGTGACGGTATTAGGCAACCCGGTTTCGAATCAGGTCGAGGTAGAAATCCGGGGAGCCGAAGGAAAACCACTGCACGTGCAGTTGACGGACGTCAATGGGCATCTGGTCAGTGAGCAGCAGGTAAAACAAGCAAGTCGGGTTGAACACCACAGGCTCCCGGTTTTCCATCAGGCACCGGGAATGCTGTTGCTGCGGGTCAGTACGCCAACCCAGCAACAAACCGTAAAGATTTTGAAAGGAAAGTAAGAGCCAAGGTTGGGTAGCACTCTGTCTGGAGTGCTACCCAACCTTGGCCTGAAGGTACTGGAACGGCTGGAGAAGGAGTTTACGGACGCGGCCAAGTGCCTTTTCCGTATCGCTTTATGCGGTAATTGTTCGATTTGGGCGATTTTTGACTTTTGTTCTCTCAATTATACAATTGCTCCAGTCTCAACCGCTGACAGGGCTTGCAGCCGCTGTCAGGGTTACGCTAACACCACCTCCTCCGTCGGGTCGATCCGCAACCAGAGCAGGCAACTGCACAGCAGCAGAAACGCAATCAGGAACAGCGGTAGGTTGAAATCGCCGGTGAGGTTGACGATGTAGCCGAACAACACGCCCAGAAAAACCGCCCCCAACTGCCCGACGGTGTTCATGGCACCCGACACCATGCCCGACTGACTCCGGCCCACATCGTTGCAAACCGCAAACGAAACCGGCAATGTCAAGTCCTTGAAACCCATGCCCATCGACAGAAAAATCGCGGCCGTTTGATTGTCTTTGGTCAGTGCCGACAGCAGGATCATCACCGCCGAAAGCCCCAGTCCCACGATGCCCACCACCCGCCGACCGACTTTTAACCCGTAGCGTTTCGATAACCAATCGCTCAAATAACCGCCCGTGAAGCAGCCGATGGCACCCAGGAAAAAGGGCAGGGTCGAAAAAAGCTGCATGTGTTCTTTATCGAAATGCCGCCCTTCCTTGAGGTAGGTCGGCAGCCAGCCGGTGAAAAAATAGGCCCCATACATGTAAAAATGGAACATGAGCATAATGGCCCACATGTTCTGGCTCCGCAAAACCGCCCGCCAGGGAATGTGATGACTGGAAACCCGAAACCGGCGGTTTTCTTCGATGTGAGTGAGTTCGTCGGTGGTGATGTTCCGCTTTTCGTTCGGGAAATCGCGAAACCAGATGTACCAGCAAACCGCCCAGACCACGCCCAGCAAGCCCATCGCGTAGAACGAAGCGCGCCAGCCGAAGTGCGTGGCCACCGGCACCACGATCCAGGGGGCCAGCATTCCGCCCACGCGACCAGCGGCCCAGATATAGGCCTGCGCCCGACCGGTTTCCTGCCGCGGAAACCAGCGGGAAACCACAATGGAGGCATTGGGATAAGCCCCGGCTTCGCCCGCACCGAACAGAAACCGCACGATGACCAGATAAAGCCAGCTCGTGGCGGTGCCGGTGAGCGCCGTGAAAACCGACCACCAGCCCACCACCCGCGTCAACACCCGCCGGGGTCCCAGCCGGTCGCCGAGGGCACCGGTTGGCAGCTCAAAGAGTGCGTAGGAAAGCGCGAAGGCACTCAGGATCCAGCCCCACTGATCGTTCCCAATTTTTAAGTCACTTTTGATGTCCGATGCGACCAGCGAGATGCAGGTTCGGTCGATGTAGGTAATGGTGGAAAGCGCGAATAAAAACGAGAGTACCCGGGAACGGTAATTCATGAGAAGAGCCGTGGTGAAATCCGGTCTCAAAATAGTGAATTACTGGACAGGATTGTAGTGAATATAAAGGTTGTTCGAAAACTCGTGAAATCGGAAACGATTAATAACCCGTTGATTAGGACTTTTCGGATCGTAAACTTATAACTTTGGCAGTCTTTTTGGTCCGCCAATAGGTCTTTCCACCCCTCTGACCAGCGAATAGGGCGATGCTACCGTTAAGCAGTTAGCCACTTACTTGCAAGAAAAACACCCGGATTTAAAGGGATTTAGTCGCCAGGGATTATACCGAATGCGGCAGTTTTACGAAGCATATCACGATGCTTCTGAAATTGTCTCACCACTGGTGAGACAATTAAGTTGGACAAATAATCTCATCATTCTTGCCCAGTGCAAAACCTCGCAGGAGCGAGAATCTTACTTACGCCTTGCCGTACAGGAACGATACAGCAAGCGCGAACTCGAACGCCAGATTGCAGCGGGTGTCTATGAACGGGTCATGCTTTCACCCAATGTGTCCACAGTGAGGACCCAATTACAGGAACAAGCTCGCGACTCGTTTGGCGAGGGCATTTTCCGGGATCAATACGTATTTGAATTTCTTGATTTGCCCGAGCGTCACTCCGAACGCGACCTGCAACGGGCTTTGATCCAGAACATGAAACGCTTTTTACTCGAATTGGGCCGTGATTTTACGTTTATGGGCGAAGAATATCCCGTTCAGGTGGGAATGCGCGATTTCCGGCTGGATCTGCTGTTTTATCACCGTGATCTGCAGTGTCTGGTGGCTTTTGAGTTGAAAGCCGGACCGTTTGAACCGGAGTATATAGGTAAACTTAATTTCTATCTGGAAGCGCTGGACCGCGATGTACGCAAGCCCCACGAGAATCCCAGTATTGGCGTGTTGCTTTGCGCCAGCAGCGACCAGGCCGTGGTGGAATACGCCCTCAGCCGGACGCTGTCGCCCACGCTGGTGGCTGACTTTACCCGACAAGCACCTGCTCGAAGCTAAATTGGCTGAATTTTATCAATTCAATCAATCCAACACATGAATAGAAGTACCCCTCTGCACGGCATTTAACCAAACAATCATATAAAATCCTCCCGCATCGGCGTAAATACATCCACCAGTACACCGGCTTCCAGGGCCACGGCACCGTGGGGTACATTCGGTGGCAGGTGGTAGACGTCCCCGGCTTTCAGTTCGCGGGTTTCGCCGGCAATCGTGATCGCAAACCGCCCGCTTTCGACATAGCTCATCTGCGTGTGGTAATGGTGGTGAATGGCCCCGATGCCACCCGCGTCAAAGGCCACTTTCACCAGCATCAGATGGGCATCATACGCCATGATTTTGCGCCGAACACCGGGGCCGACGGCTTCCCAGGGCCGGTTTTCATCGTTGATAAAAAGAGGATCGAGCGTTGACATCCGAGACTGGTTTTACGTGAGACTTTCCCGGCAAAAATACCAGAATACGCCATACTAACCGCCCTGATTGGAAGAATACACAGAATATGGCACTGGCCGACCCGGTTTTCGGGAAGGCCCTAACGATAGATTTTCACTTTTCGGGCAAAAAAATCAACAATTAACCGTTTATCTTAGTTGATTAAACCGCATATACCAGCCCCTGATTGGGCTGATTTGAAATGGATAAACCACCTCTGGATTCAACTCAAGACCCCCTAGTGACCGAAATTTCCCGATTGCGTGCGTTGATGGACAGCGCCCAGTCGGCTTTATTCCTGCTGCAACCGGTTCGGAATGATCAGGACGAAATAACGGATTTCCGGTTTACCATTGTCAATAAAAAACTGGCGACCTTCGTCGATCAGGAGCCCTCCGCCCTTCTCGGCGAGCTCCATAGCCGGTGGTTTCCGACCTACAAAACCAACGGCATTTTCGACCATTATTGCCGGGCTATGACCCAGAACGAACCTATCAAGCTCGAACACCACTACAACAGCGACGGCATGGACCGCTGGCTGACGGTGGTGGCCGACCGGTTTGGCGACGACCTTCGGGTTACGTTTCTGGATATCACCGAAAACAAACGCATCCAACACCAACTCGAAGCTACCATCCACCAGATCCGGAATTCCAACGAAAATCTGGAGCAGTTTGCCTACATCGCGTCCCACGATTTGCAGGAGCCGCTGCGAAAACTACAGGCTTTCGGCGATGTGCTGCAAAGTCAGTTTGCGGATAGTCTGGCCGATGGCGAAGTGGACCTCGTTCGCCGGATTCAGAATTCGGCCAAACGCATGCAGGTGCTGGTGCGCGACCTGCTGACGTATTCGCGTTTGTCGACCCAAACCGAACCGTTTGAAAACATCTCGCTGGCGCGGCTGATCAAGGAAGTGCTGGGTGATCTGGAAATGTCGATTTCGGAAAAAAAAGCTACCGTCAAGGTATCCGCGTTGCCTAATTTGCTCGGAAATCCGCTGCGCTTGCGGCAGTTGTTCCAGAATCTGGTCGCCAACGCCATCAAATTTCAGAAAGCCGACCAGAAGCCGGAGATTCAGATCAATGCCCGCTATCCCGAACCCGAAGAGTTGCCGGAAGAACTGCGGAACCAGTCCCAGCGGCTTTTTCTGCTGGTCGAAGTGGCGGATAATGGAATTGGTTTTGACGAGAAGTACAAGTCGCGGATTTTTCAACCCTTCCAGCGTCTGGAAAGCCGGTCGGCCTACAGCGGTACGGGCATCGGGCTGGCGGTCTGTAAAAAAGTAGCCGAAATTCACGGCGGAGCCATCGACGTATCCAGCCAGGTCGGCAAGGGCGCCACCTTTAAGGTGTTTCTGCCGGTGTATGGCAAAAATGGCTAAGCTACTGCCTGATGCTGCGGTTGCGTATGTCTGAAAATGTCGTGGTATGTTAAGAAAGCCCGCTGAGCCGCTTCAATAATCCGATCGTGATCGGCCTCGTTCTGAGCGGCCAGAATTGCACCAAACGCCTTCCATTTGTTCAGGGCTTCGGCGCCGTATCCCCGGTAAAACCGGGCGTTCGTGAGCAGGGGCTGCAATTCCGGGCTTTTCTGCAAATAATGCATCACGGCTTTCCCCCCCAACATTGAACCTTCGCCCACGTAAGCCGCTCCCAGCAGGTCAAGGGGTAACCATTGCTTAAACAGATCAGGCTTACTGTCTGGCACCGGCATATTTAATTCGGCCAGGTCTGCTTCCAGCCAGGGCGTTTTCCGGCGATCATTCTGGTCGTATGACTGAAAAAAAGCGAAATTTTGATCGATGGCGGTTTCCAGCGCCTGGTGAAACGTCCAATGAGCCCGCAATAAATGCCGGTATTGCTCCGGATTCATCGTACCAGTCCGCAAGGGATCATTGTAGAGCAAGGCTTCCGTTTGTTCATGTAAGGCACGGGTTTCGTGCCGCAGTCGTTCCGCTATCGTCATCATCGGTTTACCACATTGTTATCGATCAGCCAGAAGTCGCACAGCCGACGCAGCAACTGCCCGATCGATTGGTACGTACCGGGTTTGACGACGTAGGCATTTGCGCCGAGCTGAAACGACTGGCTAATGTCCTGCGGATTGTCGGAGGTACTGAATACGACAATCGGTAACAGCCGTGTCCGGGACAGCGAACGCGCTCTTTCGATAATATCAAAACCGCTGTATTCCGACAAATCCAGGTCAAGCAACAGCAGTTTGGGCAGGGGAGCCATCTCGGTCTGGTATTTTCCTTCGGCACTCAGGTAATCGAGGGCTTCGGAGCCCACATTGATCACTTTGTAGGAGATCGTTTTCTCCATTTTCCGCATCACCCGACCAAAAACGTCGGCATCGTCCGGATTATCTTCAACATACAATAGATCTAACATCGTCGTACAAGTTTACGGAGTCTATTGCTCCTTTGGAAACGAAACTGAAAACCGGGTTTCACGATTGGGTTCGCTGTGAAACCAGATTTTTCCCCGGTGCCGGTTGATGATCCGCTTGACAATGGCCAGTCCGACCCCGGTTCCGTCAAAGCTGGCCGCATTTTCCAAACGCTTGAAAAGGTCAAACATTTTAGCGGCATGCTTCATATCGAAGCCAATTCCATTGTCTTTTACGGTATACGTTACTTCGTCGCCAGTTTCCCGGCCTTCCACCCGAACCACCGCTTCCGGGACTCGCTGGGTATATTTGGTCGCATTGGAAATCAGATTCGTAAACACCTGATTCACCATCGTGGGGTCACCGTAAATCGATGGCATCTCGCCAAATTCGATTCGGACATTCCGGTTTTTATTTTTTTCGGTGATCAGAATTTCGTCCCGAATCACGTCCAGCATTTTTGGCATGTCCAGTTGTTTAAAATTCAACTCGGTGCGCCCCATCCGGGAATAATACAAAATATGCCGAATCAGGGACCGCATCCGCTCCGTCGAATCCAGAATTTTCTGGAACATCACCCGCGTATCGTCGTCCATCGTGGCACCCTGTTCTTCCAGAATGATTTCGGAATAACAGCGGATCGACGACAGGGGCGTCCGCAAATCGTGCGAAACCGTATAACTGAACGCATCCAGTTCTTCGTAGGCAACCCGCAGCCGTTCGTTCAATTGCCGGACTTCGTTGGCTTTGCGGGCCACCACCTGCAGCACATCTTCCCGCAGCTTGATGGCGACCGATCGTTCGGCATCCCGCCAGGGCTCCGACGTATTGCGAACGGTTTGCGACCACGCTTCAAAACTCTTGCGCGGGTGCAAATGCTTTTGGCCATTTTCTGAAACCGTCACGGGTTTATCCGGATTGCCCGCCCAGGTTACCTGCCGAATCCGCTCCGGTTTAAACCAGAGCAAATATTCATCCAGTTCCTTCGACAAAGCGATGGCCAGCATCCCGGAAGCCACCTCCCGAAAGGCTTCGGCCGGTGAATACAGCTCCGGCAGACGATCGGTTTCAAAAACCGTGTCGAATTCCTGCGTTTTCAACCAGTTTGTGACTCCGGCCACCGCTGATTCGTTAGGGGTTTTGCCCATGGAATAAAAGGTATTGTCGAACGCCAACACCGCCCCCGTAGCACTGGTGATGTGTAAAGCCGTCAACGGATGTTGGGTCAAACCCGCCACAACATCCCAGTCTTTCAGAATCTGGCTGTTCAGCGTTTGCCCGTTCTGCTGAATCTGAAACAGAAGCGACTGATCCTCTTCATCCTTCCGGAATTCGAGGGCCGACGACAGCAACTGGCTCACAAATTTAGCCGCCTGCCGGGCCGGAAAATCGACAAACCGGGGCGTCGAATGGTGGCAGGAAATCAGCCCCCACAATTCACCGCGGTACAGCAGCGAAATACTCATGGAAGCCTGTACGCCCATATTTTTCAGATACTCGATGTGAATCGGCGACACTGCCCGCAGCACCGAGTGGGTCAGATCCAGCGGCCGGCTTTCTCCCTGTTCACCATCACGCAATGAATAGATGGGCGAAGGGGCACTTTTCACGTCGGCAATGATCCGTACCAGATTGGTTTTGTACAATTCCCTGGCCTGCCGCGGAATGTCCGAAGCCGGATAATGCAGGCCCAGATACGATTCCAGGTGCGATTCTTTTTCTTCAGCAATCACCTCGCCGTGCCAGTCGGCAGCAAACCGGTAAACCATCACGCGGTCGTAACCGATGATCTGCTTTACCCGCCGGGCGGTGTTCTGGATCAGCTCGATCAACGACCGGTTGGATTGCACTTCGGTCAACGCATCGGCAATCAATTGTTGCTCAAAATTGGCATGAGCCGCCACCGCCGATTCCCACTCCAGAATGATCAGCTTATCGTGTTGATGGGCAATCAGATTCCATTCGTTCCCGTTGATGCGAAACCGGTGCGGGTTCATCCGCGACCAGGCGTTCTCCCGTTTTCCAACTTTCAGAATCGACACCAGCTCGGCGGCCGGCAGGTCGGTTTCGGTCAGCAGGGCGTCGAGCGGTTTTCCCAGCAAATCAGTCGCCGACCGGTTTATAAACGTACGGCAGTTCTCGCTACAATAGCGAATAACAAAATCATTTGCCGAAAGGGCCACTAAAAAACCGTGGCCCTGAATATAACCGGGAATGTGAATAGGCTCCGTTTCACAGTTGGTCAAATTGATTTCTGAAGGGGCTATGTTGGCTGTTGGTACAATCATTTTATAGGGTTAACCGACCACTCTGGTCTCTATTCTGTCTTATCTGAGGTTTCGAAAGCAAACGTATAAGGTAAAAAGGGAGGTCGTATCCGAGCAAATAAAACTCAAAAAACTTAGTTTGGGTTTAGAAAACCGGACTAAAAATAAGGAAAAACTTTGATGGCAATTGCGTAAACATCAGTGCATTCGTGGGATGACCGTACCGAATCCGGGCTTTTTTGCCGGTTTTTCGACCATTTCTGAACCGTATTTCCCAAATCTGCCGCGAACTTTTACTTTTACCATTCTATTCCAACCCGGATTGTTTATGACCCCCACTTTCTGTCTGCTCCTCTGGCTTTTTGCCAGACCACCCGCTCCACCAGCCGCCGAATGGCGGCTGGTCTGGGCTGATGAATTCAACACACCCGGTCCGCCCGATCCGAAGAAATGGGCGTTCGAAACCGGTTTTGTCCGCAACAACGAACTCCAGTGGTACCAGCCCGACAACGCTCGCTGCGAAAACGGTTTGCTCATCATCGAAGGCCGTCGGGAAAACCGCCCGAATCCCACCCATCAGCCCGGCAGTACCAATTGGAAAACCAGCCGCGACTCCATCCGGTATACGGCCGCCAGCCTGCTGACCAAAGGGCTGCACCAGTGGCAATACGGCCGGTTTGAAATGCGGGGACGGATCGACATCCGGCCGGGGCTCTGGCCCGCGTTCTGGACGCTGGGTGTATCGGGCGAATGGCCTGCCAACGGCGAAATCGACATCATGGAATATTACCGGAACATGCTGCTCGCCAATGTCGCCTGGGGAACGAATGAAAAGTGGAAAGCGGAATGGCGGACAACGAAGAAACCCATCACCGACTTCACCGATCCAAAGTGGTCGGAGAAATTCCACACCTGGCGCATGGACTGGGATAAAGATTTTATCAAACTTTACGTGGATGATCAGTTGCTCAACTCGGTGGCGCTGTCAACCACGATCAACGGCGACGGCAGCGGCAAAAACCCGTTCCACCAGCCGCACTATCTGCTTCTGAACCTCGCCATCGGCGGTCAGAACGGTGGTGACCCCTCGGCAACAAAATTCCCGGCGCGGTTTGAAGTGGATTATGTGCGGGTTTATCAACAATGAGAGGTTATTACACAGGGTTTATCAGAGGACACCAGGGTTAACCAGAGAAAAACTCTGTGTACTCTGATTTTCTCTGATAAACCCTGTGTAACCATCTTCATTACCTTACCGTTACCTTTCGTTCGAACAGTTCGCCGGACACATCCAATTGATTAATTTTGTCGGCTCTTTGCAGACAACTCCTCTACCCCTATGAAACGGTTTTACGTACTCGCCTGCCTGTTCGTTTTCGGAAATGTACTGATCAGCTACGGCCAGACGGTGGGCCAGCCGCTGCCGGTCTGGCAGGAAGGCTATCTGGACATTCACCAGATCAATACCGGTCGCGGCAATTCGGCGTTTTTGATCCTGCCCGATGGCACCACGGCCCTGATCGACGCCGGGGAGCTGGACCTGACCGACCCGCGAACGACGAGCCCGCGCAACACCCCCGCCCGCCCCAACGCCGATCGCCATGCCGGGGAGTGGATTGCGCGTTATGCCCGCAAAGCCCAAAGTTTTCGCCCTGATCCGGCCATCGACTACGCCATCATGACCCATTTTCACGACGACCACATGGGGGCGCCCTCCTCGGCTTCCAAAAAATCGACGGGGGGTTATCTGCTCACGGGGGTTACCGAAGTGGGTGAACACATTCCCATCCGAACCATCATCGATCGGGGGTGGCCGGATTACAACTACCCCCGCTCCTTCGAGCAGGACCCGCTGGTGACGAATTACCGGAAGTTTCTGAACTGGCAAATGCAGAACAAGGCCCTGAAAGTCGAGCGGTTGCAGGCCGGGCGCAACGACCAGATTCAGTTGCTGAAACAACCCGCGAAATACAAGGATCGGTTTGAAATCCGGAACCTGGCCGTCAACGGTGAGATCTGGACGGGCGTTGGATCGGTCACGCGCCAGCATTTCCCGGAACTGAAATCACTGCCCCAAAATCAGTATCCGAACGAGAACATGTGCAGCATGGCCCTGCGGCTGAGCTACGGCAAATTCGATTATTTTTCGGGTGGCGACATTCCCGGTGTCCTGCAATTCGGCGCGCCGATGTGGCACGATGTCGAAACGCCGGTGGCACGGTCAGTCGGGCCGGTGGAGGTGCAACTGCTCGATCACCACGGCAACCGCGATTCGCAGAACGGTTTTCTGCTCGGCAGCCTGCGCCCCCGCGTGCTGGTGATTCCGGTCTGGTCGTCCGACCATCCGGGACACGATGTGCTGGCGCGGATTTACTCGCAGCAGGTCTACGCCGGCGACCGCGACGTATTTGCCACCGATATGCTGGAAGCCAACAAGCTGGTGATTGGCGAGATGCTAAACCGTCTGAAAAGCGATTCCGGACATGTGCTGGTGCGGGTCGATCCGGGCGGAGACACCTACCGCGTCATCATTCTGGAAGATACCGACGAGTCGTTCCGGGTGAAAGCCATTCACGGCCCGTATCAGTCGCGGTAATCTTTACGACGGGAAGAACCGTCAAAAGGGTATTTCCTGCGTCAGATACGTCGCCTGGTTGTCGCCGTTGATCCGAACCGTCGCCGTTTTTCTGACCCAGTCGATGGTGAACAAGCCGTAGTTCAGGTCGAAAACCACCTTGCCCACCCGCAGCGCATTCGGTTCGTCACGGGGTTTGGCCGTATGCGTCAGGCCACTGCTGGTGATGTCATACAGATTATAACCGAGTCCGGGAACAGTAATTTTGGACACTTCGGCAATATGCCGATCGCCACTGATCAGCATCGCCCCTTTCGGCTTCGTTTTGCTCAACAGATCGAAAAACCGCTGCCGGGCGGTGGGATAATTGCCCCATTTTTCGTAGATATGGTCGTTGGCCAGAAACTGAATACCGCATCCAATGATGTGGATATCGGCGTCGGATTTCGTCAATTGCTGCTCCAGCCACTGCCATTGCGTTTCGCCCAGAATATCCCCGGACGGGTCGGGAACGTTGACTTTGTTCTCCTGCTTCAACGGATCGCGGAAATACCGGCCATCGAGCAGAATTACCTTCACCCGTTGTCCTTTTGGCCCGTAGATGTGCGAGGAATAAGCGCCTTCCTGTTTCCGCAGGGGGCTGCTGGCGGGAACGTCCAGAAAATCCAGCATCAACTGCTGACTTTCTTTCCGGCGCGGATATTCCTTACCCCCGTCGTTGACGCCGTAATCGTGGTCGTCCCAAACGCCAATGATTTTGGTGGATTGCCGTAACTGCCCGTAAACCGGTTTGGATTTCTGCAGGGCGTATTTGGCCTTCAGTGTATCCAGGTTTTCCGAATCCCCGTAGATGTTGTCGCCCAGCCAGATCCAGACGTCCGGTTTTTGAGCCACAATGTCATCCCACAAGGGCGTTGGCCGCTTCTGGTCGCTGCACGAACCGAAGGCGATCGTGGTGATGGGTTGCTGACTGGAAGAAGCCGCCGTTTCGGTTTTCGGGGTGCGGCACCCCGTCCAGAGTGTGCAGCCAAGCAGACCGAGTAAAAAAACAGTTTTCATAACGTTGAGCAATGCAGGAAGCTGGATCAAAACGGTATTTCCTGCGTCAGATACGTCGCCTGGTTGTCGCCGTTCACCCGAACGGTTACCGTTTTTTTAGCCCAGTCGATGGAAAACAAACCGTAATTCAGGTCGAACGCCATTTTGCCAACGCGGTATGCATTCGGTTGTTCATAGGGTTTGGAGGTGTGCGTCAGACCACTGCTGGTGATGTCATACAGATCGTAGCCCAGTCCAGGCAGGCTGATTTTGGATATTTCGGCGATATGCCGGTCGCCACTGATTAGCATGGCCCCTTTCGGTTTTGTTTTGCTTAACAGATCGAAAAACCGCTGCCGGGCGGTGGGGAAGTTGCCCCATTTTTCGGATGTGTGGTCGTTGGCCAGAAATTGAATCCCACACCCGATGATGTGGACATCGGCGTCGGAGTTGGTCAATTGTTGCTCCAGCCACTGCCATTGCGCTTCGCCCAGAATATCACCCGAGGGGTCAGGCGTATTGACTTTGTTGACTTTTTTCAACGGATCGCGGAAATACCGGCCATCGAGCAGAATTACCTTCACCCGTTGCCCTTTTGGCCCATACACGTGCGAGGAATAAGCGCCTTCCTGCGTGCGCAAAGGGCTGCTGGCGGGTACATCCAGAAAATCCAGCATCAACTGCTGACTTTCTTTCCGGCGCGGATATTCCTTGCCCCCGTCGTTGACGCCGTAATCGTGGTCGTCCCAAATGCCAATGATTTTGGTGGATTGCCGCAACTGCCCGTAAACCGGGTTGGATTTCTGCAGGGCGTATTTGGCCTTCAGCGTATCCAGGTTTTCCGAATCCCCATAGATGTTGTCGCCCAGCCAGATCCAGACGTCCGGTTTTTGAGCCACAATGTCATCCCAAAGCGGTTGGGGCCGTTTCTGATGGCTGCACGAACCGAAGGCAATTTGGGTGACGGGTTGCTGAGTGGCGGAAGCCGCCGTTTCGGTTTTCGGGGTGCGGCACCCCGTCCAGACCAGCAGGCCAAGTAGAACTAGTTTTTTCATGGAGGAAGATTGGGGCGATAATTCCTGTAAATGTAAAAAAGTTGATTCGTTTCCGAATCAACTTTACCATTTGTTAACAGAAGAAAAGGAGCTGATCACTTCCCGGTTTGCGACGTAAACGTGCTCTCAAAAATCTTGTCCGCATTGCCGGCTTCAAAACCGTCGCGCCGGTGTTCGCGCCGGATCTGGTCGGCGGGCAGGTGCCGAAATTCCGGCAACACCCGGCGTTCGGCAAATTCGACGTAGGAACCGGCAATGCGATGGGTCTTGCCGTCGGCAAATTCCGCGTCAATCATCTGAGCAACAGTTGACGCCTGCAACAGCCCTTCGTCCGGACTGGTTTTGATCGTACCACCCGCCGTGTTGAGTTTGATCCCGCGCCGTTCCAGAAAAGCGACAAAGTCCTGAATGGTGTTGTAACCCGGTTTCAGGTTGTGCACACTGATCGTGAAGTGGTTGAGGTAATAACGGTTATAAATCACCCAGGCGGCATATTCGCTTTCGTTCAGCAACGTCCGGTAGTCGTCGAGGGTGGGAATCTGCCAGAGCGGCTGGTGCAGAAACTGATCGACGGCCTGAGCATCGTCCAGATCCAGCGCATCGACCGGATCGAAAACGACGGTATCCGTGTACTTGTAAATGACATGCTGGGCTTCGTCCGACAAATCCCGCACCCGCAGTTCGCTCACAAAAATGCGCGGATAATGCGGTTTCGGCGGGCTGTACCAATAGGCGTTCAGTTTCTTTTCCTTAAAGTCATACGGTTCGCGTTTTTCGTAACCGTAGTGCAGAAAGATCTTTTCGAACGACTGGATTCCGAGGCTCGGCACGCCCATCGTCCGGAACGCAATGTGGTCATTTTCAATCTCATCAACGGCCCGAATCACGTTCTCGTCAATGAGCGCATCGACGATTTTCAACACGTCGGGAACGCGTTCCCGATACCGGCTCATCAAACCGTCGAGGACGGCGTCGAGGGTTTTCAGTCTTTCGGATGGAGTGGTCATGTTGTCATCGGTTTCTTTCAAGTAAAGATACCAATTTTGTCATTCCACCACCACCTCATCCACGCTAACCGCTGTCGGCAACCCTTCCCTCGGTAAACCCGCCGGAGCCACCCCGGCATTTTTGGCTTTGATGCGCACATACCGCGCCCGGGCGGTTTTGAAATCGGCTACCACCGGCAACATGCCCCACGATCCTTCGAGCGGATACTTGACCGGCTGGCTGATGGCATCCTTGTAGGTCGTGCCGTCCTGCGACAACCCGATTTCGACGGCAGACGGCGGAAAATCATTGTACGAAATGCGCTTCAGGAAGTTGGCCGACACTTTGGTGACGGGTCGCACCTCGCCGAGATCGATGGTCACCTCCAGATCCTCGCCCGATACGCTGACCCATTCCGACTTGTTGCGGGGACTTTGGGCGACCTGGCCATCGGTCAGTTTTTTCTTCGTCGGGTCGGCTTTTTCGGCAGCGGTATTGGCGTAGGTATACGGTTTTCCTTTCGCCCGGTGAATGTAAAACGTTTCCTCAAATTTGGCTCCGGCGGTTGTCACGGCTTTGATCGTCGTTGTTTTTTTCAGCGCAATCGGCATCGTGTATTCAGTCGACGTCGTGGACGGCTGTTTGCCGTTGGTCGTGTAATACATCTTGCTGTCGGAATCGAGTTTTTCCAGCCGAACCTGCAACTGGTCGGCGTCGGTAAACTGCGTCACGGCCCGCACATCGAGCAGTTGTTTGGAATAGTTGACATTCAGGTACGAAAGCCGTTTGAGGTGTTCTTTCAGGCGCATCGCAAAATCCTCGAAATTGCGCGGACCCTTTGGCATCCAGCCAATTTCGGCCAGCGCCGACGCCCGCGGAAAAACCATGTACTCGATGTGCTGCGTCGTCGGAATGTATTCGGTCCAGACATTGCCCTGCACCCCCAGAATGTATTTTTGCTGGTCGGGCGTCAGTTCGGCGGGCGTCGGCTCGTAGCTGTACACTTTTTCAATGGGCATATAGCCACCACCCGCCAACGGTTCCTGCGCCGGATTGCCCTGGTACTGATCCAGATAGCAGAATTCGCCGGGTGTCATCACCACATTGTGTTTCTGTTTGGCGGCTTCAATCCCGCCTTCGGTGCCGCGCCAGCTCATCACCGTTGCGTTGGGAGCCAGACCCCCTTCCAGAATTTCGTCCCAGCCAATGATGGCCCGGCCTTTCGAGTTCACAAACTTTTCGATGCGCTGAATGAAATAGCTCTGCAGCTCGTGTTCGTCTTTGAGCTTCAGTTTTTTAATCAGATCCTGACAGAATGCACTGGCTTTCCAGGCGTCTTTCGGGCATTCGTCCCCGCCGATGTGGATGTATTTTCCGGGAAACAGCGCCATCACTTCCGTCAACACATGCTGCAAAAACGCGAACGTTGGCTCGTTGGGGCAATAAACGTCTTTGAATATGCCCCAGCGTGTCGCCACCTCGTATTTTTTGGCCGCATCGCACGAAAATTCGGGATACGAAGCCAGAGCCGCCAGCGCGTGGCCCGGCATTTCAATTTCGGGAACAATCGTCACGTGCCGGGCGGCCGCATACCGAACCACGTCCTTGATCTGTTCCTGCGTATAAAAACCGCCGTATTCTTTTCCGTCGTACTGAAACGGGTAGTTGGCGGCATTGTGACCCACTACGGTTTCCTTGCGTTTGGAACCAATTTGCGTCAGTTTGGGATATTTTTTGATCTCGATCCGCCAGCCCTGGTCGTCGGTCAAATGCCAGTGGAAGGTGTTGAGTTTGTGCATCGCCATCAGGTCAATAAACCGCTTGACGAACGACACCGGCATGAAATGGCGACTGACATCGAGCATCAGCCCCCGGTAGCCGTAGCGGGGCCGGTCGAGTAGCTGGCAGGCCGGAATGGTCCAGGCCACGTTGTCGACTTTCGTGGGGCTGAAAACCGCCGTCGGCAAGAGCTGAAGCAAAGTTTGAACGGCGTAGAAATAGCCTTTGGGCGTTTCGGCCTCCACCACAATCCGTTCCGGTTTCACGTTCAGTACATAGCCTTCCGGGCCACAGCGACCGGCTTTATGCGCCTGAAAAACGATGTGTTTCCCTTTCGCCAGCGCGGGTGTTGCCGACGCCACCGCAATCGGAAAACCGCTGGCGATTTTCAGTTGGCCGGCCAGCGTTTGGGCAGCCGCCCGCTGCCCGGCGTCTTTGGTGGCAATGACGATGCGCGTAGCGGCCGAAACCGTAAAGTGGCCGTCACTGCCCGCAAACTGGGCCGGAAAAGGAAGCAGGTTGTAAGCGTTGTCGGATTGGGCAATCAGGGAAAACGATAGCGTAAGACAGACCAGGAAGGCAACAAGGTGTTTCATGAAAGACGTACGGTGGTTGGCAAAATTCAAAGGTAGACAAAAAGGGATTTCCCCCTTCCAGATTCATAGCGAACGGCTCAAACGGGTTCCTGAAGCGTCAGTGGAAGCCGAATCACAACCTGCGTCCCGGCGGGTTCGCCGTCGTCATTCCGTTTGTCGATGATTTTTGCTCCCGCTTCTTTTCCACTGCGTTGCTGAATCAGTTGCAGTCGTTCTTCCGTCACTTTCAGCCCGACGCTCTGGTGCGACGAAGCCTGACTTTTGAGGGATGCGGCTTTTTGCCGCCCCACGCCATCGTCATCCACCATACACTCCAGGTGTTCACCGACGGGTTTGATGCAAACCCGGATGGAACCGCGGCTTTTTTTGTGGGCCATACCGTGCAGAATCGCGTTTTCGATGTAGGGCTGAATAATCATCGGCGGAATGGAAACCCGCTCCTGGTCCAGCGACGGATCGGTTTCAATCGAAAAGTCAAACTTGTGGCCAAACCGCAGTTGTTCCAGTTCCAGATACAGTTGAAGCTGTTCGGTTTCGCTGGCCAGCGTCACCCATTCCTGCCGCGAATTGCCGAGAATGAGCCGCATCAGCCGGGCGAATTTGACCAGATACTTATCCGCATTGTCGCTGTCGTTTTGGAGCACAAAAAGCCGGACGGCATTCAGCGAATTGTATAGGAAGTGGGGATTCATCTGCGACCGCAGGGCCTTCATTTCCGAGGTGGCAATCCGTTCCCGCAGCTCGCTTTTCTCCTGTTGCTCCTTCGCCACCCGGCGGTTGCGCCACTGGGCAATGAAAACCACAAGGGCAATGAGCGCCCCAATGGCCGAAAGCCGAAACCACCAGGTTTCCCAGAAGGGCGTCCGGATCGTCACCCGCAGCCGGTAGCCTTCCCGGTTCCAGATGCCGTCGTTGTTGGCCGCAATGACGTGCAGCACGTAGTCGCCGGACGGCACATTGGTGTAGCTGGCAAACGGGCGGTTTCCGGTCTGGTTCCAACGTTCTTCGAAGTCTTCGAGCCGGTAGGCATACCGATTGGCACCGGGATTGTCGAAATTCAGCGCAGCAATTTCAAAGCTGAATTGATTCTGGTCGTAATCGAGAACGATGTCCGGCGGATTGGCCGAGATGTTCCGCAAGTACTCCCGCCCGTTAACTTTGAAGGAAGTCAGATACACGGGAGGAACAAAGCGATTGATCCGAACCCGGCCGGGCTGAATGTAGACCAGTCCCCGCATGGCCCCGAAATAGAGCCGTCCTTTCAAATCGCGCTCGCTCGACCCCGACTCAAATTCGGTCATCGGCAAGCCGTCGGCTTCATCGAAGGGAATAAAACGAAGCTGGCGAATATCGGTGACGGCAACCCCGTTGGACGTGCTGATCCAGAGCGTATCGCCGGTCAGTCGCAAAGCGGCAATGTCGCTGTTGGGCAGTCCGTGCCGGGTCGTGAAGACCTCGAAGCGTTTGGTTTGTTCGTCGAGCCGAGCCAGGCCATTATCCGTACTCATCCAGAGCTTTCCGGTTTCATCCTCGGCAAAGTCCGTTACGCCATCGTCGGGTAAGCTGTGCGGATCGTTTTGATCATGCACATATTCATCCAGCAGTTGGAGATCCGGGCTGATTTTGTAAACCGGACCAAACCCTCCTACCCAGAGATTGTTAAAGCGGTCGATATAGAGCGTATTGTAGTTTTTGCCGGGTAATTTCCGGATTCGTTCGTCGTTGAACCGGTTGAGGAACGTGCGGGTTCGGGGGTCGTAAATGGTTAATTTTTCGTTTGTCCCGATAAAAATCCGGCCATCCGGAGCCTGTGCGCTGTAAAACACCTGACTACCGGCCACAAAATCGCGTCGGTTCGGATCGAAAGGCGGGTAATTGGCCAGGTTGTCGGCCGTGGGCAAACAACGAATTTGCTCGAACTGGTGCGTGGCCGTATCCAGCCGACTCAAACCGGTAAGATGACCCACCCAGATTTTCCCGTCCCGATCGGCCAACACATTGTAGGTCAGGTTATTTCCGATGCTGGTCGGATTTTTCGGGTCATGCTTGTAAATCCGGTAGGACTGTTTCTGCGGATCGATCATGACCAGCCCATCGCGCGATGCAACCCAAAGCCGGTCACTCCGGTCGAACGATAGCGACGTGGCGTCCAGGCCCAGGGACGATGCCGGACTGTACCCTACATCGTCGTAGAGCGAGCGGAACTTATCAATTTTCGGGTTGAACCAGCTCAGCCCGGCATCATCGGAACCCACCCAGATAATCCCGGATCGGTCTTCGAACAACGCGCGCAGGGAATTAGAAACCAGGCTTCGGGGGTTGTTTTCGTCATTCTTATAGCCCAGAAAGCGGTTTTTGGAGGCATCGTACCGGTATAACCCTTCACCGGCGACCGCAGCCCACAGATTGCCTTCCTGGGTAATCAATAACGAGGCTATGCTCTGGTTGACCGCGATTGGCAGGGATCGAAACTGGCCCGTAGCCGGATTCAGGATGGCAATCTGCCCCTTTCGGGTTCCAACATACAAGGCGCCCGAACGGGGGTGCCGGGTGATTGAAGCAATATGATCATCGGGCAGCGAGGTGGGCACGGATGCGTCATGACGGAACCGGCGGAATTGTTGCGTAGCCGGGCTGTAGGCATAAAGACCGGCTTGCGTGCCGATCCAAATCGTTGGGCCATCGAGTACCAACTGCCGGATAAAGTTTGCGGTTGGTCGTTCAGTAGAGTCGGACGGCATAGTCAGCAACCGGGATTTTCCGGTTGCCGGGTCAAATGACACCACCCCACCGCTGGTGCCAAACCACAGCAGGCCGTTGGCCGTTTGAACGGCGGTCCGAATCAGGTTGCAGCCTTCGCCCAATGATTTGAACGAATACCGCCGGAACGACTGGGTCTGGGGGTCAAGCCGGGCCAGTCCTTTCTGGGTTCCTACCCAGAGAATACCATCCCGGGCCTTGAACACACAACGGACGGTACGGTGCGGAAGTGACTGCGGATTACCGAATTGAGGGCCATAATTGGTGCAGCGCAACCCGTCGAACCGCGTCAGGCCCTTGACTGTTCCGATCCAGATAAATCCGAGATCATCCTGAGTTATGGCACTGACATAATTCGTGGCCAACCCCTGGCGCAGCGATAGGCGTTGAAACGACAGCGTGGGTGACTGGGCCAGGACCTGCGTAAACAACAACCAGAAGGTTACTAGAAACGCCGGGCGTCGTAGGGTAATCATTGAAAAAGAAAGGGGTCGGTGGGCGAAAAAGCTGGTTTGTTGTACCGGTTCTCAAATGAAGCAAAAATAATACTAAAATGCATCATTTGAGCCTATTTCCCCACCGGGTACGCTACGCAGTTCGCAACCGGAAAACCGCCCCGTCCATCGTCTCGTCGACGCGCAACTGACACGCCAGCCGACTGTCTGAATCCGCGTCGGGCAGGGTATCGAGCAGGTCGCCTTCCGCATCGTTCACCGGCGGCAAGCGGTCGGCGCCTTCCAGTACGGCTACGTGGCAGGTGGCGCACAGGGCCATGCCCCCGCAAGTAGCCAGAATAGGATATTCGGAGGCTTTCAGCACTTCCATCAGGCTCAGGCTGATGCCTTCCGGTATTTCGATTGGCTGCTGAGCGCTGTTTTGGTCTTCAATGGTGAAGTGGATCATGGTGTAGATGTGAGAGGATAGACAAGAGAATAGAGACAAAAACTGTCGTGGTCACAGGTCTTTACTCTTTTGTCTATCCTCTCTTGTCTTTTTAAAAGGTTGGTATTCCGTTGACGGTGGTGTATTTAAAACTCAATTTCTGACTGGGGTACACGTATTTGAACGCACTCTGACACATCAGGGCAGCTTCATGAAAACCGCACAGAATCAGTTTCAGTTTGCCGGGGTACGTATTGATGTCGCCGATGGCATAAATCCGTTCCACGTTGGTGGAATAATCCGTGGTATCGACCTGAATGGCTGATTTATCGATCTGGAGTCCCCAGTCGGCGATGGGGCCGAGTTTGGGCGTCAGGCCGAAGAGCGGAATCAGGTGATCGGTGGCGCGTGTCGTTACGGTTTTGTCCTTGCCCGTGATGGTGATCTCCTGCAAATGGCCGTTCCCGGAAACGCGGGTAATGTTGGATTGCAGAATCAGGTTGATCCGGCCTTCGCTGGCGAGTTCAAACACTTTTTCGGCCGAATCGGGTGCGCCCCGAAAGCTGTCGCTGCGGTGAATCAGGGTTACTTCTTTGGCAATATTAGCCAGAAAAACCGTCCAGTCGAGGGCCGAATCACCCCCGCCCGCCAGCACCACCCGCCGGTCGCGCAACAGCTCCGGGTTCTTGATCATGTACGAAACGCCTTTCCCTTCAAACGCTTCCAGCCCCTCGATTTCGGGTTTGCGGGGTTCGAAACAACCCAAACCGCCCGCAATCACCACGACCTGGCAATGCACCACGGTTTGCTCGTTGGTGGTAATGAAAAACGATCCGTCGGCCTGGCGTTCCAGATTTTCCACCCGTTCGCCCAGCGTGAATGTCGGATGAAACGGATTGATCTGTTCCATCAGGTTATCCACCAGCTCCTGTGCTTTGACGTCGGGGAAGCCGGGAATGTCATAAATCGGTTTCTGGGGATAAATCTCGGATAACTGCCCGCCCACCTGCGGCAGAGCGTCGATGAGGTGGCAGCGCATCTTCAGTAAACCGGCTTCAAAAACAGCGAAAAGTCCTACGGGACCCGCGCCAATGATGCAAATGTCTGTCGTGATCATGGTATTTGTTTGTGTTTGCTCATCAGGATGGCAATTATCGACCAGCTTTCCTGACTTCCGCCTGGCAAAGGTAGTCGCCAAATTCGCGAAAGGTCATAACAAAAGGTATGATAAAACAGAATATGCTATAAGTATAGTGAATAGGCGAAGCCGTTTTTCAGTCGATTGAGTGAATGGTCACGAGGTGACGTATAAAGTCTCTTTTTTGTCGGAAAATGCGACAGCCTCAATCCGATGAATGCCGCACCTTTGTACTCGTAGTTGAACGCTACGCACAAAACAGTAGACAACATCAAATCATGAAAAAACGAATTCCTGCCGCGATGCCATTCGCGAAAAACTCCGCGTGGGTCACCACCGTATTCACCCAGCGCGCCTTTGCCATCCTTCTTTCAGCCACCTTCCTCGTAACCGGTTGTAAAAAAGACGACGTCGATCCAACCCCCACTCCCTCCAACACCGTGACAGCCAATGCCGGTGCCGACCAGGAAGTGCAGGTGGGCGAAACCGTAAAACTCGACGGCAGCGCTTCCGTCGACACCAAAGGAGCCCCGTTGACTTTTCAGTGGACGATTGCTTCCAAACCCGCCAAAAGTACGGCAGCCATTTCGGCGGCCACCACGGCCAAACCCACTTTCGTCGCCGATGAAGTAGGTGATTACGAACTCGAACTAACGGTTTCGAACGCCAACGGAACCAGCAAGGATAAAGTAAAACTGGCCGCTTCCGTCGCCCAGCCCGTTGCCATCGACAAGAGCATCACCGTTAAAACCGTGCTAACCGACCGCATTGCCAACCCCGATTATCCGGATTATATCGTCACGAAAAGCATCGCCGTTTCGCACGAACTGACCATCAACCCCGGTGTCGTGATCGCCTTTGAACGGGATACCCGCATGGACATCAACGACGGCGGTGGCTTGATCATCGCGAAAGGAACTACCGAGAAGAAAATCCGCTTCATCGGTGCCGAGAAAACCAAAGGCTACTGGGTTGGTATTATGATCTACTCGGGCAGCAACGCCAACGTGTTTGAAAACATTGAAGTGATGCACGCCGGAAGCCGCGCCCTCATCAGCGCAACCAAAGCCGGGATGGCCCTGTTTGGCGGTGGAAAAGCCCAGATCGCCCTGAAAAACAGCCTTTTCTCGCAAAACGATGGCTATGGCCTGCTGGTGCAGGAAGGCGGTATTCTGCGCGAATTTGCCACCAATAGCTTTACGAAAAATAGCGAAGCCGGGATTGTTCTCGATCCGGCCAACGTCGACAAACTGGATGCGGCCTCGGCTTTCACGGGTGAAAACGGCCGGAATGTGGTTGAAATCAAGGGGTATTACCTGCGGGAAGGCAGCGACATTACCTGGGGCGGTTTCAAAGACAAAACGCCGTATCGTCTGGCTGGCGATTTTGCGGTCGAATCCGGCTTGACGCTGAGCCCCGGTGTGACGATCGAAGCAGCCCGCGATGTGGTCATGATGATCAATAGCAAGGGCTATCTGATTGCCAAAGGAACGGCCACCGAAAAAGTGACCTTCACGGGTGCCGACCGCACCTCCGCTTCCTGGAAAGGCCTGATGATTTACTCGAACAACTCCCGGAATGTGATCGAAAACGCGGAGATCAGCCACGGTGGTAGTCTGGCCATCGTTTCAGGCAAAAAGGCTAATGTGGCTTTGTACGGCGGTAATTTATCGGTCAAAAATACCACGATCGCCAACGGTGGCGGCTACGGAATCTTCGTCAGTTACAGCTCAAAACTCAACGCAGATGCCTCGACCGTCAACACCTTCAAGGCCAATGCGCAGGACAATGTTCTGCTTGAAAAATAAATTGTAAGAATTTGAGATTAAGGGTTTAGGGATAATTCAGACAGCCCGGTACTGCTTGTGCCGGGCTGTTTTTTGTGTTTTTTTATAAAAAGGAATAATAAATGTAAAATGATGAATATTAAATGTAAAAGTGCCGGATTGACAACTCCTTTTACATTTAATATTCATCATTTTACATTTATCATTCCCTTGTAACAAAAAAATCAACCCGGCGCAATCCAATCCTGCACCGCCTGTTTGTAATTTTTCCCAACCGGCAACCGCTTCCCGTTCCTAAGCACAATCGTATTGCCTTCGATAAACTGCACATACGGTTTGTTGAGCAGGTAAGATTTATGAATGCGAATAAACGCGTCCGCCGGAAGCTGGCTTTCAAAACTGCTCAGGGTTCGGGGCGTCAGTAAAAAACCGGTTTCCCGCCAGACTTTCACGTAATTGCCCAGGCTTTCCAGGTAGTAAATCTCGTCCAGATTGACCAACACCTGTTTTTTATCGGACTTAATGTAGATCTGTGCGAGAGCCGGAGAAACCAGAGAAGATGGAATAAGCACCGGTTCCTGGCGAGAGAAATCAACCAGCGCCCGGTTGACGGCTTTCAAAAACCGGTCGAACCGGAAGGGTTTCAGCAGGTAATCGGAAACATCCAGATCGAAGCTTTCCAGGGCATATTCTTCGTAGGCCGACGTAATGATTACCAGCGGTTTTCGGGTCAGGGTTTTTAACAGATCCAGGCCCGTGAGCCGGGGCATCCGGATGTCCAGAAAAATCAGATCGACCGGATGCCGGCTCAGAAAGTCGAGTGCTTCCGTGGCCAGGTAACACTGCCCGCAAATCTCCAGAAAAGGCACATCCTCCGCATACGTCCGAATGACGTCATGCGCCAGGGGTTCATCGTCAATAATCAGACAACGCATCTTCATGAGCATAGCAGCGTTAATTCGGCCGTAAACCGCTGGTCCGTAGCAGTAATGATCAGCGTATGCTTTCCCGGATACAGCAACGCCAACCGCCTTTGGAGGTTTTGCAACCCAATCCCGGTCTGGCTTTTTTCCGGCGGCTCAAACGAGTTTTCACAGCGAATATAAAGCTGCCGGGCATCGGATCGAACCAGCAGGTGCAAAAAGGCCGCGTCCTGTGCCGGTTCAATCCCATGTTTGAAGGCATTTTCAACCAGCACAATGAGCAGCAGGGGGGCTACGGGCAACTGATCGTCGGTGATTTCCTGTTCAAACCGGACGTCGGCCCGCCGTTGAAGCCGGAGTTGCTGCAAATACAGGTAGCCTTCGATGTAGTCGATTTCCTGCCGGATGGTTACCTGCCGTTCCCGACCTTTGTAGATGACATACCGCATCAGTTCGGCCAGTTTCAGGATGCTTTCCGGTGCCCGCTCCGATTTCTGAAGGCTCAGGGCGTAGAGGTTATTGAGCGTATTGAAAAAGAAATGCGGGTTAAGCTGTTGTTTCAGTAAATCGAGTTCGGCTTCGGTTTTTTCCTTCTCCAGCGACACGATCCGGGCGTTCTGGTTGAACCACTGCAACGCCAGCACCACGGGCAGGCTTACCAGCATAACCGCCAGAGCGGCAAACGCATTTTCCAATTGAAACGGGTTACTCGAAAAAAAACCGCCTAACCGCTCGTTGATGGGCAACAGCAGCAAAGCCTGGGCGATCAGCGGATACAGCAACGCGATGGTGGCCAGCACACTCAGGCCGTAAAACACCAGTCCCTTCTGTTTCAGAACGTGGGAAACCAGAAAATGGCTGTTGAGGTAAAAAAACAGATAACCGCTCAAATACATCAGCAAAAACTGTAGCGCATAACTCAGAAAGGTACCGAAATGGTGGAATAGCTTACCCAAATCCAGCGTAAACGCAATCAGCAATTGCTCCTTCGTGTCATACAACGGGTTGCCCAGGCTCGAAACGGCCATGGCCGCCAGCGTGACGGAAATTAGCGTGACGCTGATGATGAGAGCTTCTTCCAGACCGAATTTTTGCAGCCACTGAACCCGCCGGAGCTGCTTTTGCAGGTAGGCCGCACTTTCCAGCAGCAACTCGAGCAGAAGCGCGTAAAAAGCGGCCAGAATGAACAACGAATCGGGCAAGCCAAACGGGGCGAAATAGACAAAAACCGCCGTGCTGAGCGGGAGGTAAAATGCGAAACAGGCCAGCCACCGTTGCAGATACCGTCGGCGGGGCAGTTGCCGTTTCCAGTGTGGTTTGTACCCGGAAAATACCAGAACCGGCAGAAGTAATACACTGACTGTCAACACGGATTGGCAATAGGTCAGCCAGGTGGTCGGTCGGTTGGTCAGGGTATTGGCGATGCTCAAAGCACTGGCCATCCCTAGAAAAAGCCCGGTCTCCAGGTATCGAAGCAGTCGTTCGGGTTGGTAAACTACGGTATTCGTGGTCATGGGAAGATCAAGAAAGCGGGTTACGATGGAATCCACAAATCAAAATGACAAACGGACCGAAGCCGATGACGAACGTCGCCGGAAGGCTAAAATCAGACCGAATGCATCGTTCGTCACGAAACCGGCTGCGTTGCTCATTTAAACCGGTCATTGATGGCGATCTCCGCTACTTTTCGACTCTCTTTCGTTACGAACCAACTTCGTATGAGTCGCTTACAAATCAACCAACTCAGCAAACAATACGCCAACGGCGTGAAAGCACTGGACGCGGTTTCGCTCACCATTCCGAACGGTTTGTTTGGCCTGCTGGGCCCGAACGGCGCGGGCAAATCGTCCCTCATGCGAACGCTCGCAACCCTCCAGCAACCCGACAGCGGTACGGTTTTCTTCGATGGCGTCGACATTCACCAGCATCCGCAGCGCTTGCGGAGTCAGTTGGGCTACCTCCCGCAGGATTTCGGCGTGTATCCCAACGTGTCGGCGAGCGAACTCCTGCATCACCTGGCCATTTTGAAAGGACTGCAGAACCAGCGCGACCGGCGTGAACAGGTCGATGCGCTCTTGCAGCAAACCAATCTCTATCCCGTTCGGAAACAGGCCGTCAGCACGTTTTCGGGCGGGATGCTGCAACGGTTCGGCATTGCGCAGGCACTGCTGGGAAACCCGCAACTCATCATCGTGGACGAACCAACGGCGGGTCTCGATCCCAAAGAGCGGAACCATTTTCACGATCTGCTGAGCGAAATCGGCGAAGAGGTGGTGGTGATTCTGTCGACGCACATCGTGGAAGACGTCTACGAACTGTGTCCGCAACTGGCGATCCTGGCATCGGGAAAAATCATTGCGCAGGGCAGTCCGGCCCACCTCACCAGCACGCTACAAGGCCGGGTCTGGGGCAAAACCATCCCGAACGACACGCTGCCGCAATATCAGGCGGCCTACACGGTTTTGTCGACCCGCCGATTTTCGGGAAAACGCCAGGTGCTGGTGCTGGCCGACGAATGCCCTGAGGCTGGTTTCGAACCGGTTTTGCCCAGTCTGGAAGAAGTATATTTTTCGGTTCTACCGGAAACCAAACAGGAAACCGTATGCTAAACCGCTTACTTCGCTTCGAAGGTTGGTATCACAGCCGCCAGCTCTCGTTCCGGGCCGCAGCCGGGTTGTTCTTTCTGTTTGGACTCATCGCCGTGCGGGGCGGTTTCGGGGGCGACGCGGTCTATACCAACGCCCCCTACGTCGTCAATACCCTGGTGGCGTTGCTTTCGCTTTTTTCGATCCTGGTCAGCACATTGCTGTGCGCCAACGTGGTGTTGCGCGATACCACCTATCGGATGGACGCGCTGGTTGCCACGAGTTCCGTCCGGCGGTTTTCTTACTTTACGTCCCGGTTTTCGGGTTTGTTTCTGGCGGTTTTCAGCCTGCTGGGGCTGGCGGTTCTGGGCCTCTTCGTCGGTTCTTTTCTGAGCGATCCAGCCCGGCGCGGACCGGTTCATCTGGCTTTTTACGCCTGGCCAATGCTGGTGTTCGGGGTGCCGAATCTCTTCTTTTCGGTCAGCCTCATTTTTAGCACGGCCATGCTGAGCCGGAGCCCACGGGCGGTTTATACCACCGGCGTGTTGATTTACGTGCTGTATCTGCTGGGCTCGGTTCTGGGCAATTCGCCCCTGATGGCGGGTTCGGCACCCCGCGCGGATTCAAGTAGTTTGCTGCCGTTTCTGATGGACCCATTCGGACTGGCGCCATTTTTTCAGGAAACCCGTTTCTGGACCGTCGAGCAGCGAAATCATCAGCTTTTTCCCGTCAACGGTTTGTTCGGGATCAACCGGCTGGTGTGGAGCGGACTGGCCCTGCTGGTGCTGGCGATCAGTTATCGCGGGTTTTCGTTCGGCGAAACCAAACCGGTTCGTTCCCGAAAAACAAAACCGGAGTCATCCGTTGGGCCGCGAATACCGTATCGCCGGTACCGACTGACGCCCGGCACATTGCGGCACACGGCAATGGCGTTCAGAGCGCAACTAAAAGCGGAAGCCAGGGCGGTTTTTGGAAATTTCCCGGTTTGGGTGATGCTGATTCTCTGGGTTTTCCTGACCGGAATCGACCTGAAAGATCACCTGCGGAACGGCTGGTTCGGCATCGTGACGTATCCGGATACGGGCGTAATCGTCGAATACCTCTGCTCGATCCGGCCCGCCCTGTTGCTGATCATTTTCTGGGGAGCCGAACTGGTCGGACGGGAGCGATTGGGTCAGCGGCAGGCGTTAATCGCCAGCACCCCGGCGCACCCGCTGGTTTTTGTCGGAGCCAAACTGATGGCTTTAGCCTTACTCATTGGGCTGATCATCAGCATCAACATCGGGATCGGGCTGACAATTCAGGGAATGGCGGGCTATTTCGAACCTGCTGTCCTGCTTTACGGGTCGCTTTACTATTACAGCGGTTTGCCTCTGCTGTGGTTTGCGGTTCTGGTTGTTTTTATCCAAACCCTCAGCCCGAACAAATACCTCGGCCTGCTGCTCAGCCTGGTAGTGGCGGCCCTGCTGGTTTTCAGCCGCCGACTCGGCATCGAACATTACCTGCTCCGGTACGCCGTCGTTCCCGAATTCAATTATTCATCGATGAACGGTTTTGGTCATTATGCCCCCGCTTTTGATTGGTATATGGCCTACTGGGGCTGCTGCGCGGTTTTGCTCACGATTCTGTCCGTCGGCTTCTGGCCCACTACGCTGCACCTCCGGGCGCGGCACCGCCTGAAAACCGTCGGAAAACAGGTCGGGAAAACCGGAAGAATCCTTTTTTGCGGAGCGTTTCTGCTCGGATTGCTGGTGGGCGGATTGATTTATTACCAGACTAACGTGATTGGGAAGTACCAAAGCAAAACCACCCGGCAGAACTGGCAAATCCGCTACGAACAGACCTACAAACGGTTTGCAAACCTCCCCCGGCCGGTGATTACCGCCCTGAAAATGCAGGTGGATGTGTACCCGGAAAGTCGCCAATACCGCGTAAAGGGACATTATCAGCTTCAAAATCAATCCAAAACACCCCTGAACCGGATCTGGTTGGGTGTCGACCCGGAGGTTTCGGCCGTTCGACTAACGCTCCCCGGCGGTCGGGAGAAAACCTACGACCCGGTTTTTCATCAATACCAGTTCGAACTGGCCAAACCGTTGCGGCCGGGCGAAACCACTTCGCTGCACTTCTCGATGGCGGTTTTGCGGACCGGTTTTATGCCGTTCAACAGTGAAAACTCGGTGGTCGAAAACGGTTCCTATATCGAACTGGAGAAATACGTGCCGTTTTTGGGCTACAACGCCCGGCTGGAATCCGACGATGAAACCGTTCGCCGGGCAGCGGGCCTGGGCCGGCAAACCGTCCGGAATCCTTCGGACCACTACCACCTGATCGATCTGGAAACCACGATTTCAACGGCTGCCGACCAACAGATTGCCACGGTAGGAACGCTGCAAAAAGCGTGGACTCAGGGCGACCGACGGTATTTCTCCTATCAATCAAGCCACCCGGTGCCGTTCATGTTTGCGCTGAGTTCGGCCCGGTATGCGGAAAAAACCGACGTGTATCAAGGCGTGGCCTTGCGCATTCTGTATCAACCGGGGCAAACCGCCAATATCCCGGCCATGATGCAGGGCTTGAAGGATGCGCTGGCGTACGGCATTCATCATTTTGGCCCGTATCCGTTCCGGCACCTGACGCTGGCGGAAATCCCGCAGTATGGCGGTTCGGCAACGGCCTATCCGGGAACAGTTTTCAGCCGGGAAAAACTCAATTTCCTGACGGATTTTCGGGAGCCTCGAAAGGTGAATTATGCTTACGCCACCGTCGTACACGAAGTCGCTCATCAGTGGTGGGCGCACCAGCTTCGGCCGGTTTCCGGGCCGGGCGATCAGTTGCTGACGGAGTCGCTGGCGAAATACACGGAAGCGACCGTTCTCCGAAAACGGTACGGCAAAATGATTTTACGACCTTATTTTCAGGGTGATAAGAATTTTTATTTTGCCAGCCGCCATCAGTCAGAAGCGGAATTGCCGTTGGTTGTCACGGAGAATCAGCCGTTTGCCGGGTATCAAAAAGGCGGTCTGGTGCTGTGCCGGATTCAGGAACAGATGGGTGAAGAGCATTTCAACCGGGCGTTGCGCCAACTCCTCACCGACCACACCTATCCCCGGAAAAAGCCAAAACCCGACGATCTGGTGCAGGCCCTGAAACGGGAAGCGACGGAAGAACGGCGCCGACTAATCGATGAGGTTTTGAGGAACGTCGTCACCAACGCCTTGTCCATTCGGGTGCTTTCCTGTAAACCACTTGCTAACGGTCAGTTTGCACTCACGATGGAAGTCAATAGTGCGAAAACTAAGCATCGAAACGATGGAAAACCGGTAAGCCTGCCACCTAACGACGCGTGGGAAATCGCGGTTTTTGATCAGCCTTCGGACGAATGGACTGCGGTTACAAAGCCGGTTTACAGCCGGCAATACCGCTTCACAAAACCGCGCACCATCGTTCGGCTGACCGTCGGCAAAAAGCCCAAAACCGTCGCAATCGACCCGTATGGCTATGCACTGGACGAAAATTCGCAGAATAACGTGGCCGATATCAACCAGTAGGAAAAACCCCTGCGCTGACCAAAGGCCAGCGATAACCGCTACAGTCGGCAAAAAGTCCTGAAAAATTTACCAGAAAAGAAGCCCTGACGACCAAGCTTTTACCCCGGTTTTCGCTGGAACCTTCGGGGCTATACGATAAGATTAGCGAAACAATTACAACTACTTCCCGGTCTACAGGGTCTTATAGCAAACAGTGGGATCGCATGTGGGGGTGGATATCCGGTTTTTCAAAGACAAATCTCCCTCTAAACAATTGATTAGCAGCCTGGTCGTGTGACGTTATCGTCGCCCAGACTGTCCGCATGACGCAGTCCCCAATAAAAACAACGTGAATGAATAGCTTGACTGCGTACGATAAGCATTTGGCCCGGATTGTGATGTTTGCGTTTTTACTGCCCAACCGGTTGCAGATTTTTGTTCTGATGGGAATTTTTCTATTCTGGGTCGTCAGAGACATTTTTTTCAATAAAAGCCGATCTTTCCGACCCTACGGCGGAGTTTTTTTACTGGGAAGTGTCTACTTGCTCTACGCTTTCCATGTCCCGTTTACCGACCCCGCCAACCGCTCCGGCGTCCTTTTTGACCTTGAACAGAAAGCCAGCCTGTTTGTCGCGCCGTTTGCCCTTCTTTTTTTACAGCCCCAAACGCGCAAAATCCTTTCCGGTGAACTGATTTATTTCGTATACGCCTGTTTTATTTCCTGTTTGGCGGGCAATCTGTTTTATCTGCTCGAATACGGCTGGCAAATCAGCGGCCCGGAAGCCCATATTCAATACCGGCTTTATTTTGAGAAAATCACGAGCTTCCACCCCACCTACATGGGCATCAACCTGTGTTTTGCCTCCGCCATTTTGTTGATTTCGCCAAAGCACCGGCAGCAACTGAAAGGCTGGAAACTGGGCGCGGTGCTCTTTCCGTTGTTCCTGTTTTTGATGGCCCTGATGCCCAAAGCCCCCGTCATTGCGCTGTTCGTTATGCTGCTCTATTACGCCTGGATCAACCGGACTCAAAAATACCGGCTTGTTCCCATTCTGGCCGTACTGGTTCTCTCGGTGTCGGTTGCCTGCATTTCCATTCCGTTCAGCAGCCAGCGGATCGGGGAATTTTCGGCTTTGATCAACGCCAAGCCAACCGACAATCCCAATGCCAATTCGGTGCAGATGCGGCAGGTAATCTTATCGGTCGATCTGGACGTTTTGAAAGAACATTGGGTGGCGGGGTTAGGTCCTGGCTACGTCGATCAGGCGTTGCGGGCTCAATATGAAGTGTATTCAAAACTGTTGCACATTCCGCTGGTGGCCTATGATACTCACAATGAATACATCAATCAATGGCTTTCGTTTGGCTTGATTGGCATTGGCTTGCTGCTGGTCATTCTGGGGGTTCAGTTTGCCAATGCATTCCGACGGCGCGATCATCTCTACACCATTCTGCTGATGATTGTCGCCATTACCTTCTTCACCGAGAATGTCTGGTCGCAACAACACGGGGTGGTGTTTTACTCCTTCTTTACGTCTCTATTTTTCCTGACCGGGATGAAACTGCCTCCAAATCCGGTAGAGCCGGAAATCGTCAAAACCAGAACCCGGCCGGAGAAAGTCCTGCACGAAATTGGATAAAATCGCCGTAACGGCGGTTAATAGCCAAAAACTTCCGTATTTTACCCCGGTTTTTAAACGATCAGAATCAATACCCAATGACCGTACGCCCGGCGACTTTAAACGACATTCCGGCTTTACTTCACCTGGTCCGGCGCGTAGTTCCACTGATGCAGGCTACCGGTAATTTTCAGTGGGACGACCAGTATCCAAACGCTGCGGTTTTCGAAAAAGACATTGCGCTGAACCAGCTTTGGGTCGCGGAACTGGACGGAAAACCGGTCGGTGTAGCCGCCATCACCACGGATCAGGAGCCGGAATATGCGAAGGTCGGCTGGGATTTGAGCGAAACGGCCATTGTCGTACATCGCCTGGCGGTCGATCCCGACGTTCGGGGCCGGGGCATTGCCGCTCTGCTGCTGGCGCAGGCTGACGAAGTGGCCCGCCAACGCGGCATCGACATACTCCGAATCGATACGAACACCCAAAATGAAGCCACGCAGCGGCTTTTTCCGAAGGTCGGTTATCAATTTGCCGGTGAAATCGGGCTGGGGTTCCGGCCTGGTTTGCGGTTTTACTGTTATGAAAAGCGGTTGAATCTTTCCTGAAATTTGCCCCTTAAATCCCCTATTTTTACGGTAAAAAGTGAACGATGGTACGACTCCTGTTCGCCCTGACGCTACTTTTGCTGGTAGCGATCACCGCTTTTCGGCCCACTACCCACCGGAAAGATTCCCGGCCCAACATCGTTGTGATTGTGGCCGACGATCACGGACGTGAAGCCGTGGGTTGTTACGGCAATCCGGTCATCAAAACGCCCCACATCGATCGGCTAGCTGCCGAAGGCACCCGGTTTACAAACGCCTTCTGCACCACGGCCAGTTGCAGCCCGAGCCGGTCGGTGTTGCTGACGGGGCTTCACAACCACGCCAACGGCATGTACGGTCTGGAGCACCGGGAACACCATTTCAGTTCCTTCGACACGGTCCGAACGCTGCCGGTTCTGCTCGAAAAAGCCGGATATCGAACGGCCCGAATCGGCAAATTTCACGTGGCTCCCGAGCGAACCTATCATTTTCAGCAGGTGCTGAAGGGCGGTGGCGTCAACGACCCGGTTTCGATTGGCCGCAGTCCGGTGTCGATGGCCGATTTGTGTTATTCGCTCTTCTCCGAATCCAACGAAAAACCGTTTTTTCTCTACTTTGCCACCGACGATCCGCACCGGAGCAACGCCGTGTCAGTAGGTGGTTCACCGGTTTTTAAAAGTGATCAAGCCAATCGGTTTGGCAATCGGCCGGGCGGTTATCCCCAGGTTCACGACGTTTTTTACCAGCCTTTTCAGGTTCAGGTACCGCCTTACCTGCCGGATACGCGGGCGTCCCGGATGGAGTTGGCGCAATACTACGAGTCGATCAGCCGACTGGATCAGGGCGTAGAACGCTTGGTGGCGCTGTTGAAAGAAACCGGGCAGTATGACAACACGCTGATCGTGTACTTATCGGACAATGGCGCACCGTTCCCCGGATCAAAAACGACTTTATACGAACCGGGGATGAAACTGCCGCTCATTGTCAAACTGCCGAAACCGCAAAAACCCGGATTTGTGCAGGATGCGATGGTTTCGTGGGTCGATCTAACGCCCACCCTGCTGGATTTTGCGGGCGCGTTGTCAGACACGGTTTACAGCCAGGGCCGGAGTTTCAAAGCGATCGTGGAACAGGAAAAGGTGACGGGCTGGGATGAAGTTTACGCGTCACATTCACTGCACGAGGTGACGATGTATTATCCGATGCGCGTCTTGCGTGAACGACGCTACAAGCTGATTTTCAACCTCGCCCATGCGCTGCCTTTTCCGATGGCGCTCGATCTGTATCATTCGTTTACGTGGCAGGATGTGCGCAAAACCGGTCGTACTCTATATGGCAAACGGACCGTCACCGCGTATCTGAATCGCCCGCGTTTCGAGTTGTATGATCTCCAAACCGATCCTGACGAAGTCCGTAATCTGGCCAATGACCCCAAACACCGGGCGACTTTGAAACGGATGCAGGAAAAGCTTAAACGGTTTCAGCAGCAGACGAAGGATTTGTGGGTGAGTAAATGGGAGTTTGAGTGATTCCGTTCAACCAGAAACCCATGACCAGTAGCCTCGAAGCGGGTATTCACTCGATTGCGGAACTTTCGCGGGACGCGTCCGATTTGTTGATCCACTCTACCCGGCAAAAACCGCTGGAAAAAGGTCAGGTTCTGTTGCCGGAAGGCCAGATTTGCAAAACGATCTGGTACGTTGAAAAAGGGTATCTGCGAACGTTCTACGACAAAGACGGCAAAGAAATCAACACCCGGTTTTCGTTCGAAAACGAATTTGTGACGGATTTGAAGAGCCTGCGTTCGGGAGTTCCTTCGGCCTACAGGATTCAGGCTGGCGAAGCAGCCATTGTTTGGGAGTTTTCGAAAGAAACCCTGCTGGATTTATACCGCCAGTCGGCCGAGATCGAATCATTCGGACGGAATTTGCTGGAGCAGATGCTGGTCAATCAGGAAGACCACGCCAACCTGTTCCGAATCCACTCTCCCACCGAACGGTACGCCTACGTGGTTCGTCATTTCCCGCAGTTGCTGCAACGGGTTTCGCTGTCGCAGCTTTCCTCCTATTTGGGCATGGCTAGAGAAACGGTCAGCCGAATCCGCAAAAACCGGTAAGGCGTTTCATTTTGTGATTTTCGTCACAGGTTGATTCAAGAAGATTGGGCGAATTTTGCTGCCGTTTCACGCTTTAACGACCAAAACCACATGGATACTCCAGCCAATACCCGCACGATTGTTGCTCATTTTATCGAAAACATTTGGAATAAAAACCGCTTTGAAACGCTTGATGATTATCTTCATCCGGAATTTATCGATCACTCGCTGCCGGCGTCGTTCCCGGCCAACCAGCAGGGATTGAAACAATGGATTCTGGCCACCAGCGCGGCATTTGAACACCAAACCGGCATTGAAGCGCAGGTAGCCGAAGGCAATACCGTCATGATCAAATTCACCATGCAGGTGCGGCAGATTGGCGTCTGGCGCGGCATCGAACCCATGGGGGCGGAAGCCTCCGTGGTGGGCTATCGGTGTTTTAAAGTAACCGACGGAAAAATCCGGGAACATTGGGCCTTACTCGACGGAAACTCGCTGGAAAATCAATTAAAAAACAGCACCCACGGCTGTAAAATCCAGGTGTGAATGCTCGAAACCAACGTCTGTCATGTACAAAGAAACACAACACTTTCGTCAACCCTGGCTCTGGCTGCTGCTGCTCGGCAGCCTGGCCCTGGTCATTTATCGCTGGCAACCCATTCATGTGGGCATCATGGCGGGGATTATGGGGTTGTTCTGGTTCCTGCGGCTGGAAACCCGGATCGATCCGGAAGGAATTGCCTACCGATGGTTTCCGTTTCAGTCAACCTACCGGGTGATCAAATGGAGTCAGATAGAACAAGTTACTGTCCGCAGCTATTCGGCTCTCGGCGAATTCGGCGGGTGGGGCATTCGTTTTTCCTGGAACGGAACCGCCCATACGGTTTCCGGCAATTGGGGGATCGACATCAAACTGAAAGGGAAAAAACGCACCTTACTGGTCGGAACGCGGCACCCGGACGAGATCCGTCAGCAAATCGGGAACGAGCAGTTGGTTGGTAATTAACCATTTACCCAAACCGCAACGCGATTCATCAGCGAAAAAAAATAGTCTTCTGTAATAAATTAAGCGCACTTTCCAGTAAGTTTAACAACAAAATCCCCTATTTTCAGTAGTGGTTCTATAGCCGGGCAGTGTGTTTGATTCAGTACGCTCTACCAGGTGACTGGCAGACTCCGAGCCTGCGCTGTTGACCCGTTTTGCACGATGCAGCAAGTATTTGATTTTTTCCAACGGCTCGCCGATACCAGCGACTGGCCGCCCCGCTGGTATTGCGGTACCTGGACCGATTTTCATGGCTGGCTGTATATTCTTTCCGACCTGACCATCTGGCTGGCCTACATGGCGATTCCGCTCATTCTGGTTCGCTTCATTTTTATCAAAAAAGGGGTACCCCTGGCCGGTGTTTTCTGGCTTTTTGGTGCCTTCATTCTGTTTTGTGGCCTTACACACCTGATTGATGCCGCCATGTTCTGGATTCCGGCCTACCGCATCAACGCCCTGATCCGTTTTCTGACGGCGGTGGTGTCGGTGGCAACGGTCGTTGCCCTGATCCGGTATTTCAACGAAGCAGTCGGGCTGCGCACATCGAAAGAATACGACCGCGAACTGTCTTACCGCCAACTGGCCATGCAGGAACTGACGCGCTCCAATCAGGAACTGCAACAGTTTGCCTACATCGCGTCGCACGATCTGCAATCGCCCCTAAAAACGATCGCCAACTACCTGTCGCTGCTCGAAAACAAACACGGCGATCAGCTTGATCCGGATGCCCGGCGACTCATTGGGGTGTCGACGGCTGCGGCCGAGCGCATGCGCAACCTGATCAACGATCTGCTGGATTTCTCGCGCGTTGGCAGTGAAGTTGCGCTACGGCAGGTCGATCTGCAGGAACTGGTCAATGAAATTCTGGAGGAACAGCAAGCCGAAATTCAGGCCACGGGGGCCGTGGTGGATCTGGGCACGCTGCCCACAATTATGGGGCATCGCACCGACCTGAAACAGTTGTTTCAAAACCTGATTTCCAACGCCCTCAAATACCGCCGACCCGACGTGGCTCCCCGGGTCAGCATCCAGGTGACGGATGAGGGCCACCAGTATCGCTTTGCCATTCGTGACAACGGCATTGGCATCGAACGCCAGTATTTCGAGCGGGTGTTCCAGATTTTCCAGCGGCTTCACGGGCGCAATCAGTATTCCGGTACCGGCATCGGGCTCGCTACCTGCAAAAAAGTGATCGACATTTACGGGGGGCAAATCTGGATTGACAGCACCGTAGGCCAGGGAACGACGTTTTATTTCACCATTCCGAAAGTGATCAAAATGCTTCACCACTTTGTCCAGACCGATTCCCTGCAGTCGCTTAATTGACGCACTCTCTACTCGTAGTAATAATAAACCGTACTGACCGGAAACGGCTTCGTTGTCGTCATCTGCTGGGTTTTATGCGTCGGATAGCCTTGTTGGTTATACTGATACGTCAGGGTCAGCACCGAGATAACCGACTGATCTTCTGCCCGTTTAACGGTAATTTTTCCCGGATTGTTGACCATCGTCCGCTCCTGCGATAGATAGGGATACTGAACAAGCGGACGATGCGGATTTTTCTTTTCGTCATAGCCTTCATACAAAACCGTTTCCCAGGCTTTAAAAGACGCACTGCCCGGTTTTCGGATGAACGATTGGGTCTGCGTCACGTTTCCCCGGCTGTCATATTCATACCGGTATTTGATAAACGTAGCGGTTTCAAAAGTATCGTTGTCGGTATCGTGAATCTGATCGAGCAGTTCGACCAGCCGGCCTTCCGCGCCAAAAAGGTAAAAATGCGAGACCACCAGCCGGTTTCGATGATCGTATTCTTCGGTTTTGTCGAGCAATTTCCCTTCGTAATAAAACTTCACCGACAGGCTTCCATTGCTGATGATGCGACTCAGGCGGTTTTCAGCGTCGTATTCCAGGTCTGCATTCAGGATCGCTACTGTGCTGTCAGTATACGCCCAGTTCGATTGAAATTTGGCTAAAAGACCGGCAGAGTTGTAGTGATATTGCTGAAAGTTCTTTTCGCCCGCCGTGATTTTTTGCAGTCGAAGGGCGGTCGGTTCCGGTTCCTGCGAAAGCGTAGAATCAGGCGAACAGGCGCTCAGGTTCATCAAAACGAGGAAACTCAATAGCAAAAACCACGGGCGGTTTTTCTGCAAGGCGGAAGTGATCATGGCTGGTGGTGGAGCGTTACGATGACAGCGTGCTCCGCTTATTGACCGGCGGAGTGGCTGATAAATCGCTGCAAACTAGCCTCAGGAGCGCGTTTCTCCAGACGGTTTTGTCATCAACGGCTAATTAGGGGCATTGAAGCCGCAGAAAAAAGGATTGAATAGAACAACGAAATCCCATGGTTAGTAGGCCTACGTCTGAATAACGCCCACATTAAACGCCTTCGTGATCGGCGCGTGATTGGCGGCTTCGATGCCCATCGAAAGCCAGGTGCGGGTGTCGAGCGGATCGATCACGGCATCGACCCAGAGCCGCGAAGCCGCGAAATAGGGCGAAAGCTGTTCGTTGTATTGGTTCATGATTTTTTGCAGCAATTCCTGTTCCTTCTCCGGCGTGATGGTTTCGCCTTTGGCTTTGAGCGATGCCACCTGAATCTGCAACAGCGTTTTGGCCGCCGACGCCCCGCTCATCACCGCCATCTGCGCCGTGGGCCAGGCCACAATCAGCCGCGGGTCGTACGCTTTGCCGCACATAGCATAGTTGCCCGCGCCGTAAGAATTGCCCACAATTACGGTAAACTTCGGCACCACCGAGTTCGCCATTGCGTTGACCATCTTGGCACCGTCTTTGATAATACCGCCCTGCTCCGAACGGCTCCCGACCATAAAACCGGTGACGTCCTGCAAAAACACCAGCGGTATTTTTTTCTGGTTGCAGTTCATGATAAACCGCGCGGCTTTGTCGGCTGAGTCGGAATAAATGACTCCGCCCATCTGCATTTCGCCCGGTCCGGAAGTGCCCCCCGCCCCCGTCCGGCCTTTTGCCTTCACGACTTTCCGCTGGTTGGCCACAATGCCGACCGCCCAGCCGTTGATCCGCGCGTAGCCGCATAAGATCGTCTGGCCATACAGCTCCTTGTATTCATCAAATTCGGAATTGTCCACCAGCCGCGCAATCACTTCGCGCATGTCGTACGGTTTGACGCGATCGACCGGAATCAGGTCATACAGTTCCTCCGGATTTTTGGCGGGCAAAACCGGTTCCGTGTAGCTAAAACCGGCTTTTTCGGGTTCCCCTAGTTTATCAAAACTGCGCCGGATGGCGTCCAGGCAACTTTTTTCGTCGGGGTATTTGTTGTCCGTTACGCCCGAAATCTCGCTGTGGGTGCTGGCTCCGCCGAGGGTCTCGGCATCGACGTCCTCGCCCACCGACGCCTTGACCAGATAGGGACCGGCCAGAAAAATCGATCCGGTGCCTTCCACAATCAGGGCTTCGTCCGACATGATCGGCAAATACGCTCCCCCGGCCACACAACTGCCCATAATGGCCGCAATCTGGACAATACCCATCGCCGACATCTGGGCGTTGTTGCGAAAAATCCGGCCGAAATGTTCTTTATCGGCAAAAACGTCGTCCTGAAGCGGCAGATAAACGCCCGCACTATCGACCAGGTAAATGATCGGCAGGCGGTTTTCCATCGCTATTTCCTGCGCCCGGAGGTTCTTTTTGGCCGTAATCGGAAACCAGGCCCCGGCTTTCACCGTCGCGTCATTCGCCACAATGACGCACTGCCTTCCCGACACGTAGCCCAAACCGACCACCACGCCCCCCGACGGACAGCCACCGTGATCGGCGTACATGCCATCCCCGACGAACAATCCGATTTCAATAAAGGAAGAATCCGGATCGATCAGATAAGCAATGCGTTCACGGGCGGTCAGTTTACCTTTCCGGTGCTGATCCTCGATTTTCTTCGGGCCACCACCCAGTTGCGTAATGGCAGATTTACGGTGTAATTCGTCCAGAAGCGGAGTCATCGTGGTCAGGCGGTTAGATGGTTTACGGTTTTCCGTTTACGGTATACTGAAAACCGTAAACGGAAAACTGTATACCGTAAACTAGTTTTTGGTCGAATCCGAAAGCGGCACCACGATGGTGGCGCTCTGGGCCGGTGTGGTAACCGCCTTCTCCTTCTTGCCGAACAGCGAAAAATGCACGTACCGCTTCGGATGCTCGCGGAAATCGGTCAGCAATTTATCCAGACTGGCGGTGGCGTTGTTGACGTTTTTATACAGGGCCTCGTCGCCTTTCAGCTTGCCCAGCGTGCCTTTGCCGCTGTTGATATCGGCCAGCATCTGTTGCAGGGTTGCGATGGATTGGTTGGCGCTGGCCAGCGTCTGGCTCAGTTTCAGGGCGTTGAGCGAATCAGCAAAGGTACTGGCTTTCGACAGCAGCGGTTTGATTTCTTTTTCGGTTTCGGCCAGCGACGCCGACAGGGTGCCGAGATTGGTCATCAGCCGCTTGATGCCTTCGCGGTTTTCGCCGATGGTGAGTTGCAGGGTTCCGGTGGTTGCTTCCACGCCTTCCAGCGTCCGGGTCAGCACCAGACCCGTGCGGTCGAACTGCTTGACGATCCGGTTCAGGTTGATGGTCAGGGAATCGACGGTATTCAAAACCGGCAGGGTTTTCTCCTTGATCAAGGCCGTCAGACCCGCTTCCTTGCCGCTGACCAGCGTGTCGCCTTTGGCTAGCTCACCCTCCGACTGATTGATTTGCAGGATGATGAGTTTGCCGCCCAATACGCCGGCATCGGCCAGAATGGCTTTGGAGCCTTTACCCACCAGAATCCGTTTGTCGATGTCCAGCGTAACCAGCAAGCGGTTGCCCTGCTGTTGCATAATATCGATCCGATCCACCCGCCCGACATTCAGGCCGTTGAGTTGCACCGGATTTGAGGGCGTCAGCCCATCGACATTATCATAAACGACTACGTATTTATTCGATCGGGAAAAGATATCGGCACCTTTGAGGTAATTGAATCCGAAATAAAGCACCGCCAATGTTACCACTGCCAGAATGCCCACCTTTGCTTCTTTTGAAATTTTCATGCGGAGTGTGAATGGATGAATGGGCAGATGGTTAACGATGGTTAAATAGATAAAATGGTTGGATAACCATTTAACCATAAAAACCATTTAACCATTCATCCATTCAACAATAAAAACCGTTGCGAAGTTAACAACAACTTGCTTACTCTACTGCATCTACTTCGTCTTTATACGCCTTAAAAGCCCGGAAAATGGCATTTGCCATTTCGTCCTGCCCTTCTTCCGAAGCTAAATACCGTTCTTCGTCGGGATTGGTGATATAACCGGTTTCAACCAGCACACTGGGCATCGTGGTTCGCCACAGCACAATGAAACCCGCCTGCTTGACACCCCGGCTGGGCCGCTCGGCATTTTTCTTGAAACTCCACTCCACTTTCTGGGCAAAATCGACGCTGCTGTTCATGAAGGCATGTTGGTAGTTGGCCAGCATGATATGGGCCAGTGGCGAGTCCGGATCAAAGCCCTGGTAGTTCTCTTTGTAATTCCTTTCTTTCAAAATAACCGCGTTCTCGCGTTTGGCAACATCCAGATTCCCAGTGGTTTTGTGCAGCCCCATGGTGTAGGTTTCCGTGCCGTTGACGCGGCTGGACGATGGGCTGGCGTTGACGTGGATCGAGATAAACAGGTCAGCTTTGTTGCGGTTGGCAATGGCCGAGCGTTCATTCAGTTCAATAAACACATCCGTTGATCGGGTGTAAATCACTTTGACGTCCGGCAATTCCTCCTTGATTCGCCGACCCAGTTCCAGCGCAATTTTCAACACAATCCGCGATTCGCGGTTGCGTTTGGTCATGGTGCCGGGGTCTTTTCCGCCGTGGCCGGGGTCGAGAACGACCGTTCGTAGCCGACCGGGCCGGGCCTCTGCCTGCTCCTGTTTTGGATTATCCTGCGGTAAAACCGGGGTCATACCCGGCAACGCCAGCAGACACAGAATGGCGACCACCAAAGAAGAAGCAGGCAACAGGGTCCGGTCAGTCGTTTTCGGGGCCGTCCGGAATAGTTTAATAATTTTTAACAGGTTTAACCGTTTCAAGGCAGTATTGGAATGAAGTTAGCGACTAACTTTGTAAACCGGAGTAGGCCGGAACCCTCTTGGCCATTCGACCGGACGGGCTGACAGCGGAAGCCAGCGCTGGATTGTGAGCAAATATAATTTTTTTGATAAAACTGAAAAATCCATACTTTATTATCCGGAATCTGGTTTGCTGCCTGATCGCCCTCTTTCCACTGGTGGTTCACGGTCAGCAACAACCGGCGCGTCGTACCGTTCCGGCTTTTAACCCGCGCTCGGCAACTCCCTCTTCCGCTACCGTCACCGGCAATTCGGTGGTGGTCGATACGACGCGGGGAACGGTGAGCCGCCCGGATTCAGTCGATAGCGGCAGTAATTTACAAACAACCGTCAACTATTCAGCCAAAGATTCCACGCTCTTTGATGCAACGGGCCAGATTGTCGAACTTTTCGGCGATGCCAAGGTCGACTACGGCGATATCCACTTAACGGCAGCCTACATCAAACTGAACTGGACCACCAACGAGGTGTTTGCCAAAGGCCGCTACGATTCGACTGCCAAAAAAATGGTCGGTCTGCCTATTTTTCAGGATGCGAGCGGCCGGTACGATACGCAGGAAATCCGCTTCAATTTCAAGACCAAAAAAGGCTTTATCAAGGGCGTCATTACGGCCCAGGGCGAAGGCAATGTTCGGGGAAAAACCGTCAAAAAAGACGCTGAAGACAATTTATACATCCGAAATGCCATTTACACGACCTGTAACCTGACTACGCCCCACTTTCACATCAACGCCAGCAAGATCAAGGTTGTTCATAATAAACAGCTCATCTCCGGGCCTTTCAACTTAGTTATTAACGACATTCCGACCCCTTTAGCGCTCCCGTTCGGCTTTTTCCCGATTCCCAAGAAAAACGAAATCGGCACCTCGGGGCTGATTTTTCCCCAATACGGTGAGGAACCCAACGGACGCGGTTTCTACCTCCGCGACGGCGGTTATTACTTCGCCATCAGCCAGTACATCAGCATGAGTCTTCGGGGGCAGATCTACTCCAACGGTAGCTGGGGGCTCGGCCTTTCGTCGGAATACCTGAAACGGTATCGCTTTGGCGGCAACTTCGCCCTTTCCTACGCCCGCAACCGGACCACATCGCTCGTCGATACAGCCACGAAGCCGCGCAACGACTTCAGCATCGTCTGGTCGCATTCGCCCCGACCCCGCGGCAACTCGCAGTTTTCGGCTAACGTCAACGTCAGCAGCAACAGCTACAACCAGTTGAACACCTCGCTGACGTCGGGCCGCTACGTTTCCAATGCGGCCAACTCCGGCGTCAACTACAGTCACAAGTTTGGGCAGTATGTGACCAGCTCGGCCAATATCAACGTCAGCCAGAACTTCGGGAAATACAATCCGGTTACCAACCTGCGCGAGAGCGGGCAAACCAACATTTCGTCGGGCTTTAACCTCGGCGTGGCCCAGATTGCGCCCTTTGCCCTGAAAGGCGGCACCGGACGATGGTTCGAAAGTTTCCGGCTGGGGCTGGATTTCAACGCCCAGGCCACCGTCAACAATACCCTCCGAACCGTGGATATCACCAACCTGGGCTTCCCGGTGGTGACCTCACTGACAATTCGGGGGGATACCTTGCAACGGCTGCGGGATAGTCTGGCAGCCGTGGCGAATCAGGAGATTTATACCAACTCCAACCTGATTCCGATGACCGTTGAAAACCTGCCGACCATTCTGAAGAACGCGCAGGTACAAAGCCGGTATTCGATCCCGATTTCGTTACCCAACTTCAAGCTGGCCCGGTACCTCAACTTTACGCCGGGGGTGTCGCTGAGCGGTGATGTTTACACCAAAAGCCTGCAATATACCTACTTGCCGGATCGTAAAGCCGTGAAGGTGGATACTGCAAGTGGTATTTCTGCGACGTATTTTCTCTCTTTCAGTGCCTCGATGAACACCCGGGCCTACGGTACCTTCTTCATACGGGCGGGGCGGCTGGAAGCCATCAGGCACACCATTGCGCCCTCGATTTCGGTCAGCTACACGCCGGATTTGTCCAGTGCGTTTACGACCACCCTGTCGCAGTTCCGCGACCCGTACGATACCACAAAAGTACTCAAGATTTCGCGCTACCGGGGGTTGGGCGGTACGGCGGGGGCCTCCAGTTTTACGGGCCGGGCGGCTGCCATCAGCTATAACATTGTCAACCAGATCGAAATGAAAGTCCGGGCACGGAGCGATTCCGCCAAGGAAGAATTTGAGAAAGTGTCGCTCTTCGACAACATCAGTTTGTCGGGTTCCTACAACCCCTACGCTCCCCAGTTCAAGTTTTCGCAGGTAAATTTCAGCGCCAATACGCAGATTCTGAAAAAAGTCAGTTTCAACTTCTCGGCGGTTTTCGACCCGTACGCGTACTCGGCTGATGTTAAAACCCCAACCGGTGTTTATTATGTACCGAACCAATCGGAGTTCTACCAGACTGGTCCGTATATCAATACGTTCCGGATCAATAAAATCGACAAGCTGGCGATCACCCAGGGGCAGGGGCTGGCGCATTTGCAGAACCTGAACTTCTACCTCAGCACGCAATTTGCCCCCAAGGACTCGAAAAAACCGAAGGTGGCGCCCAACGCCAAGACGCCTACTGAAGCGGCTGAATTGCGGCATATGAACCGGAATCCGGAAGACTACGTCGATTTTAACATACCTTGGACTGTCAACCTCAGCTATACATTTAGTCTCACGAAGTTCACGCCCATCGAAAGCCAGATTTTGCAAACGTTGCAGGTAACGGGCGATTTGAGCCTGACGCCCAAATGGAAGTTTTCCCTCCAGACCGGTTTCGACTTTGCGGCCAAAGCCCCTTCGCTGACCACGATCACGCTGCACCGCGATCTGCATTGCTGGGACATGAACTTTAGCTACACGCCGTTTTCCGGCAACCGGTATCGGTCCAATTTCTACTCGTTCGATCTCCGCGTGAAGTCGGCGATTCTCCAGGATCTGAAACTCAGCCGTCGCCGGGGCACCTCGATCAACTACTAGGAAACCGGTTTTATGAAAGCCAAAAAAGGCATCCTGCGTTTGCAGGATGCCTTTTTTGGCAGTATCGAATGGCCTTCGTTTGCGTATTAGCGCGAAGTCTTCGAGCTTTTCTTCTTGCTTTTTTCTGCGGCAGGAGCGGCAGCCGGTGTCGCGGCAGCGGTAGAAGCACCTTCTTTGGCGGTTACTTCACCCGTCAGATTCAGGGGAATCGATGCCCGTTCTGCGTTGCTCACCACGGTCACGTTCTTGTTGAATGAACCCATCGAAGCCGCATTGTACGTGGCTTTCACAAATCCTTTCTGACCGGGCAAAACGGCGCTCTTGGTCCAGTCAGGCGTTGTACAACCACAGGAAGGTTGGGCGTTCGAGATCACCACGGGGTCAGTACCGGTGTTGGTAAACTCAAACGTGTAGGTAACGGGCGTACCCTGGGGAACCTTGCCGAAGTCATGCGACTCTTTGGTGAATTTAATAACGCCTTTCTGAGCGAAAGCAATGGTCGTAATGGCAAAAAATACCACGATTAGTGAAAAAGCCTTTTTCATTTCTTTTTAAAATTTAGTTACAAACAAACGGGTAAACTACGTTACAATCCTAGGTATATACTACAAAAGGTTTGCCAAATAAAAGTTTGCCAGGCAAATTACGGCATATGTTCGCTTAACAAAGAAAGTCAAAAAATCGTTTTTTTGAAAGCTGCCAAACTTTATATTATTTTTACTCCGATCGCCGGAGTTACTTTGTTTGTTCAATGATCATCGGTTTTAGATATCATCCTGAAAACCACCAACAAACCCTTGAACAGGCAATTAATCGAGCTAACTGGAACCTCTAAAACTGTGGCCGTTCTGTGATTGCAAACGAACAATTGAATACGACCGATACGCTGACGCAGGAAAAAATCCTGCAAGATTATCGACTGGCTTGTGAAAGCCGCCACGCCAGCCTCTTAGGCCGACGCGAGGTGATGGGTGGACGAGCCAAATTCGGCATCTTCGGCGACGGCAAGGAAATTGCCCAGCTTGCAGCCGCTCATGCTTTCAAAGCCGGTGACTTTCGTTCCGGTTACTACCGGGACCAAACCTTCGTGACGGCACTCGGCGAACTCCGGTGGACCGAATTCTTCGCCCAGCTCTACGCTCATACCGACATCGAAGCTGACCCTAACTCGGCGGGCCGCCAGATGAACGGCCATTATGCCACCCGCTGGCTCGATGAAAAAGGTCTTTGGCGCAATCAAACCGAACTTTACAATTCCGTTGGTGATATTGCCCCGACGGCAGGCCAGATTCCAAGATCAATTGGGCTGGCCTACGCATCGCGGCTGTATCGTCAGAATTCCCATCTACATCTTTTGACGACGTTTTCCCGAAATGGTAACGAAATTATTTTCGGAACCATCGGAGATGCGTCAACTTCGCAGGGCATGTTCTTCGAAACGATGAATGCCGCCGGAGTTTTGCAGGTTCCCCTGCTGATGTCGGTCTGGGACGATGGCTACGGAATTTCCGTTCCGGTGGAATACCAGACCACCAAAGCCAGCATCTCCAAAGCCCTGGCCGGTTTTCAACGAACCGATACCGAGAAAGGCATCGAAATTCTGACCGTGAAAGGCTGGGACTATCCGGCTCTGGTGGAAACCTACCAGAAAGCCGCCCGCATTTGCCGGGAAGAACACGTTCCGGTATTGGTTCATGTTCAGGAAGTTACCCAACCACAAGGCCATTCCACGTCCGGTTCGCACGAACGCTACAAAACCCCCGAACGCCTGGAATGGGAACGCCAGCATGATTGCAACCGGCAGTTTCGCCAGTGGATTCTCGAAAACGGATACGCCAGTCACGACGAGCTGGATACCATCGAGCGCGAAGCCACCCGGGTCACCAAAGCCGCCCGTCAGGAAGCCTGGAGTGCCTATTTAGCCTCCTTAAAAGGCGATTTTGACGAGGCTATGCTACTGCTGCAACAGGCCGCCGAAACCGCCCGGCAAGGTGAGCCGATTGCCCAGATCCGCGACCAGTTGCGCACCACCCACGTGCCGGTCCGGCGGGATGCGACGACGGCGGTAAAACGGGCCTTGCGGTATTTGCGAACCGACGAGTCGGAAGCCAAACAGGGCCTGCTGGCCTGGCTGGAACGCACCACCGCCGAAAACGAGGAACGCTATAGTTCGCATTTATACAGTCAGTCGCCGGATTCTCCGCTGAACGTGACGCCGGTAGAAGCCCGTTATACGGATGAAAGTCCGCTGATCGACGGCTACCAGTTGATGCAACGGTATTTTGACAGCCTCTTCGGCCGCGACCCGCGCGTGGTGGCCCTGGGCGAAGACGTCGGGCTAATCGGCGATGTGAACCAGGGCTTTGCCGGTTTGCAGGAAAAATACGGCGAACTGCGCATCACCGACACCGGGATTCGCGAAACCAGCATCATCGGGCAAGGCATCGGCATGGCCATGCGGGGTCTGAAACCCATCGTTGAGATTCAGTATTTCGATTATATATTTTACGCCCTGGCCACGCTCACCGACGATCTGGCCACGCTGCATTACCGCACCAAAGGTGGTCAGAAAGCGCCCCTGATCATTCGGACGCGCGGCCACCGGCTCGAAGGCATCTGGCATTCGGGCTCACCCATGAGCGCGATGGTCAACAGTTTGCGCGGTTTACACATTCTGGTGCCCCGCAACATGACCCAGGCCGCCGGTTTTTACAATACCCTCATCAAAGGCGACGATCCGGCCCTGGTGGTCGAATGCCTGAACGGCTACCGGCTGAAAGAACGGTTGCCGGAGAACCTGGACGAATTTTGCCTGCCGCTCGGCGTTCCCGACATCCTGCGCGAAGGTTCCGACGTTACCATTGTGACCTACGGGTCCATGTGCCGGATTGTGCTGGAAGCTGCCGAACAGCTTCGCCAGTTTGACATTGACGTCGAAGTCATCGACGTGCAAACCTTGCTGCCGTTCGATCGGTCAAATGCCATTGTGGAGTCCATCAAAAAAACCAGCCGAGTGCTGTTTGCCGACGAAGATTTTCCGGGTGGCGGTTCGGCCTACATGATGCAGGAAGTGATTGAAAAACAAAATGCTTACCGCTATCTCGATTCGGCTCCCCGGACGCTGTCGGCCAAGGCGCACCGCCCGGCCTACGGTTCCGACGGCGATTATTTCTCCAAACCCAGTGCCGAAGATGTTTTTGATGTGGTGTATGAATTGATGAACGAAGCCGAACCGGCCCGTTTTCCGAAATTATATGGAGAGAAAAGAGGTTAGAATAAAGAAGAAAGAGCAGATTGCTTAGCGTCAAAGTCTTTATTCTCTATTCTAACTTCTTTCTTCCAGCACGAAATGAGCCAGTATTTCAAAGATATACAGGAAGGCATCCAAACGACGCTAACGGGGCTGAAGCTCACGTTCCGGCATTTGCTGGATGCCCGCCAGAGCCGGAAACCGATCAACGTCCAGCAGACGGATTATTTCGGGCAGGACACGGGCATTGTCACGCTGCAATACCCGTTTGAGACGCTTCAGGTGCCGGACAATGGCCGCTACCGGCTGCACAATGAAATGGATGACTGCATCGTCTGCGACAAGTGCGTCAAAGTGTGTCCGGTCGATTGCATCACCATCGATGCGATCAAGGCGACTGAGGAAGTCGGAAAGGCGTCGGATGGTTCACCGATTCGGTTGTATGCAGGCAAGTTCGACATCGACATGGCCAAGTGCTGCTACTGCGGTCTTTGCACAACGGTTTGCCCGACCGAATGCCTGACCATGACGAAGACCTACGACTTCAGCGAGTTTGAGTTGGGCAACATGACGTATCACTACGCCAACCTGACGCCCGAACAGGCGGATGAAAAACGGCGGTTGTACGAACAGTTTGTGCTGGAGAAAGAAGCCATGAAGGCGCAGCAGGCCGCTGCCAAAGCCGCTCCGGCCCCTTCGCCGACGCTGGACACGCCGAAAAAACCGGTCTTCCGGCCCGGTATGAAGCCCGCTCCCAAACCGGCCGAACCACCCGTTGAGCCAACCGTCGCACCGGAACCGGCTATGGAAGCGGCTGAAACCGCTCCGGTGGCAGAAACGCCAACGCCAAGACCACGACCGGTTTTCCGGCCGACGCTGAAAAAGCCTTCTCAACCGCCGAAGGAGGAGACAAAACCGTTGACGGAACAAAATTCGGCGGGTTCGGCGGCTGAACACCCGCTCACGGATGTAACGCCGGACGAAGCGGAGAAGATTGCGATGGAAGGCCTGGAAAAACCGATCGAAGAAGCCAAACCCGTCGCAGCCAAGCCTGTTTTCCGGCCGACTTTAAAACCGAAAACCGTACCGTCAGCCGAAGAAGTCAAACCGGCGGAAGCGGTTTCGTCGGAGCAACCTGCCGTTGAAGGAACGAAACCCGTTGTCGCCAGGCCGGTTTTTCGACCGACGCTGAAACCGAAAACCGCCCCGACGGCTGCGGAATCAAAAACCGTTGAAGACCCCAAACCAACGGAACCCGCGAAGATTGACCAAACGGTTGCGGAGGAACAAAAAAACGTTGCCGCCAAACCGGCGTTCCGGCCAACCATGCGGCCGAAAACCGCGTCGGCTCCGCCTGTAGAAGATCCCAAACCGGCAGAACCCGTTGCCGAAATACAACCACAACCGGAAGAGCCAGAACCGCCCGTGGACGCGCAAAAACCGGACGGAGCACCAAAGCCCCGACCGGTTTTTCGGCCGACGCTGAAACCAAAACTACCGCCGAAAGACGAGTCCTAGTCATCAAGAAAATCAGCTAAATCAGTGGTTCAGATCGTTTTTTATTTATTCGTCCTCTTCACGCTCGGATCGGCCCTGGCGGTTTTGCTGACCAAAAATGTGTTGTATGCCGCCTTTTTTCTGCTGCTGACGTTGCTGGGCGTTGCGGGGCTGTTCGTGCTGGCCGGTGCCGATTTTCTGGCCGTTTCGCAAATCATGATTTACGTGGGCGGTGTACTGGTACTGATCATTTTCGGGGTCATGCTGACGCACAAAACCGATACCGCCAAAACCGATTATACCGAACCGAACTTCATTCTGACCAAACACCGGAGCTGGCTGTGGGCCTTGCTGGTGGCGGGCGGTATTTTTAGCGTGTTGTACCGGGCGCTGGTGCGGGGAAATTTCGTCCTGCTGAATCAGGGCGAACCTTCATACCGATCGACGGTCGACACGATTGGTCGGCAGTTGATGACCGAATACCTCATTCCTTTCGAAATAGCGGGCGTCCTGCTGCTGGTGGCTCTGATTGGTGCCACGACCATTGCGGCTTCATCCCGAACTAAATAACGAACCGATGGAAATTAATTCCGGCCTGTTTCTGCTCGTAGGAGCCGCCTTGTTCAGCATTGGGCTGGCGATTGTGATCCTGAAACGCCACGCGATTATGGTTCTGATGGGCATCGAACTGATGCTGAATGCGGTGAACCTGAACCTGATTGCGTTCAGTCAACACGACCCGGTTCGGTTGCAGGGGCAGCTCTTCAGCCTGTTTGTCATGATTGTCGCAGCCGCCGAAGCCGCCATCGCGCTGGCGATTATTTTGCAGGTATACCACCATTACAACACGGTTCAACTCGATGAGATGAATGAGTTGAAGAAGTAACCGGCCTTATTTCTGTACTACGGATCATTTCCATCATGTTTAAATCAAGGATGAACTGGCAATCAACCGGCTACACACCGGCGCTAATCCCGAAAATCTTTGTCATACGGCAGTTGTCTTGAAGCCTTCCGCATGATGGTTGTGACAATCGAACCCGTATCGCTTCCGAAGCCACGGGAAAGTGTTTTGTCATATTTCCAGAGAAGTTCACCGGTTTTTCCATCGTTAATGTTAATCATCATTTTGCCGGTGTTGGTAGCCCCACCGAAACCGCCCAACATCCCAAGGGCTATGGCTGCACCGTTTGACATAGGCTGGGTGCTTTCAAAGGTGCCGGAAATAATACCATCGACGCCCAGCATTTTGGCTAATTCTTCGGGGGTAAAACCGCTTTGCGTTTCGTCAGTAACGCCGTTGCGTTGAAGAAGAGAATTTGTGCGGTTCGGGTCTTGCACATCAATAAATAAGTCTCTTGATTCCTGGCGTTTCAGGAAGTACGAGTGCATGGCACTCTGCACCGCTAGCCCCTCCCGCTTTTCCAGCACAGCCACCCCGGTTGCGCCACCGTTTTTTTCGACTTCTTTGGGCCGGAGTTGTAGTTTCGTTTTGAAGGGTAAAATGGCCAGCACCTTATGATTCTGGGCAATATTCCTGAAATTGGCATTCGTGTAAATCTCCCGGGTCTGGGCCAGGCTGGCCAGGGCACTAAGCAGGCATCCGATGGTAAAAACAACTGATTTCATTGGAAATAATGAGTTTGGCTTTCTACTTGATTTGAATGGTTTTCTATCAGAGTGGTGTTGGCTACAGTAATCAGTGGAGCGTATGTGCTCATGCCTGATCATTGGGGAAGTTTTAAGATTAATGGCGGTATTTTGAGTTGGTCTGAAGGCAGAAACACTTGCCTCCAGACCAACGGTTTATTTTTTTGCAAAAACCTTCGTAATGTCTTGCTTATAGTACATCGTAGGAGATTGGCTGAAGAGAGTATAGGTGAGCGTCAGATTGCCACCCGATAGGCTGCCACCCAGATTCTGCAGATAAAATTGCCCCTGGCTGTTATCAGGGAAAGTTTGCGGTATGCCAGTCGCAATATTTTTGTTATCAGCCTGAAATCCTGAACCACTAACCGTAGCGGTGAGACTGCCATTGGGCGCGAAATCAGCCAGCGTTAAGGTATTTTCTGATTTACTAATGGTAATTTTAAGACCATTACCGGCCGGCGCATTGGTCTCTGTCCATGTACCCACATACTGGTCAAGTGGGTCAGGCTCGTCTTTACTACAAGATGAAAACAGCAGGATGGTGGTGAAAACCACCAGCAGATTGCGGATTGAATGAATGGAGAACAGGTTCATAAAAAGTGAATTGAAAAAGGTGTAAACGTTAAAAGGTGATTTTGGATGGAACGTGTCTGTGCCCAACCACAGAGCGGAAATGACTTGTTTTTGCATGGGACTTGGTGAGATCGTTAGTTGCTTCAAACGGATATTCCGGGAATGAGGCAGGATGTAACACCCTTTCCGGATTTTTTTTTATTTCCTTTTACCTCCGTTTTCCGCTAAAAACAGAAACGGATTGCACGCCTGTGCAATCCGTTTCAACGGGTATACGATAACCCGATAGCCGAGGATCTTATGGTTTCACGAACTCCTTCGCTTTAGCCAACACTGCTTGTACCAGATCGGTCAGCTTGCTTTTGGTTCCGGTTACAACAAAATCTCCTACTGACACTGAGCCCTTTTTTACTTTACACGATACGGATAAGGCTTCACCCTGTAGCGTATAAAGACCATTCAGGGTATAGGCCCCCGGATAGTCTTTCGCTTCCATCGTCAGCATAGGCGCATCGCTTCCCCGCGTGGCGATGAAATCATTTAAAGCACTTTCGACCTTGCTTTTCAGATCAAGTACATCGTCGATTTCGGTAACTTCCTGAAAATTTTTGACCAGTAACACGGGCTTGGGTTCGGCAATGTGAATCTTAGCTTTTACTGATTCGGTGACTTTGCCAATGTCGAAACTCCCTTCCGTAGCTTGCCCCGGAACGGAACCTCCCAAATGACTGCCCTTTCCATAAAACGGTTTTTGAATACCACCAACGCCTTTAGCCAGAATGGGAACCTGGTTTTCCACATGCGTAAACCAGGTGGCTACATCTAAAAATTCCTCTCCGTCACGCCGTAGCGCTGCGCCTTTTATGCCCTGTAGCAGGGCATAAGTGACTAACCCTTGCCCATATAGGTTGGCTTCGTAGCTTACGGCATCGGCAGCCGAACCGGCCAGTACGTACAGCCCCATTCGTTCCTGCAACCGGTCCAGCGCACGAATTTGACTACCGGGAACATCGCGGGCCGCCAGAATTTTTTCGGCTCCTTTCCCGGCCGAACAGACATCCAGAATCAACACTTTTTTCTTGGCGGGTATTTTCCGGAGGTAACCAATAAGTTCCTGACTCGATAGTGCGTATTCCTGACGAATGGCGGGGTCGTTCAGATAGCTCACATCGGCTGATTTGGCTCCGGCCAGGATAAAATACAAATCCCCATCCTGTCCACCATAATTGACGGCATGACCAGAGAGGTGTAACACGAAAACATCCTCAGCCTTCGTCTGTTGAGCCTCTACCAATGCCTTCACAATGGCGGCTTTGGTAGACTGGGCAAGGCCGCCGGGTTTGGTGACCAGCAATTGTACAGTCACATTGGCCGGACCGAATAGCTCACTGGCAGCCAGCGTAAGCCCGTTGGCGATTTGCTCGGCATCGGAATGGGCAAAATGAAGCCCAATGTTGGATGTTCCGACGGCCACGGCCCGAAAGCGTACGGTTTTGCGATCAACGGATGACGGTGTTTTCTCAGGCACACCACCACGGGCAGTGATGGACGGTTTATAGCTGATTTCTACCGGGTTGCTGCGGAGCCAGCCTTCCCCATTTTGCGCCACCACTCGGATACTATTTTGCGCATCCGTATAGAAATGATTCGTGAAGGAAGCCAATGGCAACTCAAGCGAGAGCGTATTCTGGTTGCTATCTCCCTTCGGGTCCCGGCGTAAATCCTCCACTATTTCTGCGCCGTTAATAAAAACGGAGACCGGGCCAATACCGCCTTTTCGATTGTTAAGTTGAACAATCAGTTTATCGCTCTGAATCGAAAGCTTGATACCCGGAGGCAGGGTGACGTTCTCAAAAGCGGGCACCTGACGGAGCGGCTCGTTTCTAGATCCCATCAGAATGGGCAGCAGACCCGGCTGGTAATAACGTTGTTTGAGCTGATCCAACTCAATCACTTTCCAAGGCTCATCGTGGTCGGTGGGGTCGTTCACCACGTAATACATCAGTTTCATGGCTCCCGGCGAGGCATCGAACAGGCCGGAGGGGGTGGTTACGACCCAATTGGTAGAATCAACGGCAATGAGGGTAGCGATTTCTTTACCGGTATTCGTATCCCAGGCTTTTATCGTATTGTCAAACGAGCTTGACAGCATCTTTTGCCCATTATGTAAGAAGCTGACTTGCGTAACTCTATCAGTATGTCCTTTGAATATTTTTTTTTCTTTCGTAGTAATATTCCACACTATAATTTGATTGTCATCAGATCCTGAAACAATATACTGACCATCGGGCGAAAAGGCGACCGAGTTGACGGTTCCTGTATGCCCTTCAAATTGGTAGATTTCCTGCTTGCTGACTGCGTCCCATAATCGTACAGTCTTGTCCCAGGAGCCTGAAACGATGTACTTGTTATTAGGGGAAAAAGCAGCAGACTCAACTCCACCAGTATGCCCCTTAAATTGGTGGAGTTGTTGCCCACTATGTATGTTCCACAACCGAATTGTCGAGTCCATGCTCGTCGAAATAACTTGTAAACTATCAGAGGAAAATGCGATGGAGTTAACGCGTCTCTTATGCCCTTTAAGCTCACGGATTAATTTGCCACTCACAATGTCCCATTGATGTAAATAACTGCCTCCTGAAAAGATATAACCATTGTCCGGAGAAAAGCCAATACAATCGACATCGAGGAAATCAGGACCTACTGGAATACGATGAATTACTTTACCTGTTGTAGCATCGTGAAGCCTGAACGTGTTATTAAACGATCTTCTGGATAAAATATATTTCTCATTAGGCGACAAAGCGATCCCAGTCATCCATCTTAGATCATCCCCATATCCCAAACAGCGAAAATCCTGGCTATCGGTAAAGCCCCATCTTTGAAGAGGCTCCAGATAAGAAGACAATATAAAATAATCGCCATCAGGCGCTAAAGCAAAATGGGGTTTTCTATCACTCGGATTTTGATGAAAACGTCGAGCGACTAGCCCTGTTTTAATATCCCATAATTTTAAATCATCAGACGAACCTAGAATATAGTTGCCGTCAGGCGAAAACGCGACAGACATAATACGACCCGGGAATTGGCGGATTTCTCGCCAACGAGCGACGTCCCATAATAGTATCCTATGGTCAGAAGAGATAATATATTTACCATCAGGGGAAAGAGCGTCAAGATGCCCATTAAATTGTTGAATTTCGCGTCCACTATTTACGTTCCATAACCTTACCGTTTTATCCTCAGATCCTGAAATAATAGAAAGACTATCAGGCGAAAAGGTGACCGAGTAGACTCCGTCTGTGTGGCCTTCAAACCGACGAATTTCCTCACCAGTAGCCACATTCCATAATCGTATTGTGTTGTCTTGGTTAGTTCCACAGTTTGAACCACTACATCCTGCTCCTGAAAGGGCATACTGGCCATCTGGTGAAATATCGACAGATTTAACATAAGAGCCCCCCTCACCAGTATGCCCCTTAAACTTACGAACTAGCTTGCCAGTACTAGTTTTCCACAGTCTTAACGTGTTGTCCCAGGAGCCTGATAAAATATAGTCCCCATCCCGAGAGAAAGCTAAAGATGAAACGTAACTCATTCTCCCATTTCCTGGGTATTTACCCATTTTCGTATAAAGACGACTACGTTCTCGGTTCGTAAATCCTTTGTCGTCTCTAAACCTACGTATTTCCCGACCAGTTGTCATATCCCATAGTATGATGCTATTATCCTTCAGGCTTCCGCCAGAGATGATATAGCGACCGTCGGGGGAGAAGGCAACTGTTGTTACGCCATCAGTGTGTCCTTCAAATCGATGTATTTCACGGCCCGTTTCAACTTCCCATAAACGCACCGTTTTATCTCTCGATCCTGATATCGCATATTTTCCATTTGGTGAAATGGCTACAGAGTTAATTGTGCTCGTATGCCCAACCGGCACCACCAACTCCGGCTTCTGGGCATAGGCAAAAGGAGCCAGAAATAGATGCAAAAGAAGTGTGGTGATAAGTAAACGATTCATAGCTGTCGGGCTCAGGTATTGGCAACGGGTTTGCGAAAAGAACAGCCTGGCGGTGATTCGCAAATACAGAAATAGCGTTCGATTCATAGTTAAAAGTAAGCCCTACAAGTAGTCAAAAATCAGATTAAATGATTTAAAAAACCTGGCTCCAATTAGCATAGAGCCAGGCACAAATTGAAGGGCATGGAGGAACCGGAAATCTTGGCCTAAGCTTTTTACAGTTGATTATTCACGTAGACTAAGGAATTGTAACAGCTTTATCGAAAAAAATGAGAGATTTTAGGAAGAGGCAGATCTGAGACTGCTCACTGAACGGTGTTGCGGGTGAATGGAAGGAAGAAAACCAGAAGTTCGGCGAGCACGCCCGAACTCATACCACGGACAACCGTTCCCGTTAATCCGTCGGTACCGTAGTCTTCTTCATCGCAGCGATTCCCCCTTCTACATTTACCAGGTTATCGAACCCTCTGGCTTTCAGGATCGAAGCCGCCACCATCGAGCGGTAACCACCCGCGCAGTGGATGTATAACCGCTCGGTTTTGTCCACTGCGGTCAGGTGCTCATTCAGCGTATCCAGCGGCCAGTTCCTGGCATCCCGAACGTGTTCGACGGCAAACTCGTCGGGCCGGCGAACATCCACGACGGTTCCTTCGCCATGCTGTTTGGCAAACGCATCGGCTGAGACGGAGTCGATGGCATCCACTTCTTTTCCAGCTTTTTGCCACGACGAAAAACCGCCTTCCAGGTAGCCAATGCTGTGATCGTAGCCCACGCGGGCCAGTCGCCGAACGGCTTCTTCTTCTTCACCAACGGCGGTGACGAGCGCAATGGGTTGCTTCAAATCCGGAATCAACGCGCCCACCCAGGGGGCAAACTGGCCGTGCAGCCCAATATTGATCGCGTTGGGAATAAAGCCTTTTGCAAAGTCCGGCGCGTCGCGGACGTCGAGCACCAGCGCACCAGTTTCGTTGACAGCCGCTTCAAAAGCCTCCGGCGACAGAGCCTGGTGACCGCGCTCCATGACCTCGTCGATGGCTTCATAACCTTCCTTGTTCAGCCGGGCATTCTCCGCAAAATACGCCGGTGCTTTGGTTAGTCCGTCGAGTACGGCCTTGATAAACTCCTCCTTCGTTTGCGCCCGCAGTGCGTAATTAAACCGCTTCTGGTTGCCGAGCATATCCGTTGTTTCCTTGCTCATGTTCTTCCCGCAGGCCGACCCAGCCCCGTGCGCCGGATACACGATGACGTCATCTTCCAGCGGCATAATCTTCGCATGCAGGCTGTCGTACAGCATACCGGCCAGATCCTGCTCGGTCAGATTGCCTTTGATGGCCAGATCCGGGCGACCCACATCGCCGATGAACAGCGTATCGCCGGTAAAAATCGCGTGGTTTTTGCCGTTTTCATCCACCAGCAGATACGTTGTCGATTCCGGCGTGTGGCCCGGTGTGTGCAAGGCTTTGATGGTCAGTTTCCCGAGCTTGAACGCTTCGCCATCCTGCGCACAGTGGGACTCAAAACTGGTTTGTGCGGTTGGGCCGTAGACAATCGTCGCGCCCGTCTTTTTGGCCAGATCCAGATGTCCGGAAACAAAATCGGCGTGAAAATGCGTCTCAAACACGTATTTGATCCGGGCACCATTCTGTTCGGCTTTTTTCTGGTAAGGGGCGGTTTCGCGCAAAGGGTCGATCACAGCAGCTTCGCCCTCACTTTCAATATAATAAGCGCCCTGAGCCAGGCATCCGGTATAGAGTTGTTCGATGATCATCACGATTCGGTTCAATTGTACTCATGCCCAAAGTTGGGGAAACTTTGGCAAAGCCAGGGGTCATTTAATAAAAGCGCCTAAAACTCAGTCGAGTTTTAGGCGCTTTTGACATCGAATTATAAATGTAAAATGCTGAATATTAAATGTAAAAGGACAACACAAGACAGCACTTTTACATTTAATATTCAGCATTTTACATTTATAATTATTTAGCTCTCAGCTTACTATGGTACCGTCCGTAGACAAAGTAAATCAACAACCCAATGGCCATCCAGACGAGCAGACGGGTCCAGTTTTCCCAGCCCAGACTCAGGATCATGGCCAGACAGATGAGCGCACCAAGCGGACAAACGATCATGTAGAAAGGCGTTTTGAACGGACGAACCAGGTTCGGGTCAGTTTTGCGCAGAATCATGATGCCCAGACACACCAGCACGAAGGCAAACAGCGTTCCGATGCTGGTCATGTCACCTACGACGCTATCGGGAATGAAGGCGGCAAAGATGGAAACAAATACAAAAAACACCCACTGCGAACGGTATGGCGTTTTGTATTTCGGGTGCAATTTTGAGAAAATCGCCGGCACCAGCCCATCCTTGCTCATGGTGTAGAAAACGCGGGTTTGTCCCAGCAACATCACCAGAATCACCGAAGAAAAACCGGCCAGAATTGCTACCGTCACCATCGAAGCCAGCCATTCATAACCGGGCATGTAGTTCGTAATGGCATAAACGACCGACGCTTCTCCCCCGTGGCCCATGAACTCTTTGTAGGGTGCCAAACCGGTCAGAACGTGCGAAAACAGAATGTACAGGAACGTACAGATCGCCAGCGAAACCAGGATACCGACGGGCATATCCTTCTGCGGATTCTTGGCTTCCTGCGCGGCTGTTGAAACCGCATCGAAACCAATGAACGCAAAGAACACGATACCGGCGCCCCGCAGCACACCCAGCCAGCCGTGGTTGAGCGGATCGGCATAGTTGTGAATCTGACCAGTGCTCAGCGTAGCTGTTCCCGCATCGGCCGGAATCAGATACGGCACGTGGTTGGCGGGGTTGATGAATTTCCAGGCGAGAGCGATGATCAGCAAAACAATGCTCACTTTCACAATCACAATGATGTTGTTGAACGTCGCCGACTCCTGCGTCCCCCGGATCAATAACAGACTCAACATCAGCAGAATAAAGACAGCGGGCAGGTTGATAATCCCGTGTACACCCGCTTCTCCGGCGTACATACCCAGCCCGTCGCTGATCTGAAAGGGAGAGTGACACCATTGATAGGGTATGTGAAACTTGAAGAAGTCATAGAATAGCGCATTGAGGTATTGCGACCAGCCAATCGAAACCGTGGCCGCACCCAACGCATATTCCAGCACCAAATCCCATCCAATAATCCAGGCGATAAATTCGCCCATTGTGGTATAACTATAGGTGTAGGCACTACCTGCAATGGGAATCATCGACGCAAACTCCGCATAGCACAACCCGGCGAGCGCACAGGCAAAAGCCGCAATGGCAAACGAGATGGTAACCCCCGGCCCGGCATGACCGCCAGCCGCGGCTGCGGTTCGAACAAATAAACCGGCACCGATGATGGCCCCAATCCCGAGGGCAATCAGGTTGGTTGAGCTTAAGGTGCGTTTTAAAGTTCCCTCCTGACTAATTGGATCCAGACTGTTGGGCTCGGCAGCCGTCTCTTCCATGAGCTTGCTGATCGACTTCTTGGCCCAGAGTTGATTTTTAGTTTGGGTTGATGCTTTGGTAGACTCCATATAGAACCGAATAAAATTTTACGGATTAAATGTTTTGCAAAATAAGGCTTTTGTGGTTGTAGTCAATACAAGAAAACCGAAATATAAAAAAGGGATAAAGACGATCATAGTCCTTATCCCTTTTTTCATGCATCACCCTTAGGCTTTGGCGCGGGCAGCTTTGCCGGTTGCCGGCGGTTCCGGCGTGGCGGCAACTTCGTTGAGCTGGTCGCGGCTCAGGGCATCGACCACAATCGGCGTCGCGACAAACAGCGACGAATACGTTCCGACAATGACCCCGATCAGCATCGCGAACGAGAAACCGCGGATGGTTTCGCCACCGAAGAAGAACAGCACGATCAACACCAGCATGGTGGAAAGACCCGTTACGGCGGTGCGGCTCAGGGTGCTGTTCAAGGCGTTGTTGATAATCACCGGAATGCTTTCCTTGCGGCCTTTCGTATCGTTCAGGTATTCACGAACGCGGTCAAAGACAACAACGGTATCGTTCATCGAATACCCCATGATGGTCAGCAAGGCTCCGATGAACGCCTGATCGACATCCAGTGAGAACGGCAACCAGCCATTACCAATCGAGAAAATAGCCAGGATAATCAGCACGTCATGGAACAACGCAACAACGGCACCGTAACCAAAAGCCAGCTTCTTAAACCGGATCAGAATGTAACAGAATACCACGGCAACGGCCAGCAAAATCGACCAGAGTGCCGAATAGATCAGGTCATTGGCAATGGCCGGGCCTACTTTCTGCGAACTTTCAACGGAGCTTTTGTTGCCCTGAATTTTGCCCAGACCGGCGAGTAATTTTGATTCCGTCTGTTTGTCGGCTTCCGGTGTGGTGGCGTCGGCCAGGTAGCTGGTCGTAATCTTGACTTGATTAGCCGCTCCAATGCCAGTACCACCATACGTTTTTACTTCGAGCGAACCGGGCAATTCATTTTCCAGTGCATTCCGCACGTCGTCGGTACTGACGCTGTTTTCGAAACGAACGACATACGAGCGTCCGCCTTTGAAATCGACACCCAGACCGAAGCCTTTGAAGATGACCGAAATGATACCCAAACCGATGATGACCGACGAAATCGTGTAGTATAATTTCCGGCGCGATACGAAGTCGAACGCCGAATCTTTGAAGAGGTTTCTCGACCAGCTCGTTCCGAAAGCCAGCGTTTTACCGTTCTTCACGTATTGTTCCAGGATAATCCGGGTGATGAAGATGGCGGCAAACAGCGACGTCAGAATACCGATGACGAGCGTGGTAGCAAAACCCAGAATCAGACCCGTTCCGAAGATAAACAGGATCACACCGGTTAAGAGCGTCGTTACGTTCGAGTCGATGATGGACGAATAAGCGTTCGAGAAACCGTCGGAAATCGCCTGTTTGAACGGTTTTCCCAAGGCCAGTTCCTCCTTGATCCGCTCAAAAATCAGCACGTTGGCATCGACGGCCATACCGATCGTCAACACGATACCGGCGATACCGGGCATGGTCAAAACCGCCCCCAGCGAAGCCATGATGCCCAGCAGGAAAAACAGGTTGACAAACAGGGCAAGGTCGGCAATAAAACCGGCGCTGCCGTAGTAGGCTACCACAAAAATCAGGACGATGATCAACCCCACAACCGACGAAAGAACCCCCGCCGAAACCGCTTCCGAACCCAGGGTGGCACCGACGACCGCTTCTTCCACAATGTTGGTAGGCGCAGGTAACTTACCGGCTTTCAGAATATTGGACATATCCTTGGTTTCTTCCACGGTGAAGTTCCCTGAAATGCTGGAACTACCGTTTGGAATTTCGTTCTGCACCGTTGGCGCAGTATACACCAGGTTATCAAGGATGATGGCAACCGGACGGTTGATGTTGGCCGCCGTCAATGCACGCCATTTGCGGGCACCTTCCGCGTTCATCCGCATGGTCACTTCCGGACGACCCCGGTCGTCGTAGTCGTTGGTGGCATCGACGATCACATCGCCTTCCAGCGGTGCTCTGCCCGCCGGTTTACGAATGAAATACAAAGGAAGAATCTCCTTGTTGTCGTTGGTAACGATGGCTTTCCGATCCCACATCAGAACGGCATCCGCCGGAAACAGCGCTTTTACATTGGCACGGTTCAGAATGTCGTTGGCACGAGCCGTATCTTTCAAATAAACACCCAGTTGGTTCTGCGACATCGGCACGAACAGACTCGTCAGGGCTGCGTTCTGGGCCGCTGTTGCCGAGGTATCCGACTTGGCACTATCGCCTTTGGCAGTCTGGTTTTTCTGCGCTAGCTGAGCCGCCAGCGAGTTGTCTTTTTTCGTCGTGTCCGTGGTTGCTGTCGTTGAAGCTGGTTTTTGGGTAGCCGCGATCTTGCGTTCGGCTTCCATCTGGACGAGGTACGCACCCAGTTGATCCAGCCCACCGGCCACATCGCTCAGGGTATAGACTTCGGCAAATTCCAGTTTGGCAGCCCCCGACAACAGACGACGAACACGCTCAGGATTATCGACACCCGGTAATTCGATCAGAATCCGGCCCGAACCCGGCAACCGCTGAATGTTCGGGTTGGCAACCCCAAACTTATCGACCCGCGCCTGAATGATCTGGAACGCCCGGCTGATGGAACCGTCGACTTCGTCGTTGATCAGTTTGCGAACTTCGGCATCCGACGACTGGAAGTTGATTTTGCCCCGGTTGGTGCTGTTGGCAAAAATCGTCGCCAGTTTCGTGTTGGGTGCCACCTCTTTGTAGGCGCTGATAAAATTATCCACAAATTTCGATTGCCCCGATTTCTGGGCTTCGGTCGCTTTTTTCAGCGCCTGTTCGAATTTCGGATCACGGGTGCCACCGGCCAGACCGCGCAGGATTTCGGAGGGCGACACTTCCAGCACAACGTGCATACCGCCCTGTAAGTCAAGACCCAGGCCCAATTCGCGGGTGGTTACTTCTTCCAGCGTGTTGCCCAGATAAACCGGTTCTTTCCAGAGTGAATCGATGTAATGCTGTTTTTTGGTGATATCCACATCACCCTTCGTGTTGGTGGCATAGGTGGTCGCGTCATTTTTGATGCTGTTCGACACGAACGTAAACGACAGATAGTAAATGCACAAAAGCGCAACTACACCCGTCAGAATGAGTATTCCGACTCGGTTTTGCATTGAAATAGAAAAAAGAGATGAGATTAAAGAATGAAGAAAATAGCAGTGTGAGAAAGAGGAAGAAATGACATCGCAACCTGGTGAAAGGTGGTTTTTGTCTTTACTCTCTTGTCTAACTTCTCACTTCTGAAAAAAATCAGGGCGCATTGATGGCGATATGATGCCCGAAAACGTAGCGAAAAAACGAGAAATAAAAGTAAGGAACTTCCGAATACCGGGGAATAACCGTTTGTTTGAGGACAAAAAACAAGACGGGCGGTGGCAGCAGATAAACCGCCTGCGCGAAGCCAAACGTCAGCGCGGGCGTGACAACAGCATCAAACGAGGTCGCCTGAACGACAACCTGCTGGGCATCGGCGGCTTTCTTCTCCTTCTTCGGCGTTTGAACAGTTTGCTTTGCCGACAGTTGTTCAACAGACAACCACGAAGGCCCGCCCGATGCCACCAGGAGTAGCAAGCCGGTCAGGAAGAGGCTCATCAAACGAATATAATCGTTACGCTGTTGCTTCATGGACGTTTAAAATGGTTCGCCGGAACGAGGGGAACAAATTTCGTGATAGTTCGGCAAGAAAGCAAATCGGTTTTTTTCGGGTATTTTTTCAAGAAGTCCACTAACTTTCGCCGAAATAATTAAAAATGACATTACAGGAGTTTATCAAACTGGCCCTAGCCGAAGATATCGGCGATGGCGATCATACCTCGCTCTCGACCATTCCGGCCGATGCCCAGAAGCGCGCCCGGCTTTTGGTGAAGCAGGACGGCGTGCTGGCGGGTGTTGAAGTGGCCGAAGCGGTTTTTCGGGAAGTGGACCCGGACTTGCAGGTTCATGTCAACATCCAGGATGGCTCGGCCATTCATTACGGCGATATTGTGCTGACGGTCAGCGGCCGGGCGCAGTCAATTCTGCAAGCGGAGCGGCTGGTACTGAACTGCATGCAGCGCATGAGCGGGATTGCCACCCACACCCGGACGATGGTAAACATGCTGGAAGGCACCAAAACCAGGCTGCTGGATACGCGAAAAACAACGCCGAACTTCCGGATTTGCGAAAAAATGGCGGTAAAGATTGGCGGTGCCATCAACCACCGTTTCGGCCTGTTCGACATGATTCTGATCAAAGACAACCACCTCGACTACGCGGGCGGTATCGAAGCCGCCGTTACCAAAGCCGTTCAGTATCTGAAAACCACCGGCCGCACCCTGCCGATTGAAGTGGAAGTGCGGAATCAGAAGGAAGTGGAAGAAGTGCTGCGCATCGGGCAGATCGACCGGATGTTGCTGGACAACTTTGCCCCGGCGGAACTGAAACGGATGGTGGAACTGATCGACGGGCGGATGATTACGGAAGCATCGGGCGGGATCAACGAAACCAACCTGCGCGACTACGCGGATTCCGGCGTCGATTACATTTCGTCCGGCGCCCTGACGCACCAGGTCAAAAGTTTAGATATGAGTTTAAAAGCATATTAACGCTCTGATTACCTCTGATGTTCTCTGATCAACTCTGTGTAACAAATTTAACTATTACACAGAGTTGATCAGAGAACATCAGAGGTAATCAGAGGTAGTTTTTTATACACTATGGCAACGATCCCACTCACTTTAGATGAAGAAATCCGGCAAATCGGTTATATCAGCCGTTCCACGCCGAAAGAAAAAGACGTTTTGATGGACGAAATCCGGCGGATGAAGAAGGAAAAGAACGCCGTGATTCTGGCCCATTACTACGTCGACAGCGACATTCAGGACCTGGCCGACTACATCGGTGACAGCCTCGGTCTGTCGCAGCAGGCAGCCGCCACCAGTGCCGAGATGATTGTGTTCTGCGGGGTGCATTTCATGGGCGAAACCGCCAAAATCCTGTCACCCCACAAGAAAGTCGTCATTCCCGACATGAACGCCGGTTGTTCGCTGGCCGACTCGGCCCCGGCCGATCAGTTTGCGGCTTTCAAGGCCCAGCACCCGGATCACATCGTGATCAGTTACATCAACTGCTCGGCGGAAATCAAGGCCTTGTCGGACATCATCTGCACGTCGTCGAACGCGGTGAAGATTGTCGAAAGTCTGCCGAAAGACCAGAAAATCATTTTCGCGCCGGATGCCAACCTGGGGCGGTTTGTGGCCAAGAAAACCGGTCGGGAAATGGTGCTGTGGGATGGGGCCTGCATTGTCCACATCGATATTTCGCTGGAAAAACTGACGGCTCTGCGCCAGAAATACCCCGAAGCCAAGTTCATTGCCCACCCCGAATGCCAGGAACACATCCTGAGTCAGGCCGATTTTGTGGGTTCGACTACGGCCCTGCTGAAATACGTGACGGAGCAGCCCGACGAGGTGTTCATTGTCGGCACCGAAGCCGGTATTTTGCACAAGATGAAGCAGTCGGTTCCGAACAAGAAAATCATTCCGGCCCCGGCGAGCGAAAACAACACCTGCGCCTGTTCGGAATGTCCATACATGAAAATGAACACGCTCGAAAAGCTGTACAATACGTTATATTACGAAAAACCGGAGATTTTTGTCCCTGAAGACATTCGCGTGAAAGCGGAAGCGTCGGTTTTGCGGATGCTGGAAATGAGTAAGGGATTGTAAATTAACCAGCTATGAAAGACTTACTGGGAAAATATACACAGTTAAGCGACGAACATCAAAAAGAGGTGATTGACTTCGTTAACTTTTTACTGCATAAGCAGGAAAAAACCGTTCAGTTCGATATGGACGCTTACCGAAAGAAAATACTATCCGTATCGGTTTGGTCAGATCAGGATCTTACTCCAATTTTGGAAGCTAAGGATCAAATTGACAATTGGAAACCAAGCGAATGGTAATTGACACCAGCCATGAGTAAGGTATTGTAAACCATCGAAAATATGGAATTAACGGTTCAAGTTGGTTTTGAAGAATTACTTCAGGCCGTCAAGAAACTTTCGCCGAAGGAGAAGCAGGCTTTACAAACCGTATTGTTTACAGAAACAACGTTGGAACCGCAGGGGACTGGTAAAGAAAGGAAGCTTGGCACGATGAAAGGTCTTGTTACCTACATGGCCGACGACTTTGACGCCCCTCTAGACGATTTCAAGGATTATATTAATTTTTAAATCATCTATACATTATATCTTTGCTGAAACGGGAATAAATTAAATTCTATACCACTTTTCAGTTCCTAATTAAATATGCTCACAAATAGGAATAAAACAGCTATATATTTCCGAGGACTTTATATAAAGGATATTAAGGGCTTTATTGGAGACTTTGAGATTTATTTCAGGAATAAGTCCAACAATCCTGTCCAATGGACTGTATTATTAGGCAATAATAATACAGGAAAAACTACTATTCTTAAACTCTTAGCTTCCATTTCTTATCCTAATATTTTGTCAGGTTATACAGACAAATATCGACAAAAATATAGGCTGCCATTTTACGAATTAAGTAATACTGATAAAAGAAAGAAAGAAAGAATAGAATCTCAAGGTGTTTTTAAATGGTTAAATATTGGTGAAGGGAATATAATGATAGGCCCAAATCTATTCTTTCCTTTTTTTGATTTTTCTTTTTTTGTAAAGCGAGTTAAAAATTCTAATAATCTAGTCGATTTAGAAAGTCTTAATAGGCAAAATTTCACTTTAGAATCTGAGTACACATTTAACTTATTAAAAGAATATTCAGAAAGTCTAATAATATTTGGATATGGAATACATAGGAAAATATCAGATACAGGCATTTCAGATGATAGTTTGATCCCATCGACATCTAATTTATTTGAAGATACTGATTTATTAAATTTTGAGGAATGGTTTCTTCAAACAGATTATGCTACGAAACTTGGTAATGAGGAAACTAGAAAAAAGGCGGAGATTCAGTTAAAAAAAATCAAAGAAATAATTATCCAAAGCCAAATATTACCAGACTTAAAAGATATTAGAGCAAATTCTACAGAAAATCTACAGTCATTTGTTGAAGTTAAGTCAGGCCCATCTTGGGTAAGGATTAAGGATTTGGGCTATGGTTATCAAGCTACGATAGCTTGGCTTACCGATTTATCAAAACGGATGTTTGACCGTTATTCGGCTTTGGACAATCCTTTGCATGGTCCGGCTGTTGTCTTAATTGATGAGATAGATTTACATTTACATCCAGAATGGCAAAGGAAAATCATCAGATACTTGAGTGATCTATTCCCTAACATACAATTTATTGTTACTGCTCATAGCCCCCTAATTGTTCAATCTGCTGAAAACATAAATCTAGTAATGCTTGAGAAAGATGAAGAAACAGGAAGCATTAACATCCGTCAGAAATTTGGTCCTTTTCAAGGTTGGACTATTGAAGAAATATTACGAGAGTTAATGGACTTAGGTGAAAAAACCCGCTCGGATCGTTTTCTTGATTTATTAAAAGAGTTTGAAAATGGGTTAGATGAAGGGAGTTATAATAAAGCAAAATTGGCTTATGATAAGCTTGATAAGATTTTGCATCCAGCTAGTAGTCAGCGTAAACTTCTGAGTATTCAACTTTCTACTTTAGTTCCAGCATGATTAAACTCCGCTCTGTTCCCGCCCCTGCGGAATTAACTGAAGAACGAGTAAAAGCTTTGACTGATGAATACAAAGCAACTGATAAAGCTGTTTGGCAGAAAGATTTTATCGGTGACCCTCTCCTTCACATGACACACGGAAAGTGTTGCTTTTCCGAATGCAAATTGAATGAAGAAGGTAAGTATGATGAAGTAGAACATTTTCATCCAAAAAGTTTATATCCAGATGAGGTAGTTAATTGGGATAATTTGCTGCCAATTAACAAAGCATGCAACATTGCTAAAGGCGATCACGACACTAAAGCGGAGCCTATTATCAATCCTCGCTTCGATGATCCAAAAGAACACCTTTATTTCAAAGCCTATCGGTTTTATGCCAAAACTAATTTAGGAAAAAGGACCATTGATGTAGTTGGGTTGAATGATTGGACCATGTGGGTAACACCTAGATTTGAGATTGGAAAATATGTTATTGAACTACTTGAGGCTATTTTAGACCAAGCGCATAATTTTTTCTCAGTCGTTCCTCGAACAATAATTCGTCGGAATCGCTTGATTTCAAGGCTACGAGGTTTAATGATTGAAGGAACTGAGGAGTATGAATACAGTGCAACAGTTGCGACTGTCCTATTGAACGAAGAATGTTATCAAGAGATTAAGTCTCTTTTTCAGGCTAACGGCTTATGGAGCGATGAATTTCAGAATCTTGAAGATCAAATTTCATTCTGTGCTTTAGATATTACGAATAAATAAGTTTTCCATGCCCCAACACTTCGATTTCCTCGTGATTGGTTCCGGAATTGCCGGACTCAGCTACGCCACCAAACTGGCGATTCATTTTGAAGAAACCGGCCAGCCCGTCCGGATTGCCGTCATTACCAAAGTCCGGGCCGACGAGACCAACACCAAGTATGCCCAGGGTGGCATTGCCGCCGTGTGGGCCGAGGAGGATTCGTTCGAAAAACACATCGAGGATACGATGATTGCGGGCGACTTCCTGAGCAAACGCGAGGTGGTTGAAATCGTGGTGCGCGAAGCCCCCGAGCGGATTCGCGAGCTGATTGACTACGGCACCCGGTTCGACAAGGAAGACGACGGCGACTACGACCTCGCCCGCGAAGGCGGCCACTCCGACCACCGGATTCTGCACTTCAAAGACATCACCGGGGCCGAAATCGAGCGGGCATTGCTGGAAAAAACCCAGTCGCTGCCGTCCATTGAGATTTTCACGCATTACTACGCCGTTGACCTCATTACGCGCCACCACCTCGGCGAAACCGTCCACCGGTATGACAACGACAACCGCTGTTTCGGGGCTTACGTGCTGAATACGCACACCGGTCAGGTGGAAATGTTTCTGGCGAAAACCACACTGCTGGCGACGGGCGGCATTGGTAACGTCTACCAAAGCACCACCAACCCGACCATTGCCACGGGCGACGGCATTGCGATGGCCTACCGCGCCAAGTCGATCTGCAAGGACATGGAATTCATCCAGTTCCACCCGACGGCCCTGTATGAACCGGGCAAAAAACCGAGCTTTCTGATTTCGGAAGCTGTGCGCGGTTTTGGCGGTATTCTGAAAACGATCAAGGGCGAGACGTTCATGGAACACTACGATGAGCGTCTGTCGCTGGCTCCGCGCGACATTGTGGCCCGCGCCATCGACTCCGAGATGAAAAAATCCGGTGATCCGCACGTTTATCTGGACGTGACGCACTGCGATTTCGAGAAATTTGTCGAGCATTTTCCCAACATTACAGCCTATTGCCAGGATAATCTGGGCATCGACATCCGTAAAGATTACATTCCCGTCGTTCCGGCGCAGCATTACCTCTGCGGAGGCATCAAGGTGAACGAATACGGCCAGACGAATATCAATTTCCTATATGCCGCCGGAGAATGTTCCTGCACTGGTTTGCACGGAGCCAACCGACTGGCTTCCAACTCCTTACTCGAAGCGGTCGTGTTCGGCCACCGGGCGTATCTGAAAACCGTCGAGAACTTCAACGAAGCCGCGATCCCGGATAATTTGCCGGAATGGAACGATGCCGGAACGACGCACCCCGAAGAACTCGTGCTGGTGACGGAAATGCAGCGCGAACTGGAGTCGATCATGTCGAACTACGTCGGGATTGTTCGCACCAACCGGCGGATGAAACGGGCGATGGACCGGCTGGAACTGATTTATCTCGAACACGAAGAACTCTACCGGCAGTCGAAAGTCTCGAACCGGATCTGCGAGCTGCGGAATATGATCGAAGTGGCGTATCTGGTAATCAAAGCCGCCATGGCCCGGCACGACAACCGCGGACTGCATTTTAACCAAGATATCGAGAAAGAAACCGTTTAAACGTCGACCTCGCCGGTTTCGGCTTCCGGTTCGGCGTTGGACGGGTGGCCGTGCAGCACTTCGAGCAGTTCCTTGACCTGATAAATCGACTTATTGTAGCGGTTGCCCAGCAGGATAATGACGAAATCGTCTTTCGGGCTGAACCAGAACAGGCTGTTGTAGCCTTTCCACCAGCCGGTGTGGTAAATGTATTCCGGCTGGTTCTGGTTATTGACGTACATCCGGAAACCGTATCCGTAATTTTTCGTGCCTTTACGTTCGAAACTGCGGGGCAAAAAGGCTTCGGCCAGCAGGGATTTCCGCATCAGACAGTCGCCGTTAAGGGCACGATACCACTTGAACAAATCGCCAACGGTCGAATAGATTCCCTTGTCGCCCACCACGTTATCGTAATAATCCTTCGGAATCCGGCGGTTCCACTGGTAACCCGCCGTGCGAAACTGGTTGATGGAGTCGTTGCGGGTGGTGGCTACCCAAGTATTCTTCATGCCCAGCGGTTCGAAGATGTTTTTCTTGGCAAACTGGTCGAACGACATGCCCGTAATTTTCTCGATGATGGCCGCCAGCACGCAGTAGTTGGTGTTGCTGTAGCTGAACGTGCGGCCCGGAATGTTGTAGCGCTGGGGTGTAGGATGCACATTGGCGAACCAGTACATGATTTCGGAATTGGTCGGATACGGTTTTTCGAACTTGTAAAAATTTGTCCGCATGCTGTCTTCAAAAGCATAGGCATAGTTCGGCAAACCGCTCCGGTGCGACAGCAGGTTTTCGACTGAAATACCGTGGTATGGAAAATCCGGAAAGAATTTTTGAATCGTGTCGTTCAGCTTCAGCTTCCCGGCTTCGATCAGTTTGAGCGTAGCCACCGCCGTGAAGGTTTTGGAAAGCGACGCCAACTGAAATTTGGAGTTTTCGTTGAGCGAGTCGCGGGAAGAGCTTTCGAAATGGGCCAGCCCAAACGTGTTTTTGTAAAGAATTACACCTTTTTGCGCGATCAAAACGTTTCCGTTGAAACCCGCCCGCACCTTGCCGCGAATGATGGCTTCGATTTTTTCAATTTTTGCATCGGCCCCGATTTGCTGCCGGATGGCACGCTCCTCCGCCGAACTCAGGGTCTGTTCCTCGGCGCAATTATGCATGGCATTCGCCGAACGCTTCAACTTTTTCTCTTCACTCGAATCGCACCCGACGATAATACAAATGGCAATAATTCCCGCCCAAATTCCCGAAACTCTCATTCCATTACGTTGATATGCACTGACGCGCTCCTGAACTGTTTTTTGCACTGAATAAAGCAAAAATACATTTTTTCTCCTGACACCGCAGGGCTTTTTTATCGTACCGTCAGTATTTCGCCCCCAACCCCCTAAAGGGGACTTTTGTCGGATGACTGAAGTCCCCTTTAGGGGGTTGGGGGCATTTGTCAGTATTTGTAATCCGTCAGCTCTTCTTTTTCCATTTTACCGAAGGCTTTCTGCATTTTGGTCCGGTCAAATTCTTTCTCGTTATTGGCGATGAAAATCGTGGCAACCGTATTGCCGATGATGTTGGTAATGGAACGGGCTTCCGACATAAACCGGTCGACGCCCAGCAGCAGCGCCAGCCCTTCGACCGGGATCACCCGCACCGCTGCCAGGGTAGAGGCCAGTACGATAAAACCGCTGCCCGTCACGCCCGCGGCTCCTTTCGACGTAATCATCAGAATGCCGATGATGGTCAGTTCCTGCCCCAGCGTCAGATCCACACTGAAAACCTGCGCCAGAAAAATCGTCGCCATCGACAGGTAGATGGTCGTGCCGTCCAGATTGAACGAGTAGCCCGCCGGAATCACCAGCCCCACCACCGACCGCGAACAGCCCATGTTTTCCAGTTTATCCATCACCTGCGGCAAGGCCGACTCCGATGACGACGTCCCGAAAACGATCAGCAACTCTTCCTTGATGTATTTCAAAACGCTCCACAAACTGACGCGGTAATAGCGCAGAATCAGGTTCAGAATCACGAAGATGAACAGGAACATGGTCAGATAAACCGTCCCCATCAATTTAGCCAGTGGCAGCAACGTGGCCAGGCCGAATTTGCCGATGGTGTAGGCCATACCGCCCAGCGCGCCCAGCGGAGCCAGCGTCATGACCACGTTCAGGATATTGAAAAACACCCGCGACAGTTTTTCGAAGGTCACAATCAGTGAATGCCCCCGCTCGCCCATGCGCGTCAGCCCAATCCCGAAAAACACGGAAAAAACCAGTACCTGCAAAATTTCACCCTCGGCGAAGGCTTTGATGGCGTTGTCGGGAACGATGTGCATGAAAAACTTGACCCAGTCCAGGTCTTTTCCCTGCGATGCATACGCCGAAATATCACCGCCCTGCACCGAAGACGCATCCACCCCGGCCCCCGGTTTCACCCAGTTGGCAATGACAATCCCGATCACGAGCGCGACGGTCGTCACGATTTCAAAGTACAGAAGTGCTTTACCCCCTACCCGGCCCACCTTCTTTAAATCACCCATATTACTGATTCCCAACACGATGGTCAGGAAAATGATGGGTGCAATCACCATCTTGATCAGATTGATGAACAGATCACCCAGCGGTTTGAGTTTAGCCGCCGTAGTGGGGAAAAAGTGACCGATCAGAATCCCGAGTGTAATGGCGACCAGAACGCGAAAAGTCAGGTTGTTTAGAAGTTTGCGCACAGCAGGGTAGGTTTATGAAAAAGGTTGGGGGAGGGAACCCGTTAGGTTTTTAAAACCTAACGGGTTTATAGATTGGTCTATAGATTCATTCACTCACAAGGATTGTTTCTGAAGCACCGGTTCCAACACTTTCCAGACGTTTTCGGCCACGATTTTATGGCCTTCCGCCGTGGGATGAATGCCGTCAGATTGATTCAATTTCCGGATTCCACCTACATTTTCGAGCAGAAACGGAATTAATGCAGCCTTGTTTTTGGCGGAAATGTCCGTAAAAATCCGGTAAAATTGCTCGCCGTAGTCGGGTCCGAGATTCGGCGGAATGCGCATCCCGGCAATCACGATCTGCGCCTGCGGGCTTTTCAGCCGAACGGTATCGATGATGGCCTGTAAATTTTTGCGCGAATCCGCCAGCGGAATACCGCGCAGCCCGTCGTTGGCCCCCAGTTCCAACACAAACACATCGACCGGTTTTCGCAACACCCAACTAATGCGGCTTTTACCACCCGCCGTGGTCTCACCACTCACCCCGGCGTTAATAACCTGGTAGTCATAGCCCGCTGCTTTGGCTTTTTCGCCAACCAGGGCCGGAAAGGCTTCCGCCGGGTCCAGGCCGTAGCCCGCCGTCAGGCTGTTCCCGAAGAACAAAATCGTTTTCTTCTGACTTTCTGCCGGTTGGGTGCTGTCAGCCGCAGCCGGTTTTTCTTCCTGCGTCTGGCTGGTTTCGGTTTTGGAATTACAGCCCACCAACGACGCCAGCAACGACAAACCGGCTATCCAGACCTTGTAATTCGGTATGGTTTTCAATAAATTCATTGTTTACGCAATTTTCAGGATGAAGTTTCAGCCGATTACCAACAAAAATAAGGGTATTTTATCCATTTAGACCCATTTCTTACCCTTTATCAAATATTCCGTCCCTCGCGGTGAATAAAACGGCAACGAATTGGTTATCTAAACATTCCGTTAAGCTACTGACTTATGAGTATTCTGCGTGCCGAGAATCTGACAAAAACCTACCAGAGCGGAGGTCGAACACTAACCGTTCTGAATTCCGTGAGTTTCGAAATACAGCCTGGTGATACCTTTTCCATCGTGGGTCCCTCGGGCAGCGGTAAAACCACCCTCCTCGGCCTGTGTGCTGGTCTGGACCGAGCCTCTTCGGGCAGCATCTACCTGAATAATATCAAATTAGATACCCTCAGCGAAGACGAACGCGCTGCCGTTCGCAACCAATACGTCGGCTTTATTTTCCAGAATTTTCAGTTGCTGCCCACCCTGACGGCCCTCGAAAACGTCATGGTTCCGCTGGAATTGCGGGGTGAAAAACGGGCGGGCAAAACCGCTCAGGAGCTGCTGGAACGGGTGGGTTTGGGCCAGCGCGGTCACCACTACCCCACCCAACTGTCGGGGGGCGAACAGCAACGGGTTTCGCTGGCGCGGGCCTTTGCCAACCGGCCCAAAATCCTGTTTGCCGATGAGCCAACGGGCAATCTGGACACCGATACCAGCGCCACGGTGGTCGACCTGATTTTCGAACTCAACCGCGAAGCCGGAACGACTTTGGTACTGGTGACACACGACCTCGAACTGGCCTCCCGCACCCAGCGCATCATCCGCATCAAAGGCGGCAATCTGGTGTCGGATACATTAACCGGAAACCGTATCGCTACCAACTGATGGATCGTGAAATTCCCAACATAAAACCGCAGGCGGCCTCGATTTTCGATCCCTGGCTGTGGAAAATGGCCTGGCGCGACAGTCGCCGGAGCCGGCAACGGCTGTTTTTATTCATGTCGGCCATTGTGCTCGGCATTGCAGCCCTGGTCGCCATCAATTCGTTCGGCGACAACCTCTCGCGCAGCGTCGATGAGCAGGCCCGCGAACTGATCGGTGCCGATCTGGTGCTGTCGTCCAACAAAGAAATCAATAAAAGCACGGAGCAGTTTCTGGCCAAAATCAGCCCGGAACGCAGCCGGGAGGTGGCGTTTCCGTCGATGGTTCTGTTTCCGCGTTCCCAGGGCGTCCGGCTGGCACAGGTGAAAGCCATTCAGGGCAAATTTCCGTATTACGGGGCCTGGGACACCCAGCCCGCCGATGCGGTTGCGCTCTTTCGGAAAGCGAACCAAAACCGGCAGCGGGTTGCGCTGGTCGATGATGCGCTGCTCGTGCAACTGAATGCCAAACCCGGCGATTCGGTGAAAGTTGGCAAACTGATGTTTTACGTGGCCGGTCGGGTGATGAAAATTCCGGGGCAGTCGGCGGTTACGACTACGGTGGCGCCGACGGTTTTTATTCCGTACGGTTTTCTGCCGGAAACGGGCCTGCTGCAACGCGGCAGCCGGGCGACCTACCGGTCGTATTACCAGTTTGCCCCCGGTACCGATGTTGACAAATACCTCAAAACGATTTCGTCCCGGCTCGACAAACTGGGCATCAATTCCGACACGGTGACGGAGCGCAAAGAGCAAACCGGGCGGGCTTTCGCGGACTTGACCAAGTTCCTGAATCTGGTCGCTTTTGTCGCCCTGTTGCTGGGCTGCGTGGGCGTGGCCAGTGCCGTGCATCTCTACGTGAAAGAGAAAGTGGCTTCGGTGGCCGTGCTGCGTTGTCTGGGTGCCACGGGTCGGCAGGCGTTTTTGATTTACCTCATCCAAACCTCGCTGATGGGTCTGCTGGGTGCCATCGTCGGGGCGCTTCTGGGTTCGGTGGTGCAACTGATGTTGCCTGCGGTTTTCGGGAGTTTTCTGCCGGTCGATGTGGTTACTGAAATATCCTGGAAAGCCGTGGCCCAGGGCGTCGGCGCGGGCTTGATCATTGCCATTTTGTTCGCGCTGCTGCCGTTGCTGGTGATCCGGAAGGTGTCGCCCCTACGCACGCTCCGCAGTTCGTACGACGACGATGTGACCGGCCGTGATCCGCTTCAGTGGGCGGTTTATTTCCTGATTGTGCTGTCGATTACCGGTTTTGCCTACTGGCAGATCCGCGACTGGAAGATGGCCGTCGGTTTTACGGCTGGTTTGGCTTTTGCCTTTGGTGTCTTGACCGGCATTGCCCAATTGTTGATGGTTCTGGTACGCCGGTTTTTCCCGGTTTCGTGGAGTTACATCTGGCGGCAAAGTCTGGCAAATTTGTATCGACCACAGAATCAGACACTTATTCTGGTAATTTCGATTGGGCTAGGGGCATTTTTGATTGCCACGCTGTACCTGACGCAGACGCTGTTGTTGAGCCGGGTGCAACTCTCGTCTAGTGGAAATCAGGCCAATATGGTGCTGTTCGATATTCAGAATGAGCAGAAAGCCGGGGTTCAGCAACTGGTCAAAAACCACCGTTTGCCGGTTCTTCAGAACGTTCCGGTGGTCACCATGCGGCTGACCGAAATCAACGGGCGGACGGTGGAAGCCATTCAAAAAGATACGAGTGCCAAAATTCCCGACTGGGCATTGACCCGCGAATACCGCGTGACCTACCGCGATTCACTGATCAGTTCGGAAAAATTAACCGCCGGAAAAGCACCTTACCAGACCAATGACCAGGTCTACATTTCGGTGGAAAAAGGATATCTGGAACGAATGAAACTGAAGCTGGGCGATAAACTGACGTTCAACGTGCAGGGTTTGATCGTGCCGACCATCGTGGGCGGAACCCGTGAGGTGGACTGGAACCGCATTCAGACCAATTTCCTGATTGTTTTCCCCAAAGGCGTGCTCGATCAGGCACCGCAGTTTCATGTGTTGATGACGCGCGTTGGCGACACCCAGCAATCGGCAACGTTCCAGAGGGATCTGGTCACTAATTTCCCGAATGTCTCGGCCATCGACCTGGGATTGATTCTGCAAACGATCGATGAAGTGCTGGAAAAAGTCTCGTTCGTGATCCGGTTTATGGCGCTGTTCAGCATCATTACCGGTTTGCTGGTATTGAGCAGTTCGGTGATTATCAGCAAATACCAGCGAATTCAGGAGAGCGTTTTGCTCCGAACGCTGGGTGCCAACCGCCGTCAGATTCTGCTCATTACCCTGATCGAATACCTGTTTCTGGGTCTGCTGGCAGCTTTTTCGGGGATTGTCTTATCGCTGTTCGGCACCTGGGCACTGGCTTACTTCGTCTTCGAAGTGCCGTTCAGCCCCAATTTCGCGCCCTTGCTGGCGGTTGTGGGCATTGTCACCAGTCTGACCATCGTCATCGGTTTGCTCAACAGCCGCGGGGTGCTGGTGCGGCCGCCCCTGGAAGTGTTGCGGGCCGAAGCCTGATTCCCAAACCGGTTAGTTTAGTTTCACGACTTTAACCGTTTTGCTCCGGGTCGGCGTACTGATCCGGAGCAAAAGCAGACCCGCCGGGTGATGATTCAAGCCCAGCGCGTGACGCTCCACTTCCTGCGCTTGCTCCAGTTGTCGCTCGCTGATGAGTCGCCCGTTCAGGTCGTTCAGTTGCAGACGCAGCGGCTGACCGGCGGCTCCCCGAACTTCCACCACCAGTTCATCGCCGGTGACGGGATTTCCCCGAATAATCACCTCCAGCCCAAGCTCTTCGGTGAATGCCGACAACCGGGCAGAAGGCGCACATTGTAACGCTATCGGGGAGCCTTTGAGCGTGTAGATGCTGTTCTTCACCTTCGCACTGATCTGGTGATTGACGTTATCCCGCACCGCCGAAGGCGTTTGAAAGACGTACCCGTGTTCGCCATTGCCCTTGCCGGCATCTTTCAAATCCTGCCGGTAATTTTTGGCTTCGACGGTTCCGATCGCGTTGCCATCCGCAAAGAACTCGACGGTCAGGGGCGTGTTCGGTTTGTTTCGATCCCAGACCCAGCCCCGCATTTCCTGACAGTTCACCACCGACAAATACCCTTCAAAATTACCGGTCACAACCGGCGGAGGAGCAACCGTTCCATTGACGGTCAGGGTCAGCGTAGTCGAAACCGGCGTGTGTTTACCGTCCGTGGCCGCATACGTCAGGTTGAAAGTCCCGGGCTGCGTGGGCATCCCGCTGATCACCCGGGTAACGGCATTGAAACTCAGGCCCGACGGCAGGCTCGTTAGGGAATACGACAATGGATCACTTTCGGCATCCGAGAAAGCAGGCAGGGCGGCCGAAGTGTAGGCCACGTTGACCGGAGCCGTCAGGGCTGAAACCGCCGGTGCCACCGGGGCCGCATTGGTCGGCGGGAGACCGGTGCCTACGCAGTTGATGGTTTTGGGAGCCCACTTCAAAATGTACGTCGAGCCTTGTACCCGCCCCCAGATCGTGTGCGTCTGGTTGTCCTTCAGGCTTTCCGGTACAACAAAACTATACCCGTGTTCGCCATTGCCTTTGTTGGCATTTTTAAGATCCTGCCGGTAGATATTCGCCAGCGTCGACCCGATCAAAACCGCCGTGGCACTCGTGGCACCGTCCAGAAACTCGACGGGAAGGGGCAAATTGGGTTTGTCCCGGTTCCAGACCCAGCCGGAAATGGTACTGCAATTGACCACATCCAGAAAGCCTTCAAAATTGCCGGTGACGAACGCACCGCCCGCAGCCACCGTCAAAGAAATCGACAAGTCGGTTTTCAGGAAACCGTCGGTTGCTGAATAAACCAGCGGAAACGTGCCTGACCGGGTAGGCGTCCCGCTGATCTGGCGGCTACCGGCGTTGAAGGTCAGCCCCGCAGGCAAGCTTGTCAGCGCATAGGTTAAGGGGTCAGCATCCGAATCGGTAAAAACCGGCAGGGTGGTTGTGAAAACCTGACCAACCGTTGCGGCCAGTGCAGGCGGGGAAGGCGCTACGGGCGGACGATTCGTCGCCACCGGTGATTCGGTCGTTGTGATCCGGTACAACGAACCCTCGTTGAGCGTCAGAACGTAGAGTTCGCCATCCGCCCCTTCGCCAAAACCAATGGGATTCACCAAGGCTGGCGTTTGCAGAATCGTCTGGTACGTGTTGTTGGCCTCCCGGCGCAACAGCCACAATTTTCCCTGCGCATAGTCCCCATATACATACCAACCCCGCAGGGATGGATAGGCATTGCCCCGGTAGACGTAGCCCCCCACCACCGAAGCCGACTGGTTGCCATTGTTGGAAAAACCGGCGTATTCGTGCAGGGGCATCACCAGACTTTGCGCCGGGTTACAGTCGGCCGTTGCATACGGATGCGCGCCTTCGTAGCAACGCCACCCGAAATTCTGGGCCGCAGGCACGCTTTTACCAGTAGTAGCCGCCACAAAGTCAACTTCTTCATACCCGTCCTGCCCATTGTCGCCCAGCCAGAGGTCACCCGTTTCCCGGTCAAAACTACACCGCCAGGGATTGCGCAGACCGCGGGCCCAGATTTCGTCCGGAATCCCATCGCCGGGAGTCAAATACGGGTTGGTCGGCGGAATGCGGTATGGTGACCCGCTGTTGACGTCGATGCGCAGAATCTTTCCGTACCATTTCTGAAGATTCTGCGCGTTGCCCAGCACATCGCCCATTTGCCCCCGGCCCACGTTTCCATCATCGCCGACAAAAATGTACAGATAGCCGTCGGGTCCAAACAGGATTTTGCCCCCCCGATGGCCTTGATCCGGAAAAGGAAAGGTCATGAGCACCCGCTCACTCGCCAAATCCGCGACATTCGGATTGCTGCCATTCCGGGAAAACCGGGAAAGAACACCTTGTCCGTCTTTCTGATTATAAAAGACGTAGAAATAGCCATTGCTGGCAAAATTGGGATGGAAAGCGATGCTGTAAACCCCATTGAATTCGACATCAATCAGTCGATCGGCTGGAATATGGAGAAAAGGCGTTGAAAAAACCGTACCGGTCGACTCGATAATTTTGATTTTACCACCCATTTCGGCGACAAACAACCGATTTGTACCGGCACTGACGACATCGACCGGTTTGGTTAGTCCCGTCGCAACGGTCTGCAAGCGAAGTTGTGGCGTTTGCGACCAACTAACCACGCTGATGACATACAGACCAATACTCAAAAATAAGGTAGCGTATCTTTTCATGAGAGCGGGAGTTGGGTTTCTAAATGTACCCAAAGTTCCGACCCTTATATCAGATAGCCTGTTAATCCTGTGCCAAATGCTGTTGATCCTGTGCCAAATTCGCCCAATCAGCCATTTTTATCCAAAAAACCAAAAAAACCGCCGTCAAACTTCGTTATTCGATATTCGGCATTTATTATTCGTTATTCGATTTAATATCCGTTCACTCCGAACGCAGTGTCTTCACCGGATTCATCAACGCGGCTTTGATGCTTTGAAAGCTCACAGTCAGCAGGGCAATTCCGACGGCCAGGATACCAGCCACGGCGAAAATCCACCAGGACAGATCAATTTTATAGGCAAAGTCATCCAGCCAGGTCGAAACCGCATACCAGGCAATGGGTGCAGCAATGACGATGGCGATCCCCACGAGTTTCAGGAAGTCTTTCGACAACAGGGCGACAATGCTGCCCACGGATGCGCCCAGCACTTTCCGAACGCCAATCTCTTTCGTACGTTGTTCGGCGTTGTAGGTTGCCAATCCGAATAGCCCTAAACAAGCGATGAAGATCGTCAGGCTGGAGAAGAGAGTTAATACTTGTTCTATTTTTTGCTCACCGACATAAACCTGTTCAAACCGGTCGTCCAGAAACGAATAGGAAAAAGGGGCTGCGGGCGAAAATACCTCCCATTGCTGCTTTAAGGAAGTGAGAAGCTGCGGAAGGTTATCTGTACGGGTTTTGACCAGAATGTTGCCGGAATTTCTACCCAAAAACATGGCCAATGGCCCGATTTTCTGCCGCAGGGATTCGAAATGGAAATCACTTACCACGCCAACTACCCGGTAAATTACATATGCGCCCTTATCGTCCGTGGAGCCGATCAACTCCCTTCCAATCGGATTCTTCTGCCAGCCCAATGCCTGAACAGCGGTTTCATTCAGAATAACCCCTGAAGCATCAGTAGGAAACTGTTTTGAGAAATTGCGCCCCTGGACCATATGCATTCCCAAAGTAGGAATGTACTCCGGATCAACAAAGTAGAACCGGGTCATGACGCCCTGATCCGGATTTTCCTTAGCCCTGACGGTGGTGTTATCCAGGTTGGTTTTCCCGACAGGAACCTGCCCCGAAATACTCCCCATGACGACTTGCGGAGATCGGATGATCTGATCGCGAAATACGGCTTCGTTGCTTCGAAGCATGTTCGAATCATGAATCACCAGTACCTGTTCGCGATTAAAACCCACTTTCTGGCTTTGCATGTAGCGCAGTTGTCGATCTGCGGTAACGGTAGCAATAATCATTGAAATGGTGATGAAAAATTGAAAGACCACCAAACCGCTTCGCAGGTTGAAACTCCCTCTTCCGGCTGTAAACCGCCCTTTCAAGACCAAAACCGGCTTAAAGGAAGACAGGTAAAAAGCCGGGTAGCTACCGGCGAGCAGTCCCACCAATACCGTTCCCGCTACCAAACCAGCCGCTATGTAAGGCTCGGTCAATAAATGGATTGTCAGGGTCTTGTCAGTGAGTTGATTAAAGTAGGGAAGTGCTATACCAACAACCAGCAAACCAACCAACAGTGCCAACAGCGCCAACAGAACCGATTCGAGCAGAAACTGTTGCTGCAGTTGTCCTTTCACCGACCCCATCACCTTACGTACCCCAACCTCACGCGAACGACGGACCGCCGTGGCCGTCGACAGATTCATGAAGTTTACACAAGCAATCAGCAACATAAAGCCGGCGATGGCTGTCAGCACGTATATGTACATGATATTCCCACCCTTGTTCGATTCGGTCCTGGAATACAAATGGATTTCGGTGAGTGGTTGCAGTAAAACGCCGAAATCATCACCCCGCTCGCGAAACTGTTTCGGGGTCAGTTTCAGGAATTGCTGTATTTCACTCCCAATCTGTTTTTCGGCGAGTTGGGGAAGTTTGGCCTCCAGCCGTTTATAATCGTAGCGCTCGGGCAGAAGCAGATAGGTTTGATAGCTCATGTTATACAACCAGCCCGACCCATCAATGATTTCGTCACGACCGACCAGCGTCGCTAGCATATCGAACTGAAAATGAGAGTTCGTCGGTACATTTCGGACCACGCCTGTAACCCGATAGGGCGTCTTGTCGCTGCCGAATGACAGGATTTTTCCGATCGGCTCCTGATTACCGAAGTATTTCCTGGCGGTTTCTTCGGTCAATACCACCGTGTTTGGCTCTGTCAACGCCCGCTTCGGATTCCCTTTCAGGAACGGAATGGTGAATACTTCGAAAAAAGAGGAGTCGGCAAGCAGCAGGTTATCTTGTCGGAATGAGGTGGTTCCATAGCTGACAAACTCACTTCCCCCGCGGATACGCGTTGCGTTTACTACTTCGGGGAATTCCTGTTTCAAATTTCGGGCGGCATTCTGGCCTAAACCGTCTCCACCAAGGTCCTTACCGTTCAACCGCAAGTTGAGTCTGACCCGGAAAATCCGATCTGCTTTCTCATTGTACCGGTCGTAGGATAATTCATCCTGCACGTATAGCATAATTAGTATGCAGGTAGCCAATCCGATGGCTAACCCCACTATGTTGATGCCCGTGGAAACTTTTTGTCGTTTCAGGTTGCGAAAGGTGATTTTTAGATAATTCCGAATCATAGAAATACGCAGGTTTGAAGGGTTACTGTAGTGATGTTTACGATGTCGTCGGCGCACAAACGGCGGCAAAACTGACAGCACATTGAGCAAATACCGTAAAACCGCCTGAGTTTCCCCCGCTCGGTTATACCAATACGTATACAATTCGTCCAGATCGCCCTCGACTTCCTCCAACGTTTCCGCTGGATGAAGCCAGGCCAAAAGCCGCTGCGCCCAGCGGGGAGGATTTGGGGGATTTGTGGAGGTCATCTGAAATTTTTTAATGTCAACTGATAAATACAAAATGATGAATGATAAAATGGCCTTATATACGTTCGACTTTTACATTTGGCATTTATCATTTGGTCTTTATCATTCCTTTCTTTTTCACTCGCTTCGTAGCGTCTTCACCGGATTCATCAGCGCGGCTTTCACGCTTTGGTAACTGACGGTCAGGAGCGCAACGCCGACGGCCAGAAATGCGGCCAAGGCGAAAATCCACCACTGCATTTCGATTCGGTAGACGAAACTTTCCAGCCAGTAATTCATGGCGTACCAGGCCAGCGGGCTGGCAATCACCAGCGCAATCACCACCAGTTTCAGAAAATCTTTGGAAAGCAGGGCCACAATGCTGGCGACGGATGCGCCCAACACTTTCCGAACGCCAATTTCTTTGGTACGCTGCTCCGCCGTAAACGCCGTGAGACCAAACAAACCGAGACACGACACCAGAATGGTCAGAATGGCAAAGCAGAGAATAATGCGCCCGATCCGTTGTTCGGAGCGGTATTGCGCATCCAGATCCTGGTCCACAAAACCGTAGCTGATGGGGTGATCGGGGTCGATCTTTTTATACACCTGCGTGATGTCGCTCAGCGTTCGCGCCACCAGACCGGGTTTGGTTTTCACCAGCAGCGTAAAATAGAACTCTTTGGGCCGGAAGCGAAAAATGAAGGGCTCGATACCGACGTGCAAAGGCCGGAAATGGAAATCTTTCACCACGCCAACGATAGTCCCGTTCGTCCCCCAGAATTTGACCCGTTTTCCCACGGCACGAACGGGTGTCCATCCCATGCGTTTGGCGGCTGTTTCGTTGATGAGGTAAGCCCCCAGTGTAGACAAGGTGTCGCTGGTGATTCGGGTCGAAAAATTCCGCCCCGCAACCAGTGACATACCGACGGTTTTCACAAAATCGGCATCCACATTCATGTTGGTAATCAGAAACTCATCTTTCGGAACCTGCCCTTCCCATTCAATCGTCGAGCTGTTGTTCATATTGACCAGATTGCTCGTCGCAGTCGATACCTGTTCAACCCCCGGCAACTGTTCCACTTCCCTTTTGAGTAGCTGCGACTTCCCGCGCAAATCGCCTTTGAGCCGCACGTACAACAACTGCGATTGATCGAATCCCAATTTGGTATTCTGCATGTAGGACAACTGCCGATAGATCACGATGGTACTGATCGCCAGTGCAATGGACAACACAAATTGCCCGATCACCAGCGTTTGCCGAAAACCCCGCCCGGCTTTGACATTCGAAAAATGGCCCGCAACGCCGACTTTGAGCACCCGGATGGGCCGGAAAGAGGAGAGAAAAAAAGCCGGGTAGAGGCCCGTCAACAAACTGACAAACACAGTGAATCCGGCCAAGGTGAGCCAGAAAACCGGCAGTTGATACGGAATCTCCAGGTTTTTGTTCGCCAGATCGTTGAACAACGGCAACAGCAATTGAGCCAGTGCCAGCGATACCGCCACGGCCAGAACGGTCATCAGCAGTGCTTCGCCCAGAAATTGCGTCACCAGACTCCCCCGCTGCGCCCCGACACTTTTCCGAACGCCCACTTCTCTGGCCCGCTGCGAAGCCCGCGCCGTGGCCAGGTTGATGAAATTGATCACCGCAATGAGCAACACAATCAGCCCCACCGTGACGAAAATGCGGATGTAGGCGATATCACTGCGTCGGCCGTGATCGGTTTCGAACGCAAATTTGGAGTATAAATAGATTTCCGACAGCGGTTGCAGCAACAGGGGCGTTTCGTTGCCCGCATCATACCGTTTGAGCTGGTGGCGAACTTTATCCCCAAACGCGGTTGGGTCGGCGGGGCCGCCCGACGGATCGGGTTTGAGCTGAACGTACGTATGGTAGCTGTTGCTGTTCCATTTCATACTCCATTCATCGTTCCGTTCGAGCCACTTGAAGGGCAGCAGGACGTCAAACTCAATGTGCGACTGAACCGGCGGATTTTCCGCCACGCCCACCAGCATGAGTGTTTGCTCATTGTTGAGTTTGACCGACTGCCCCAGCACGCTCTGCTGCCGCCAGTTGGCCCCGAAAAACCGTTCGGCCATGGCCTCGCTGAAAATCACTTCATTGGGCGCCCGGAAAACCGTCAGGGGATTTCCCACAAGAAGCCGGTAACTGAATAGCCTGAAAAAACCGGGATCGACCACCAGCATCTGATTCGATTCTACCGACTGACGGTCCCGGCTCAGCAAACCCGACCACCGCCCGACGCGGGTGACCTGCTGCACGTCCGGAAAATCTTTCGTGAGGGTGGCCGCCAACGGACCGGGGGTGGCGGCTACGTCATAAATTCCGCCCGGCTGCTGCTGCTTTTCAACCAGGCGGTAAATGTGCTCGTAGTGGGTGTTGAATCGGTCGTAGCTCAGTTCATCATTTACATAAAGAGAAATTAGCAGGCAGCAGGCCATGCCGAGGGCCAACCCGCCGATGTTGATGAACGAATACACCCGGTTTTTGATCAGATGTCTGAATGCAATTTTGTAGTAGCTCCGCAACATGGCAGGGTGAAAGTTTGAGGGAGTTTGATGCACTTCTTTGCGTTGCCGACGGCGCACAAACGGCGGTAACACCGATACGACATTGAGCACATAGCGCACCGTAGCCTCGGTTTTGCCCGCCCGCTGGTGCCAGTAGACGTATAATTCATCCAGATCGCCCTCGACTTCCTCCAGCGTTTCCGACGGATGAAGCCAAGCCAGAAGCCGCTGTGCCCAGCGGGGCGGTTGTGGGCGGATAGGTAGAGGAGTCTTCTTCATGAGCCGCCGAGTTTCAGGGTGTTGGGAGGAAGCAGTTGCCAGAGTTCATTCCTGAGTTGCTGAATATCCTGCAACGCCCGGCTGCCCAGTGCCGTGACCTTGAACAGCCGCTTCCGCCGGCCACCGCGTTCGGCGGTGGACCCGCCGAGCAGGGACGTCACAAAGCCTTTTTCTTCCAGACGGATGAGCGTGTTGTGAACGGTTCCGAACGTCACCTGGCGGCCCGTATGCTGCTCAATCTCCTGGCTGACGGTTACGCCATAGGCATCCCCGTCGAGAATGGCCACCATCAACAAAACGATCTCTTCAAACTCTCCTAAATAAGTACGACGCATCGGGTTCCGGCATTAGTCTCTATTTTATCGTACAAATCCTTTGCCAAACCAGCCAATGCACTCTTGTAGCTCTATTTCAGCGTATTCCCACCGGGGGAGTGTCCAAATGCGGACAGTTTACGTCCTGAAACGGACACGATGAAACCCTGTCAGCGGTTGCAAAGACGGAATGACCAGAAAATGTCGGAAACGGTCGAAGACCCAGGATACGATTGCCCAAACAAAAAAGCCGGAAACGAGGCAGTTTCCGGCTTTTTACTTTCAGGGGCATTTTTTACTATTTTGCAATGATCACTTTCACGGCTTTTTGAACATTTTCGCCTTTCAGGGAACAGAAATACAGTCCGGCGGCCACATCCTGCAAGGTCACTTTCAGGTGGTATTTGCCAATCGCGTGGTGTTTGCGGGCCACCAGCGTCTGAATGATCCGGCCCTGCCCATCCACCAGATCAATCCCGGCATTGCCGGCCGACAGCAGTTGGTACAACACCGTTACTTCGACCGTGGCCGGATTCGGCGTCACCATCAGTTGTTCATTGCCCAGCAACTCATCCGTTCCGGCCACGCCTACGGTTTGCACGCCCGCCGTTGGTTTGACGGTTGTGGCCGCGCTCGGGTCGATCAGAACCGGTTTTGTAAACTCGATTTTTTTCTGAACGTCGTTTTTGCAATACCGCTCTTCGGCCCGGACAAAGGCTTTGACCGGCGATTGAATGGCCATTTCATTGCTGATGTTGCTTCCGAATTTGCTCAGAATATCCTTTTGAATTTTTTCTCCGGTTTCCGCAATCCGCACTACACCTTCCTGTTGGGTTGAAACAAAGGAAAAGAGTGGCACCGGAACACCTGCCGTCACCGCCCCGACATCCGTGGCCTGCGGAGCCATGCCCACCTGATGAACCGCCACATTCTCCATCGACGCCATGGGGGAATAGGACTTTGACGTAAATAACTCATTATCAAGCACAAAATCCTGCCAAGTGCCGTTTATATTCGTGATTTCGAATTGCGAATCCCGCCCCGAACCGGCTTCCGGGGCCGTAAAGCCGTTGGGGGTAATGATGCTAAACTGGGCGGTTACCAGCCGGTGCGTACTCGATATGGAAGGCACGTACCAGGCGGTGATGCGCTGGGTGGCTTTATCGTATGTCAACCGAAAGTCAACAGTCTGATCCTTCGCATTTTTATGGGTGCATTGCGCCACCGTCACACGGGCTCCCAACAGTCCCAATCCCAGGATCAAAGAAGCGTTTCGCAAAACCTTCATCAGGCGCGTAGTCGTTTTCATAGGCGGTCTTTCGGTGTGTTCATTTTTTTATTGTACAAACATACTACTTTAGAAGTTTTTTGTTCCCGAAAGTCACTATTTTGAAGGGCAAAAATGATTGAAAGGCGTTCGCTACGAGCGGGGAACAACCCAGTTGCCGTGATAATGGGCCTGAGCCAGCAGGTTGGCTTTCTCATTGCCAACAATCTGTTTTTTCTCAGCATCCCAGACCAGCTTCTCACCGGTTCGGTAGGCAATATTGCCCAGGTGCGCGTGAAGGGCCACATCCCGGCCCACTTCCACCGGACAGTTGGGCTTCTGCCGGGTCCGGACGCAGGTCACAAAGTTCTGTGTATGGTTGTCCAGATCCTTTCCATTCCCGAATTTCGGCGGCATGGCCGGAACGAGGTAATTCCCCGCGTCGGTTTCCGGAAAAAGCTCCCATTTGGAACGATCGATCACGACGGTTCCCAGGTTTCCGACGAAAGCCACGCCGTGTTCACGGTCGAACGGGCCGCGCCCCGTACCGAGTGACTGATCCCAGAGCAGCGTGAAATTCCCGTAATCATATACCACCTGCATCGTATCGGGCGTTTCGCTGGCGTGATCCGGAAAACCGTATTTGCCCCCCAGGGCCACGACGGTTTTGGGCGAACTGACGTTCATGCCCGCCAGCCCGATGTCGATCATGTGAGCACCCCAGTCGGTCATCAGCCCCCCTGCATAATCCCAGAAATAACGAAAACTCCGATGAAACCGGTTCGGGTTGAACGGGCGTTTCGGAGCCGGTCCCAGCCAGAAGTCGTAATCGACACCCGACGGAACGGGGCCGTCTGGCATAACCGGAAAACTTTTCCCGTACGGCATATACGCCCAGGTTTTCACCGAACGAATCCGGCCGATTTTTCCCGAACGCACAAAATCCAGAGCCGCATTCCAATGCAGACCGCTGCGTTGCCACTGCCCCACCTGCACAATGCGGTTGTGTTTTCGGGCGGCATCCACCATCAGATTACATTCTTCGATGGAATTGGCGAGCGGTTTTTCCACATACACATCCTTGCCAGCCTGACAGGCGTAGACGGTTTGAAGGCAATGCCAGTGGTCGGGTGTGCCGATGATCACGGCGTCGATGTCCTTGTTTTCCAGCAGTTTTCGAAAGTCGCTGTACAGAACCGGTTTTTTACCCGACGATTTTTCCAGTTCAGCCGCGCGTTTGTTCAGCACGTTGCTGTCGATATCGCACAAGGCGGCACACCGCACACCCGGCTGTTTGAGCATCGAGTTGAGGTCGGACCAGCCCATGCTGTTGCAGCCGATCAGGGCCACCACCACTTCATCGGTCGGGGCGGTTTTTACGGGTGCTGCAACGAGGTCGGTCAAGGCCGTCGTCAGACCGACACCGGTGGCGATTTGGGACGATTTCTGAAGAAATTTTCTGCGGGAAGTGGTCATCATGATTCAGGAATAGGAAAGCAGCAAATTAGTACAATACAGACTAATTTTATCATTCTTCCGGCAGGTTTTCAACATCGATTAATTTATAATAGATACAGCCACCCAGCCGATAGCCCCGGATTTCCCCTCTTCGGGTTCTATTCCATAGCTCTAAACGCGTAATTCCTAATTGATGAGCGGCTTCACGGCGGGTTATGTAACGATCTGGTTTATTTTCAGTAAGGGGACGGTGCTTCGCCATTGGGATGTTAAGTTTGGTGAAGCACAAAAGAATATTAAAAAACATACTAAAAACTTCATAGTGTGGTAGATAGATTAAAATACTGTAAGTCAATACATTAACAAAATTAGGGAGTTTTTAAAATCCCTCAATACATTGACTATCAACGAATTAACCTGTCACAAAAAACAAAATACAAAATAGACAATCAGTTGATTATAAACCACTTATATCATTTTTCAGTTTTTATATGTTCGAGAAAGTTTTTTATTATTATGATTTTGGAGTTTTCGCTGTAAGCACCCGCTGGGTCATTCAATTGATTCAAGTACTGGCTAAATGTACTCCTATTAAATTTTAAGCCGTATTTATCTTGAAAACTAGAAGTAATGATATCTACTGTCTTCGTTCTGTTAAAATTATATCGATTCTGCATTCGGGTGGTTTTATCTAAATCATATATAAGGAAGGCTAATTCAATTTTTGACTTTAACCAAGTAATTCCGTGGCATCTTCCATGTCCTTTAAATAAAAAATATAAAGACCTCTCATCGGAGCTTTTAACATAAGAGTTGTCAATTAAAAAAATTATTAAAATCCTAAGCCCTTCTTCTGATAATACAAAGCTATCAGAAGAATGAAAACTATATACATACTTATTTAAGTATCGAAAACAGTAAAAAAAATAACTTTTACGAGCCAATAGAAATGTAAATAATTTTTCTTGTGTATTCCATTGTGTTGTTCGTCGTGGAAGCAAATCTGCATCATTAAGTCTAATTACGTGTTTCTCATCATAAGCATCTACCAATATTCTTTTCATTACGTGAAAAGATGATGAAAAATATCGTGGCGAGGGTGAAGTCCAGAAAAAGCCATAAAAGCACTTACTTTTTATACCATCGATTATATCTTTTAGGCTAGACCAATAAGCCAAAACTTCGTCGTAATCAGCCCCGTGTCTTCTCTGATATCTAAAATCTAAAAATTTATCATATTCGCTGGATGCTAAAATATATTTTTCCAAATACGGATCAATCTGGTTTTTGAATCTCTGAAAAGCTTCTTTAGATTGTTGGTTGGCCTGTTTAATAATTCGGCGTCGCTGGTGAGGCTTAAAATTTAATTCACACGTTACCCCCTGAAAGTGGTTGAGGTTATCATTAAAATCATAATAAATTTCTGAGTTTTCTATAAAATAAGGCATACCGTTTTCGAAAAAAACCGTCAGGCCAACACTAGCAGCAATTAGAGTTGATTGCCACTGGCATTTTCTGAGGGAAAGAGTAGGAAAATTAGAAATACGCATTCTCAACTTACAATCCATCTTGCATCTTTTCAAGTCCAGCGTAACATTCAGCAGTTTTTAGCACCGGGATTTGACCGCAACTACTCATCAGGGCTGAGACAGGCCAGAATCAACGTTGCAAATTTCATTGTAATTTTAGCGATTGTTGTGACGCAAAGGTGGCCGGGTGGCGGTTATGAAAACAGAACAAAACCGACAGCCGGTTCCAGCATTTCTACCTGTATACGACCCTTAACCCATGCAGATTACCATCAAAAACAAGCTGAACCAGCGCGAACTGTTCCGAATCAAACGGATGAAGGAGGTGATTAAAACCACGAATCCGCATGGTCACAAAGACTACCTCGAAATCATTTACCTCGACGCCGGTGCCGGTACGCATCAGATTGATTTCAACCGGTTTACCGTAAAACCGCATAGCCTGTATCTGGTGATGCCGGGCCAGATCCATAGCTGGGAACTGACCGAGATTCCGAAGGGGTACGTGGTGATGGTGCAGAAGGACTTTTTGCTGGATCATCCTTTTTACGAAGCGCTGTTTCAAACGTTTCCGCTGGCTTTTCCGAGCGGTTTTGACCTGAGCCATATCCATCCAACCATCGTAGAGCTGTTCCGAAGCATCGAGGTCGAATATGAACAGCAGAACAGTAACTACCAGGCCATCATTCAGACCTATCTCCAGTTGCTGCTCAACCTGCTGAAAAGGGAAATTAAATCGGATGAAAGCCAGGTACTTCCAACCCTTTTAAAAGAGTTCTTCGCGCTGGTCGATGCGCAATTCAGAACCAACCGCGAGGTGGGCGACTACGCGCGACAATTGAATGTTACGTCTAAAACGCTCAACAACACCTGCCGGAAAATCGTGAACCGAACGGCGGGCGAAATCATCGACGAACGGCTGACGACCGAATCGAAAAAACTGCTTTTGTATTCCTTCCAAACCTTGAAGGAAGTGACGTATGAACTGGGTTTTACGGACCCCTCCCATTTTAACAAGTTCTTTAAACGCCAGACGGGCGTTTTGCCGAGCATCTACCGGAAGGGAATTTCCTGAATGTACCAGTTTACGGCTGTAATCTACAAAACCGCCTGACATAGCGGGAGATACCTTTGCCCCTGACTAACTCAACAGGCGAAGGTATACTTCCAATGAAATTTTTTGTAACCCTGCTGGCCACATTTCTGGCGATCCCGTTCGTTCACGCCCAAAATTCCGGATCAATTACCGGTAAAATGGTCGATCAGGAAACCAGCCGCCCCTTGCCTTTTGGCTCGGTAGCACTTTACAAAAGCCAGGATTCGACCCTGGTAAATGGCACCCTGACGGACGACGCGGGAAATTTCAGATTCGATAACGTGCCCGCTGCGCCCTACTACGTGGAAGCCCAGTACATCGGCTACCGCAAAAAACGGTTCAGCTTTCCGGTCTCGGGCCAGTCACCCGCTCCCCAAACCATCGCATTACAGGCTGATACGCAGACACTTCAGCAGGTGAACGTCCAGGGCGAACGGCAAACCGTCGAAAACAAAATTGACCGGCAGGTCTACCGGGCGGATAAATTCATCGGCAGCCAGGGCGGAACGGCCATCGACGTCCTGAAAAACACGCCTTCCGTCACAGTCGACAGCGAAGGTGGCATTACGCTCCGGGGGTCGTCGGGTTTTCTGGTGCTGGTCAACGGAAAACCGGTTCAAACCGATCCGGCCCTGATTTTAAACCAGATTCCTGCCAATTCGATTGAAAACGTCGAAGTGATCACTTCCCCCTCGGCCCGGTTCGACCCGGACGGCAAGGGCGGTATCATCAACATTACGACGAAAACCGCACAGGTCGGCCAGCGGTCTTTTTCGGCCAATATTCAGGGCGGTTTGCCTTCGCTGTATACCTATGACAACCTGAACAAGCCCGTCCGGTTTGGGGCCGATGCCACGTTCAGTATGAAGTCGGCCAAGTGGGATGTAACCGTCAGCGGGAATTATTTCCGCAACGACATTGCCGGTCGGCGGGTGGGCGACGTCAACACCACCATTGGCAACCGCTACACGGCCTTCCCCTCGGTGGGCGAACGGAGTTTTATCCGGTATAACTACACAGGCCGGGCTTCGGCTACCTATACGCCCAACGAAAACAACGCGTTTTCGGCGGGGTTCTACACCGGTTTTCGTTCGCAGTCGCGCCGGGCCGACATCGTTTACGACAATACCAAAACCGACCTGGTTACGGGGGATGTCATCGGCCGGATTTCGTATTTTAATTCGAACATTGCCCGCAAGACCAGCGCCATTACGCTCGGCAATCTGGATTACAGCCACACTTTTTCCAACAAATCCCTTCTTACGGTTTCCGGCCTTTTCGAAAAGGCGGATCTGGACGGGTTAACGACCAATGCGAACCTGCGGATGCCCGACCGGCAGACGGTTTTGCAGAACACCCGCAACCCCAGCCAGAATCCGCTGAATGCGTACCGGTTGAAGGCCGATTACGCCGTCACGCTGGGCAAGGGCAAACTCGAAACCGGTTACCAATACCGCAACCAGGTTCAGAAAGGCAATTTTCAGTACCTCGACCAGAATCTGGAAACCGGTGCGTTTGTTGCCGTTCCCCAGTTCAGCAGCACGACGAAAGTTCTCAACGAGATTCATTCGGTGTATGGGCAGTATTCGGCCAAAACCAGTAAGCTGGAATACATCGGCGGGCTGCGGTATGAATACGCCACGCGGGCGTTTACGGCGGGGAATCAGGAAACCCGTAACCTGAATTTATCCAACCTTTTCCCGTCCCTGAATGTCCAGTACGCCATCAGCAAAACCCTGCGGGCCAAAGCCGGATACAGCAAACGGGTGCAACGCTCGACCAACAACGAGCTGAATCCATTCCCGGAGCGCGAACACTCCGAAACCCTCGAATCCGGCGATCCCAACATTCTGCCGGAGTTCATCGACCTGTCGGAAATCGGACTGATCAAGGATTTTGATAAGGGAAACCTCTTCGTAACGCTCTACAACCAGCGGATTAAAAATGTGGTCAACCGCGTCAACAGCGTTTACAACGACACGATTCTGAACCGGATTTATACGAATGCCGGGCTGGCCACGTCCTGGGGACTGGAAGCCGGAACGACTTTGAATCTAACGAAAGCCTGGCAGGTGTATGCGGGCGGAAATGTGTACCGCTACCAGATCAAGGGGGCGCTGTTCAACAACGCCGTGATCGTGAACACGTCGAGTGTGGTTTATTCCATCAACGCCAATACGACGGTCCGGTTGTCGCCCACGTTTCAGGTTCAGGCCACCCTGAATTACCTCTCGAAACGGATCACGGCCCAGGGCGAGGATTCCCGGTTTATCATTCCGGGTGCGTCGGCCAAAAAGACCTTTTTAAAGGGCCGGATGACGGCCACCCTGCAATGGCAAAACATTGACCTGGGTTTACTGGGCACCAACCAGCAACGCATCACGACCTTTGGCCGGAATTTTTACACCACGACCAATTACATCCAGGAAACCGACATTTTCCTGCTGAACCTCAGTTACACCTTTAACCAGACGGCCAAAAAGGCCCGGCTGCCGGCCAGCGAATTTGGGGAGAAGGAGTTTTGAACAGGTGGAAGTCGGGGTGAAATCCGAACGAACGGCATACGATTAATTTGACCCAACCAGCGCGGCCCTATCGCCCCAGCAACTTCCGGAACGGTTTCAGAATCAGCCCCCCGATCCGGCGCACCGACGTTGGAATCGTGATGCGCATCGCGTAGCCTTCGTTGTCCTGTTTGATGTACTCGTCGATGTATTTGTTGGCGACCTTTTCGCCGGTGATGATGTTGGTAATCTGGCGCAGATACAATTTATCCAACGGCATGTCCGATTGTAACGGCGTGTAATACACGCAATCCTGAAAGAAGTAATGCGTTACCTGGCTGTAGCGGGTCGAACCGGGGGTCAGAATCTTCTCGCCACCGTGGAGTAAATTGGCGGCCCAAATGATGGCATGACCCTTTTTCATATTCAGAATCGCCTTCTTCAGATCCTGAGCCTCAATCATATCGCTCAGAAAATCAGCGTATTTGGGATAGGTCTTCCCGTAGGCTTCATCCAGGCTTTTGGCCGACGTGGCCCGAATTCCAATGTCTGACAAATCATAAAATGGCAGCTTGTGACTACCCGGATAATAGTGTAGCGGACCGTTGTCGTCGCGGACGTCCTCCAGCGCCACCCAGACCCCGCACATGAACCGCTGCGGAATCGAATGAAAGTGCATCGAATCGCTGTGTGTCCGTTGCTGCGTACCCAGTTTAAAGTTCAGGGTCTGAAACGGAATTGGCTCCCGGCGATACAGCGTTCGCAGCACGTCCAGCACCTTCGGAGCGATGGCAATCTGCCGCACGGCGTCGACATCCCGCCAGGCATCCTGAATCCGGTCATCCTTGACTGCCAGGTGTTTAGGCTCCAGCTTTTCCAGGGCCGTGTTCAGAATCGATTCGTCAATATCGGGATCGAAAACCACAAAACCGCCTTCTGAAAACTGCGTTACAATGCGTTCCATTTCGGGACTTAAATTCGCCTTTTTTAATTCGGAACGAAAAAAAGGAGACTCCGTCCACGGAAGATTCATGCTGTAATTTTCGGTAGATTGTGAGGTTGCCACGGCCATCGGAATAAAGAGGATTAAGGGTGTGAACCAAATTTATAACGCTATTGATTAGCACGTCACTTACGATGCCATAAAAGTAATTAATTATTTTTATTGGTTGGTTTATTCAGGATATTTGCCCCGGCAAACGTCCGGCGTTATCTTGCGCGATGTTCGACGAAAATACCATCCATACACTTCTCTGGCTTCTCATCGTTCTGCCCTTTCTGAGTGGCACCCTGAGCCTGTTGGCGGGTCGGCGAATCAATCTCTGGGCCGGGGGTGCAGCCGCAGTCCTGACGCTGGCCGGGCTGGGTTTGTCGGTCTTCGTGGCCACCCAAACCGGCACCGATGTTCTGACTCTCCGCACAGACTGGCTTCTGATCCCGGGTCGGGCGGTTCCCATCACTTTCCGGCTCGACGCGCTCACCTTACTGATGCTGGTCATTGTGCATTTCATTGCCCTGCTGGTCCAGCTTTATTCCATTTCCTATCTGCACGACGAACGCGACCGCTACCGGTATTTTGGTTTTTTGAGTCTTTTCATCGGTTCCATGCTCGGCATTGTTCTGGCGGGCAATCTAATCGTTCTGTATGCCTTCTGGGAGCTGGTTGGCCTGTCGTCGTATCTGCTCATCGGTTTCTGGTTTCAAAAACCGGCTGCGGCTGCTGCTGCTAAAAAGGCGTTTATCATGAACCGCATTGGCGATGCGGGTTTTCTCCTCGGTATTTTTCTGTTGCTTTTTCAATCGGGAACCACCGACCTGGCCGAACTCCCGGATCTGTTTGTTTCCAACGGGCCGCTGGCGACGCTGACCGGTTTTTGTCTCTTTTGCGGCTGTATTGGCAAGTCGGCCCAGTTTCCGCTCACGACCTGGCTCCCCGACGCGATGGAAGGGCCAACGCCGGTTTCGGCCCTGATTCATGCCGCCACGATGGTAGCCGCCGGTATTTTCCTGCTCGCCCGCATCCACTTCTTACTGACACCCGACGCCCTGCTGCTCATCACCATCGTCGGCACGATCACCATGGTGATGGCGGCTTATTCGGCGCTCTATCAAACCGATATTAAAAAAGTACTGGCCTATTCTACCGTCTCGCAACTCGGTCTGATGGTAATCGGGATGGGAACCGGCAACGTAACCGGAGCGCTTTTTCACCTAACGACCCACGCCTTTTTCAAAGCCGGGCTGTTTCTGGCGGCCGGGTCGGTCATTCACGGCGTTCATACGCAGGACATGCGGCAGATGGGCGGTTTACGCAAAGCCATGCCCCTCACCTTCATTGGTTGGGCGGTTTGCGCGGCTGCGCTGGCCGGCATTCCCTTTTTCTCCGGTTTTCTGTCGAAAGAAACCATTCTGACCGGCGCATTCGACTGGGCTGGCGCGCAGGGCGGTTTGGCCTATGTCATTCCCATCCTGGCGATTTTATCGTCTGGCTTAACAGCCTGTTACATGGCCCGGCAAGGTCGGCTGGTGTTCTTTGGTGACGCCCGAAACCCGGAAAATCGGGCGCACGAATCGGATCGGCTGCTGACGGTTCCGGTCCTGATGCTGGCGGTTTTATCCATCGGTTTTGTGTTTGCCGGAAACCCGTTTTCGGCGGAACAGAGCTGGTTTTTTCACCTATTTCCCGCCTTGGACAATCACGGAGGTCATCTTTGGATTGCGCTGCTTTCCATTTCAGTCGTTGCGGTTGGGTTGTGGCTGGGCTGGCGAATGCCGGTTTTGACGAAATCAACCTCTCTGAGCCGGTTGTCGGAACACAACTGGTACCTCGATGGCTTCTATAAACGGCTGATTGTTCGACCCTTTGTTCGGCTGGCGTATCTTTCATACGGTTTCGACCGCCGGGTCATCGACAAGCTGGTTGATTTCATCGGCATCGGCACCGTCGTGCTGGCACACATGATCGGCTGGGCGGATCGCATGATTGTCGATGGGCTCGTCAACGGGGCGTCGTGGCTGACGCATCGGCTGGGCAACCTGACGCGATCGGTGCAAAACGGCCGGGTGCAATCCTACATTGCCAGTGCGGTGGTGGGTTTATTAGTAATTCTCTGGTTTTTGATCTAGTCGGCAGCCGCGTTGGCGGTTCCTGACAAACTATTATGCTGTCATCACTCCTATTCATTCCCTTGCTCGGGTCGCTGCTCGTGGTTCTTTTGCCCGACAGCCGGAAAAACGTTTATAAGTGGATTACCCTGGTTGCCTGTAGCCTCGAACTGCTGGTCTGCGGAACCATTTATGCCGCCTTCGACCCCACGCAGACCGACTACCAACTCCTCGAACGCTTCGACTGGATCAGCCTGCCGCTGGGTTCGCTCGGCGTCGTTTCCATTGATTATCTGGTGGGTATCGACGGCATTAGCCTGCCGCTGGTTTTGCTGACGGGCGCAATCATGCTCGTTGGTGCCCTCTCCTCCTGGACCATCGATAAGCGCTTAAAAGCCTACCACGCCCTGTATCTCTTGCTGACGGCCACCATCATCGGCTGCTTTATTGCCCTCGACTTTTTCCTGTTTTTCCTCTTCTTCGAATTCATGCTGCTGCCGATGTATTTCCTCATCGGTTTATGGGGTGGGCCGCGCCGGGAATATGCGTCCATCAAATTTTTCCTGTACACGCTGGCGGGTTCGGTTTTGATTCTGCTGGTGATGATCAGCCTGTATTTATCAGTCATGGACCCGGTCGAAACCGCCATCAACATCGGCCTGATCGGCGACCGGTCGGAAATCACCGACGAGATCATCCGTCAGGTCCAGTTTCTGCTGGCCGATTACAAAATCCAGTCGCAGCAACTGGTGCATACCTTCGACCTGCGCTACATGGCCCACGGCGGCAATTACCTGCCCAACTCGTTTCTGGGGCCAACCGGCGAAATCGTCATATTCGGCCTTCCGTCACGGATGCTGGCTTTCCTCTGCGTTTTTCTGGGATTTGCCATCAAACTGCCCGTCGTGCCTTTTCACACCTGGCTCCCCGACGCCCACGTGGAAGCGCCAACACCGGTTTCGGTGGTGCTGGCGGGGGTGTTGCTCAAAATTGGCGGCTACGGTTTTCTGCGAATTGGCTGGGGGCTGTTTCCCGACGGAGCCGCCGAATATGCCCTGCTGCTGGCCGGTTTAGGCGTTATTTCGATTGTCTACGGTGGCTTTAACGCACTGGCACAGAGCGATCTCAAGAAAATGATTGCCTACTCGTCCGTCTCCCACATGGGTTTTGTGCTCCTCGGCATATCCTCGCTCACTTCGGAAGGCGTCAACGGCGCTGTCTACCAAATGGCGAGCCACGGCGTGTTATCGGCCATGCTGTTTTTGCTCACCGGCGTTCTCTACGACCGCACCCACGACCGGCGCATCGATAGTTACCGGGGTCTGGCCAGCACCATGCCCACTTACACCGCCCTGACCGCCATTGCGTTTTTTGCCTCCCTGGGGTTACCCGGTTTTTCCGGTTTCGTGGGCGAACTCTTTACGCTGATGGGCAGTTTCCAATCGCTCTGGCTACCCGGCTGGATGACGGCCGTTGCCACGCTGGGCATCATCCTGGCGGCTGCGTATTTTCTCTGGACGCTCCAGCGCATGTTCTTCGGAACGCTCTGGTCGCGCACCGAATTCATCGGTCAGCTTACGGATCTCACGGCCCGCGAACGGCTCATGCTGATTCCGCTGGCGGCTCTGGCACTGTTGCTCGGTTTATTCCCCAATCTCCTGTTCAATCTCTCCAACGCCACCATTGCGCAGTGGATCCAGCGGTTTAGTGTAGAATAGTTGATAGGAATGATAGGAACGCGGATTGAACGGATGCAACGGATCAAAACTGATTTATCCGTAAAAATCCATTGCATCCGTTCAATCCGCGTTCCTATCAAAAAAATCACCAGCTTCTGTGGCTAAAAGTTTGTATTATTACTAGCCGTTAGCCCCCTTTCTTCCAGGGCTTTACAAGCTGCTATTCCAAACTCACCACGGGCCAAGGCCCATTGCTACCGAAAACTATGTTTCTTCTGATCCTTGGCGCACTCGCCTTAATCATCGGTTTCGCCACCAATACGCCGTCGCTTGAATTCTCGCGCTTTTCCCGACCACTAAAAGTAGTCGGTATTATATTGATCCTGATCGGATTAGCCACTTCGTCCATTCGTCAAATTGATGCCGGGACCGTGGGTGTCCAGAGTTTGTTTGGCAGTGTACAGGATCGCGTTCTGGAAAGTGGCCTGAATTGGGTCAACCCCCTGGTCGAAGTCACGGAATTTGACGTTAAAACGCAGAACTACACCATGTCGGGTGTTCAGGACGAGAGTGGTCAACAGGGTGATGACGCCATCCGGGTGCTCACCGCCGACGGTCTGGAAGTCATCATCGATCTGACGGTTTTATACCGCGTTAACCCCACCGAAACACCGCGAATTTACCGCAGCATCGGTTCGGATTATTCCAACAAAGTCGTTCGACCGATCACCCGCACCCGCATTCGGGACAATGCCGTTTATTACGATGCCGTGGCGCTTTATTCCACCAAACGGGATGAATTTCAAAACCGCATCTACAAAACCATCGAATCTGACCTGACAAAACGCGGGCTGATGCTGGAACAGTTGCTGATCCGGAATATCAACCTCCCCGCGTCTGTCAAAACCACCATCGAATCGAAAATCAATGCCGAGCAGGATGCCCAGAAAATGCAGTTTGTTCTGCAAAAAGAACGGCAGGAAGCGGAGCGGAAGCGCGTCGAAGCCCAGGGTATCGCCGATTACCAGAAAATTCTGGCCACGGGCTTGTCCGACAAACAGTTGGTCTACGAACAGATTAAGGCCCAGCGCGAACTGGCCGCTTCGCCCAATGCCAAAATCATCGTTCTGGGCGGACGTGGGAATGTGCCGCTGATTCTGAATGATAAATAACCGGCTTGCCTCCGAAAAACTGCTTTTCAGCAACAATAGCCCATTCCAGACCCCAAGCAGTACTATAGACGGTCTATTCTACAAACTGGTATGCAATCAACTTCTACGGCTGCTTCAGAGCCTGCCCTTGCCCAACCGGCGCCCGTCCGGCGTCTGATGTCCCTGGATGCCCTGCGGGGTTTCGACATGTTCTGGATTGCCGGAGGAGAAGAAATTTTTCACGTTCTGGCCAAAACCACCGGCTGGGCCTGGGCCTTCTTCATGGCCGAACAGTTCACCCACGTCGAGTGGGACGGTTTTCGGCCCTACGACTGCATCTTTCCGCTTTTTCTGTTTATGGCGGGCGTTTCCACGCCGTTTGCCGTCGGAAGCCGGCTGGAACGGGGCGTTGCGAAAAGCGAACTGGCCCGAAAAATCATCACGCGCGGTCTGATTCTGGTGGCGCTGGGCATCGTTTACAACAATGGTTTGTTCACCAAACCCATCAGCGACATGCGATTTCCGAGCGTTCTGGCGCGGATCGGTCTGGCCGGGATGTTTGGTCAATTGATCTACCTGTATTTCCCGAATCCGAAAGTCCAGTACGCCTGGTTTGCCGGTTTGCTGCTGGGCTACTGGGCCGCGATGAAACTGATTCCGGTACCGGGCTGCGGGGCGGGCGTCTTGACGATGGATTGCAGTCTGGCGGGTTACGTCGACCGGTCGGTGCTGCCGGGTCGTCTGTATCTCAAAGTGCATGATCCAGAGGGCCTGTTTTCCACCATTCCCGCCATCGCAACGGCCTTGCTCGGCATTTTTTCCGGGAAATTGCTCCGCAGCGACGGCCCATCCGCCCACCGCGATCAGAAAACACTGTGGCTGGTGCTGGGCGGCATCTCCTGTCTGGTGCTGGGCTATAGCTGGGGGCTGGTGTTCCCGATCAATAAAAACCTGTGGACCAGTTCCTTCACGCTGGTAGCCGGGGGCTGGAGCATCCTGATGCTGGCGTTGTTTTACTGGATTATCGACGTTAAAAAAGTGAGCGGCTGGGCGTTTTTCTTTACGGTGATCGGCATGAATTCCATCCTGATCTACATCGCCGGGGAGTTCATCGACTTCGAATACGCGGCCAAATTCTTCTTCGAAGGCATTCTCAGTTTCTTCTCCGAACCCGTCCGGGCGGTGGGTGCCGTGCTGGCGTTCCTGGCCGTGAAGTGGGCGTTTCTGTATTTTCTGTATAAGAAGAAGGTGTTTTTGAGAGTTTGAGTTGTTTCGCGGAGTTGAGCGGAGAAAAAAGAGTTTAGCAGAGTTTAACAAAACGATCTCCGCTTACCTCCTTTTTCTCCGCTCAACTCCGCGAAACAATCATTTCTTCTCCAGCAACCCCATCGACTTCAGCCAGCCTTCACAGGCCGCGGGCCAGTTTTCAATGGAGCCTTTGCCCTGCACCCGGAGCGCGTAGCCGTGGCCGCCTTTCGGGTAGATGTGCATTTCGGCGGGGACGTTGGCTTTAGTCAATGCCAGGTAGTAGTCGATGCTGTTTTCCACCGGCACGCCTTTGTCGTCCTGCGCATGGACCAGAAACGTCGGCGGGGTTTTGCCATCCACCTGCAATTCATTCGAATAATACGCAATCTGCTCCGCGCTGGGCGTTTTCCCGATCAATTTCTCCCGTGAACCGCCGTGCGCTTTGGCTCCGAACGTCACCACCGGATACATCAGAATCGCAAAATTCGGCTTGGCGTCTTCGCTGGCGGTCGTGCCCCGGTGGTAATGGGTCGACAAAGTCGAAGCGAGGTGGCCGCCCGCCGAAAAACCGATCACGCCCAGCCGGTCGGTGTTGACGTTCCATTTGGCCGCATGCTGGCGAATCAGCTTCATGGCCTGCATCGCATCGGCCAGCGGTACTTCGTGTTTGTTCGTTTGCGTCCGGTCGTCGGGCAGGCGGTGTTTCAGCACGAAAGCCGCCATACCGTGTTCATTGAACCATTTCGCCATTTCCTCACCTTCGTGTCCGTAGGCCAGAAGGCTGTACCCTCCGCCCGGAATGACCAGAATGGCCGCTCCGGTGGCCTTGTCTTTCGGCGGCAGAAAAACCGCCAGCGTCGGGACTTTAACATCACTGATTCGTAAAATACCGTCTTTGCCCAACTCCGATTTTTCCTGAACGGCCTCGTTCGGTATCGCATTCGGAATTTGGTTTTTGGGCCAGAGATCAACGGTTTCCGGTTTTTGAGCCATCGCAGAAGTTGCCAGTAAGAGCGTCGCTGAAAGCAGCGTCAGGGTGAAATTCATAATGGGTTTAGGAAGTAGTGCCACCGAATCCGGCGACCGGTTTTTGTTATTTTTTTTCGAAAGTAGCGACTTTCCCTTTCAAATACCCAACCACCACTTCCAGCCCCTTCTGGTAGTGCAGGTTATTGGGAATGACGATATCCGCCATCGCTTTGTGCGGTTTGATAAATTCCTGGTAGGTCGGGCGGACGTGGTAATCCCACTGGTGTTTGATCATTTCGGGTGTCAGGGCGCGTTCGGCCTGGTCGCGCACCATCCGCCGTTCGTATTTAATCTTGTTCTTGGCGTCGATAAATACCTTCAAGTCAAGCTGTTCGGCCACTTCGTCAAAGTGAAAAGCAAAAATTCCTTCGACTACAATAATGGGTGTTGGTTTGAAGATCAGCTTTTGGGGAACCACATTCGGGTTATTGAACGTGTATTCCATCGTTTCAACAACCTTGCCTTCGTGAAGTTGCCGGATGTGCCAGGCAAACCGCAGGTGATCAATGGTTTGCGGCAAATCGAAATTGTGCACCCCAATGTCATCACGCGGAATCTGATCCAATGGTTTGTAATAATTATCCTGCGAAATCAGGCAAATTTCGTCTTCCGAAAACGCGGAGATCAGTCCTTTCAAAAACGATGTCTTTCCCGATGCGCTCCCGCCCGTAATGCCGACAATGAATGGTTTGGTGGTCATTCTACAAAAATAAAACGTTGAAACCACAATTACCGCACGACGGCCAATTTACCCGCCAATCCTTCTTTTCCATCCGGCGAAACCGCAAACACAAAATAGACCCCGGTTTCGGCTGATCGGCCCCGGTAGTCGCGCAGGTTCCAGGTGGCGGTTCCGCCCTGCGACCGGGTTTCGTATACCAGTTGCCCACCCGCATCCATGATTTTGACCACGGTATTTTCGACCAGCCCCCGCACGCTGACCAAACCGCCGAAATCGGGCCGGACCGGGTTCGGAAAAACCGTGATTCCTGCAAAAATTGGGGCGGGTTCGCTGGCCGTTCCGCCGTACGAAACCAGGCCGTTGGGCGTAGCCATAAACACCTCGCCACGCGTGGGTTCAATCGCAATATCCGTAATTTGCGACGATGGCAACGGACTGTTGTCGGCGGTAAAATTTTCAACCAAAACCGTCCCGTCTTCGTTGAAAAGATAGATTCCGTTGGTGGTTCCGATCCATTTCCGGTTACCGCCGTCAACCGCCAGCGCCGTCACAGACTCGCCACTGAGCAACCGCTGACGGTCGAAAACCGGCCGATATGCGTTGACCGTTCCGGTAAAAACCGCTGCCGGATTATCAAAAACCGCCACGCCATTATCCGTTCCAATCCAGATCAGGCCGTCGCGGTCTTTCACCAGCGACCGAACGTTCCGATCCGGCAAATCTCCCTCGCCCGACTGGTTGTACAAAAGCCGGGTTCGGTTTGTTTTCGGGTCAAAAACCTGCAGCCCCCCGCCGTTGGTTGCACTCAGCCGCATCCACAAAAAACCGTTGTCGTCCAGAATCAATTGGTGAATATCGCCCCGTCCCGGAATAAACGACTCGAACGGCCCGGTTTTCCGCCGGACCTGAACCGTTGCTTTTCCAAAATCCAGCGTCGGCGTTGCCAGCCAGACGTCACCGTTTGGATCGACCGTCAGGCTGCTGATGTTGGCAAACACCCGGTTTACGACTTCCGCCAAATTCTGATTGTCGGACGACCACAATCCACCCCCGAAACTTCCCAGATACGTCCGCTGATCGGTCGGATTATAGCCTGCCGTGGCGAAATCAGTGGGAAGGGACGACGTCAGAAAGTTCTGCCAGCGCCCATCGCTGAACCGATCGAAGCCCCGACGGCGACGCAGCGGTTTCAGATCGTCGGAAAAACCACCCGGCAACGCCAGCACCTGACCCGACTGGTCGGTAGCCAGCCGTTGGAAAACATCCGAAGCCGGGCCGTCAGGGCTAACGGACTGAACGGCGGTGCCGGTAATGCGCAGCAATCCGGACAGGGAATCGGCCACCCAGAAACTGCCGGCGGCTTCGGTTATTTCCTTCGGTTCGCCCAGCAACGCGTTTTGCATCAGCACGCCCGATGCGCGCTGGAGTTCGTCGGGCGCGGTGGCAATCCACTCGGTCGCCGTTGCCAGCAAACCGGTGATCGTCGGCAACGGTTTAACCACCGTCCAACGCCCGCCCTGCCGCTCGGCAACGCCCTGCCCCGGCCAGGCCACATACAGGCGGTTGTTGACGCCTGCTACGGATTGAACGGAAGCACCAGACGGCAGGGAGACGGTTTTCCAGTTGCCAAAAAAAGCCAGATTAACCGTTGGCGTGAAACGAGCCGCCAGCAGTCCGCGCGAGGTGGCTGCGTAAATGGAATCATTCGCCAGGGCCGTGGCATACACCACCACCGGCGTTCCGTTCGGGCCAATCGTTCGGTAGGTATCCCGGATTTCGGCTTTGACGACATCCAGCACCACAATCCCGAAATCACAGGCCAGGTAGGCGTCGTTGCCGGTTCGGGACACGTGGTTGATGCGTTTGCTGCCGGGGATCTGCGTGGCGTCGCGTATAAGGGTAATCGTAGTCAGGGTTCCGGGTTCGCCGGAATCGCTGACGGACAGCAGGTCGATGGTGCCGCTGCGGTACCCAACCAGCAACCGTTTCTGGTCCGTTGCATAAAATAACTGACTGACGCCGGTTTCGCTAAATCCGTCATCCCGACTCAGCCGCGTGGCTTCATTCGCCACCGGATCGAAGTAGAAAAAACCGTTCTCCGACGCGCAGTAGATTTTGCTCTGAACAGCCGCCAGCGTTTGGGCAGAAAGAAAACTGGGGTGGGAATGCCAGGTGCCGGGCTGCGCAAATAAGTTAAGAGTTAAGAGTGATGAGTTAAGAGTAAAAAATAAAAGACAGCACCGTTTATTACCAAAAAAAGCCTGGTAGATCCGCTCCCGCATCCTAAACCCATAACCCATAACTCTTAACTCTTAACTCTTAACTCTTAACTCTTAACTCTTAACTCTTAACTCATCACTACTGTCCTCATACACCCACTCCTTGCTAACCACCTGATCCCCCAGATTATAACACCGGCGGCAGCGGGCTTCGTAGCTGTCGGTTTCGCCCAATAATACCTTTTCTTTGGAATGATTCAGGCGGTAGGAATAGCTGGCGATGTCGCCACACACCACGCAAATGGCGTGGACTTTCGTGACGTACTCGGCAATGGCCATCAACTGCGGCATACAGCCGAACGGGTTGCCTTCGAAGTCCATGTCCAGCCCGGCCAGAATGACTCGCTTTCCATTGTCGGCCAGGTGGTTACACACCTCGATCAGCTCTTTATCATCAAAAAACTGGGCTTCGTCGATGCCCACCACCTCACTATCACCAGCCAGCGACCGGATGTCGTGGGCCGTCTGGACGGGCTGCGAACGAACGGCATTGGCATTGTGCGAAACGATGTTTTCTTCGTGATACCGGGTGTCGATCAACGGCTTGAAAATCACCACCTTCATCCGGGCGATTACGGCCCGGTTGATGCGCCGGATCAGTTCTTCGGTTTTTCCAGAAAACATGGAGCCGCAAATCACTTCAATCCAACCCGTACGCAGGTGGGGCGGTTCACGCCGGCGGTTCGGTTCAATAAACATACGTTCGTAGCGTTGAATAGATTACTAATCTGGCACCTTTCTTGTAGTGGCCAAACTGGCTTTAACGAGAATTTCACCAATGTCTGATCGGAATATTCTAAGCGAAAACCATATCTTTACAAAGCAAAGATATTTTGATATGTCGAACAAGTTCAATGCCTCCTCCCTTACTGAATATTGCAAATCATACGCCCGAAAAGTGGCGGGTGATTTTTTTGCCCATCATACCGTCATCAGCGGGCAGGAACTCCTAAAACTAAGCCCCGTCAGTCAGGTCAATTTGTTCGTTATCAGCAGCCTGTCCGACAAATGGCGAAGCGATGCGGAGCGTTTTCGCAGTCCTTTTTTTGATTTTGAACACCCGGATGTGCGGCAGGCGATGCAGGTGTTTATGAATACCGTGTCGCAACACATTTCGGTGCGCCGGGAACATCTGGAGCCGTTGCTGACCGAAGCCACCCGCCGGACGCTGATTCTACTGTTCGACCCGCGCCACTATTTCGATGAAGCCCTGCGGAACCAGCCCGACTTCTCCCTGACGGCCGAAGCCGCGCACCAACTGACCCGCTATACCCAGATCAACAAGTTCGTTCCGGCGGCCATTGAAGACCGCATGAAAGGGAAAAGCGTCGTTTACGTCAACCAGGCCCTGAACTGGCTCGATGAAATTTTGATGCAGCGAAGCCGCGAGCTGGAAAAACCGGAGAAATACATTCCGTTGTTTTCGGAAAAACTGCTGCTCGATCCGGTGGTTTTGCTCCGCAAATCTTCCTACGAGTTTTCGCCCCCGCAACCAACGCCAACGGCGAACAAGTCCTTTTTTGATACTGAAGTGGAGAATACCGTCGTTCCGGCAACGCCCGCCGTTCCACCACCCGTCAACGGTTCGGGCCTGACCGTCAATGGCACCCCGGTGGATGATGATGCCCCGGTAAAACCGCTTTTTCTATCGGATTCAAGTTCTTCCGTTGAACCGCCCGCACCGTCGATGCAGCCCAGTCAGGCAACCACCCATCTGAACGAAACGTCGACGCTGGAGGAAAGCCTGAAAGTGGATACGGAATCGACCGGTCCGGCAACCATTGGCGAAACCTTCTACCGCGCGCCCATCGAAAGCATCAGCAAAAGCATTTCGCTGAATCAGAAGTTCATGTTTATCAATCAGTTGTTCAACGGCAACGCGGCTTCCTACAACGAAGCGATTGAAGAACTGAACCGCGCAACGAGCTACGATCAGGCCCGCGACTTGGTTTCATACCGGTATGCCGCCCAGTATCTGTGGGACATGAGCAGCGACGAAGTGGCGATGCTGATCGACATTCTGAAACGGCGGTTTGCGGTGTAATTACTGCGGTTCGACCACGTAGCCTTCCTTTTTCAACAACTCGATCAGTCCCTGCGGACCGGGAAGGTGCAGTGCGCCCACGGCGACGAAAGTGGGTCGTGAAGCCATCAGGCCCGGTAAACGCTTCATCCAGTTGTGGTTGCGCTCATCGAGCAGGTAGGTCATGTTGCCGAAAGTATTCCCGGATTTTTCGTTCATTTTCCACATGCCCTGCAAATCCTGTTTCAGGTACAGTTCCGTCACGGATTTGCTCATGTCGTGCATCTCGTCCTTTTCCTTCACCATTTCCACCAGGTGCTGCGCCTGTTTTTCCACCGGATCGTGGTCGAACAAAAAAGCCATCTGTTCCTCCATTGTTTCGAGCGCACTGACGGTTTTCTGACGTTTGCGACCGTCGCTGGCAAAATACAGATCGAGTGGCAAGCCCGTGAAGCTGTTGAGCGTATCGGACTCTTTCTGAACGTAGGCCAGGCTGAGCATGGTGGCCGTCACGATGGGTTTCATCTGGTTGAAAAGCGCCAGATCGTAGCCCGTTCCCTTCTTGAATTCGTCGGCCACCAGTTGGTAATCCGTTTGCGACAGCAGTTTGTCCAGGCTTTTGTCGAGCATCAGCCCCCGCATGGCCATCGACAGCATGGCCGACGAATCGACTTCGGTTTCGACCACCACGCCCTCCGCCCCTTCGTAGGCCGATTTGATTTTGGGATTCTGGTTCAGGTAGCTATCCTTCATAATGTGGTAGGTACCAAAGAGATAGGACGGTTTTTTCAGTCCGTTCCCCGATACCTTCCACAGCAGGGATTGTGAAAAGGCGGTTGTGGAAACCAGTACCAGTAAAAAAGAAAGCGTTTTCATCGGTGTAAAAAATAGCGTATCAATAAATGGTCTGCTGTTTCATGGATCGAACGCCGAGGTACAGCAGCAAACCGACCGGGCCCAGCAGAAAACAGAACAGCAGACACGGAATCATCCAGCCGTGCGGCACTTTCCGGCGTTTGCTGTCGCGCAGCATCCAGCTTCCCACCGTCAGATCGAACGCCAGGTAGTGAATCCAGCCAGCCAGCAAGGCGGCATCCTGGCTGAATAACGTTTTTATTCCCGCCAGCGTGCTAAACGATTGCCAATCCAGGCCACTATCTTCCAAAAAAAGATAATAAATGTAAAAAACCGCCAGTAGGACCGGAATTGGAAGCATTTTGGTGAGAAAATCGGTCGGTTTCCAACGGGGCGCAACCAGCATCAGCAGCCATTGCGGCAGCACGAGCGCATTGAGGATTTGAAAAGCAGTTTCGGTAGACATCGGTTTGGTGTTGGACAGGACAAATTATAGAAAGTAATTGATAGCGGTACAAAAACCGCCCCAATCTGCTGCACCGTTCAGAAAAATGATCGTACGTCACGAACCGATTCAAAAGCGCCTTCCATTCGTCACAGACGTCTTTTTTCTTTCCTGAAAAATCCATTACTTACTCAATGGACGATCAGTCCTCGTCTTATTTACAGGTTTTTTATCAACATTCTATGAAATCAAAACTATTTCATGTGAAAAGTGGCTTTCGTGGGCTACTCTTTGTCCTTTTTCTGCTAGTCGGCTGGGAAATTAACGCCCAAACGACAACGTATACGTTTCAAGGGAAAGTAACGACAAAAAACGACAGCAAGCCGATGCCCGGCGCTGCGGTAGGTATTATTGGCACCACCGCCGGCGGGATTTCCGACCAAACCGGTGCGTATCGTTTTACGGCTAATTTAGCACCCGGCACCTACACGCTCCAGTTCAGTTCCATCGGTTACCAGACCCAGCGGCAGAGCATTACGCTCTCGCAGAATACCACCGTTTCGACCAGCATTAGCCTGGCCGACGACGCCCTGGGCCTCGACGAGGTGGTCGTTACCGGAACGTCCGGCGCCACCAGCCGGAAGCAACTCGGCAATACCATTGCGACAGTGCAGGCCAAAGACCTGCAACTCTCAGCCGCCACCTCGATCGATCAGGCGCTGGCGGGTAAAGTTTCCGGCGCGCAGATTACCCAGAACTCCGGCAACCCCGCCGGTGGCATCAGCGTCCGGCTGCGGGGCCCCAGCACCATCGTCGGCTCGTCCGATCCGCTGTACATTGTCGATGGCGTGATTGTCAACAACGATTCGCGGGAACTGATCGACTTGGGTGGTTACTCGCAAAACCGCCTGGTCGACATCAACCCGAACGACATCGAGCGCATCGAAATCATCAAAGGCGCAGCCGCAGCCGCCATTTACGGGTCGCGGGCCAACAACGGGGTCGTGCAAATTTTCACCAAACGGGGTCAGGAAGGCCGCCCGACGATTACGTTTTCCACCCAGTTTCGGTTGAGTGACATTCGCAAAACGCTGCCTTACAACGAACACCCCGCGACGTTTGCCAACGCGACCGTAACGGACAAAACACAGACGCCGGTTACGCGCTACGATCTCCAGAAAGATATTTTCCGAACCGCCACCGGTCACGAGCAATACCTGTCGGTTTCGGGCGGAACACCCACGACCCAGTATTTTTTCTCCGGGTCGCTGTTTGCCAATCAGGGCATTGTTCAGGGGTCGGATTTCAGCCGGGCTTCCAGCCGGATGCGCATTCAGCAGACGCTGACCAAGTGGGCGACGCTGAGCATCGGTTCGGCGTATACCTACAGCAACAGCAAGGAAATTCCGAACGGCGGGATCAACGAAGCGTATGGTGCGCTCACCGGTTTTATTTTCAGCAACAACTTCATCAATCCGCAACCCGATCCGGCCACGGGCGTTTATCCCTCGACGGCTCCGGTTTCGGTGGTGCGTCGCACGAACCCGCTGGAAGCCATTGCACGCTTCGATTTCCGCCAGCGGACCAGCCGCTACATTGGCGATGCCCAGCTTAACCTGACGCCCCTGCCTGGTTTAGGCATCGACTTTACGTTCGGTCTGGATACGTATTCCCAACTGGCCACGGGCTACATTCCGCCCAACAACACGACGCCCTCATACAACGCCGGGTATTCGCGCAAAAGCGAAGCGTCGATTTTGCAGTTGAACAACGACCTGAACATTCGCTACCAGGCCAGCCCCACCGAATGGCTGAAATCCACGACCGGCATTGGCGCTACCTTGCAATACGACCGCAGCTTCACGACGGGCATCACCGCCCAGCAGTTGGGCGTTTTCGGCCAGACCATCAACAACGGGGCCAATATCCTCGCGGCCGAAAGCCGTACCGAACGGAGTTTCTTTGGTGTCTTTGCGCAGCAAACCTTTGGTTTGTTCAACCGATTTTTCGTGACGGCCGCCGGTCGGGTCGATGCCGCTTCGGTCTACGGGATCGACAATCGCTGGCAGTTTTACCCCAAGGTGAGCGGTTCGTACGTCGTGTCGGACGAATCGTTCTGGAAAAACTCGTCGCTGGCAAACGCCTTGCCGGACTTCAAAATCCGGGCGGCCTGGGGACAGGCGGGTAACTTGACCGCCATCGGTCCCTACGACCGGTTTACCAATTATACGCCGGTATCGGTAGGTGGACAGGTGGGCTATGCTGCTCCCGCGCAGTTGGGCAACTTCAGCGTGAAACCCGAACGGCAAACCGAACTCGAAATCGGAACGGATTTCAGTCTGGCCAAAAACCGCATCGGCGTGGAGTTCACCTATTACCACAAGGAAGTTAAAGACCTGATTCTGAACCGCACGCTGTCGCCCAGCAGTGGCTACAACAACCGGTTTGTCAACATCGGTACGATGACCAACCGCGGTTTTGAAGTGCTGGTGCGGGCGATTCCCGTTGAGACGAAAAACGTTCGCTGGAACATCACGGCAACCTATACGCAGAACAAAAACGTCACCGATGGCGTCGAAGGCAACGGAGTGTTGCCCTTTGCGGGCGGTTTTGGGCAGGTGGCTGCCGTCAATGGCTATCCGCTGGGCGCTTTTTACGCCACGTTTTTTGCCCGTAATCCCGACGGAAGCCTGTTGCTGACGCCGGGCGGTTTGCCCCAGCGCGAGCGGGGGATTCAGGGTGCCAACGGTACATACACCGTTCAACGGGCCGCAGACGGCCAACCAAGCGGCACGATTCTGAGCAAAGTGATCGGCAACCCCAACCCGACCGCCATCTACTCGCTGATCAACGAAGTGTCGCTGGGATCGCGCTGGTCGTTCCGGATGCAGTGGGATGCCATGCAGAATTTCGACGTGTTCAACTTCACCAAGCGCGTGGGCGACCGCGATCTGTACGGTGGTTTAAAAGGCTACGAACCCGAACTGCGCGGAGAAGTTCCGAAAGGCACGAGTGCCGCGCTGTTCAGTATTTTTGAAAACTGGATCGAAGACGGTTCGTTTGTCAAACTCCGGGAGTTGTCGGCGGCTTATACGGTGACGCCCAAATTCTGGGGCTTCCGCAACGTGCGGTTTAGCGTAGCGGGTCGCAACCTGCTGTCGATCGACAACTACAGCGGTTATGATCCGGAAACGAACGCGGCTGGTCAATCCAATGCCGTCCGGGGCTTCGATTTTGTGGAGGTTCCCATCCCGCGCACGCTGACGGTAGGCATCAACGCAACGTTTTAACGATTTTATCTGGTAAACCGGGAGCGGTTTCGGCCCTCGCCCGTTCTTTCCAATCTATTTCATATGAAGCCAACACGATTAATCATTTTCTTCGCTTTTCTGCTGCTGGCGGGCTGTAAGCTCGACATCACCAACCCCAACGGCCCCACTGACGCACAGGTGCTCAGCACCCGCGACGGCATGATTACGCTCAGCATCGGGATGCGGCAATTCTATTCGACTTCCGCGCTCGAATCGCTGCTGCTGGCCCCCGGCACCACCACACGCGAAATCAAGGGCATTACGACCTTTACGAACATTCTGGAGCTGGAAGCGGGCGGTACGGGCCTGCCCACGTTCAACGGAAACGTGCTGGGCCTCTGGCTGCGGATGTTGCGGGTCATGGGCATGGCCGAGGATCTGATCGCCAATGCGCCGACGGTTTTAGCCAACGAACCGGCCCTGCGCAGTGGCATTGTCGCCCACGCCAATCTGTTCAAGGCGATGGCCCTCGGCGGACTCGCCACGGCTTTTGAGCAGGTGCCGCTACAAACCAACAAAACCGGGTCTGTGACGTTCTCCGACCGCAAAGCCGCCCTGACCGAAGCCATCCGGCTGCTGGACGAAGCCGCTTCGCTCGTGGCAACCAACCCGCCAACGGCGACGTTCACCACTCAGGTAACTGGCGCGGATTTCGATCTGGTCAACACCATTCAGGCGTATCGGGCGCGGTATAATCTGGCGGCAGGCAATTACCCGGCGGCACTGGCCGCGGCCAATGCGGTGAATCTGACGGCTCGCTCGCAGTTTGTGTATAACACGCAAAGCCCGAATCCGATCTACCAGCAGGTGCAGATTTCGGCGAACTACGCGCCCCGGGCCACGCTGGGCTTACCGGCCACGCTGCTCGAAGCGGGCGACGGTCGGCTGGCGTTTTACCTGTCGACACCCGATAAAACCGTCAATGGCGAAGCCTTGAAAACGCTCAAAGGGTTTTTCGACGCCATCGACCGGCCCATTCCGGTGTATATGCCGGACGAGGTGCGGCTGATTCGGGCCGAGGCCCTGGTGCGCAGCAATGGCGACCTGACAGCAGCCGTGGCCGACATCAACGCCGTTCGGACGCAGCGAACCGGTGATCCGTTCGGGGTCTATCCCGGACTGGCTGCTTACGCCGGAGCCGTTACAGCGGAAGCGTTGTTGACGGAGATTTACAAGCAACGCGGAACCGAACTGTTCCTGACCGGTCTGCGGCTCGAAGACAGCCGCCGGTTTGGACGCCCCGCCCCGCCGACCAGTCTGACGGAACGCAACCGGAATTTCTACCCGTATCCCGACCAGGAGCGGTTAACGAATCCCAACACCCCGGCTGATCCGGCGATTTGATATGAAATTGGTTTATTCCTGCCGGTATTCAAAATTGAATACCGGCAGGAATAAATATTTTGCTCGAATTAAATTACCAGCCCAAACCGATGACGGCGTTGACGCGGAGAGCAAGGCTGGGGCCGTATGTATTTTTATAAAAGTCCCCGAGTGCACGACCCGGCCCGTAAAGATGGTTTTTCTCCCGTTTTGGAATAGTGATTTCTGGCCCAACATTGAGATCGACAAAACCCCGTCGCCCGATCCGGCGTTGAAATCCCCACATGGCTGAAAGCAGTGGTGCGCCATACGCCCCCCCTATATCATAATTATTCGTCCCTGCGGACGATCCAGTTTTTGTATCATAGCGGTGTTCGATGACTCGAACCGAAAGCGCCCGAGTATATTGAATACCAATGTAGTTTCCCGAGAAATTATTGGCCGCTTTTCCTTCCCGGATGCGTTTTGCCATATCGTAATAAAACCGAGTTCCTACTTTGGCATAAACAAATCCTCTGAACATTCTATCGGTATCAATATAAGTTCCATTATTATAATAAGGCACCGCAAATTGATCATACTTATTGTACCGAAGCATAAAATCAAACCCAGCCATCACCGAAAAAGAAGGCGTTAATTTCCGTTCCACCGACACATCGGCATTCAGGCCAATCCGAAAGGAAGGCCTTCCCGTAAAATCCCGATCTCCGGCATTCGGCCAGAACCCCAGTTTGAACAGCGTTTTCTCCTCCACATTGGCCCGTGTGATGTAGCGATAAAACCGCTTCAATTCGCCGGTTGTGATCGTGCTGTCTTCCTGGGAGTAGGTGGTTTGCTGGGCATAGAGTGATGCGAAACCAGTCAGTAAAAAGAGAATGGTAGTGGATACAGTTTTCATAAGAATCATATTCTTGTAAGGTGTTGACAACTACCAGCCTATACCAATCAACGCATTGAATTGAAAAGAAAACGTGGTGTATTTTTCGTTATTCACCGGGAAGGTACTTTCGCCAATAAAAGTCATTCTGGGGCCAGCACTCACGTCAATGTACCCCAATCGCCACAACCGTCGTTGTAAGCCCCAATTGAGTTCTAAGGATGGCTGATCTAATCTGAAGAGAGGAGTTTTATGCTTAGAGGTGGTAGGCGCTCCTGTTTGAGAATCGTAATCGTAACGAGTAAATTGATAAAGCACCGGGCGACTAATCTGTAATCCGACATAATTTCCTGAAAAATTATTAGCCGTTTTTCCCTCTCGAATGCGCCTGGCCATTGCGTAATAGTACCGAGTGCCAAAGCGGGCTTTTACGTCATGGCTGGTAGACCGAAAGATCAGTTTTGAACCCGATTGCGGAGGGGTTGCACGCCTTTTGATTGAATTATAGAGAGGAACATAATCTATTCCAACCAGGATGGAAACCGAGGGATGTATTTTATGCTCTACGGCCATTTCCAAATTAAGACCGAAATGCGAGTTTATATCATCGCTGGAAAAAGGCGAGAAAGAATTCGGTCGAATCCCAATTTTCAGCAGGGTTTTCTCCTCCACATTGGCCCGTGTGATGTAGCGATAAAACCGCTTGAGTTCGCTGGTGGTGATCGTGCTGTCTTCCTGAGAATAGGTCGTTTGCTGGGCGGAAACGGACGAAATCGTTAGCAACACCAGACCAATTATGGTAGCGGTTTTCATATTTTCCAGGTAAAAAAAGCTCATTACCATCCCAGGCCCAGATTAAAATTGATTTTAATGGGCGTTACAAAATCAGGCACTCTTTGTTGGGTTAATACCGGTAAAGCGGCAAAAGAAAGGTTAAAATCTATGTACCCCTTTGAACCAAGTCGTCGCTGAATTCCCCATTGCAGGGAGACCGCACTCAGCATAGCGAATTGGCGGTTTACATTTCTTTCAGACAGAATGGTTGTCTGGTTACCACTGGTTGAAGTCGAATAATACCGTCCGGCTCCGTAGAGAATGTTTTCAAGCTGAATACTGACGTAATCATTTGAAAAGTTGTTAGCACTCAGTCCCTTCCGCATACGCTTTTTGATCGAATAATAATACCGCCCCGCAATGGGCATTTCCAGGACCTTCGTATTGATGATTGTGCCGGTGCGGTAATACCGTCCAATTACTAATGCCTGCACGGAAAAAGCAGGCGCTATTTTTTGTTCCACGCCCATACCAACGCCATACCCGTACGTTGCATAATACCCCCCTACCAGTGGAAGGGGAACAACGGCTCCGGCTTTGATCAGCGTTTTTTCCTCTACGGTGGCGCGGGTAACATACCGGAACGTTTCGCGGATGTTCCGGTGGGCAGTGTCCGCGTGCTCAACCGAATAGTCTACCCGTACGGAATCACGCCCCTGAGCCTGCGCACCATACGAACAAATCCATAAAAACCCGAAAAAGTACAGACGTTTCATACCGATTGCTTTGTAAATTAGGAATATCTCTTCGTTGCAAAACCGTTTACTTCGCCAGCGTCACCCCGCCCACGCTTGGCTGAATGATCACCGGGCTGTATGAATTCGTTACAGAAATGGTGCCTTTACTGCCGCTGGATGCGTATCGAAAACGTCGCTTGTTGGCACTCAGGTGTCCGCTGTAGAGTTCAGGTACCTGAATCGTCGAATACGTCGTTTCGATCTCATACTGAAAATCGTCCAGCCGTTTGGGATACAGAAAAACCTCAGTGCGGGCGGTCTGAACGGTCAGGGCCGTTAGGCTGGCGACGGGCTGGATCGAGAGTCTGCCATACCGGCTTTGAATGGTGCCGTTGCCGCTCAGATCGCGGAGGATGATTTCGGCTTTTTCGGCTTTGATGGTAAAAAAACCGCCCAACTCCGTGGCGTCGATGTCGCCGTAGTCGGAGATAACCGTCGTTTTTCCGTTCAGGTTGGAAATAGAGAGTTTACCAAATTCCACCTTCAAACTCGTGTCGCCGGCCAGATCGCTGAGGCTCACATCGCCGAACGTGTTCTGGAGGCTTATGGAGCAGCGCGTCGGCACCCAGATTTCATAAACCGCCTTCAGATTGCCCTTGATCGCGCCCGACCGCTGCGGAATCGTGAAACGGTTGGAAAGGTCGATGACGTTGTTGCGGGTTTGAATGTCGTAGTTCAGGTAGGTCAGTTCGCGTTCGGCCACCTCGCGCTCCGGGTGTTTGGCAATCAGTTTCAGCCGCACCAGAACCGTTGTTTTGCTCCAGCCTTTGATCGTAATGTCGGCTTTCTGGGCCGTCAGATTCACGCGCTGGCCGACGCTATAGGCCAGTTCTTTTTCCACGGTTTTCGTCACCACCTGCAGCCGGGTTTGGGCCAGGGTAGAAATCGTCACGAAAGTCAGTAGAAAAAGCAGCGTTTTCATATCGTTAAAATCCGGACGAGTTCTTTGGTCACCTCAGCGCGTTCGTTTTCAATCTTGATCTGGGCCTGCACCAGCGCCGGGTCGTTGCCAAACACCAGCAATTCCTGCTCAACGGCTTCTTTCCGGCTGCTCAGTTCGTTCAGGTGCTGCTTCAGTTCCTTCACCTCCGGTTTCTGACACACAACGGTTTGCTGCGCACACTGCTCGTCAATAAAACGTTTAACTTTCTGATCAGCAGCCGATTGCAGCGGTTCCGACGCCACCGTCAATTCCGTTTCAACGACTTCGGTTTGGTAACTAATCGTCACTTTTTCGTCCGAAGCTGGTTGCAACACCAGCCAGATTCCCATCACCACCGCAACGACGGCGGCTGCGGCAGTCCACCGGTACAAGGGCTTCCAGAGCGCCCGAACCACCGGTTTTTCCAGTTGCCCGGCAATCTGTTCCCAGGCATCGGCTTTCGGGTCAAAAACTGGCAAGTCGTCCAGCGCCCGGTCGATCGTTGCATCCGCCCGCAAATCCGCGTCGATCCGATCCCACAGATCGGGCCGGGGTTCGTGTTCGGGCAGTTGTTGCAGTGCTTTCGTCCAGTTCATCGTCACCTGAATTCAGATAGCTTTTTTCGCAATAATTTCCGGGCGTAGCTGACCTGCGATTTGGAAGTTCCTTCCGAAATGTTCAACATGGCCGCAATTTCGTGGTGTTTATACCCTTCGACTTCGGCCAGCACAAAAACCGCCCGCGCCCCATCGGGCAACGACCGAATGGCTGCATCCAGAACCGCCCCGGTGATCGTGTCCGGCACCTCAACGGGCTGATCGTGAAACTGTTCGTCGAGGGTTTCAAACCGCCATTCGAGTTGCTGTTTTCGCAGCGCCTGCCGAACCACAATTGTTTTGATCCAGGCTCCCAGCGTCGACTGAAACCGGAACGAGTCCAGATGCCGGAACACCTCCACAAAGGCATCCTGCAAGGCATCATTGGCGTGGTCGTTGTCGTTCAAAATCCGCAGGGCCACCGAAAACATCGCCCGTTTATACCGCTCGAACAACAGCCGTTGCGCCATCCGCTGCTCCACAGGCCGATCCCGTCGCAGACAGAAGTCAACGAGTTCACTTTCCGATATATCGGGCGTCAGCGTCAAAGGAGCCAGGCTAGGGTTGAACGTTCACCCTAAAGGGCAGAAAAGAAGGAGAAAGGTTGGAAAGGGAGGGGAAATAATGTAAAATCATAAATGTAAAATGCCGAATGATAAAGTAAAACCGAAGCCCAAACTTTATCATTCGGCATTTTACATTTATGATTTTACATTCCTTTTTTACATTTCAATCCGCAGCAATTGCCCTTTTTCGCTTTCCGTCACCACCAGGCCCAGTCGCCCGGTGGGATCGAAGGCGCAGTTGGTGGGATTTTCGCCGGGAAGCTCAATGGTATGCGATAAAACGCCGGTTGGCTTGTAGACTTGCAGGCAGCTGCCGCCGTAAATAGCTGCGTAGAGCAGGTTATCCGGCCCCAGCGTCAGTCCGTCGGGGCCAAAACCATCCGGGCCGGTTTCGGCCCAAACCTTCGGATCGATCCAGTTCAGACCAACGGCATCCCAGCGGCCGACCCAGATGCGTTTGCGGTGCGTTTCGGCCACGAGCAAGGTTCGGCCATTCGGCAAAAAGGCCAGGCCATTGGGGTAGAAAAGTTTTTCGGAGATTTTTTTCACCTCGCCCACGGGCGAACACACGCAGACAGAACCCGGTTCGTCGTCATCGGGCGAACCGGGGCAGGTGAAAATCAGATTGCCTTCCGGGTCGAAAATCAGGTCGTTGGGCCAGTTGAGCGGTTCGTCGGCAATGTGATCGACGATGGTTTCGGGTTCCTGACCGGGGTAATTGATGCAACGGATGGCGTGCAGACCCGAATCGCAGAACCAGAGCCGGTCGCGGTCATCGATATACAGACCATTCGGTCGGCTCCCAATGCCTACGTGAACCCGACCGCTTGTTCCATCCGGTTTGAGCCAGAACAGGCTGCCACCCTCCTGCTCGACGCACCAGAGCGTTCCATCGGAGGTAAAAGCCGGACCTTCCGGAAATTGCAAACCGGTAGCAATAACATCTCTGTTTTTCATGATAGGAGCCCTGTTGATGAAATGTATAGCTGTTAAACACGAAAAACGCTCATCTGGTTAAAGGAGAATCAGTCGACGACCAGATCCGTTACCGAAACATATTACCGTAAAAACCCCGACAGCAAAATATTCAGTAACCGCAAAAAATCGCTTCAGTATCTGACTACGCCATCATTAGACGGCTATATTACTGAGTGAGATCTGGCAAAATCAATCTGGTAAATCGGATTGATCCTCTACACAATTCCTACCAGTGCTATTATCATTCAATTCATAAACCAAGCCAGTATAAAACTCAAAATTTGTATAAATAACCAAAGAATATTGGGAATTATATTTTTGTCTGAAAATAATTATGAATCAATATAGATTATTTCTAAATAAAACATAATTATTTTAATACAACTGTAATATTATATAAATAATACTAATAAAATATTGAATTATAATAATATAAATAATGAATTAAATAAAAGAGATTTCAATATTTATGTCTAATTATTAGTGCATAGAAAAGGATTTATGCTTAGCGATATTTCATATCAACAAGCATAAATCCTGAACAATATATACTTATTGAAGTCCTGTAATACTCCTAAACTCATCCGATAGTATGTTCGAATTAATTCCACATTTTGTCTGGAATCAAAAAGGTATTAAAATCTTTGACGAATCCACCCAACAGCACGATGTAATCCTGATAGATGCAATCCATGCCCGCAATCGATTGGCAAAAAAAGTACGGGATCGTCCGTATGACGTCGGTCAAAAATCTGACCCGGCAAGACCATACCCTTTTCAAACCCGCTGCAAACTTCAATGGATTATGGAAACAACCATTTGCGCCTATTTACTGTCTCCTGTGTGGGGTTATCAACAAATCAGTTTTACACGGCCGGATCTGGGATCAGCGCTGGAAGTGCTCAATCAGTATGTCCGGGGAGGGGCTTTGCTGTTATCAGCCTCCCTATCCGACCCTGTAAGTTGTATTCATTTACCGGTCGAAGCGTTTGACGGCTCGCCCATTCGCTGCCATCTGTGGCGATTGGAACAGGAATGGCAGCAACTGATAAACGTATAATACTTATCGTTCAATTACCATCGCTTGTTTATCTTTTTACTCTTCTGATTCTCTGTCTAAAAACACCGTAAAAAGCCGAAAAGGTATTTACGCGTTATCCCATTTGATCAAACCGTACTGAGTGAAGACAACGGCCTGGTTCAGGGCCAAAGCACGGATTTATCAAACTAGTCAATGAATTATTTTTAGACTGTAGTTTCTATGTATATCAATAAAGAAGATCTTCAGCAACTCCGTCAAATCGTGCGTGCTGGCACCGACAAACCCTTTGAAAAGCGATGCCAATGTGTTCTTTATCATTATTATGGGATGAATATTTCAGAGCTTTCCAGGATTTTTAACGTAGATCAGCGGAGTATTTATAATTGGTTAAACCGGTGGAAAAGAAGAGGAATGGCTGGATTGTATGACAAGACGGGGCGGGGATTAAAGCCCAAATTAAACCCGGCCAATACCCGCCATGTAGAAGCCGTTCAGAAGGCCCTTTCCAAATATCCTCACGATTCGCGGCAGGCTTTGGCAGAGCTCAACCGGCAACTTCCGCAACCCGTCAGTCAGAGTACCTTTCGGCGTTTTAAGAATAGAAAATGGGTCTCGACAGGGGCAAAAAACGAATGAAACCGCCTTCATACGGATCGGTTCTACCAGGAAAATCGCTGCCGGATCGAGCTTCATTATAAACTCGCCACCGTTTTTTTCCGGAATTTCTTGATTCGGTGAAACGTCAGGAAGTTGGCATCGTGGTTGTTGTGCGCCCCGCCCAGGCCGTCATCATACGCCGTGCGCGATAGCAGAATGATGTCTTTTCCTTCAAACAGCCAGTCGACGTACTGAAAACCGTGTTTGGCAACGTCGGGGTGCTGCAACACAACTTGCCGCAGTTCCCAGGTCTTCAAGTCTTTCGAGCTGCACAATGCCTGCGTATTCCGCAAACTGGCCGGATTTTTCCCGGCATTGGCCTGCTTGAACGCCTGCGGAATGTAATTCGTCAGCGTCCAGTAGAGCTTTGATGTCGGATCATACCGAATCGTGAATTTCTTGCTGCCACCGGGGAACGGCACAAAACCGGTGCTGACATCGAAGGCAGCGGTTTTGCCATCCGGGCTGATTTTTACAAAAGCGGCTTTTTCGTCCAGCGAGACTTTATGATCGACGCGCAGAATATCCAGCATTTCACCGTTCGGACTCAACACCGCATTGCCTTCAATCCAGCCGCCAAAACCGTTGTTCAGGTAGGTGGAATCGTGCCGCAACACGTTGCTGCTGGTCCAGTTAGCAGCTTTCATCGGGTCGGCCTCCAGCGGCATCGACATCATGAAAGCGCCGTAGCGTTTGCCCCACTTTTTGATGGGTCCCATCGCGTCTTCCATCGCCCGCCAGAGCCGCCCGTCGTGTTCCAGAAACGGCACCGGGGCACAGTGGTATTCGCCCGCCAGCAACAGGCCGTTTTCGCCGTCGGTCGGGTTGGTCCAGGTGACGCCGTTGTCGTCGGATTTTCGGATGATCGTATTGCCGTGGTGTTTGTCGGTGCCAAAGAAATACAGGCCGTTGCGGTGGACGTAGAGTTTCGACCAGAACTGCCCGTTGATTTCCGCGATCTGCGTCCAGGTTTTGCCCTTGTCGGTCGAGCGATAAATCCGCGAATTGGGTTTCACGAACTCATTGGACTGGGGGCCAAACAGGTCGTGGGACGCCAGATAATCGCCGTTGGGCAACACGCACAGGCTGGGCGAACCGATGTACAAACCCGAAGACGCCGGGCTGTGGGCGACAATCGCTCCCGGCACCCGGGAGAAGTCGGGCGTTTGCCCAACCCCGTTCCCAGGCCACGAAAGGAAAAGAATGCTATAGAAAAGAAGGGTTTTGATCCTGCTGGTAGTCATGTACCAGAAAGGCCCGAAGACCGGTTTTTTACTTAGCGGGTGCGTCGGTCTTTTCGAGACGAATCACCTGCCGGTCAGCCAATAGTCGCTCCCGTAGTTTGGGGTACGAAACCTGTTGAACGGCTACGCGTTTTTCATTCGCCAGCACGGCCGCCGTGCCACAGGCCTGCCCCAGGGCCATGAAGGTAAATTCAATCCGAATGGCTCCGTAAGCAATATGGCTGGATGATGGACAGGAAGCCGACAGCAGATTGGTGCATTGCGAAGCTTTGGGCACCAGAGCCCGGTATGAAATGGGTAACGGTTGCCACTCATGGCCGCCAAACACAAATCCTTCATTGTACGCATAGCCCTCTTTTACGATGGTACGAACATTGTGTACGTCGGGAGGCCAATAGGCCAGGGCCACCGGGTCTTCAACCGGCGTAGGGTTGTCTTTTTTGACATGGTGTTCCGTAATCACGTAGTCGGATACCATCCGGCGGGCATCGCGTACGTAGAATATCCGGGGCCAGCCGCCATTGTCGGTGAATTCATCCCTGGCGAGTCCCCACTGCGACCAGGTTTTTTGCAGATCGGAATCCAGTCGGCCAATTTCGGGATCTGTAGCTAAAAAATAGAAAAGTCCCAGCGTGTGATGCCGGTGGAAATCAATGATTTCCTTTCGTTTTTGGTACGTTCCACCCGGATACGCATAGTTCATCCCGTTCAGGTTGTGCGATACGTCCCGGCCCCCGTTAAAATCCGTCTTCTGATTCGGGATATTCGCACCCGGACGATACAACCTTCCGCCCGCTTTCAGATACCGTTCGAATAGTTCGTACTTCTTTCGGTCATAATCTGCCGGTTTCGGAAACGGGATTCGGTTCTCCGGCTTGTTGGTCAAACAGACTCTGAAACAATAGGCCTGGAGACGGTGGTCGCCCGAGCCAGGCTCTCCCAACGGCTCATTAAAGACCCCATAAATCACCCCGCTGGAGGGATCGCCCGGCACGTTGTACGGATCTACCTTCACCGCAAACTGGTTGTGGTCTGTGACGGCCCGAATGCCGTTTTTGGTTTCGCCATAGACACTGTTGGCTTCGCGTCCAATGGCCGTACTGATCCCGGCGCGATCCAGCAAATCGCCCTCCAACGTCGCATCAATAAACGTTTTTCCATGATACGTTTTTCCGTTGGTAAGTTTGATGTGCTGGATGGCTGTGCCTTTTTTCGAGACAGCCCCCGGTGTTTCCAGCAACTGGCTTTCATACACCACGATAATCTTATGCTCGGCGACCCAGTCTTTGATTACCTGCTCGGCCACGTGCGGTTCGAAGCGCCAGATGTCTGCTTTTTTGGTTTTGGTACGCAGCACCTCCTCCAACTCGTCGCTTCGGCCATAGACTTTGACAATCCGTCGGTAAAATTCGAGGGCCAGGCCCCCAACGGCAGGGCTATTCTGAAAATCTTTTTGATTGTCAATATCCGTTCCGCCCAGCCCTTCGACCATGATCCCCCCCAGATGCTTACCCGGTTCCAATACGACCACCGACTGCCCCATACGCGCTACCTGAATAGCCGCCATGACTCCCGCTGGTGTCCCGCCATAAACGACGACGTCATAAGTTTGTTGGGCCTGGGTCTTCCAGGAAAGCAGAAAAACCAGGAATAAAAGTTGTTTTCGAAAAGTCATTGCGTTCGCGTTTAATAGCCGTCATTTTGTTTTAAAGCCGAATTCGCATCCATTTCGCGTTGCGGAATGGGGAACAGTACGTTGGTTGCTTTGATGGCGGGACTCCGACCGTACGACGTTTCGGCATTCACCGCATCCAGCAAACGTCCTGTCCGAACCAGATCGAACCGCCGGTTCGCTTCAAAAGCAAACTCAAGTCGGCGTTCCAGCAAAACGGCATCCTTGAATTGCTGCCGGTTGAGACCACTCACAGGCTGAAGGCCCGCCCGCACCCGAACCCGATTCATCGCAGCATAGGCCTCGGCATTCGGGCCGTTATTGGCTTCCGAGAGTGCCTCCGCATAGATCAGCAGAATATCCGAAAAGCGCTGGACACTAAAACTTTTTCCCCCTCCTCCGCTAACGGTAGCGGTTACATCGGCCAACTTCCAGAACGACACGGCCCGGGCGGGATCGGCATCATCGGTTGACAGGGTAACGGTTGCTTTGGTAGTCGGATGAACATACGACGTCAGGAACGTGACCGCTTTGCGTTTATCGGCGGCCGTGTAGCTATCGAACAAGCTTTTGCTGACCCGAAAAATACCGCTGCCGGTACTCGGTACGATGGGCGCTCCACGCGGGGCATACCCCGTGGTAAAATTGTTGCCCGCCAAATCGGTGATGTACATGACTTCGAAAAGTGACTCTTTTCCACCCCGGTTTTTCAGGTCGAATACATCGGCATAATTGGCCCAGAGATCATAAATCCCTGAATCGATCACCTCTTTCGCCTTGGCGGCCGCCTGTGCCCAATACGGCGAACTCGCGTTTGTCCCCGCCCAGGTGAGATAGACTTTGGCCAGCAGGCCTTTCGCAGCACCCGATGTTGCCCGACCGATGTTGTTGCCCGTATAATTTTTAGGCAATACCGTTTCGGCTTCTTTCAGGTCGCTTTCAATCAGCTTATACACCTCATCGACCGAAGACCGTGCTGCGTTTACATTTTCCAGTGAAGTCGTTTCGGTGGTCACCAGCGGCACGTCGCCAAAAAAGCGAACCAACGTAAAATAGTGCATGGCCCGCAGAAATTTAGCCTCTCCAACGTAGCTTTTCCGGGTAGCCTCCTCCATCGGAATGGCCGGAACCCGGCTGATGATCAGGTTGGATCGTTGAATACCGGTATAGGCATTACTCCAGATGTTTCCGACAAACGTATTGGTCGAAATCAGGCCATAACGCCACATTGCCACCCGGTCGGCATTCCCCGTCAGAAACGGAATGCCATCGTCGGCGGCAATCACATTTGGCGTAACGACAATTTCATCGCGGTACATTCCCCGCAACTGACCATACATACTCAACACCGCGGCCTCCGCATCGGAAGCTGTTTTGTAGTAGGTCCCGACCGATTGAGAACCGAGCGGATTCAAATCCAGATCAGTCGAACAGGCCGTCAGTAAGCCGGTTATAAACAGAAGAAAAATAGAGGATCTCATGATAGTAAGGCGTTTAGAAGGTCAGATTTAAACCAACAAGAAGTGTTTTAGCTGCTGGATATCCCCCGTAATCCATCCCCTGGCTGATCGAGGTAGTACCGAAGCGACTCACCTCCGGGTCATAGCCTTTATAGGCCGTAAACGTGAGGTAATTCTGGGCCGCCACGTATACTTTGGCATTCCGAACGGCAATTTTGTTCAGCAGCGCTGAAGGCAGGTTGTAGCCCAGCGAGAGGTTTTTGAGCCGCAGATACGCCCCATCTTCAATCTGGAACGTCGACAGAATCCGTTGACCGCCCGTGAGCGTAGCCCGTGGAATTTCGTTGCTCGGGTTGGTTGGTGTCCACCGGTTCACCACCTCCTCGGCCTGGTTGTTGTTTCCGTTCAGATTATACAGGTCAAACCGCAGATAATTCAGGATCTGATTTCCCGTAACGCCCTGAAAAAAGACATTCAGCTCAAAGCCTTTATACGTTACGGTATTGTTCAGCCCACCGAAGAGTTTAGGATAGCCATTTCCGATAATGGTGCGGTCGTTGTCGTTGATCATGCCATCACCGTTCAGATCCCGGTATTTGATATCGCCCGGTTTCGCGGTTTTCTGGGCCGAATTGTCAATTTCCCCCTGGTTCTGGAAAATGCCGTCCATGACCCGTCCGTAGAAATTACCCAGTGCTTCACCCACCTTCAATAAAACGGTGTTGGATACCTGAAGGTGACCAATGCCACTGCCCGTCGTAAATTCAGGGCGACCATCGAGGGTCAGAATTTTGTTGCTGTTTACGGCCATACTAAACTCCGTATTCCACCGGAAGCCATTTTTGTCAACGTTAATCGTTGACAACGCTAGTTCCAGGCCCCGGTTTTCGACCTTGCCAATGTTCCGGAGCGCCGTGCTATACCCGGTCGTTTGGGGAATATTAACCGAAAACAACAAATCAGAAGTCGTTTTGATGTAGTAATCAGCGGTAAACTGAATCCGGTTATTCAATAAGCCAACATCGAGCCCTACGTCAAACTGGGCATTCTTTTCCCAGCGCAAATCCAGGTTACTGATGGCCGTGGGGGTCCAGCCAGTTCGTAACACAGGAGAAGCTCCGCCCAAGATCGCCGTACTGACGCCCAACCCCGATAAATACTGATAATCGCCAATAGCCTGATTCCCACTTAATCCATAACTGGTCCGGAGCTTGAGGTCGGTCAATACCTTCTGATTTTGCAGGAATTTTTCATTGATAATGCGCCAGGCCAGCGCTCCCGACGGAAAAAAACCGTACTTATTGTTGGTTCCAAACCGCGACGATCCATCGCGTCGAGCGGTGAGCGTAAGCAGAAAGCGATCATCGTAGTTGTAGTTCAGACGGGCCAGATACGAAACCAGCGCCCAATCGCTCGCCGATGAGGATGGAGTTTGCAGCGTGGCTCCGGCCCCCAGATTGTTGAACTGGGCAAAGTCGTCGGTAAAGTTGACAGCACTCGCCGTAATTCCCTCGTTATGATATCCCTGCGTCGTATACCCGATCAGGGCGTTCAGGGTGTGTTTTGGGGTAATGCTCCGGGTGTACGACAGCGTGTTCTCGTTGAGCCAATTCAGATTAAAGCCTGAATTGACGGAAGCACTTCCGTTGGATGTAGCGCCCAGACGAATCTGCCGGGTAGCATAATAATTTGATTTCGTATTCAGGATGTCGGCCCCCCAACTCGTGCGGAGCGTCAGTCCCTCGGCCAGCTTTATATCGGCAAACACATTTCCCAGCAGCCGGGCGTTCAGATTCTGGTCGGTGATTTCGTTCACCAGCCCCACCGGGTTATCGACCAGATTGCCGTTTAAAGAACCCTGATCCAGATAATAGCCGCCTGCGCTATTGTAAACCGGAAAAACCGGCGCGTAGTTGATCGCCGATGTCGTAACGCCACTGTTAATCCCGCCATCGGTTTCTGTCCGGGCCGCATTCGATTTGGTGTAGGCGCCCTGCATCGATAAACCGATCTTCAGCCAAGACTTTACGTCACGATCCAGATTGGCGCGAAGCGTAAAGCGTTTAAAATACGAGTTTTTGACGATGCCCTGCTGGTCATAATAACTTCCCGATATCGCGTACCGGGTTTTCGTTTCGCCCCCCGTGAAGCTCATCTGGTAGCTCTGAATAGGTGCCTCCCGAAACACTTCCTTCTGCCAGTCGGTGCCTTCGCCCAGCGACGTCGGCAATGGACGGTCGGCAGCAGAACCGTCAAAATAGGCCGTGCTGCCGCCGTTGATCCGGGCTTCGTTGATGAATTCAGCATATTCCCGGGCATTCATCAGCGGAACGCTCCTACGGACCGACTGCACACCGTAGTAACTCTCGAAATTGACCCTCGATTGTCCTTCTTTGCCGCGCTTGGTGGTAACCATAACGACCCCATTGGAGCCCCGCGAGCCGTAGATAGCCGTCGCCGAAGCATCTTTTAATATTTCAATGGATTCGATATCATTGGGATTAATGGAGTTCAGATTGCCGGTTGGATAGCCATCGATCACATACAGGGGTTCATTCCCCGCATTCACCGAACCCGTTCCCCGGATACGGACCGTTGTTGAACCACCGGGCTGGGCCGAATTGGTGGTCACATGCACACCGGCCACCCGGCCCTGCATGGCCCGATCCAGGGCCACGATGGGCGTGGCTTTGATGCTTTCCTCGCCCACTTTGGCCACCGAGCCTGTCAGATCGGAGCGTTTCACGGTTCCGTAGCCGACCACGACGACTTCGTTGAGCGATTTTTCGTCCGCTTCCAGCCGAATCGTCAGGGTCGATTGTGAACCAACGGTTATTTCCTGATTTCTGTAACCCACAAAACTGAACACCAGAACCGCCGAATTGTCGGGCACCGCCAGCCGGAATGTCCCTTTGCTATCGGTGGCCGTGCCGCGTTGCGTGCCTTTCAGCAACACGCTAACACCGGGCAATCCTTCGCCTTTTTCGTCTGTAACCATCCCCGTAATGGGTATCTCCGCCATCAGGGCTGGCGCTTCCAGGGTCGTTTCTTCGGGCAAAACCGCGCTGGTTGGCTCTTTTTTCAGCACGATGTAATTGCCCGAAACCTGGTAGGTGATGTTCAGCGGTTTCAGCAGGCGATTCAGCACCACCTCCAGGCGGTCGTTTTCGGCACGGAGTGTCACTTTATTGCCGACCGAAATGAGTTGCGGAACGTACGTAAATTTTACATTAGCAGCTTTCTCCAATCGGTTCAGAATGGTCCGTAAGTCCTTGTTTTCCAATTGAACAGAGATCGGCCGATTGAGCAATTCCTGCGCCATTCCATTACGGGCCAGGGTTAGCCCGGCAAAGACTACGGCCAGCACCAACTGTACGCAAGTAATCTTCATAATCTGGCAAAGAGTTGGGGAATAATCCCGCAGTTTTTTCATACTTTTAGCAGTGTTTTTGTTCAACATTTTTCAGAAGTGGAGGCAAAAACAATCCCCGTCCCCGTTTTTCAGGGTAGTCGCAATACCGGTAAAGCAAGGGAGGGCACTGATTCGCCGGGATGATGGAGCCGTACTGGTCGCAACAGTACGGTTCTGTTCCGGCTTTTTGTTATTCGTTGGGTTGGCGTTTCTTCATGCAATCAGGGTTAAAGATTCAGTTATGAGTTATGAGTTATGAGTTATGAGTTATGAGTTATGAGTTATGAGTTATTTGTACTATTTTATTTTTTAGCATCCAACTAGCTCAATACGGTATCACTAATTCAGGATTCATTCCGTTGGTTGGCAGCCTTTTCCGGTTACCACAATTTTTGCATCCCAGACTTCATAGGTAGCGTCGATGGTTTGGCAGATGATGTCGAGTTTTCGGAACAACGGTTCGTCGCCCAGCGGGGCGGTCAGGTTGCAGCTTTTCAACGTCTTCGCATCGTAGACAATCGACACGCCATACGAGGTTTCCAGTGTTTTGAAGACCTCGCCCACCGGCGTATTTTCAAAAATAAAGTTGTGGTTATTCTCGGGCGTTTTGAGCAAAAGCGGAGCTTCCACGAGTTTGCGGGTCAGCCGGTCGCTACCGGCATCGAAAAAGGCCTGCTGGTTGGGCGTCAGCAAGAGCGCTCCCGCCGGTTGCCCGGTTTCGGGCTGGTTTCGATCAAGCGATTTGATCGGAAAAACCGCTACTTTCCCGGTTCGCACAATAACCGTTACGCCCCTGGCTTCCTCCAGCGCCCGAACCATAAAACTGGTCCCGATCACTTTGGTAACCAATCCATTGGCATACACCATGAAGGGTTTTTCCGGATTTTTGGAGACCTCAAAAAAACCTTCGCCCGACAAATAAACTTCCCGTTTTTCGCCCGTAAACGTAGCCGTGTAACTCACCCGACTCCCCGGTTGCAAGACCACCGTGCTGCCGTCTTCAAACCGGACGGTCAGCGGCTGCGGGGTGTTGTTTATTTTTTCGACCAGATCGATTGTCGACCCAGCCACCAGTCCGGAATAGGTTCCCGGCTGTTCCACCAGTTTGGACCGCAGCATATACCACCAGCCAATTCCCACCAGCAACACTACAGCAGCCGCCAACTGGAACCAGTCCGGGCGTCTGATTTTTGGCCAAACCCAGCGGTTTTCATCGTCAGCATCCGGTTGTTCCTCCAGCCCGGGCAGTCCGGCGGTGCGGTGCTCGATGGCGGCCCACATCCGTTTTCCCTGCGCTTCTGTGGGCATGGTCTGCACCTGCGCAATGGCTTGTAGCAGCGAACGGGCGGTCAGAATAACCGTGTTTTTTTCGGGATGCTCCGCCAGAAATCCCTGCCAGAACGAATCGGTTTCGACATCGGGTGCCAGCACCCAGCGTCGGAAAAAATCATCTTCGGCAAAGTCTTCGGTGGTATAATTACGGTAGTCATTCATTGCATCCGGCCCATAAAATAGATAACTATTCCATTGTTATATACCAAGAGCCTGGAAGTAGCGAAGTGTCCCCTCGTTTTCTGATTTTTTTATTTTGACTCTGGATTTACGCGTTGGATTACGAACGCCCTTCAACCGAGCCCACGATTCAAATCGTGGGCTCGGTTGAAGGGCGTTCGTATGCGAGTGTGAAGCAGAACTGTCCCCCTTTTCAGTACGTGCTACCTTCTGATTCGAGTGAGTAAAACCGCTTGAAAGACAAATACGGCCTTCACTAGTCCTTCGTCAATTCATTCAGAATTTTTTGGCCTGGCAAATTGCCGGGAAACATCAGGACCGATTGGCGATACATGGCGATGGCTTCTTTGCGTCTACCACTTTGCAGCAGGGCTTTTCCGTAGCTATCATACGTGTTCCAACTCTGCGGGTAAAGCAAGGTCGCTAGCTTGAGCGCTTCCAGCGCAGCGGTGTCATGATGGTCTGCCAGAAGCTCCAGACCCAGTTCGTTCAACTCCCGCTCGTCGGTAAAGTAATGAGCGGTGTCGGCTTTGCGCTGGTTGAATAAGGTCGCAGCGGCATCCGGCCCTTCTTTTAATAACGTTCGAACGTAAGGCAGGAAGAGCGACCGCTTGCCGGGTTGTTCCGTCCCGAAAAAAGGAGTTTGGTAAGCCCGATTGATCGTTTGCTTGCAGGCCGTGCCGAAACCGGTACTCTCCGCATTATCGAGTAAAATAATGGTCCGATGGTGCGTAAGATCATGCCAGAAAAAGGTAAAGAAACCAGGTTCGCGACCGGTGTGCATGACGATTCGACCCAGTTGGGTGTTGGTGGGCAGAAACCAACCTAATCCATAGTTAGTCGCCCCAAACTCACCGCCGGGAGCGGCCAAAGTGCCATCTGTTAGTTGATAGGGCGTAAAGGCCAGGTCCTGCATGTCCTTACTCAGTAGCTTGTGCTCGTCTATGGCAGTGGCATAGGTAGCCAGATCGCCGGTCGTACTGACGATGTTCGTTGGCCCGTAAAGCCCACGCAGATTAAACGTCCAGCGCCTAACTTTTTGGCTGCTGCCAATACTTTCCATGTCGTTGAGATAATGGTGACGAACCAGGTAACCCGTCACATAACTGGTATCGCCTGGAAGGTCGCCCAGGAGATAGCTGTGCTTCATACCAGCCGGGCGGAAGATATGACGAGTCAAGTAATCGCCGAAACGTTCACCGCTTATTTTTTCGACCAAAGTCGCCAGTAAGGCATAACCGATGTTGCAGTAACGCCATTGACTGCCCGGTAAGAAAGCCAGTGCTTTCTTCGACTGCTTTAAAGCCGGAATAATATCGTGGTTGCTTATTTGTCGGGTTGAGTCCTGATCAATCAGCGGAAAGAATAATTCTTCCTTGTCGGGCAGCCCTGACGTATGCGAAAGCAAATGGTCGATATGAATCTGTGCGAAAGGAAAATCCGGGAAATATTTTTGATAACTATCTTTAAGACCAAGTTTATGCTGCTGGATCAATTGCATAACCGCCAGGGCGGTAAAAGTCTTGGAGATGGAGCCAATCTGGAAAGCGGAATGCAACGAATGCTTTTGGCGGGTTTTTAAGTCCGACAAGCCAACTGACCGTTGGAAAGTAGTCCGACCCTTCTCACGGATGAGCACATTCCCGTTAAAAACATGGGCTGTATCTAAGGCATGAAACAAACTGTCGAGTGCCCTGCTGGCTTGAGCATTCGATAGAAGGGGCTGAGCCACGAAGGCTAGGATAAGCAGGAAGGCTAGGATAAGCAGGAAGCGGTGAGACCTTTTCACAAAATAAAGATTTTAGTACTTACTCATGGACTTTTTTTGCACTGCATTGCCTGGGATACCAGTCTATGTCCCTGTGGACTGGGGTTGGTCAGGAAACAACGATTCGTAAAGCAGGAATACTTTAACTTTTGTAGAACAAATATCCTGCCAATACCAGATAATTTAAATTTAAATAATTGATTGTCAAGTAGTTAACTAACTTTCTCTTTATGAGGTGATGTCCAAAAGTGGACATCACCTGTCTTTTTTCGGACACAAGTGCCAATGGCGTTTTGATTCCTACGCAGTCACTCAACGTACCAATCTCCGGCTTGCAGTTGCGGTATGCTATTTTCTATACGGCATTACGTGCTGTCTTTTTTACGAAACAGCAAACTAGCCGACTCTGGATTTACGGACTTGATTACGGCCGGAATGGTTCTATCAGCCCCGGTTAAAAACGCGGGCTGAAAAAACGAAACACGTATGATTGTGGAGGATACTATGCCAAAAGAAGCAGCAACAAGAGGCCCAGAAAAGGAGCCAGATAGCGGGCATTTTCGCGGAGGTGGATCATGGCCTTGTGCAGCGTATTCCGGACGGACTTGTCGGTGATGCCCATAATGGCCGCAATCTCGCTGGTTTTGAAGTTTTCGTAAAACCGCAACGTGACTACTTCCAACTGACGATCAGGGAGTTGTTTCAGAGCTTGGGCCAGTTGCCGGGTCAATTGCTGCTCCCCGTCGGAGAACTGATGCTCCGGCGTGGTGTCAGTCTGAAACGGGAATGTAGCCTGGTCGATGGATAAAAACCGGTTTTCTTTCTCACTCAGGCGGTGAATTTTTCGGCGCAGGGACCGAAACAAATAAAACTTGACGGATTCGGCTTCGGCCAAATTCTGCTGAATCCGCCAGAGGTCCACGAACAAATCCTGAATGGCATCTTCCACCAGAGCCGCGTCGGGCAGCAGTTTGTATCCGTAATTGTAGAGGATGCGGTAATACCGCTCGTAGAGTTCGGCAAAAGCCCGCCGGTCGCCTTGTTTCAGGGCGTTCCAGAGAATTGGGTCGGGTTGCCGTTCGGTGGTCAAGGTCTTAATCCGGTTTTGAAAATCTACCCGAATTAAGTAGAAATTTTTATAATTCTAATGGCATTAATGCTAAAAAGAGAGAGAAAAGACGCGGGAGTAGAGAATAAAGAAAACCATTCCTGCGACGGTCTCTATTCTCTACTCCCGCGTCTTTTCTCTCCACTAAAAAAACGACACCCGAATCACCCACGGACTGCTGCCGTAGACGAACGACGAGAACGTCGGATCGGCATTATAACTCAGGTTGTACAAGGCCGTTAAATTCACGCCAAACCGCCGGCTGATGGGCTGGGAATACGTTAACCCGACCAAGCCGGCACTCACCCAGCGTCGCTGCGTTTCGTAGGGGATGATGTTGTAGTTCGTGTAGCCAACATTCGTATTTTCGAATTCCCCGTGAACGTAGAGGTTTTTGACAATGTTGGGAACGATCTCATACATCCCGAACACCCGCCCGCCGTACTGATTGGCCCGGTAGATTTCGGTGGCTCCACCCTGGTAGTATAATTTGGCCCGGTAATAGACATAATTGATGCCGACGCCCAGAATGGCCCGCTCGGAAGCCTGATAGGCAATGACGGGCGCGACGCCAATGCTGAAAGGATTCCCAATGGACACATTGCTGATGCCGCCCCCAAACCGCAGCCGCTGCGAAAAGGGTAACGGGTCTCCTTCCGGCGTTTTGGTTTTCAACGGATCTCTCCCTTCTTCACGTCGTTCTTCGGGATCTTCGGTAATTTGCCCGAAGGCGGCACTGCTGCTTATCAGCATAATTGCCAATAAACCTTTCTGTATGAGGTTCATAGAGTTGATTAATGAACAAAAATGGACACTTGAATTATAAACGAAAAAATAGTGGTTTTTAGTAAGTAAAACTTGCGCTTACCGCCCCTAAATCCCCTAAAGGGGACTTGGACGCGATTAATCCGGATGCTAAAGTCCCCTTTAGGGGATTTAGGAGCAGCAAAATGCGGGTTCTGGCAATAATGCCCTCACTCAAAACCCAAACTCTTTTACTTCCGGGTCATTCAGCAAGTGTTGAATACATCGCTCGTGGGCTTTTTCGGACCCCGTAACGCGCCAGATGCCAATGATTTCGTTGCCAATGCGCTGCTGGCTTTGCAGCCGGGGATGCAACCCACATTCCTCAAACAGCGTTTCATACGTCATCAGCGTTTTGTGTTTAAAGGTAGTAACAATTCGGAATTGTCGGGCCTGATTGGCGCGGGCAATGCGGGCCGCCAGCGCCGGCAACACCAGTAACGTGGCTCCAATGATGATAAAACCGCCCACGGCAACATCGTAAAAACCACCGCCCACCGCCATTCCGATGGCGGCTACGGCCCAGATGGTGGCCGCCGTGGTCAGGCCTTTGACGCTGGTCTCCTGCCGGAAAATAATACCGGCACCCAGAAAACCGATGCCGTTGACAATGTTGGCCGCAATCCGGTCGTCGTCGCTGAAACGACGCGAAACGATGGTGAACAGCGCCGATCCGACACAGATCAGAATCGTGGTCCGGAGTCCCGCCGATTTGCTGTGGTATTCGCGTTCCGCGCCAATCAAACCGCCCAGCACCATCGCCAGCAGAAGTTTCAGAATATCTTCCTGAACAATTGAATCCATGTATTTCCGTTGGTTACGCCATCTCCTGCTTCGGCTGGGGGCAATCGTTATTGAAAAGGAAACCATCCTTTCAAAAAAACCGTTAGTCCAAAGATAGAGTTTTGCTAAATTTATAGGATGAATTTATCGGTTAGTCTGCCGCCTGACGGCTCCTTTCAGCAACCCAACGTTGAACATCTTGATCCCAAACAGTATATTATCATCAAGGGTGCCCGGGTTCACAACCTAAAAAGCATCGACGTCGCCATTCCGCGCAACAAACTGGTGGTGATCACCGGCCTTTCGGGCTCCGGCAAATCTTCCCTGGCGTTCGACACGTTATTTGCTGAAGGTCAGCGCATGTACGTCGAAAGCCTGAGCAGTTACGCCCGGCAGTTTCTGGGCCGGATGGAAAAACCCGAGGTCGATTACATCAAAGGGGTGTCGCCGGCCATTGCCATCGAACAAAAGGTAACGACCCGCAATCCCCGCTCAACAGTTGGAACGACCACCGAAATTTACGACTACCTGAAATTGCTTTTTGCCCGCCTGGGCATCACCTACTCCCCCATTTCGGGGCAGGAAGTGCGCAAAGATACGGTAACGGACGTTGTTAAATACCTGTATACCTACGAACAGGGACAGCGCGTGCTGATTATGGCTCCGCTGCACATCCGCCCCGACCGGACGCTGGCCGACGAGCTGAAAGTATTGCTCCAGAAAGGCTACACCCGGATTGTGGCCGACGGCGAAGTGCTGTTCATGGAAGAAATGCTGGAACAGGGTGTGAAAGAACCCGCGCCGGGGGCCGCGCTGGAAATTCTGATCGACCGCAGCACGGTTCAGTTCGATGCGGACGGGCAGCCCGACGAAGACAGTCAGTACCGGTTTTCGGATTCGATCCAGACCGCTTTCAACGAAGGCGAAGGCGTTTGCCGGGTCGATGTCGTGGGCAAAGAATCGCGCGTTTTCTCGGATAAATTTGAACTGGACGGGCTGGTTTTTGAAGAACCGAGCGTTAACCTGTTCACCTTCAACAATCCCTATGGTGCCTGCCGCCGGTGCGACGGTTTTGGTAAAGTGCTGGGCATTGACCCGGATCTGGTCATTCCCGACAAAAATCTGTCGGTCTTTGAAGGGGCCCTGGCGCCCTGGCGAAGCGAGAAAATGAATGAGGAATTTCTGAAACCGCTGCTCAAAAACGGCATTCGGTTCGACTTTCCGATTCACCGCCCGTATAAAGACCTGGCACCGGAGCAGAAAGAAGTTCTCTGGACGGGTAACAAATATTTTCAGGGTCTAAACGCGTTTTTCGATTTCGTCGAAAGCCAGACGTTTAAGGTCCAATACCGCGTGATGCTGTCGCGCTACCGCGGCAAAACCACCTGCCCCGAATGCCGGGGTTCGCGGCTGCGGAAGGACGCCAGTTACGTAAAAATTGCCGGTGAAAAATCCATCACCGACATTGTGCTGATGCCGATTGGCGAAGCCGCCGTTTTTTTTCGGAATCTGGAACTCCCCCCGCACCAGCAGGAAGTGGGCAAGCGGCTACTCACCGAAATCCGTAACCGCCTGGATTACATGGAGCGTGTTGGGTTGACCTATTTAACGCTAAACCGACTGACCAACACCCTTTCCGGCGGTGAATACCAGCGCATTAAACTGGCAACCTCGCTCGGTAGTGCGCTGGTTGGATCGATGTATATTCTGGATGAACCCAGCATTGGCCTCCACCCGCGCGACACCAAGCAACTGGTGAGCGTGCTGGAAACCCTCCGCGATCTGGGCAATACCGTCATTGTAGTCGAACACGAAGAGGAAGTGATGCGGGCGGCCGATCAGCTCATCGACATCGGCCCGGATGCGGGTGTCAACGGTGGCCACCTGGTGTTTCAGGGCACCTGGGAGGAAATTATGAGTTATGAGTTAAGCGTGAAGAGTTATCGTGAGAACGAAGAACAACCGCCTGGCAACTCCGTCGTAACCCATAACTCTTCACGCTTCACCCATAATTCTCACACCCTGGCTTTTCTGACGGGAAAAGAAACCGTGCCGGTGCCGAAATTCCGGCGGAAAGCGACGCACTGGCTGGAGGTGAACGGCGCGCGGGAGAATAATTTGAAGGATCTGGACGTGCGGTTGCCGCTGAATACGCTGACCGTGGTGACGGGCGTGAGTGGTTCGGGCAAATCGACGCTGATCCGCAAGGTGTTGTACCCGGCCTTGACGCGTTTGAAGGGCGACGGTTCTGAAGAAGCCGGCAAGCACGATAGCCTGGGCGGCAGTCTGGACCGCGTCACCTCCATCGAGATGATCGACCAGAATCCGATTGGTAAGTCGTCGCGCTCGAACCCGGTGACGTACATCAAAGCCTACGATTATTTGCGGCAGGTGATGGCGGAACAGCCCGTGGCAAAAGCGCGGGGCTATAAACCGTCGCACTTTTCGTTCAACGTGGATGGCGGTCGCTGCGAGGTGTGTCAGGGCGAAGGCGAGGTCAAGATCGAGATGCAGTTCATGGCCGATATTTTCCTGAAATGCGAAGGCTGTAACGGCAAGCGGTTTAAGCAGGAAATTCTGGAAGTGACGCTCAACGACAAAAACGTGGCGGATATTCTGGAAATGACCGTCGATGAAGCCATTGACTACTTCCGGAAAGCTGAACCGAAGATGGTTGAAAAACTGATGCCGTTGCAGGACGTCGGCTTGGGCTATATCACCCTGGGGCAGTCGTCCAACACCTTGTCGGGTGGTGAAGCACAGCGGGTTAAGCTGGCATCGTTTCTGGGAAAAGGCAACGCCAACAAAGGCGGAACGCTGTTTATTTTTGACGAACCGACCACCGGTTTGCACTTCCACGACATCCGCAAGCTGCTGAAAGCCATCAACGCGCTGGTTGATCAGGGCGACAGTGTGATCATCATCGAACACAATACCGAGATCATCAAATCGGCCGACTACCTCATCGACCTCGGCCCCGAAGGCGGGGATACGGGCGGTTACGTCACTTTTGCCGGCACCCCGGAAGAGCTGGTGAAATTACCGCAGGGTGCGAATTATACGGCGGATTTTTTGAGGGGGAAGGTGTAGCGGTTGTCAGAAAATTATCGAACACAACAATAGCCGGACAACTAAGCCCGGCTATTATTGTGTTCGGTCTTTGGTATACAGGCCGGGAAAGAGATGAAACTAAAGTTATGCATATAAAACACTATATAGTTCGATAATACGATAAAATTTTGCATATTTTAGAGTTAATGGGAAGGCTAAAAAAAGACAAGAATGGACAAATTAGAAAGATTAGGAAAAGAATATACAGACCATAAAGTATTTGGACAACTTTCAGATCTCGCAGATTTTTATAACTCTTTGGCTCATACGACAATGAGATTTATGAGCCAAGGAACAAAAGCAACTTTAAACTTAGACACCTACGTATTTAGTTCTGTAAAAGGAACACTTGACTCAATCAAAGAATTGTTATCAAACGGACGAATAAATGACTCTTATGCTTTATTGAGAAAATATTACGACTCGACGATAATCAATATCTACACGAACCTGTATTTAAATAACCATTTTAATATAGACAATTTCATTGTTGAGCATATTGATAATTGGAGAAAAGGAACAGCATCAATTCCTGAATATCGAATAATTTCAAAATATATCAAAGACTCCGATAAATTAAAACCAATAACAGACCTACTTTCAAAAGACAAACTTTATAAAGGTGTGAGAGACCGATGCAACGACCATACTCATTACAATTACTATTACAACCTATTACTCAATGACAATGAAATTTGTTTACCCAACAGAGTTAGAGAATTAGACATTTTCTCTACGGACTTAACGGCTGTTTTCGTTCAACATTTTGCTTATCTCTTTTACTTAAATGATCACTATATGATGTCAACGGACTATATTGACTCTCTTGATATAGGTATAACACCTGAAGAAGATTCACAATATTGGGTATCGCTTTTTGTTCAAAATGCTTTTGACAATTGGATAAAACCAAATAGGCCCGACATTGCGAACGAAATAAAATCTAAAACCACAATGCACTTAGAGTGATTATGACGGGTAAACATGCTGCAAACAAGGAATTTTGCATAAGTAGCCGGACAGTGCATATAGCAAATCGTAATAAATAAACGTTGGTTTTGGCAGGCAGTTCTCGATTTCAAAACATTGCAAAGCCACCAAAGCTTTATGCCCCATTTTACTGCGCCACTTCAAAAACCTTGATAAACGAAGCAAAAACATACCATGTTTAGACACCAGGGGAAGACACGGACGTTAAGCCATAATTTAAAAATTGCTTCGTTATTATCTCTCGTTGCTGGTATTGTAAACGTAGCCGGTTTTTTTGCCGTTCAGCGGTTGACAACGAACGTAACCGGCCATTTCGCTTTTTTTGTAGAAGAAGTTTTCAAACTCAACTTTTGGCAAGGATTTGTTTACTTCCTGTATATATTTTTCTTTTTCCTGGGCTCTTTTGTTTCCAGCCTGGTCATTGAAATTATTTCACAAAAAGACGACCATTATATTTACGTAGTTCCTGCTTCGATAGAATGTTTGATTCTATTTACTATCGGCTTCTGGGGACAGGATTTGCTCATCAAAAACCCAAATACCATTGCCTGTAGCTTGCTTTTTGCGATGGGCCTACAGAACTCCCTGGTTACCACCATCTCGAATGCCAGCGTCAGGACAACGCATTTAACGGGGCTTTTTACCGACCTGGGCATTGAGTTATCGCAGTTGTTCTTTTACAAAGAGCGGGAACAGAAGCACAAACTTCTATCGTCAATAAAACTTCGGCTGACCATCATCAGTTTCTTTTTTATCGGCGGTATTATTGGTGGTATTTTATATTCAAAATTGGGAATTCACGCTCTGATTTTTGCTGCGGCTGCCTTAGTTTTGGGTTTAATTTATGACAACGTAAAATTCCGACTCATTCAATTGAGACGAAAACTCAAAAGTAGCTAACGAACAACTGCATGTCCCCTTTTCGCGATCTTACTAAGTGCGCTATAAGTGAAAACGGAGATTGGTTTATGACTTGAAATATGGGTCATTAAAAATGACAACCAAGCGACAATCCTAAATTCGAATTCCAGCCAGCTTCGCCTAAAGAGTTCAAACCGGATTGAATTGAGATCGAAAGGTTCGATAACATACGATACTCATACTGTAAACTAAAATAAGGTCCGATATTTATTTCATCAAACACTCTCGTTGTAAACGAAGAGACATAAATTGTCCCATCTGAATTAGTTTCATACTGTACCTGGTTCAAAAGAAGATCCTTCCGATGCCAAATTGAAAATCCGAATCCGGGATAAATAGCGTGCCTGTAACTTTTAAAAACGTTATAATTTATTACTAAATCCAGACTTTTCCTTTTTCTGGAATTTAAAAAAGTGGGATGAATAGTTTCATAGTATTCTGTCTTAAGTACACCCGCTTTAGCTTCAAATTTAATTCTTGAAAAACCCAGCAGCCTTGTATAATGTATTTCATACCTTGCACCCAACGCATCTGGTGCATCTAAACCCACTCTGCTTGCTCCAAAGCGAATCGAATTTCTTTGCGGAATAGTTTGTGATTTAACAACGAAACTATGAGAAATTAATAAAAAGAAAAGAATTGCCGGTTTCATACGATCACTACTATTTAAACCAGATTCAAGAGTTCTTAACACAAACTCCTGAATCTGGTTATTTACAATCATTGTAATTAGTAAAACTTGTGTGGCATTACGTAAAAAACATTCGCTCCTTCAATAATTGGACCATTATAGACAGCAAAAGAGGCCGGAGAATGACTCATAAAGTCAATACAACAAAAAAACACGTAACCCGTTGTATTCCAAAACCTTTCTCTCCAAACCGGCCCATGAAAACCGCCTTCGTATATGCCCCGTTGATCAGCTTCACGGTTCTGAATCACGCCTATTCAGCCGAAGGGCCAACGCCTTTCGCCGGTCCTGATTCGCTTCCTTCACACCAATCCGCACCCTTCAGAAGAACGCTACTGGTTTCTCAATCTGCGCCACGGTTTCACACAGTTTTCATAAAGCCCGGGAAAAATCAATCAGTCGATACGCTGGAACAAGGAGCGTTTTTTTTGCCGACACTTGGCATCGATGAGAAGACTATAACGGTCAAAGCAGGAGATGCCATTTTACAAGCCGGAAAAGATTATCAATACAACCCCGTCGCGAACCGAATCCAGCTTATAAATCCGGCGGCTTTGCGATCAGACGAGCCGATAGAAATTACCTACAACACCGACCCATTCGAGCGGGCGAATTGAATGGATGTGGAAATTAAAAAAGGGACTACCCGCTATCAGCGGATGCCGTTCATGACCCGGACCAAAGCCGGGTCGTGATCACCGTTTAGTAAATCGGCGGTGATGTGATTCGTTTCAATCCCGAAGAGGTGTTACTTTTAAGTGTGTGTATCAGTTTATTACCGATGCAAAGGTCACTTTTCCTGCTGTCCAAAAAATCAACGGTATCCGTGGTTTTTTGGCACTGAATCCGGTGCGTTTTAGATCCAATCGTCGCCACACGTGTGAAATAAGGGGGTTTTGAGTGTTCAAGGTGTCTATGAAATGGTTTCAACGAGTCATTTTGCTGATCAGTTGGCTGGGTTCATCCGCTTCCCTGCTGGCCCAGCGGTATTACACCCCGCCTTTTGACTTCGACCGACGTATGGACCGGGCTTATGTGGATAGTTTGTTGAAAACCACCCGCATCCGGCTGCTTGGCCTCGACCGGCTGCACCCCGCCCCCATGGTCGATACCGCCCGGATGGAATACCTGCATTTTATGGCGTATGTCCACTACAGTGGCATGACCCACCGCGACAGTGCGCTGCTGGTGGCTAACCACCTCATCCACCTCGCCGAGCGGAAAAAGAATATCAAATACCAGATTAAAGGACTGCTGGTTACCGAACGGTATTACCGGGAGGTCAAAACCGATTACCCCCGGGCGATCAAACTGAACCACCGCCTGCTGTCGCTGATCGAAACCGCCCCGGAGGTATATGCCCTCTATTTCTGGCGCATCTACCGGAATCTCGGCCACATCAGCAGTTCGATCGGGGAGAATGGCGAAGCCGTGGCCTATTTGCAGAAGAGCATTGCGTGGTTTGGCAAAGACAAAAAAATCGACCCCGTTCATTTGTCCGACCTCCACCGGCTTCTGGCCAATGCCTACAAAGGGCAGCAGCAGATGGCGGAGGCTGAAATGCACTACCTCCGGGCGTGGGACATTCTGAACCAACAACCCAGGGTGTCGATTTCCAACAAAGCTTACCTGACCAACGACATCGGCCTGGTGTATAACCTCCAGCAGAAATTCACCCAGGCCATTCCGTACCTGAAACAGTCGGTGGCGTACTGGGAGCAGCTCAACGCGCCCCTTCCTCAGGCCGACGCGCTGGCCGATCTGGCGGTTTCTTATCTCGGTATCAAGCAGTATGACGAGGCCATTGCCAACGCGAAAGAGGCCCTGACGAAGAATCAGAAGGTGTACGCGCCCATGCTAACGGCCTATTCCGTGCTGATGAATGCCTATGAGCACCAGCAGGACTGGAAAAGTGCCTTTGTTTACCAGCGACTTTATAACGACAAAAAACGGGAGGAACAACGGGCCATCAACCAGACCGAAAGCCTGCGAAGCAAGGCCCAGTTCGACCGCGAACGACTCGAAACGGCCTACCGCCAGGAGCGGTTGTTGCAAAACCAGCGCTACCAGACGCTGGCGAAACAGGCTGAAATCGACCGGCTTAACAACACCTTCAAAACAAATGAATTCCGTCGGCTGGCCCAGACCAACGCCCTGAAACACCAGCTCGAAACGCAGCAACTAAAAACCGCTGCCGCTCAGAAGCAGGCCACCCAGCAAGCCACCATCAAGCAGCTACACATCGACCAGCTCCGGCTGGGCCTGTCGGCACAGAAACGCATCCGCAATCTGTTGTACGTTGGGATTGCCATCATCAGCTCGCTGGGGTTTCTGCTGCTGTATTATAGCCTGCGGCTCCGGCGAACCAACCTGGCGTTGCGGACCAAAAACCGGGAGATTGAAATGGCGCTGATCAAAGGCCAGACCCTTGAGCGCAAACGCGTGGCAACCGAACTCCACGACCGGGTGAGCAGTCTGCTCGGTGCCACCAAGATGACGTTCCAAACGATGGACGCCGATATTTTATCACCCCGCAACAAAACCCTGTACGAAAACAGCCTGAACCTGCTCAACGACGCCGTCGCGCAGGTTCATCAACTGTCGCGCAACATTTTGCCGGAACAATTGCTCCAGCAGGACTTGCTGGTATCGCTCAAAAGTCTGGTTAAAAAGTTGAATCTGGTCGAAAAAACGATTTTTTCGCTGAATTATGACCCCAGCGGCAAGCTGCCGCTCAGCCCGGAAGTCAAGTTCAACCTGTACGTGATCTGCCTCGAACTATGCACGAACATTCTTCGTCATGCCCAGGCCCGGCAGGCTCATATCAAGCTGATCTGGTATGACAAATGGCTGGCCATACAGGTATTGGACGACGGCATCGGGCTGAACCCGTCGGTGGAAGGCGGTACCGGCCTGCACAACATCCGGGAACGCGCCGAGACGATCGGCGGCCGGTTCTGGCTGGAGTCCGGCGAATCGGCCGGAACAAAAGCCAGCGTGCTGCTGCCCCTTCCGGAATAGCCCGGACGCTTTTTACTTCACCACATACAGCAGATCCTGGTAGTCGATGGTGCCGGTGCGGCCGACCCAGCTCCCGTAATTGATCGTCCGAATCGTCAAGCCGGCTTTCTGAAAAGCTTCTTTGGCATACACTTCGTCAAAGGCAATCATGCTTTCGGGCAGTTCCTGAATATGCACCATGGTGCGTTCCGTAAACGGCGTCAACTGACGGCCATACAGGCTTTTACCTTCTGCGTTGGCTTTGCGCGACTCGCTGTTGAGCAAAAACATGGTTATATAGGCTCGTCCCCCTTTTTTCATGACCCGCGAAATTTCGGCCAGATACTGCTCAAAGTCGTTCTCGAGCATGTGGGTAAACACCGAATTCAGAATCACCAGACTAAACGTCGAAGACTCGAACGGAAACCGCAGCTCGTGTCCCTGCATGGTTCCGAGCGGGTTATACATCTTGTTATAGACATTCAGGTGGTGAAAGCGGAAATGCGGAAACCGCTTCGTTACTTCTTTCGTACACCAATCCACGCCGTTTTTAACGATCTCGATCCCGTCGTAGCTGCCCGGGGCGGAGATATAGTCCGTTAAGGGAATCGCAACCCGGCCAATTCCACTGCCAACATCCAGAACGTTATCCGTTGAATGTAATCCAACCAGTTCCTTGATGTGATCAACCGATTTTACCCCAACGGCCTTGAAATCACCGTCGCCGATGAAGATCATTCGGGAGGGTGGCGTCAACGCGTCGCGTTCACCGGTCAGCAACTCCAGCCGGTCGATCATTTCGATTGGAATGATCTTTTTTAGGGAGGTTTTGAGTGAATTGGGCAGCAAACTTTTTAATCCCATCGTGGTGATTTCTACTGGTAAGCTTGCAATTTAGGAAAAATGTCGGGATTGCCTTCATTCCCGTTTTGAACTATCCTTATTGACAGCCTTAAAATCCGGGCAAAAATCATAACTTTTTTAATAACTAGAGTTCGCTACCCGTCAATCTGTAACCCCTGATGCGGAATACCGGATTTCTCCTTTCGGCGCTTGCACTATTCATTCAATCCACGTTCCAACGGGCGTGATTTAATCGGGCGGTACTTCATTTGCAGATCCCCTCCACTGGCAAATCCGGCGTTTGTTTGTTAAGTTAGTGTCTGGCACCACAAAAGGGCCATCTGTTATGACCTTCACCTACCTTGATCAACCGGAGCTTTTTGTTGGCGTCAGCGACGAAAATTCGCGCTGCGATCTGTGCCACCGGCAAAAACCCTGTTTCGACGCGGCTGGATTTTTCGGCGAAGACGAACTTGCTTTTATTTGCCCGGAATGTTTATCAAACGGCCGGCTTTACGAACGGGATAGCTATACCTGTCAGGGCGATGTGGCGGAATTAAAACGGCAGCTCCATGAAGCCAATCCAGCGCTGAATAAAGCTGACATCGACGATCTGGCCGACCACAAAACGCTCGAACTGGAGAAAACCACCCCGCATCTCGTAACCTGGCAGGATTGGGAATGGCCCTGCGCCGACGGTGACTATGCCCGCTTTATCGGCTACGGTTCAAAACCGCTCTACAAGCAATTGGCCAACGATTCTGATGCGCAATCCTTGTTCGAACAATCCCTCTATTACACCCTGAAGGAAGAGTGCGAACCGGGGGAATTATGGGAAGACGTTCCGAAAAAGGCCATTCCGGATTATGCCGCCAGCAGCAACTACAGTACGCTTTTTTATGTGTTTAAAAGTCTGCATTCCGACCAGATCATCACCCTTTGGGACTCTGATTAATCCATGAAACACCTGCTTTACTTCCTCTTCATCAGCACGTTCTCCTACGGCCAGTCGTTCGATCTGGTCATCAAAAACGGTCGCGTGGTCGACGGCACGGGCAATCCGTGGTACTACGCCGATGTGGCCATTCAGAACGGCAAAGTCGCCCGCATCGGAAAAATCCCGGCCACCGACGGCAAAACCGTGATCGACGCCAAAAACCAGCTCGTGGCCCCCGGTTTCATCGACGTTCACACGCACGTGGAAGGCAGTTTGCAGGACCGTCCCGGTGCCGAGAATTTCCTCTACGACGGCGTTACGACCCTCGTCACCGGCAATTGCGGGAGTTCGGCCACCAACCTGCGCACCTTCTTCGATTCGCTGCGCATCGGCGGTTTTTCGCCCAACCTGGCGTCGATGATCGGCCACAATACCGTACGGCTGAAAGTGATGAAAATGGCCTTCCGCGAACCGACCGCCAAAGAACAGACCGAGATGGAAGCCCTCGTTGAACAGGCCATGAAAGACGGTGCCGTCGGAATTTCGACCGGTTTGATTTACACGCCCGGCACCTACGCCCGCACCCCCGAAATCGTCAATCTGGCCAAAATGGCGTCGCGCTACGGGGGCGTCTACGCGTCGCACATGCGCAACGAAGGGCAGGACGTCAAAAAAGCCATCGAAGAAGCCATTCAGATTGGCCGCGAAGCCGGGATTCCGGTCGAGATTTCGCACTTTAAAGTCGCCAGTAAACCGATCTGGGGTTCCAGCATCGAAACCGTGGCAATGGTGGAAGCCGCCCGGCGCGAGGGGCTTGACGTAACCGTCGATCAATATCCGTATACCGCTTCGAGCACATCACTCGCCAGCATTGTTCCGTCCTGGGCGCTGGCCGACGGCGATTCGGCGACCTTACTCCGGTTCCGTGATCCGGCCACCCGCACCAAAATCCGGAAGGAAATGCTCGACGGTTTGAAGAAAAACGACCGTAAAAACTACGATTACGCGGTGGTGGCTTATTACCCCGCCGACACCACCTTCAACGGCCTGAGCATCAGCAAAATCAATCAGAAACTGGGCCGAAAAAACAACGCCGAAACCGAAGCCGATCTGGTACTGGAACTGATGGACAAAACCGCCATGAAACGCATTCAGATGGTCTACCATACGATGTCGGAAGATGATGTAGCCACGATCATGCGCTACCCGAACACGATGATTGCGTCGGATGCGGGCGTAGCACGGTTTCAATCCGGTATGCCGCACCCGCGCGGATACGGCACGAACGCCCGCGTGTTAGGAATGTATGTTCGGGACAAAAAAGTGATTCCGGTGGAGGAAGCCGTCCGGCGGATGTCGTCGTTGCCCGCCCAGCGGTTTAAGCTCGATGATCGCGGCATTCTGAAAACCGGTTTTGCCGCCGACCTTGTGATTTTCGACGAAAAAACCGTATCCGATCAATCGACGTATGACATACCGCACGCGTATTCGACCGGTTTTTCGTACGTTTTGGTCAACGGGATTCCAGTCGTTGAAAACGGCAAACACAACGGGAAGCGGCCGGGGCAGGTGTTGATGGGGAAAGGATTTGTGGGAAAGGCGGAGTAACGGGTTCGATGAGCATATTTAGGTGTCTAAACTGATTTTTCAATGGCTTTACGATTAGTTGATTATGCAATAATTTTCGACGACGACGACGAAGATTCCCTGGGGGGTCAATTGTGGATTACCACGCGTGCTGAGAACGAAGAAAGTGGAACGGATGCCACGAAGGAATTAGCTCATGCGATGTTCCTTCACCCAAAAGTTAAGGAGGAGAAACGACTGCTCGATGAATTTGAAAGAGGGGAATGGCATAAAAATGGGTTATTCTGTGAATTTATGCTGAGTTACAGCAATTTCAAGGACATCGTAGTGCTTCGCGAGCGACGGCACCTCGTAAGAAAATCCGGTGTTCGTGATCTTGAAATCTTAAGCATCTTTCAGTTTCTTGAATTCGATGGTATATTATCACGCGAATCCATAAGCGAGTTTATGGGCGTGATGAATCAATCGCCTGAAGTTATTGAACGGAATGAAGTCAACAATGCCGCAACCCTGGCCTACATGAATAGACCTCGTGGTGTATAAGCTGTCACTTCAGAACCTCCTTCACCAAGTAATTTTGGGGTTATTTTTTTGCCGCCTTGCCCGCTTTCTGCTGCCAGTTAATTCCCAGAAATGCAAAGGCCGGATGCTGGCCACCCACCGTCTGGCGGACAATCTCGTCGGCGAAATCCAGGCCGTTCGATCCATTGGCGAAATAGACCACCGCGTCTTTGCGCGTGCGGTTCGCCAGGACGAAACATTTGAAAGCGCCATTATCGCCCCAGTGCCAGAAATAGGTTTCCGCCGGTGTTTGTTCCAGGCCAATTCCTAATCCCCAGTAGGAACCGGCCGCCAGTGTATCGGAGCCGGAAAACCGGGTGGGCAACTGGCTTTGCGGACTCAGCATCTGATCGACCGTGGCGGGTTTCAGTCCCGTTACGTTGAGAAGAGCCAGCACAAACCGGGCATAATCCGGAGCGGTGGTGTGCAGGGAATAGGCCATGTTGGCCTGCGCCGGTTGGTATTTTTGCCCAACGTTTCCCGATTCGTCGTGCGGCTGGGCGTAATTGGCGGTGAAGGCCGGTTGCCAGACAAAGCTGCTGTGCGCCATCCCCAGCGGTTTCAGGACCCGGTTTTCCATGAACGCGTTGATCGGTTCGCCCGTGATTTTTTCCACGACTTTTTGCAGATAGACGAATCCTTCCCCGGAATACCCAAACCGTTCACCGGGCGCGCGAACCATTGCCAGTTGGGAGGATCGGCGGTTTTTGCGCCAGTTCGGAAATCCCGAGCGGTGGCTCAACACCAGCCGGGCCGTGATTTTCGTATACCGCTCATCGTCGGCCACGTCCGGATAAGGCAGGTAATCGACCAGCGGTTTATCCAGATCCAGACGCCCTTCTTCCACCAATTGCAAAACCGCATACGCAAAGAGGGGCTTGGTCAACGAAGCGGCTTCGAAGACGGTATTGACATCCACGCGTTGGGTTGAGTCGGCTTTGGTGAAACCGTAGGCTTTTTGATAGACAAACTGCCCCTTCTGAATCCACACCAGCGACAGGCCGGGTACGTTCGCGCTATCCATGAGTTGCCTAACGGCCCGGTCAAGCTGAGGAAAAGCCGGATCAGCCGGTTTGTTCTGGGCCTGACCGGAAGCCGCCAGCAGGTTGAATAAGGTCACGAACGTTAAAAGAAGAGGGGTCGCGGTCATGCTATTTGTCCGATTGATGGACGAAAGATGACGAATTGGGCTGGATGGTTGCAGAGGGAAGTAGGATTGGGGGGAATTTTCGGTTGGAGGGGATTGGGATTGGCTAATTCCAGAGTTATGTTGTTTAGTAAAACCGCTCTTGGTTTGCGAATCGCTGTGTGGCCTTTTATCCGTGCTGGGCAACGGGATTCTAGTGATCGGGATATATAAATCTTTGAGGCAGATTTTTGTCGCGTAGCGACTTAATGTTTGTAGCTGGTAAAATTCACGCCCTCTTTCTGGTCGCGTAGCGATCGAATGAGATCGAATCAGCGTCTTTTCTACAAACATTCGGTCGCTAAGCGACCAAAAAGATGTGTGTATAATTTAGGTATTCCTGTAGACTATACTTATTTATTTTTGGTTACGTTTTATGAAGACACACACTTCGGAGTGATTTCAGGCCGTTTTTGGTCGAAGATTTTCAATTAATGTCAATTCAGCAGGATTAAAATAATCAATTAAAGGCATATCAGCAGCTTCCCGTAGTTCAGCTAAATAAAAATCGCTTTTTGCTTTATTATAACCCGGAGCCTGAGTATTAAGAATGGCAATTTTGGTAAAGTATTCATCAGCAACTGCGTTCCGGTTTACCACATTAAAATTTACAACTGCTTGAGAGATATCTTTGTTAAAGACAGAATTGTTAGAACCGCTTATATACATTAAAAGGAACGGCCTAACTTTTATTCGAAAAATACAATCAAACTTAACTCTGTATTGTTCATTCACTTTTATATATTCATTGGTCTCAACATCTCTAAATAAGCTTTTAATATATCCATTAACCTGATCATGAAATGCCTTTTTACTATCATTGACATCTTCTTCTTTAGAATAGCTTAGAATTCGGCTATTAACAGACGCAACAATGAATTGACTAAGTTCTAATACTAAGGATGACACCAATTCTTTCTTATTGGTAGTTTTATAAAAGTAATTAATATTTTGTTTTGACTGAGTTTGTTTGATTTTGTAATATTCAATTAGCTGTGTATTGATTCTAGTAACAATAGATAATTCGTCGACTAAGCCTTGGTCATTATATTTATCACGATGCAACCAACCGCCATCGGAAACAATAATTTTATCTTCTTTAACGCTTAAAAAAACCGACACTACACAATTATTGAGAGTAGTAAATTGAGTAATTATTTCTATAGTTTCTCCTCTAGCCCTGTATTCTACAAGGTTACAGATATCGGACTTAATTGTCTCGAAAATACTTACCAATCTGTCGTTTACTTTATTCAAAATCTATACCTTTATGTAAATCCAGGCATTCCGAATCAATAAATAAACTTGCCTGAAAACTAAGAGCGGGCCGTCCGCCACTATTCATTAGAATTTTAGCTTCTCTACAAAAGCAGGCAAATCCAAAATCTAAGTCAGATTGAATTCTTGCTACATTCTCGTTTATCTCAAGGGTGCGAAACGCAAACTCAACTCCCTCTTCATCATACTGGTGAAAGTGTGGAGTAAATACTCGTCTTTGAAGAATAGGAAGAGTTTCATTTCTATTTTCATGCACAACTCCATCTGCGTCAAACCTGAAGATAGGACGCTGAAAACTTTCTGAAAAGATCTGAAAACCATAATCGCTATATTCGCCAACTTTCTGTTTACCAGTAAATTTCCCACTTGATCCGTTTTGATATTGTAACTCCGAATTGAAAGATGTATACTCCCAATGAGAACCAATTCCCCTTGTAAAAAGAATTGGGCGATTATCAACAAACTTTATTTGACTTAACAAGGAGGAATATAGATTATTATTCTCCCTTATGTCCCGACACCTTTTAAGCATACAAATATGTATTTCTCCCCCAACCTACATAATCCCCAGAGATTTTGCAAGCGTGAAAAAAGATTGAATTTTTGAGGTATTCCTAATCCAAGGTCTATGTCTTCACTAACTATAAAAGATTAAGAAAAAAGGTCTGTCAGGATTCAGGCGTCGGAATAGAGCTTAACAAGTGTGATTAAAAAAAGGTCTGTGAGACACAGACCTTAAGTTTAGATTAGCTATACCCGGTTTTTTACGCCAAAATCCCCTTCACCAGTTTCCCTTCCACATCCGTCAGCCGAAACCGCCGGCCCTGGAATTCGTAGGTCAGTTTTTCGTGATCGACGCCCAGCAAGTGGAGCAGGGTCGCCTGAAAATCGTGGACGTGGACCGGGTTTTTGATGATGTTGTAGCCAAATTCGTCGGTTTCGCCGTAGGTAATGCCGCGTTTGACACCGCCCCCCGCCATCCACATCGTGAAGCAGCGCGGGTGGTGATCGCGGCCGTAATTGTCTTTCGTCAGTTTGCCCTGCGAGTAGTTCGTGCGGCCAAATTCTCCGCCCCACACCACGAGCGTATCGTCCAGTAAACCGCGTTGCTTCAGGTCCTGCACCAGAGCCGCCGACGCCTGATCGGTCGCTTTGCACTGCTTGGTGATGCTCTTGGGCAAGTTCCCGTGCTGATCCCAGCCCTGGTGATACAACTGCACAAATTTCACATCCCGCTCCAGTAACCGACGGGCCATCAGGCAGTTGGCGGCATACGTCCCCGGATTCCGGGCCGATTCGCCGTACAGATCGAACACCCAATCCGGCTCGTCGGACAAATCGTTCACTTCCGGCACCGACGTCTGCATCCGAAACGCCATTTCATACTGCGCAATGTGGTTCGACACTTCCGGATCGCCGTAGATTTCCTCCTGCACCTGGTTCAGATCCTTCAGCGCATCAAGCATCGACCGCCGATCCGCCGAACTGTAGCCGTTGGGATTGCTCAGATACAAAACTGGGTCGTTGCCGGAGCGAAACTGCACACCCTGGTGTTTCGACGGCAGAAAACCGTTGCCCCACAACCGGGCATACAACGGCTGATCCTGCGGGGCATCTTTCGACACCATCACGATGAAAGCAGGCAGATTTTCATTGGCCGAACCCAGCCCGTAGCTCACCCACGAACCGATGCTGGGCCGCCCGGCCAGTTGATTGCCAGTCTGGAAAAACGTCAATGCCGGGTCGTGGTTGATCTGCTCGGTGTACATCGATTTGATGAAACACAGATCGTCGGCCACTTTTCCGGTATACGGCATCAATTCACTCGCCCACGCACCACTTTTGCCGTACTGGGCAAACTTGTAGGGCGAACTCACCAGCGGCAATGCCGATTGTTGGGCGCTCATGCTCGTCAACCGCTGGCCTTTCCGCACCGACGCGGGCAGGTCTTTGCCGTGCATTTTTTCCAGATACGGTTTGTAATCGAACGTCTCCAGTTGCGACGGCCCCCCGCTCTGAAACAGATACACGACCCGCTTGGCTTTCGGCGCGCGGTTCGGTACGGTTTCGATGCGTTCGGCCGGGTTGGAGAAAAGCTGCGAAGGCAACAACGAGCCCAACGCCAGCGAACCCAGGCCCCAGGAAGCTTTGTTCAGAAAAGACCGCCGGTTGAAGGTATCGGCCAGACTTTGCGCGAGTTTCTCTTTCATGTTTTTCAGGTTTACGGTATACGGTTTTCTGTTTACGGTGGCTGACGCATTTGGGCTATCGCACGAATAAAGGCGCGTCAGCAAGCCTGCGTCAGCCACCGTAAACAGAAAACCGTATACCGAAAACTATCTAATGTTTCGTAATAAACGCTTCCGAGTTCATCACCGCACTGGCGACGACGGCACCGGCCGCCAGAGCTGGTTTCTCGGTTGTTTGGGTCAGTTTGTATTCGCCAGCGTCAATCCAGCCCTGCATTTTGGCGGGACTTTTCCGGAATTTCTGGTATTCCTGCTGGTATAGTTTCGTCAGAATCGTCAACTCTTTTTCGACCGGTTTTCGGCTGGTCAGCAACCGGAACAGGTGGGTCAATTGGTCGGGTAGCGGTTTGCCGGGCGCAATCGACCGGGCCGCCACCACTTTGGCAGCTTCGACAAACTGCGGATCGTTGAGCAGCACCAACGCCTGCAAGGGTGTGCTGGTTTTCTGCCGCTGCACCACGCAATAACTCCGCGAGGGCGCATCGAAGGTGTTCATCGACGGGGGCGGGTTGGTTCGACGCCAGAACGTGTACAGACTCCGGCGGTATAATTTTTCGCCTTTGTCCTGCTCATACGTCGTGTTGTTCACCGCCCACAAGCCTTCCGGCTGGTACGGTTTCACACTTTCACCACCCAAATTGCCGGACAATAAACCGCTCGATGCCAGGGCATTATCCCGAATCATTTCGGCGGTCAACCGGAACATCGGGCCACGGGCGAGCCATGTATTTTCCGGATCTTTCTGCTGCAAGTCCGGTCGCCCGCGCGACGATTGCCGGTAGGTTGCCGATAGCACCAGCAGTTTCTGCATGGCTTTTACATTCCAGCCGGTTTCCCGGAACTGAACCGCCAGCCAGTCGAGCAATTCGGGATGCGTGGGCAAATTGCCCTGATTGCCAAAATTATTGGCCGATTTCACCAGGCCGGTTCCGAAGTACGTTTGCCAGTAGCGGTTGACCGTCACCCGGGCCGTCAGCGGATTGTCGGGATGCAGCAGCCACTTCGCCAGACCGAGCCGGTTTCTCGGATATTCTTTCGGAAACGGCAACACGCTGGCTGGCACGTCGGGCTGAACCGGGTCGCCGGGGGCATCGTACACACCCCGTTTGAGAATGTGCGTTGGCCGGGGCGTTTTCATGTCTTCCATCACCATGATTTCCGGAATGTCCTCCGCAATCCGGTTTCGCTCCGCCCGCAGTTTCTGCAATTCGTCGCGTTGTTGCTGGTAGGCCGTCGAAACCGTGCTGAGATAATAGTCCTTCAGCGGTTCGCCTGTGACGGTGGGCAGGGTTTGGGTCGATTGAACCAGTGCCTGCACTTCCGGGGCCGACAAGGCGCGGTTATACACCACCAGTTCGTCCAGCGCCCCTTTCTTGAAACCGGGGCCGCGCATGTCCGCGCCCACCATCAACCCGGTTTGTTTGCCTTTAAACAGAATGTCTTTGTAGAGATTGTCCTTTTCGGTCACCAGCGCGGTTTCTTTCCCATCCACAAACAGCCGCAAGCCGTTCGCTTTGCTCGAACCATCGTAGGTCATGGTCAACTGAATCCATTTTTCTTTCGGCAAAACCTGCTTTCCGATCCGAATAATGCTGTTGTAAGGCCAGGTATGCGCCATCAGCAGCTCCGGTTTGCCGTCGCGCAGGTTCAGGAAATACCCCCGAAAATTGTACAGAATATCGCCGTTGCCTTTGTGGACGAGAGCCGCCTTGGAAACGTCTTTGGGAATGTTGACCCAGACGCCGATGGAGAACGGTTGCGAGCGATTGAAAATACCGACCTCGCCCAGCGTTAGAATATCGTCGCCGTTGGACTGAAAAGCGTTGCCGCGTTTGCCCGGCACCAAAACCGGATCAAGCACCTTGCCGCTGTCTTTCTTGCTGACGGCGTTCAGAAACTTGCCGTTTGCCAGCTTATCGAACGTAAAATGAGCCTGCAATCCTTTCCGAGCGTCGAACGGAAGGGCCGATGCGGTTTTGGATTGCCATTGCTCAAAGGCCGGTTGTTCCTGCTGAGCCGTCTGCCGGATTGCGCTTTCCGTCGCCTTGATTTTGGTATCCAGAAACGTCAGCAGGCTGTCGTGTTTCGGCTGGCTCAGGAGCATCGTCGGCACCGGCATGGCGTCGTCCCAGGAAATTTGCCCGGCTTCGTCCACATTATTGAAAAACGCGAAAAGGCTGTAATAATCTTTCTGCGAAAACGGATCGAACTTGTGGTCGTGGCAGCGGGCGCATTCCACCGTCAGGCCCATCAAGGCGGTTCCGACGGTGTTGGCGCGGTCGGCGACGTATTCCACCCGAAACTCTTCGTTGATAATCCCGCCTTCCATGTTCTGGGAGTGGTTGCGGTTGAACGCCGTCGCCAGCCGTTGTTCCCGCGTCGCATTGGGTAGCAAATCGCCTGCCAGTTGCCAGGTCACAAACTGATCGAACCGCTGATTCTGGTTAAACGACTTGATCACCCAGTCGCGCCAGGGCCACATCGGCCGGTAGCGATCGACGGTGTAGCCGTGGGTGTCGGCATAGCGGGACAAATCCAGCCAGTCGACGGCCATTTTCTCCCCGTAATGCGGTGACTTCAGCAACCGATCCACCACTTTTTCGTAGGCATTCGGCGAACGGTCGGCCAGAAAAGCCTGCTGCTCTTCCACCGTAGGCGGCAAACCGGTCAAATCCAGTGTAACCCGGCGCAGCAGGTTTTCCCGGTCGGCTTCAGGAGACGGTTTTAAGCCCTTCTCTTCCATTTTACTTAGCGTAAAATAGTCGATCGGATTTTTGGGCCAACTGGCGTCTTTTACGGTTGGCAACTTCGCCTTTTCCGGTTTGAGCAGCGCCCAGTGCGGTTTGTACTCCGCACCATCTTCGATCCATTTGAGGAGCACGGCTTTTTCGTACGGGGTCAGAACGCGGTTGGACGACTTGGGAGGCATCATTTCGTCTTCGTCCGTCGTCACCAGCCGGTAATAGACTTCGCTTTCCGACAGATCGCCGGGAACAATGGCGTGTTTTTTGTTCTTCGCTTTTTTCAAAGCCGCCATCGCCCCTTCACGGGTCGCCAGTTCCAAACCGCCTTTCTGACTGGCTTTATCGGGCCCGTGGCAGAAAAAACATTTGTCGGACAGAATCGGCTTCACGTGCAGGTTGTAATCCACCTTCTCGGGAAGCTGATCCGCCAACGCTTCAATTTCAGCCGGTTTTTCCACCCCACCACAGCTTTGAATCAGCACACTTCCGGAGAAGCACGCCAATCCCGCCATCCACATCCCAATACGGCTCGTCATTTTTAGCTTCATTCTAATCATTGACTCCGAACAGAACAAGTGAGACCATTTTCACTGCAATTTCGGCTTTTTTATTTTGTGCTATTCCAGTATTATACAAGAATTTACCCACTTTTAGTTCGGATACCCCGGATTCTGTGGTTTCAGGTTCGGGTTGTTGAGCATCTCCTGCTTGCCCAGCGGCAACAGCAAATGCTTCTCCTGCAACGCCTGGTTCGAACTCGGGTTCACGTGACCCACGAAGTTGTCGAAGCCGTTCGTCTTGTCGTTGTACACCTTCCGCAA
>NZ_JBPZHB010000028.1:0-1312 GCF_051857545.1 Larkinella fluvii | reverse complement strand
ATCAGTACTGTACGAAGGATTTGATCTTCCGGGATAAATAGCTAAGTATTTGTTGTTCTTTGATCTACTGGATTTTCGAAAGCGATGGATAAACCAATTATTCAGAGTCAATCGGTTTTGGCTTCTGACTTGCTGGACTTGATCGGACAGGACTACTTACAAGCCTTGTCGGATGAACTTGGAGCCGACAAGTGGGTCATCAAGCTACAAACTAAGACCGTATTTAGCCTCCTGATTTACAGTTTACTAGAAAGTGATCGGGTCAGCTTACGCAGTATGCAGGAGTCCTACTCATCGGCTTTGTTCAAGGCTATTGAGAACCTGGCCGTGGATGCCACAACCGCCCATTCCAGCATTCGCGATCGACTCACTCAGGTGGATGTGACTTATTTTGAGCGCATCTATCAACATGTTTATCACTTGGTGAGTCAGCACTACGACCAGCCCACACTGACCAAATACAATATTAAACGCTACGACTCGACGATGATTCAGGTCTTTGGCCATCTGACCACGGGTATGAAAGTCGGTAACAGCAGCACCAATAAACGCCAGGTGAAGCTCACCACCGAGTTGGAAAATGACTTTTGCGTTCGCATGAAATTCTTTGACGACCAGCCTCATTTGTCGGAAGAGACCGCGCTAAAAGAACTCATTCAGCAGGCGCAACATGCAAAAAATGACCTGATTGTCTTTGATCGGGGCCTCAAATCCCGGCAAATCTTCCAGGATTTCTCCCAAAAGAACACACAATTTGTCACCCGGCTCAACGAGAATGCTTGTTATCAAGTGCTACGTCCCCATCAGCCCCTGCCGGTTATTGGACACGATGATTTGCAGGTACTCAGTGACGAGATGGTCATGCTCTATAGTGATGGCAAAAAGCTTGTCCAGCAAGAGTTCCGACTCATCAGGGCACAGGTCAAAACCAGTGGTCAACAGTTGTTGTTTCTGACCAATGTGCTGGATTTGTCAGCGTATTTAATTGCTTATATTTATCGGCAACGCTGGCAGATTGAGACGTTTTTCCGGTTCATGAAGCAGGAAATGAACCTGACGCATTTTGTGAGCCACCATCAAAATGCCGTTCAGGTCATGCTCTATTGCACTCTCATTGCGGCCATGCTGATTCTGGTTTACAAAAAAGGCAATGCCATCCAGTCCTACAAGAAAGCGAAAATCCAGTTTTTCAAAGAACTACAAGCCAACGTCATTCTGGAAGTGCTCGACTTACCCAACGGTGTTGAGCTACTCAGAAAATACTTAGCACACCAAGCCCGAAGGAGTTAAAACAATCCTTCGTACAGTACTG
>NZ_JBPZHB010000027.1:0-1431 GCF_051857545.1 Larkinella fluvii | reverse complement strand
GGATCAATACCAAAAGTTGTGGATCATCTTGGTTTAAGCATATAACTGAGTTAGTCTGTAAAGGAAAAATTCCACATTTCTTACCCCTCTGAACTGGGCCCGGAACGCTTTGATTTTGGCATTGAAGGATTCGGCCGACGCATTCGTACTGCGGTTGTCAAAATAGTTCAGGATGGTGTCATAGTGATTTTGAATGGATCGAGCCACCGTGTTAAAGGCCTTAAAACCGCACTGTCGGACCTTTTCATGCCATTTGGCCAGGCGAGCTAAGCCATAGAGTTTATCAGTCGTGTTCTCAAAAATGTGGCTTAAGGCTTGACTCAGATCATAGGCTTTCTTTAGATCAGGGTAGCGATCAAAAAGCAGGGTGGCCCGTTCTCGTTGACTGTCGGTCCAATCACTTGGTTTTTTATAGAGCACATACCGGCTGCGAGCCAGCAGTTGTTTGAGCGTATCGCCATTGGGAAGTACTTGGGGCTCATACGTGTTCTGTGTGGCTTTCGCTTGTTCAATAGCTTCATTTTCTGCCTCCAGCGCTTCCCACCGATACTGGACGCGCATCTCCTGAACCGCTTCCAACGCTAATTGCTGGACGTGGAATCGGTCGGTAACCTGAGTGGCTCGTGGAAAGCATTTCTTGGCGATCAGGGCCATATTACCCGCCATGTCCAGGGTAATTTCGGCGACCTTTTTACGAAGTTTTTCGGGGATTTTTCGCAGGATAGCGATCACCGTTTCGGCTTTTGTACCGGCGATAATGGCCACAATACTCCCTTTTTGGCCTTTGGCTGCTTTATTGGTCAGGATCGTATATAACTCGCCATGTGAAAGGCTCGTCTCATCAATCGATAAGTGCGTTCCTAGATTTTGGGGATATAGCAGCCACTGATTGGCATGTTCTCGCTGAGACCAGTTCTGAAAATGGCTCAAATGGGTCCGATACTGACGGGAAAAACGCTTTCCGACAACACCGAATAAACGACCCAGGCTATTGGTACTGTGGGGGAATAAAGCCGTCAAGCTGGTTTAAAAAAAGTGCGAATTCTTTCGTCATTCGCGTTCCCTGGGCTACCTGCGACCAATCTCTCTGCTGGATTTGACCGGTCTGAGTATTCAGCCAGCGACGGCGTTTGATATGAAGAAAAACCCGTTTATCACGAATGGGGAAGTCCTGGATGGTAATTTCAGGCAGGAACCCCTTCGATAAAAGAAATTCTTTGGCGGGATCGGACTCCGGGTAGTTCTTCTCTTCCAGATAAACATGAAGCCGATCCGAAGACTTCTCGACACGGGTCAACTCATAATAGGCTACGATAAAATCGGGTAACAGGTATTCGACTAAAGGCAGGAAACTCTCCAAGACGGTCAGGTTTGATGAAAAATACAAACCTAAAAAAATGCAACGCACTCCACAACTTTTGTACTTGATCC
>NZ_JBPZHB010000026.1:0-3212 GCF_051857545.1 Larkinella fluvii | reverse complement strand
ATATGTTCTTTGAGAGAGAGGAAGTCACAAATTGCGTTGCAAGCGCAGAAGAGTATAGTATGGCTACGGCCAAGGAAGGGCGTCTGGGGGATGCCTATGGCTCTGATTGGCGAAGAAGGACGCGGACAGCAGCGAAAACAGCGGGGAGGAGCACACATCCATTGATCCGTTGGTCTCCGAATGGGGCAACCCGGTATGGTGAAGCCATATCACCATCTTACGATGGGGCAAACGAGGGGAACTGAAACATCTAAGTACCCTTAGGAAGAGAAAACAAGAGTGATTCCGTAAGTAGTGGCGAGCGAACGCGGACAAGCCCAAACCACAGCGGTTACGGCCGCTGCGGGGTTGTAGGACCGACCATCAAACTGATTGCTAAACCGGAATGTTCTGGGAAGGACATCCATAGAGGGTGAGAGACCCGTACGGGTAGTAGGAGTCAGTGGGGTTGGGATCCTGAGTAAGGGGGGGCCGGAGGAACCCCCTCTGAATCTGGCAGCACCATCTGCCAAGGCTAAATACACATCAGAGACCGATAGCGAACCAGTACCGTGAGGGAACGGTGAAAAGTACCGCAAGCAGCGGGGTGAAATAGAACCTGAAACCAGACGCCTACAAACGGTTGGAGCTCCTTCGTGGAGTGACAGCGTGCCTTTTGCATAATGAGCCTACGAGTTACCGTCACTGGCGAGGTTAACCTTTTGAAGAAGGGGAGCCGAAGCGAAAGCGAGTCTGAACAGGGCGCTGAGTCAGTGGGGGTAGACGCGAAACCGGGTGATCTATCCGTGGCCAGGTTGAAGTGGCAGTAACATGTCATGGAGGACCGCACCAGTAAACGTTGAAAAGTTTTTGGATGAGCTGCGGATAGGGGTGAAAGGCCAATCAAACCCGGAAATAGCTCGTACTCTCCGAAATGTTTTTAGGAACAGCCTTGCATGACAAATTCCCAGGAGGTAGAGCTACCGATAGGACTAGGGGGAGTCACATCCTACCAACTTCTGACGAACTCCGAATGCCTGGGAATTGATGCGGGAGTGAGGGGTCGGGTGCTAAGGTCCGACTCCGAGAGGGGAACAACCCAGACCACCGGCTAAAGTCCCCAAGTGGTTGCTCAGTTGAACAAAGGAGGTCCGGTTGCCGAGACAGCCAGGAGGTTAGCTTGGAAGCAGCTATTCCTTTAAAGAGTGCGTAACAGCTCACTGGTCGAGCGAGGCGGGCATCGATAATAAACGGGCATGAAGCAACCCACTGAAGCCGTGGACAGCAGTCTTTCGGGACTGGTTGTGGTAGGAGAGCATTCTGATTGGGGTGAAGGTTTGGCGTGAGCCGGGCTGGACTGGTCAGAAAAGCAAATGTAGGCATAAGTAACGATAATGAAGGTGAGAACCCTTCACACCGTAAGACTAAGGATTCCACCGCGATGGCAATCAACGGTGGGTGAGTCGGCACCTAAGGGGCAGGCGATAGCCGAACCTGAGGGCAAACGGGTTAATATTCCCGTACTGGCCGGATGAGAGAAGCGGGGACGGAGTACTGAACTGGCCGCGCACTGCGGGAAATGTGCGTTGAAGGCTGAAGCTATTGTTTCCATTGGCAAATCCGTGGAGATAGGTGGACGCCGATAGTACCTGGAGACCTTCGGGTGTTCGGGATAGCGCCGGGGATGGGCTTCCAAGAAAAGCCGCTATCGTTAATCGTCCGGGCAACCGTACCGCAAACCGACACAGGTAGTCGAGATGAATAATCTAAGGTGCGCGAGAGAATCATGGCTAAGGAACTCGGCCAATTGACCCTGTAACTTCGGGAGAAGGGGGACCTACTGTGCTGTTAAAGGCACGGAGGTCGCAGAGAAAAGGCCCAGGCGACTGTTTACCAAAAACACAGGACTCTGCGAAATCGAGAGATTCAGTATAGGGTCTGACACCTGCCCGGTGCTGGAAGGTTAAGGGGGGGCGTTAGGGGCGCAAGCTTCGAAGCGTTGAACTGAAGCCCCAGTAAACGGCGGCCGTAACTATAACGGTCCTAAGGTAGCGAAATTCCTTGTCGGGTAAGTTCCGACCTGCACGAATGGTGTAACGATCTGGGCACTGTCTCAGCCATGAGCTCGGTGAAATTGTAGTTCCGGTGAAGATGCCGGATACCCGCCACGGGACGGAAAGACCCCGTGCACCTTTACTACAGCTTATCATGGACGCTGGCACAGGGATGTGTAGGATAGGTGGGAGGCAGTGAAGCGGTGTCGCCAGGCATCGTGGAGCCAACGTTGAAATACCACCCTTCTCTTTGTTGGCGTCTAACCTCACTAAGTGAGGGACCGTGGTTGGCGGGTAGTTTGACTGGGGTGGTCGCCTCCGAAAGGGTAACGGAGGCTTCCAAAGGTTCGCTCAGGCCGGTTGGTAACCGGCTGTGGAGTGCAATAGCAGAAGCGGGCTTGACAGTGAGACAGACAAGTCGATCTGGTGCGAAAGCAGGGTATAGTGATCCGGTGGTTCCGCATGGGTGGGCCATCGCTCAAAGGATAAAAGGTACGCCGGGGATAACAGGCTGATCTCCCCCAAGAGCTCACATCGACGGGGAGGTTTGGCACCTCGATGTCGGCTCGTCACATCCTGGGGCTGGAGAAGGTCCCAAGGGTTCGGCTGTTCGCCGATTAAAGTGGCACGCGAGCTGGGTTCAGAACGTCGTGAGACAGTTCGGTCCCTATCTGTGGTGGGCGTAAGAAGATTGACGGGGGCTGCCCTTAGTACGAGAGGACCGGGGTGGACTCACCGCTGGTGAACCGGTTGTTGTGCCCACGGCACGGCCGGGTAGCTACGTGGGGTTTGGATAAGCGCTGAAAGCATCTAAGTGCGAAGCCGGCCCGGAGATGAGTCTTCTATGAAGGACGTTAGAGACGATGACGTTGATAGGCGGCAGGTGCAGGGCGTGAGAGCGCTACAGCCGAGCCGTACTAATGACCTGAAGGTCGCAGGATACGACGACTTGAGAGTGCTTGCAGTAGGTTTGTGATTTCCTTTTTTCTTAAAGATACCTAAAGAAACCAGCGTTGACGGAAGCGACCCCGATGGGGAAGCGAAGTCAACCCAAGAGCTGGGATGGTGGCAAGGGTGCGGGGGAACACCTCTTCCCATACCGAACAGAGCCGTTAAGCCCCGTTACGCCGATGGTACTGGAGTCACTTCCGGGAGAGTAGGTTGCCGCCACCACAGATT
>NZ_JBPZHB010000025.1:0-7449 GCF_051857545.1 Larkinella fluvii | reverse complement strand
GCTGGGATGGTGGCAAGGGTGCGGGGGAACACCTCTTCCCATACCGAACAGAGCCGTTAAGCCCCGTTACGCCGATGGTACTGGAGTCACTTCCGGGAGAGTAGGTTGCCGCCACCACAGATTACAATGTACCCATCTCCTTAAACCGAGATGGGTATACTTTTTTCTTTTTGATTTTTTACAAAATAATTACCTTTGCCTATCGGGGTGTAGCGCAGCTCGGTAGCGCGCTACGTTCGGGACGTAGAGGTCGTGGGTTCGAATCCCGCCACCCCGACTTAAAAACATTTGTAACCATGCGTTTTGGATTGATATCTTCTAATCTTTGGTGGCGTTCTTCTTCAATCGAAGTTGAACAGTCAGCGCATGCTTTGTAAAACCGATCCTATTGGTTCTTTCGAAAGCCCACTGTTCAAACCAGTGGGCTTTTTTTGTTTTCTAACCATTTCCTTTTCAATCATGATTGCTCCATTTAAAGAACAAAAACCGGCTTTCAAGGTGACCAGCTCATACCGCAAGATGCTAGCCGACACCTTGACACCTGTCAGTATCTATCTTCGCCTGAGAGATAAGTTTGTCAACAGTATCCTGCTCGAAAGCTCAGATTACCACGGGAATGACAACAGCTATTCGTACATCTGTTTTGATCCCGTTGCCAAATTTGAATTTGATGGTAATTCTATAAAAATCGACTATCCAAACGCTACGTCAAAATCCGTCGAGATTTCTCCAAAAGATGACTTGCTGACGGAAATCGAAGACTTTAGAGCCGGATTTCAGTATCAGAAATTCCCGTTTCCGTTTATTACCAATGGTCTTTTTGGTCACATTGGCTACAATGCGGTTCAGTTTTTTGAAGATATTTCGTTGCAAGCAGATGGAGCCGAAAACGATGTGCCGCTGGTCGTTTACCAGGCGTTTCGGTATGTGATTGCGATCAACCATTTTAAAGACGAACTCTATCTTTTTGAGCATTCGTATTTGGAAGAAGGTCAGGAGCCTGCTCCCCATAACCTTGATTACATTGAAACCCTCATTAAAAACCGCAATTTTCCGTCCTATTCCTTCCAAACTACGCAGGATGAGCAGTCTAATTTTACGGATGATCAATTCCTGGAAATTATTCAAAAAGGAATCGACCATTGCCACCGGGGTGACGTGTTCCAGATTGTGCTTTCCCGTAAGTTTTCTACGGCTTTTCGGGGTGATGAATTTAACGTCTACCGCGCTCTTCGCTCGCTGAATCCGTCACCTTATCTTTTCTATTTTGATTATGGCAATTATAAATTGTTCGGATCGTCGCCGGAAGCTCAGATTGTCATTAAGGGCCAGAACGCCATCATTTATCCCATTGCCGGCACCTTTCGCCGGACGGGTAATGATGTAGCGGATGCGGAACTGGCGCAAAAACTGCACAACGATCCGAAGGAAACCGCTGAGCACGTCATGCTGGTCGATCTGGCGCGGAATGATCTGAGCCGGAATTGCAAAACCGTTAAAGTCGAAACCTTCAAAGAGGTTCAGTATTACTCGCACGTCATTCACCTGGTGTCGAAAGTCGTGGGCGAACTGGATGAGAATACAAAACCGTTGCGGATTGTAGGCGAAACCTTTCCGGCCGGAACCTTGTCGGGTGCTCCCAAGCACATGGCGATGCAGTTGATTGATCGGTACGAACAAACGAGTCGCGGTTTTTACGGCGGGTGCATTGGTTTCATGGATTTTAGTGGCGATTTCAACCAGGCGATTATGATTCGGACGTTCCTCAGCAAGAACAATACGTTACATTATCAGGCCGGCGCTGGCGTGGTTGCCAAATCGAATCCGGAAAGTGAATTGCAGGAAGTACATAACAAATTGATGGCCTTGCGGACGGCCATGAAACAGGCTGAAACAATCTAAAACAACGGTTTTTATGAAAGTGCTGGTTATCGATAACTACGATTCGTTTACGTACAACCTCGTTTATATTCTTCGTGAGTTGGGTCATACCATTGATGTGTATCGGAATGACAAAATTTCGCTGGAAGATGTAGAGGCTTATGACAAAATATTATTGTCGCCCGGTCCCGGAATTCCGTCGGAAGCGGGCATTATGCAGGAAATTATTCGCACCTATGCGCCTACCAAAAGCATTTTAGGCATTTGCCTCGGCCATCAGGGAATCAGCGAAGCGTTTGGTGCGACGCTGGAAAACATGACGGATGTCTACCACGGCGTTGCGCATCGCACCTTTGTGGAAAATACCTCCGAGCGGTTGTTCAATGGATTGCCGACTGAATTGCTGGTGGGGCGGTATCACTCCTGGACGGTTATTCCCGAAAGCATTCCGGCCGAGTTGACGGTTACGGCGGTCGACGAAGAAGGCCGCGTAATGGGTGTGGCTCATAAAACATATGACGTGCGGGGTGTTCAGTTTCACCCCGAATCGGTGTTGACGCAGCACGGAAAACAGATGCTGGAAAACTGGTTGAATCGTTAACATAACAATCGCATCCTATTTCGTTACCCTCATGAAAGAAATACTGAATCACCTGTTCGAATACAAGACCTTAACCAAAGAAGAAGCCCGGCGGGTGTTGATTGGAATCAGTACCGGACAATATAATACCTCGCAAATTGCCGCTTTTCTGACGGTTTACATGATGCGGAGTATTACCGTCGAGGAACTCGAAGGCTTCCGCGATGCTATGCTGGAGCTGTGTCTGGCTGTCGATTTGTCGGAATATGACGTCATGGATTTGTGCGGAACCGGTGGCGATGGCAAGGATACGTTCAACATTTCAACCTTGTCGGCTTTTGTGGTAGCAGGTGCCGGGCAGCGGATTACCAAACACGGCAATCACGGCGTGTCGTCCATGTGTGGTTCTTCGACAGTGATGGAATACTTGGGTTATCGGTTTACGAATGACTATGATGTGCTGCGGAAAAAAGTCGAAACCGCCGGCATTTGTTTTCTGCATGCGCCCCTCTTCCACCCGGCGATGAAAAATGTTGGGCCGATGCGGAAAGAATTGGGTGTAAAGACATTTTTTAACGTTTTAGGGCCGATGGTGAACCCGGCTTTCCCGAAAAAACAACTCGTTGGCGTGTTCAGTCTTGAATTAGCCAGATTGTATGCGTATCTTTATCAGCAAACGCCTAAGCGGTTTATGATCCTACACGCTCTGGATGGCTATGATGAAGTGTCGTTGACCGGCGCCTTTAAAACGATCACCGCACACGCTGAGCAAGTGCTGACTCCGCACCAAATTGGCTTGCCCCAACTGCAGCCGGAACAATTGGCCGGGGGTAAGTCCGTCGAAGATTCTGCCCGTATTTTTATGAATGTGTTGAACAACGAAGCAACTTCTGCCCAAACGGATGCGGTTATTGCCAATGCCGCTATGGCTCTGGTAGCCGCCGAGCGGGCGAAAACCGTTGAGGAAGGCATTCAGCAGGCACGGGAATCACTGGAAAGCAAGCGGGCGTTAGACAGCCTTAAAAAATTACTGGCGGCCTAAAGCCAATGAAGAAGTAAATCGGTTGTAAAGAAAATTACAAAGTGCAATACCACCGGAATAAAGAATAGAATGGACGTACTTGAACGGATTATTGAGCGGAAGCGAACCGAAGTAGATTATCAAAAAACCGTCGTATCCCAACGGGAGCTTGAACAACGGCCGCAGTTTAACCGGCAGCCGCTGAGTGCTCACGACGCGCTTCGGCGACCCGGTTCATCGGGTATTATTGCCGAATTCAAGCGAAAATCTCCCTCCAAAGGCATTATTAACGATCAGGTTCTGGTGGCCGACACCACGGCGGGTTACGTCCGGGCCGGTGCTGCGTGTCTGTCGGTTTTAACGGATGAACCATTTTTTGGTGGTAGGTCCGAGGATTTGATCCAGGCGCGACAGGCCAATCCCTCAACCCCGATTATCCGGAAAGATTTCATCATCGATCCGTACCAGATTGTGGAAGCCAAAGCAATCGGTGCGGATTTTATTTTGCTCATTGCCGCTTGCCTCACCCCCGAACAAGTTCAGAATTACAGCCAGGTTGCCCACGATTTGGGGCTGGAAGTACTGCTGGAAGTCCACGACGAGGAGGAATTGGCCAGCCATCTGACCGAAACCGTCGATCTGGTGGGTGTCAATAACCGCAATCTAAAAACGTTCGTGACCGATCTTTCGACGTCTGTTCGGCTTTCTGCGCTGATTCCTGATTCCTTCGTTAAAATTTCCGAAAGCGGTTTGCAGCAGGCCGAATCCATTCTGGCGCTTCAGCAAGTCGGTTATCAGGGCTTTCTGATCGGCGAAACGTTTATGAAAACCGCCGACCCGGCACAGGCTTTGCAGCAATTACTCGATGAATTGAACCAGTTGCATCCATTATCTCAAAAACACTATATCGCATGAAAGTAAAAGTCTGTGGAATGCGGGATTCCGACAACATCCGTGATTTGCTCGCCCTGGCACCCGATTTTATGGGATTTATTTTTTACGACAAATCACTGCGGTTTGTTGGCGAAGAACTGGACGCTGAACTGTTAAAATCATTTCCGCGCAGCACGAAAAAAGTGGGTGTATTTGTCAACGCCAGCCCGGATTACATTCTGCGCAGCGTGAAAAAGTATGACCTACAGTACGTTCAGTTACACGGAACTGAAACGCCCGACTTCTGCCGGAATCTGCGGAACCGGGGTGTCAGCATCATCAAGGCCTTTTCGGTCGATGAAACGTTCAACTTCAGCATGCTGAACAATTACAAACCGTCCTGTGATTTCTTTTTGTTCGATGCAAAAGGTGATCAGTTTGGCGGCAACGGCATTTCGTTCGACTGGAGCCTGATGAATCGGTATGATAACGACAAACCGTTTTTTATCAGTGGCGGTATCGATGCGGAAAGTCTTGATGCTCTGGATAAACTGAAACACCTGAAGCTGTATGGCGTCGATATCAACAGCAAAGTGGAGATGAGCCCGGGTCTGAAAGACATCGAACTGGTCAAAGCCATCATCATCGGCCTGAAACCCATCGAAGAAGAGGAAACCGTCGCTTAACCCGTAGCCTATTGAGATAGTTATACATTTAGAGACCGCATTTTGCGGTCTTCCAGGCTTTTCTGCCTCATTTAAATAGATAGTAATCGAAAATTGCCCGGTAATCGGTGCGGTTCTACAGTTACTGCATACTTGTTTTTGAGTACAATGGAAACTACAGAAGTAAAATCAGCTTTTCAGGTCGACGAACGGGGATACTACGGCACATTCGGTGGCGCATTCATTCCGGAAATGCTTTATCCAAACGTAGAAGAACTACGCCAAAATTACTTGTCTATTATTTCCGATCCGGCTTTTCAACAGGAATGGCGGGATTTACTAACGGATTATGTGGGTCGTCCAACCCCGCTTTTTCATGCTCGTCGCCTGTCAGCCGCTTACAATACAACGATTTACCTGAAGCGCGAAGACCTGTGTCATACGGGTGCTCACAAAGTTAACAACACCGTCGGCCAGATTCTGGTGGCCCAGCGATTGGGTAAAAAACGGATTGTGGCCGAAACCGGTGCAGGTCAGCATGGCGTTGCCACGGCGACGGTTTGCGCCTTGATGGGTCTGGAGTGTATTGTTTACATGGGTAGCATCGACATGGAGCGCCAGAAGCCCAACGTCGACCGGATGCGGATGCTGGGGGCGACAGTCGTTCCGGCCACCAGCGGAAGCCAAACCCTGAAAGATGCGACGAACGAAGCCATGCGGCACTGGATCAATAATCCGGTCGATACCCATTACGTGATCGGTTCGGTCGTTGGGCCGCATCCCTATCCGGATATGGTGGCTCGTTTTCAGTCCATTATTTCCGAAGAAACCCGCAAGCAATTGCTGGAAAAAACCGGTCAGGCCAATCCCGATTACGTCATTGCCTGCGTGGGTGGAGGGAGTAATGCTGCCGGTGCTTTTTACCATTATCTGGACGAACCGTCGGTGAAACTGATTGCCGCCGAAGCGGCCGGTCAGGGTGTACAATCGGGACATTCTGCTGCGACGACTGCCCTAGGGAAACCCGGTATTTTGCACGGAAGCAGCACCATCCTGATGCAAACCGAAGATGGTCAGGTCGTTGAACCGTACTCGATCTCCGCTGGTTTGGATTATCCCGGTATTGGGCCCTTACACGCTCATTTGTTTTCATCCGGGCGTGGTTGGTTTTACGCGATCACCGACGAGGAAGCGCTGGAATCGGCCTTTGAACTGAGCCGTCTGGAAGGAATCATTCCGGCCCTGGAGTCATCACACGCCTTAGCCTGTTTGCCCAAACTGAAAGCCCGCCCGGACGAAACCGTCGTGATTTGCCTTTCAGGCCGTGGCGATAAAGATTTAGCCGCCTACACGACTCGTCTTCCAAAATAACCATCACACATACTCTATAATCTTCCGCTAGGTAAAAGCTAGCGGGAAAGCATTCCATTCCCTAAAGAATACTGCCATGAACCGCATTACTGAATTGTTTCAAAAGAAGTCCGAACAGATTCTGAACGTTTATTTCACCGCCGGTTTTCCCCAGTTGCACGATACCGCACCGATTTTGGAGACGTTGCAGGAAGCCGGTGTTGACCTGATCGAGATCGGAATGCCGTATTCAGATCCGGTTGCCGATGGCGAAACCATTCAGCAAAGCAACCAGAAGGCGCTACACAACGGGATGTCACTGCGGGTTCTGTTCGAGCAACTTGAGGGAATTCGGCAGAAAGTTCAGGTGCCAATTCTATTGATGGGCTATCTAAATCCGGTTGTTCAGTTCGGAGTGGAAGCATTTTGCCGGCAGTGTGCCGAGGTGGGTGTGGATGGAATCATTGTGCCGGATCTGCCTATTGACGTATACGAACGGGAATACAAAGCCATTTTCGATCAGTATGGTTTGCAAAATATCTTCCTGATAACGCCCCAGACGACTGAAAACCGCATTCGCCAGATTGATCAGTTAACAAATGGGTTCATCTATATGGTCTCATCGGCCAGTACGACAGGCTCACAAAAGGGAATCACGGACGAAATGAAAGCCTATTTCAGCCGGATCGAAGCCATGAAAATAAAGAATCCGCGCCTGATTGGTTTCGGAATTCAGGATTATTCAACTTTTCAAACGGCGAGTCAGTATGCTAATGGTGCCATTATTGGCAGCGCCTTCGTCCGTTTGCTGGAGCAAAATCAGGAAAATAAGACCGTAGCAATCCATGATTTCATCCACTCAATCCGGTTTTCGGAGCCGCAGGAAAAAATAATTTCAGACCTTACCGCCTAACAGTCAGTACTGTAGAAAGTATTCTACATTTATTTTGTTTTAAGGTCTTGACAAAGGTTAAAATAATGCGGTACTTTGCAGTCCCAAATCGGGGATACGACGCGGGGCGAGAGTAACTAAGCAGTTGATATCCAAAGGCTTAGGGGTTGAAAAAGAAAAAGCAGCC
>NZ_JBPZHB010000024.1:0-25085 GCF_051857545.1 Larkinella fluvii | reverse complement strand
TTGCGGAAGGTGTACAACGACAAGACGAACGGCTTCGACAACTTCGTGGGTCACGTGAACCCGAGTTCGAACCAGGCGTTGCAGGAGAAGCATTTGCTGTTGCCGCTGGGCAAGCAGGAGATGTTGAACAACCCGAACCTGAAACCACAGAATCCGGGGTATCCGAACTAATTTCCTGATTGATTTTTTGCAGACTCCCCGATTGGCCAGGCCGGTCGGGGAGTCTTTGTTTTCAGGAAAGACCAACTTTATGCTGTTGAACCTCAAAAAGCAACAAACCAAGGCCGGTTTGCGTTGTTCTTTGACCGGGGTAAAACCGTAACGGTGAATCCTTTTAATCGAATTCTGATCATGAAAAACAGCCTGTTTTTTAGTGTATTCTTCTGTCTCTGGACGGTTAGTTCTCAGGCACAGCTCCTGGGTACTACCCCGAATTTTGCCAAATTGCCAGCCCTTCAACCGGGCGAAGCCGTGGCTACTTTTGCCGGCGGTTGTTTCTGGGCGCAGGAAGAAGCCTTCGACCAATTGAAGGGCGTGCGGGAAGTGATCTCGGGCTATTCGGGCGGGAACCTGAAAAATCCGACTTACGAACAGGTGGGGACCGACGAAACCGGTCATGCCGAAACCGTCCAGGTGTATTACGACCCAAGCGTCATAAGTTACCGCGATTTGCTCACTGCGTTTTTTGCCAGCCACGATCCCACAACCCTCAACCGCCAGGGGCCGGATGTGGGTCGCGATTACCGATCCGTTGCGTTTTACCGGAACCCGACCGAGAAAAAAGCCATTGAAGAAGCCATTCAGCGGGTCAACGAATCGAAGCACTATCCCAATAAAGTGGTGACGGAAGTGGTGCCGTTTTCGGTCTTTTACCCCGCCGAAACCTACCATCAGAATTATTGTAAACTGCACCCCAATCAGCCCTATATTCGAAACGTGTCGCTGCCCAAAGTGGAGAAAATGCGGAAAGCGATGCCGGGCAAGCTGAAGAAAGAGGGTAAATACACTACTTCCTGATTAAGCGGAAACGGGTCTACAGCACGGCCGGTTTTGGCGGATTGATCTTGTAGCCGTAGCGGGTGAAACGAGCCAGATCCCGGTAACTGATCCAGCAGAATCCCCGGTCGGCCCAGCCTTTTCCAAAACTGTTTACCACCCGGAAAGCTCCGCCGTGCAAGGTGTCGTCGTAACCAATAACGCACAGGGCGTGACCACGGAGCCGCTTATTAGCCGGGTCGTCACCAGGGGCGGGTTTCCAGACTTTTCCGGCAAAGAGGAAGGATGGTGGAACCACCATGCCAATAACCACCGGGCCATCATCGACCAGCGCTTTTTTCAGGCGGTACATTTTTTTGTCGTCCGTTTCCTGAACATCAAAAAGCCGCTCATATCCCTCGATCCGAAACCGGGCAGCGACCGCATCGACGGCTTCGGTTTTCTGTCCGCAGGCCGGATACGGGAAGTTTTTGAAAGGCACCACCCCAACACTTTTCAGGATATCGAAGGCTTTCGACAGGTAGATTCCTTCCGAACAGGCATAATCCCGTTCCGACTTGGCCTTTTCGTAGAGGTAACTGGGTGAAAAAGCGAATTGATCCAGGGCGGTTTTGTTGGTAATCTGCTTCGCTCTGGCCGCCAGGATGGTGCTGAGGTAGTAGCCGCAGGCAAATCCGACGCAGGTGCCGTAGCTACCCTGGGCCTTTACAGACGGGCAGTAGGCTTCGTAGGAAATGCGGACTGGCAATTTCTTTTTGGTGACAATCTCCTGATACGGCACCGTTTCATACCCTGCATCATCGAACAGCAGCCCCGGATTGATCTCCGTTTGGGCCGCAGCCGGAAGGGTCATCAAAAGTCCCCAAAAACCGTGTATCCACCAGGTTTTCATGGGTTTTGTTGGATATATTCGGTCAGTTCACGCGCTTCTTCCTGATAGGGGTGGCCATTTTGATCGGCCAGTTGCTGGGCCACTTTCCGGGCTTCTTCCCTTTGTTGGGCTTTCAGATAGGCCAGTGCCAGATACCAGTGGGCGGAGGCACTCCAGTGGCCGGGTTTTCCCTGACTGATCGATGTCAGTTGGCTGATAGCCAGTCGGGTATCACTTTGCTGCAAGGCATCGATGGCCTCGGTCAGACGGACGGAATCGGAGCGGGTTTGGGCCGACTCCACGGGCGCGGCCACCCGATCCGGATCGATCGGTATGACGGGTTGTGGTTTGGGAACCGGAGAGAAATAGAGCTCGAACGACTTTTCATTCTGAGCCATCAATGCCTGTTTATCCGACCAGTTCTGGAATAAAGCCCAGCTCAGGCCTGCCAGAAGAAGCACCGATGCAGCCGCCGAAAAATAAGACCAGTTCGTGCGGAGTTCAGTCCGGCCGGTGGGTAGCGCAATGATGGGGGTTTCTACGAGCTGCGATTCATCCGTCTTCGGCTTCAGGGCCTCATCTTTTAATAAACCCCGCTTTTCCAGATCCGCGTGCAGCGTTTTGAAGCGCTGTTTATGAGCCAGAAAGACCAACCCCTGCTTGATTTCGCGTTGTGTAGCCACTTCTTGCCGGAGCGATTCGTCGTTTTGCATCCGGTTTTCGAAATTCGCTTTCTCGGCGGGCGTCATGCGGTCGGACAGGTAAGCGCCAATCTGTTCGAGTACTTTTTCCGATAACTCCATGTTACTCTCTTTTATACTGCGTATACAAAGTTTTCATGCGCTGCGCACACCGGAACCGCTTTACTTTGGCGGAGTTTTCCTGCAATCCGATGCGACTTCCGCACTCGCCCAGTGATTTTTCTTCGACGTAGAAGCAATGCAACATCGCCCGGCAGTCTTCGCCGACTTCCGCAAACGCCCGTCCGACGGCTTCCCAATCGGCTTCACTATCTTCCCAAAGGGCATCCCGCTCCGCCGGGTTCTCCCGGTTTTCATTCTCCGGGAGGAAGTCTCCCGAATTTTCAAGGTACGTAGAAAGAAACGGATTGGGTTCATTCCAAACGAACTCGTCCTCCTCCGAAACGGCCTCTGTACTGGCATCCAGCTTCCGAATCCGGTTCTTTTTCAGAAAGTTAACCCAGCGGTTACGGCATACGGTGAAGACGTAGGCGGTTACGGCTTTTCCCTGAAAGACATACTTTCCATTTTTCAATTTCAAGGCAAATTCGGCCAGCCCATCCTGTAAAATATCCAGCGCATCGTCCGTCGAAATGGAACTCCGTTGACTGGCGTACGGAATAAATACCCGGTAGGAGCGGATGTATAGACATTCCCAGGCCTGGGTCTGGTCGGCCAGCAGTGCCTGATAAAACGCCAGATTTTCCTGATCAAAGCGTGCACAGGGAGTATCCAAATCAGTTGCCATAAAAACCGGGCTTACGTCCTCACCGGGTTGACATAGGTAATCAAAATCCTTGCAAGATCAATGAAATAGTTGGATTTATCTCAGTGATTCAGGGCTATTTAGAGGTAAATTCCTTTGTCAGTAAAGTATCTGCCCGACCGGGTTGAGGTTATCAGAAACCCGGATCAAATTATTCTCAAAACGCCTGTTAACCTCGCGACTGCTTCGATGATATACAGTCAGAAAATTGATCTGAATTCTAAAAACTGACTGTATGAAAACGTACTTACTACTCCTGACCGGGCTTTTTCTGCTTCTTTCCACGGAAAACCGCGTGAAGGCGCAAAGCAGTTCGCCGATGCTGGTGGCTCAGGGGGCCACCTGGAAGTATCTTGACAATGGCAGCGACCAGGGAACCGACTGGCGTTCGATTTGTTACAGCGATGGTACCTGGAAGCAAGGTGTTACCCGCCTGAGTTACGGTGAGACCGGTGATCCCACGTCGCCCACGGCACCCAATTTTGTCAGCTACGGTCCGAGTGCTACCAACAAGTACATCACCACCTATTTCCGCAAGAAAATTATGGTCGATGTGGCACAGTATCCGGATGGCTATGAGCTGCGGGTGTTGCGCGATGACGGCATTGTGGTGTACTTCAACGGGGCGGAGGTGCTGCGTGACAACATGCCTGCAGGCACCATCACATCGAAAACCACGGCGTCCACCAGCCTGGGCGATGGCGAAGAGGTGGTCTGGAAGAAAGTGACCCTTCCCAAAACCATCTTGAACAACGGAGAAAACACCCTTGCCGTCGAAGTCCACCAGTTCAGTGCGGGCAGCTCGGATATGGCTTTCAACCTGGAATTGGTCGGAATCGGCGGGACCACCCCGACTACTCAATTGCTGCGGGGGCCGTACCTGCAAATGGGAACGCCCACCGGAATGACCCTGCGCTGGCGAACCAGTTCCTCCTCGATGGGTATGGTGCGGTATGGCTCTTCGCCGAGCAGTCTGACCCAGGTGGCTTACGAAGCGGCCCAGGCTACCGACCACAGTGTCAGTTTGACCAATCTGACGCCCAACACCAAATATTATTACTCGGTTGGTGCGGCTGAGACGCCAACGCTGGTTTTGCAGGGCACGGCAGACAACTACTTTTTTACCGCTCCCACCACTGGAACCGCCAAGAAAACCCGCATCTGGGCGATGGGCGATTTTGGGGAAGGCACCCAGCGGCAACTCAAGGTGCGGGATGCGTTCATGAACCACGTGGGCAGCAACTACGTCGATTTGTGGTTATGGCTGGGCGACAATGCCTATCCGGGTGGTCTGGACACGGAATACCAGAAAAACCTGTTCGATGTGTACAAGAATGATCGCATCATCAAGCAGACGCCTTCGTATGCCACACCCGGTAACCACGATTATGCCAACAACAACCTGACTAAAACCGAGCGCACCGACCACCGCATTGCCTATTTCGACGTGATGTCGCATTTCAAGAATGCGGAAGCAGGCGGGGTGGCTTCCGGAAAAGAGGAATACTATTCGTTCAATTACGGGAATATTCACATCATCAGCCTGGATTCCTTCGGGTATGAACCGGGTCAGGGAACGACCATTTTCGGGGCCAACGGTCCGCAGATGATCTGGCTGAAAAAAGATCTGGAAGCGATCAAGAACAATCCCGCCATTCAATGGACCATTGTTTTCTGGCATCACCCGCCGTATACGAAAGGCTCTCACGACTCGGACTCACCGGCCAATCTGGCCAACGAACTGAGAGACATCCGCCAGCGGCTTTTGCCGGTTCTGGATCAGTATAAGGTCGATCTGGTTTTGAACGGCCATAGCCACGTCTACGAACGGTCGCGGCTGGTTCGCAACTATACCGGCACCGAAACGGAATTTAATCCGGAGCTTCACAACGCCCCAGCCCTCAACAACGGCCAGTCGAGCGGACGATATGACGGGTCGCCCAACTCCTGTTATTACTACAAAAGTTCAACCGCTCCGGTCAATGAAGGCATCGTTTACGTCGTCTGCGGGGCAAGTGGCGCAGGCATTGATCCGGGTTCGACCACCCGGGAGGGCTGGCCCCACAACGCCATGCAAACGGCCATCGAAACTGTGGGTGGGTCGATGTATCTGGAAGTGGAAGGCAAACGGCTCGACGCCAAATTCATCGCAGAAGACGGACAGATTCGGGATCAATTTACGATCATCAAGGATACGCAACCGTCCCAAACGCTGATTGCGGGTGGCGCTACCTGGAAGTACCTCGATAACGGGACCGATCCGGGAACCGCCTGGCGCACCGCTTCGTACAACGATGCTTCCTGGAAACAGGGCACGACCAGGCTGAGCTACGGCGAAATCGGTGACCCGACGTCGCCCACGGCCCCCAACTTTGTCAGCTACGGTCCCAGTGCCACCAACAAATTCATTACGACGTATTTCCGCAAAAAGATCACCCTGTCCGACGCATCGGTGTATAACGGGTTTGATATGCGGGTGTTGCGGGACGACGGTGTGGTGGTGTATGTCAATGGAAATGAGGTGCTTCGGAATAACATGCCCACCGGGATCATTACATCGAAGACGACGGCTTTGGCCGGTTTGGGAGATGGGGAAGAAGCGATCTGGCAGACGGTGAGCTTACCCAAAACGGCGTTTGTGAACGGCGAAAATGTCATCACGGCCGAAGTTCACCAATTCAATGCGGGCAGCTCAGACATGTCGTTCAATCTGGAATTGATGGGAACCACTTGCGGGGCCGTGAACTCCCCCGCCGGGAGTCGGGAAGCTTCCAGGGCTGAGGTTTCGCCCCCTCCGTCGGCCGAGGTAAAAACGGTAACCCTGTACCCGAATCCGACGACGGGTAAGATCTTTCTGTATCCCGCGCTACCGTTCCAGTCGTACATCCTGACCGATTTGCAGGGAAAAACCGTCCGTGCAGTGACCCAGCCCGGTTTTCTTCCGGAAATTGATCTCTCTCCGCTGGCTCCCGGTATGTACCTGTTGATTAGTCAGGGAGAGGCCGGGAAACCCAAGCCAATCCGGATCATCAAGCAATAAAACGTTTCTTTTTACTTCACTTTTATTCTTTAAAAAACCATGAAAAAGCTCATTCTTTCCTTCGCTACCCTCATTGCCGCCGGTACCGCATTTGCTCAATCCAATTCGTTGTCGGTCAGCCAGACGGGCGATGGCAATAACGCACCGATTACCCAACAGGGAAACGGGAACAGCTTGTCACTCAGCCAGAACGGCAACGGGAATGGCGTCCCCAACTTCGGCTCCATCACGCAGCAGGGAACCAGCAATGCCGGATCGATTTCGGTCAATGGGGACCAAAATCAGGTCGATTTTAACCAGACGGGCAATAGCAACCAGGGGACCATTTCGACAACGGGGAACGGCAATCAGGTCTACCTCTACAATCTTAAGGACATTTATGGCGCCGGATCGCAGAACGAAGCGATCATTACGCAGGTTGGCAACAACAACGTGGGCGGGGCCGGTGATTTCGATGGCAGTGGCCACAACCAGTCTTCGGTAACCCAAACCGGCAACAACAATGAAGGCTATGCCTTCTCTATGGGGTACCAGGGGACGAACAACCGAACGACCGCAACCCAAACGGGGAACAACAACTTTGCCTGGGCGGTCGTCAATTGGGGGCAGGGGTCGAACAATGAAATTAGTGTAACGCAGGTCGGCGATGGCAACGAGGGCAGCGCTCAGTCCATGTTCGGGAACAACAACCGGGCCTTGGTGACTCAAACCGGAAACGGAAACGTAGGCCGAGGCTCCATCGTAGGCGGTCATTTCAACCAGATCGATATCACGCAAACCGGTGACGACAACCACGCAGCGGTCGAGCAGGCCTACGGTAGCCAGAACCTGGCCGGGATCACGCAGACGGGCAGCAACAACGTGCTGGATCTGCTGCAAAACGGGTCGTCCAATACGGCCACGATTCTTCAGGAAGGTAGTGGCAATACGCTCACCGGTCTGGAAACGGCACCCCGTCCCTACAACGGGGCCGGAGCAATTCAGGGGGGCAATGGCAACTCGCTGACGCTGACGCAGGGCGGTGATGGCAATATGGTCCGCTTCGGTCAGTTTGGCAGCAACAATACGGCTACGATTACGCAGGGGCCTCAAAATTAAGGACTGAACCAGCCCGGAAGCAATTTCGGGCTGGTTCTTTATTTTTACAACTTAACAAGCTGTTTGAGTTAACCGGGGAGAGCCCTGGAAGGGCGGTCTGTCAATAGTCAATAGCCGATACCAACGAGTGGTAGCTCCGGAGGAGCAGCCTGAAGATGTTTTTTGACCGCTCCTCCGGAGCTACCACGAGTTGATGGATGCTATTGACTATTGACAGGACAGACCTCCGGCCTTCATTCAAAAAACTTCTAACGTTTTAAATCCCATGAAATGGCTTTTTTTTGCTCTTTTTAGCGGTTTTTCGCTCGGGGTTTCGGCCCAGTCGGAGGTGTTTTTCAACCTGCCGCAGGCGGTGAAAACCACCAGCGGCCGGGGGCCTCAGGAGTTGATTCTGATCCAGACGGGTCAATTTAACGAGGTGCAATACCGGGAAACAGGCAATAACAACCGGGTCCGGGTGCAGCAACAGGGGACTCAAAATCGCCTGGACCTCGACCTTTCGGGGAATGATAACCAGTATTCCATCGCGCAACAGGGGACTCAAAACCGCTTCCAGTGGGGGGCTGTTCAGCAGGATGGCGGTCTGCTCGAGGTGTTGCAACGCGGAAACAACAACCAGTTGATCCGGGAGGGGAGCGCCACGGCTGCGGGCGTCCCAATGCGGATTGAACAAACCGGTGGTAGTCAACTCAGCATCCGAAACGGCTTTTCACCATGAAAAACGTTTTCCGACTTTCGACACTACTCATGCTGGCATGGTTGCCTCTGGCGGGTTTTTCGCAGGAACCGGAAATCGAATGGGTTGACTTGACCGGCGAACTGGTGGAAAGCACGATGGATGATTCCGAAAGCACCACCCTGATTCTGGACAATTCTCGGACCAAAGTGGGCAAAGACTTTTACGATCTGTTTTATAAAAACTGGTCGAGCCAGCCGACGGTTGCCAACTCGTTGCCGGGTCGCCCGGTTTCTCCCGCGATGCCTGCTGATGAGGTGATCATTACCATCGAAGAAACCCCCTCGCCCGGTTCGGGTCATCTGATTCAAATCAGTATGGACGACCAGCCGGTTTGGCAGCAGTTCGTGCAGGGGCGGTATGACCTGCTCGAAATCGATGCCACTCAGGCCGTTGCCGCTATTCGTTCCCGTGGGTTGTAGAAGCTCTTTTTTTCTCCTTGTTGGCTGTTAACCTTTCGACCTTCCCGCTGATATACAATCAGAAATGCACCACATTCTGAAAGTATATGCAAAAGCTAATTGTTCTCTTCTCCCTAATGCTGATTTTTACCAGCGCAAAATCGGTTCAGGCTCAGTCGCTTACGTATCAGCCCAAGAACCCCGCGTTCGGCGGAAACACCTTCAATTACCAATGGCTGCTTAGCTCCGCCCAGGCCCAGGATCAATTCAAAGATCCGGCCGCGACCAAAACCGCTGGCGGAGCGGCTTCCTTCAAACGCTCACCGGTCGATGAAATGACCGAATCTCTGCAACGGCAACTGATGAGCCGCATCACCCGCGATTTAATCGAAAAACAATTCGGCGAAGAGGGCCTGAAAGAAGGCACGTTTCAATTTGGCGACATGCAGGTAGTGATCTCCAATTCGGCCGACGGCGTCAACATTCGGGTCAACGACGGCAAAGGCGGTGAAAGCAACATCACCGTTCCCTACTTCTAATGCTTCTGAATCTTCGGATGCCAAAGTCCCCTTTAGGGATTTAGGGGCATCAAAAGCTGAAAACCAGATATCAACCCTTCAATCCTCATCACCATGTTCCAATTTATACGCATACAGGCAGGAATGGCGCTGGTTGTTCTGGCAGCCTTCCAACTGCTGACGGGATGCAGCGCCTATCTGAGCCAGCCCACCAAAACGCAGTCGGCTCGGTTGGGCGAAGAAACGACCATCACGGCGGAATTGCGCCAACTGCCCACGCCACGGGAGAAAATCGTGGCCGCGGTCTACAAATTCCGGGATCAGACCGGGCAATACAAACCGTCGGAAACCGGGGCGAACTGGTCGACGGCGGTTTCGCAGGGAACCACCAACATCCTGTTGAAAGCGCTGGAAGAAAGTGGCTGGTTTGTGCCCATCGAACGCGAAAACATCAGCAATCTGATCAATGAGCGTAAAATCATCCGGTCGGGGATGGCGCAGTACAAAAACGAAGCCGACAATCTGCCCCCCCTGTTGTTTGCCGGGATTATTCTGGAAGGCGGTATTGTGTCGTACGATGCCAACACGATTACGGGCGGGGCGGGGCTGCGGTTTTTCGGCGCGGGCGGTTCGGGCCAATACCGGCAGGATCGCGTCACGGTGTATCTGCGGGCGGTAGCCACCAAATCCGGGAAAATCCTGAAAACCGTCTATACCTCCAAAACCATTCTGTCGCAGGCCGTCGATGGCGGCTTGTTCCGGTACGTGAGTTTCAAGCGGTTACTGGAAGCTGAAACGGGGTATGCCACCAACGAACCGTCGCAGATGGCGGTGACCGAAGCCGTCGAAAAAGCCGTGCAATCGCTGGTGCTGGAAGGTATCCGCGACAACCTCTGGGCGGTAGATGAAAAAGCGGTGGAGAAAACGGAGAAAATGCTGGCGGATTATGACCACGAAAAAACCACGATGAGCGAAACCGATGTCTACGGCGCCCGCAATACTGCCGAACCGTCGATGATCACGTTTCATCCCTATGGGTCGGTCTGGCGGTACAAGGGGGATTTTGCCACCAGCGGTATTCAAACCGGATTTGGGGTGGCTGCCGACCTGTACCTGAACAAATACCTGGGTTTTCAGATGAATGGGAGCCTTGGAACCCTCGCCAACAACCCCGCCATCACGTGCCGACTCACGACGCTACAGGGCAATTTCATCTACCGGGCATTGCCGTTTCGGAAAGTCACGCCCTTGCTGTATGCCGGTGCCGGTCTGGTTTTATCCCGGGCGGAGGCATCGCCCTTCACCCTCCACGGAAAACGGTACGCCCTGCTGAACGGGGGCGTTGGCGTCGAATACGCGTTTAGCAAAACCGTTGGTTTTCGAACCACGCTGGACTACCAGCAACCCCTGACCGACGAACTGGACGAAATCCGCTCGGGCCGCTACTACGATTATTACCTGCGCGGTTCCATCGGCCTGACGTTTTACCTGGACCGCCCTACCCGCCGGTAAGTTTCGGCCGGTTACGCTACACCTCATCAACGGTACACCCTCACTTTCTACTCTTTTCTTTCAATGAAACGCTTTACTTTTTACAGCCTGTTTGCCCTGTTGCTGGGTAGCCTCTGGGGATGCAACGAAGAAACGCTGGTCGAGCCAACTCAACAGGGCTCCGTCTATGGCCGGGTGAAATACAACACCAACGGAAAACTCGCGGGCCAGGTTTTGATCCGCCTGAGTCCGTCGGGCCGAACGGCGGAAACCGATTCGAGCGGCTTGTTCCAATTCGATCAGGTGGCGGTGGGCCGGTATACGGTTCAGGCGTCGAAAACCGGTTTTCGGGAAGAAGTAACGACGGTGGAGGCCACGCCCAACGTGCGGACTGAAGTGACGATCATGCTCTTCGAAGGCCCGAACAAGGCCCCGTCGGCCCCGACCTGGGTGAGCCCCGACAGCGGTAACGTCTGGCAAAAATCGTCGGTGACACTCAGATGGAAAGCCACCGACCCGGAAAACGACGGGTTGACCTACGAAATCAACCTCCTGAAAGGCGGGGTGCTGAGTCAGAAATTCACCGGCATCAAAGCGGATTCGCTGGTGTTGAACGGGTTGTCATATGGAACGGCGTATTCCTGGCAGGTGATTGTGAGGGACGGTTTCAATACGGTCAACGGGGCGGTTTGGTCGTTCAACACCCACGCATTTCCGAGCTTTTCGTACGTCTACGTCCGGCGTGTCGAAAACCGGTACCAGCTTTTTACCTCCAACGAAACCGGTGAAGCCATTCAACTCACCAGTTCCGGCAACAACTGGCGGCCCATTTTCAGTCCCAACCGCTTGCAAATCGCGTTTCTGTCGAATGCCGAAACCGACGTCCACCTGTATCTGATGAACCGCGATGGCAGCAACGTCCGCCGGGTGACGAGCGTTCCGGTTCGGGGACTGATGCCGCTTGATCTGTCGTTCTGCTGGTCGCCGGATGGGACGGAATTGCTCTACCCGTCAAATGACAGACTGTATGCCGTACGCACCGACGGCACGGGTTTGCGAATGGTGTATCAAGCCCCCGCCGGGCGTTTTTTTGCGGGATGCGCCTGGACGTCGGCTACTAAACGGATCGCGGTTCGCACCACCTCGACCGGCAGTGTATACGACAATCGAATTCTGCTGATGTCGCCGGAAGGGAAAGATACGACAACGGTTTTCACGACGAAGAGCAACCGAATGAGCAGCCCGGTTTTTTCCGTCGACGGACTCAGAATACTGTACAGCCTGGACAAAAGCGGTTTTCAGGATGAGCAGGGCCGCCAGCTCGACGCCCGGATTTACACGATGGACGTCAAAACGAAGGGGATTGTGGATTTGTCGTCGACCACCGGCAAAACCGCCGGTACCAATGACCTGGAACCGCGCTTCTCGCCCAACGGAGCCAAAGTGGTGTTCACCTCGACCGACAACACCGGAACCGGCGAATGCAAGGTTATGGTGATCGACACAGATGGAAAAAGCCGGACGTTGCTGATCGACTCGGCGGAAATGTTGTACTGGCGGTGAGGCCGGTACAGCATTTCAAAACGCCTTTGTCTGGATCAGGGGCCGGTTATTGGGGGCGGTCTACTTTAATCGAAATCGCACCCCAGTTGCCCCGGTTGGCCATCGTCATCGAATTGCCGGACTGCGATTCCGGCGTAAACAGTAGTTTGGCCGATCCGGTCGCTTCGGCCGGAATCAACCCGAAGTAGGGATAGATGCCGGCGTAGCGACCCACGGCTTTCATCAGAAGAGAGGTCCCGTCTTTCATTTTAGCACTCAGGGTGTAGCGACCCACGGGAACGTTCATAATGAGAACGCTGGAGTTCTGAAAGCTTATTTTCTTGTTGATCACAAACTTCTTGTTCGTGCCATACAGACCCGGTCCGTCGGGGGTGAGGGTTACCTGAATTTCGGAGTTTACAGGCAGGTAGTTCGGTGGATCGAAGATGCTCGTGGGGTCCCCAACATTGTAGGAAATATACAGACATCCCCCAGCATAAATCGACTGATCCCGGGGCTTCTGGCTGACCAGGTCTTTGGTATAAACGCCGTAGGACAGCAGAACGAAATTCTTCACCAACCCATCCACGGAGGGGAAACTCCCCAGTTTACCATCGGCCGCGTGCAAACTCATAACGGCTCTTCCTTCGCCGTAGTCGATGGTGTACCCGGCGGCATAAAAGTCAGTGGCACCCCAGGGAATGGTAATTTCGTAATAGCCATTGGCATCGGTTTCGTCGGACGCCCCGGAATACGACCCGCCGACCGCCGTTGAGCGCACGCCGATGTAGGCTCCTTCCAGCGGTTTTCCACTCAAATCGGCCACGTAGCCCCGCACGACCCCCGGTTTTACCTTCAGCGCCGGAAAGTTCGGCAACCGGGGGTTGGTCGTTCCCATCACGTTCACGTAATCGTCGGCGGCATTGAGCGTAAAAGCAGCTTCGCCATTCACCACCGGCAAGGCGGGCTGATCCCCCCAGTTGGTCGTTTCGCCCCCGCCACCCTCCACGTCGGCCGGGTCTTTCGAGCAGCCCGCCAGAAGCAGGGCAGCCATACAAAACAATTTGTAATTCATGTAGTGGATTTGTTTACTGTTGAAACCGCAAAGCTAAATTCAGGTAGCCGCGCGACGAATACCGCTTATGTCAAGCCACATTCTGGTTATTTGAAAAGCAGAAATGGAGGTGTAAAGGAAGTTTTTGCGGGTAAAAGGAGAGAAGTTTGCAAATTGACCGCGAAAGATCAATCAACTCATGAAACAGGAAATTGCGCAGCTCGCCCTGGTCGTCGATGATTACGACGAAGCCATTCAGTTTTACACCCAAAAATTAAACTTCACACTCATCGAAGACACGGTTTTGTCGGAGTCCAAACGCTGGGTGGTGGTGGCTCCGGCTGGCTCGACCGGCTGCCGGTTGTTGCTGGCAAAAGCCGCCAATGAATTACAAAAAAGCCGGGTTGGCAACCAGACCGGTGGCCGGGTTTTTTTATTCATGCACACCGACGATTTCTGGCGGGATTATAAACAATTGGTTGATAATCAGGTCGTTTTTGTGCGAGATCCGGCAAAGGAAGCGTACGGAACGGTGGCGGTTTTTGAAGATTTATACGGGAATCTGTGGGATTTGATCGGTCCCGCTTAAGCGGGTTTCCGACCGGTTTTCATAACCTTTTGCGGTCTTCGTTGTTATAGAATCGTGGTCTTTACAACCATCGATTCAACGGTATGGAAAAGGATAAAGATATCAACGAAGAAGACATTGCCGCGAAAGACAACCGCAATCGGCCGGGCCAGGAAAACTCGGCCAATGGGCAGGACGGCGTAGCGGTTCGGGGGGGCGAAGACGGTCGCAATGAGCGCGGAATCGGCAGCACGGACATGGACGGTGCCAATGGGATACTGCGTTTCAACGACCAGGATGACAACAATCCCAAAAATGACGTAACGGAAGAAGGCCAGCAGAACATTGCCGGTTCCAAGACCAACACCTCGACGGTGGAGGTAACCACCTCCGGGCCCGACGATTATGCCTCGGCGGAGGACGTACCGACTCCCAAGGCCCAGAAAAAAGCAAAAGAACAGGATAAAGCGGATAAGAATGCGGGATCGGAGCAAACGAAAAGTGCCCGCGATCAGGAGAAGAAAGAGGAGGATGTGGCGCATACCGGCACATCGACAGATCACAAACCAGTGTATTAACCCATTAACTCAACAACGTTATGAGCCTTTCAAGCAAAGCACGGAAAGAAAGTACAGAATCATATGCCGCTCAACGCATGGGCAACACCATGGGTGTGCCACCCGAACTGAGCCATTTATCAAAAATGGATCGGCCCGATGTGCAATTGCCATCGGAATCACATCAATCCAATGATGTTGAAATTGAGGATGTTATGCCCATCGATAGTGAACCGAATCCGGTTCGGAACGATGCGAACCCCAACCCGGCCGAAGTGTCGGACCAGGAACTGAGCCGCGATGAAGACGGCGATCTGGCTGGCACAACCTGGAACAAAGACCGGGTGCCGGGTGCCGACTGGAACCGCGATACGGACAAGCCGGAGCAGGAGCAGTTAGGTCATTCCTAACCAACTGATTTGCATTTTTTAAAGCCCACGTCTCGTGGGCTTTTTTGTTGGCCGGTTATTATTCCCGCTGGCTGGTGTCGGCAAATTCCAAATCCGCCCTACCTTTGCGGAATGCAAAGTCCTCTTTACCAGCGACCGGTTTTCTGGCAATGGCTCACGGTAGTGTTGCTGATTCCTGCTCTTTTTTCGTACCTCGGCTACCTGCCGCTGGATACGGGAACGGACGAACCCCGCCGGGCGCTGGTGGCGCTGGAGATGATTTTGTCGGGTGATTATCTCACCCCGACGTTGAACGGCGAATTGTATTTTAACAAACCGCCCCTCTACAACTGGCTGATTGCGGCCTCTTTCCATCTCTTCGGGAATTACTCGTCGTTTGCCCTACGCTTTCCGATGGTGGTGTCGCTGTTGCTGTATGGCCTGACGATTTACTTACTCGTCAAAAAACACCTCGGCTCCCGGATTGCCTTTGCAGCCGCGCTGATGCTTGTGACCAATACCCGGATTTTATTGTATGATTCCATGTTGGGCCTGATCGACATCACGTTCTCGTGGCTAACCTACACGGCTTTTATTCTGGTGTATCATTTCGACCGGAAACGAAACTACTGGGCCTTGTTTCTGACCACCTACCTGATTACGGCCCTGGGTTTTATGATGAAAGGGCTGCCGTCGCTGGTTTTTCAGGGACTGACGTTGGGGGCTTATTTTCTGTATACCAAGCAATTCCGGAAGTTGTTCAGCCCGGCGCATTTTGCCGGAATCGGCCTTTTTCTGCTGATCGTCGGCAGTTACTACCTGGCGTATTTCGACCGCAATGCGATTGCTCCGGATAAGATCGTGTCGGTTTTGTTCGACGAAAGTGCCAAGCGAACTGTGGTGAAATTCGGCATCAAGGAGACGTTGCTCCACATGCTGACCTTTCCGTTCGAGATGCTCTATCATTACGCGCCCTGGATGTTGCTGGTGGTTCTGCTGTTTCGGAAAGGCGTTTTCAAACGGTTCCGGCAAACCACCGCCGAAGGTCAGCCCAGTGAAAAACCGCTGATTACCGGACAACCGTTTATTCTGTTCAACGCCATCGTTTTTCTGGTAAACTTTGTGATTTACTGGTCTTCCCCGCAGGTATACGCCCGGTATCTGCTCATGCTACTGCCCCTGCTTTTCACGGTTTTTGCCTATGTCTACTACGAACGAACCGACCCAACCGACTGGCGACGCCGGGGCTGGGAGTATTTCATGGGTTTTGTGCTGATCGTGGTCACCATCGGGGCCTGGGTGCCTTTTTTTCATCCCGATACGGAAACCATACCGGGTTTGTGGTGGAAGTGCAGTGTGCTGTTTGGGGTACTGGCGTTCATCGTCTACCACTACATCCGGCAACCCGAACACCGGCTGATTATCCTGATTGCCTTTCTGGCGATGTTTCGGAATGGGTTCAACTGGCTGGTGATTCCGCCCCGGCTGGCCCACCGTCAGGAGTATAAAGATTCGTCGGAACGCATCGCCCGGCAGTCGCTCGGCAAAGACTTGTACGGCTATAAACAGACCATCGGCAGCGACGGGCAGACCGACGTAAACAGTTTTCACATCGAAGTGGTGCGGGGTGAAATTCTGCGGAAAACCAACCAGAAACTTCCCAACACACTTTACATCGCCGATTCGGTCAGTTTAGGCCATGAATCGTACCAAACTCTTTCAGAATTTAACTTGTTTGACAGACATCCGGCCAAATTGGTCCGGTTTTAGTCCTTTCCGATTTTCGTACCGGAGCTTCCCTCCGAAAATAATTTTGTATGCAACCGTACCTTTCCGTCGTAATTTGTGTCTACAATGAAGAAGGGAATATTTTTCCAATGATCGATCAGGTCGAGCGGGCGTTGATTGGGTATGATTTTGAAATCGTCTACGTCAACGATGGCTCTTCCGACCGAACGCTGGCCGAACTGAAAGCCGTTCACAACGACCGTCTGGTGGTGGTGGATTTGCAAACCAATTACGGGCAGAGTCTGGCTTTAGCCGCTGGCATCGATGTGGCGCGGGGTCAATACATCATTACGATGGACGGCGATTTGCAAAACGATCCCGCCGACATTCCGATGATGGTCAGGCTGGCCGAAGAAGGCGACTATGACCTGGTGGCCGGCATTCGGGCCAACCGGCAGGATGGGGCCTTGCTGCGCAAGCTGCCGAGTCGCATCGCCAACTGGATCATCCGGCAGACGTCGGGCGTCCACCTGAAAGACTACGGCTGTGCCCTCAAAGTGTTCCGGTCCGATCTGGCAAAAAACCTGGGTCTCTATGGAGAACTGCACCGGTTTATTCCCGTATTGGCGCGGCTCGAAGGCGCACGAATGACGCAGGCCGATGTGCAACACCACCCGCGCCGGATCGGTCAATCAAAATACGGTCTCGGTCGGACACTGAAAGTGGTCAGTGATTTGATTCTGATGCTGTTCATGAAAAAATACCTCCGCAAACCGATGCACCTCTTCGGCAACTGGGGGCTGATTTCACTGATGGTGGGGCTGTTGATCAACGGGTATCTGCTCATTCTGAAGCTGATGGGGAACGACATCTGGGGTCGTCCGCTGCTGATTCTTGGCACCATCCTGGTTTTGGCGGGCATTCAGTTGATTACGTTTGGGATTATGACCGAACTGCAAATGCGGACGTACTACGAATCACAGGACAAGAAGCCGTATAAAATCCGGCGGATTTATAAATCAGCCCTGGTTTGACGAATGCCAAAGTACCTGAAAACGGCTCTGAAAATTGCCTTGTCGGCTTTGTCGTTGTGGCTGGTTTTCCGCAAGATCGAACCGGCACGGGTCTGGGACGTCATCTCGGGGGCGCAGGTGGGCTGGCTGACGGTTGCAACGGTTCTGTTTATTCTGTCGAAAGTAGCCTCCGCCGAGCGTTTACGGGTGTTGTTCGCGCAGGTGGGGCTGCGGTTGCGCCGGACACCCAACCTGAAATTGTACTGGCTCGGCATGTATTACAATCTTTTTTTGCCGGGCGGTATTGGCGGAGACGGTTACAAAGTGTACCTGTTGAACCGTCTGACCGGAACATCGGTTAAAGTACTGGTGGGCGCCACGCTGATAGACCGGCTGATTGGTCTTCTGCCGCTTTTGTATGCACTGGCGGTTTTTGTGGTGCTGGTGCCGGAAGTGTCGTTGTGGCTGGAGTTTCAAATTGGCTGGTTGTGGTTGCTCGGAATTCCCGTGGCCCATTTTGCGGCCAAACGACTTTTGAAGCAATTTATGCCGCAGTTTGCGCCGGCTTTCGAACGCTCGGTGGATTGGTCCGGTCTGGTTCAGGGGCTTCAGATGGTTCAGATTCTGACCTTATTACAGGCGGTCGATGCCCCGGGAAAACCGGAGGCCTACGTTTTATTGTTTCTGGTTTCGTCCATTGTCGCCACCATTCCCTTCACAATTGGCGGGGCTGGGGCGCGTGAACTGACGTTTTTGCTGGGTGCGGAGGCCCTCGATGTGCCTGCCGATGCCGCGGTTTCGGTCAGTTTGTTGTTTTACCTGATCACGGCGGTGGTATCGCTGGCGGGCGTTGTGTACAGTTTTCAATCATCCACCTTAACAAAGGATCTGAGTTCATGACCATCTTACTGACGGGCGGGGCGGGGTTTATTGGTTCGAATTTAGCCAAACAACTCCTGGAGGAAGGCCATCAGGTTATCTGTCTGGATAACTTGGATAGCTATTATGCCCCTGATATCAAATGGAAAAATGTTCAGCAAACGTTGAGCATTCCTGCGTACCACTTTCACCAGGGTGACATCCGGGATTCGGAACTGGTGGGTACCTTATTTCAAACCTACGCTTTCGATGCGGTGATCCATTTAGCCGCCCGGGCGGGTGTCCGGCCGTCGGTACAGGATCCTGCCTTGTATTATGACGTGAATGTGAACGGGACGCTGACCTTGTTGCAGGCCATGCAGCGGTTTGGCGTAACGAAAATGGTATTCGCTTCATCTTCATCAGTTTACGGCGATTCTCCGCAAGTTCCTTTCACTGAAGCGGATTCGGCGGATCGTCCTTTATCGCCCTATGCAGCCTCCAAGCGGGCGGCCGAACTGCTGTGCCATACCTTCCATAATCTGTACGGTTTCGATATTTTTTGCTTACGGTTTTTCACAGTCTATGGCCCGCTTCAACGCCCCGAAATGGCCATCAGCCAGTTTACGGAAAGCATTCTGAACGGGCAGGCCATCAACGTTTTCGGCGACGGTTCCACGGCCCGGGATTACACCTATGTTGATGATATTGTCAGCGGCATCATCCAGTCACTGAAAAACCTGAAAGGCTACGAAGTGCTGAACATCGGCGGTTCCGATCCGATTTCGTTGGCCAACCTGATTCGCGTGATCGAACAGGCCGTGGGGAAAACCGCCCTCATCAACCGCCTGCCGATGCAACCCGGCGACGTGCAGCAAACCTATGCCGACATCGGAAAAGCCGCTCAACTCATTGACTATCAGCCGTCGGTTCGGGTGGAAGACGGAATTCGGCGGTTCGTCGACTGGTTTCGCACCCGGCAGGATGTGGATTTGATCATGAAGTAAAACAGAAAAACCCCGACTCCTTTACAGAAGCCGGGGTTTTTCAAAAACCGTATGTGATAGGTGGTTACACCACTTTGTGCATCCAGCCAAACGTATCTTCACTCCGGCCGGTCCGCAGGTCATTGAGGTAGGTAAAAATGCGGTGGGCCAGCGAATTTTCTTTCGGTACTTCGCTCAGCATATAGTCCTTGCCTTCGTAACCAATCAGCGAATAGGGTGAAACCACCACGGCGGTTCCGGCACCAAATGCCTCGGTCAGACTGCCGTTTTCAATGCCTTCGATCACTTCCTGAATGGAAACTTTCCGTTCTTCGACCTCAATTCCCCAGCTTTTCACCACTTTGAGAATGCTATCGCGGGTAACCCCTTTCAGAATCGAATCGGAAGTTGCCGGTGTGACCAGCTTGCCATCGATGACAAACATGATGTTCATCGTTCCCGATTCCTCAATGTATTTGTGCTCGGTTGCATCGGTCCACATCAACTGATCATAGCCAGCCTGTTGCGCCAGCAGGGTCGGATACATCGATCCGGCGTAATTACCCGCACATTTGGCGTATCCAACGCCCCCCGGTGCCGACCGAATGTACTCCGTTTCGACTTTGAGTTTCGGCGGTTTGGTATAATAGGCACCGACCGGACAGGTGAAAATGCAAAACCGGTAGGTTTTCGACGGTGCCACGCCCAGAAAAGTATCCGTACCGAACATGTAAGGCCGGATGTAGAGCGAGCTGTCGGTCGTCGTCGGAACCCACGCGGCATCGACCCGCAACAGAGCTTCCAGACCACCCATAAACACCTCTTCCGGAATTGTGGCCATACACATCCGCTTAGCCGATTCGTTCATGCGTTTCCAGTTTTCGAGAGGCCGGAACAGCAACACTTCACCTTCTTCATTCTTGTAGGCTTTCATGCCTTCGAAAATCGACTGACCGTAGTGCAGGGACGATAGGGCCGGGCTGAGTGTGAAATCGTCGAACGGCACCACCTGTAGGTTTTGCCATTGTCCGTCTGCGTAATCCGCCACAAACATGTGGTCCGAAAAATGCTTGCCAAACGGCAGGTTGTTGAAGTCGACCTCCTCAATCCGGGAGCGTCCTGCTTTCCTTAGCGCGATGTTTACTAAGTCGGTAGTCATATTGGTAGGTGGCAAATCTGATCAACTAAAAAAGTCGTCAGCGGGTTGATAGTCAGCAAATGTATAGAAAACTTCAGCAAGTGTCCAGTAAAAATTAGTTGTTATGCTAATTATTTTTTTAGCGGTTTACCGGAAAGCCCGCTTGCGTTGACAAACGGCGGTATGACTACACGCGCGGCTTCCAAACTACCTCTTCCGCGCCGAGTTCCTGCGTCATTTTCCGGCTCAAAACGAATAAATAATCCGACAGTCGGTTGAGGTACTGAATCACCAGGGGATCGACCGGTTTTTCGTCGTTCAGGGCAATCACCAGCCGTTCGGCCCGTCGGCAGACGGTACGGGCCAGGTGGCAGAACGAAACCGACTGATGGCCACCCGGCAACACAAACGCCCGGAGTTCGGGCAGTGCGGCATCCATCTCGTCCATCGCTTTTTCGAGCAGGGTAACGTCGGTATCTAGTACCACCGGCAGCGGTTTTTTAATGGTTTTCTCGGGATCGGTGGCCAGCTCGGAGCCGATCGTAAAGAGCCGGTCCTGAATTTCTTTCAGCAGGTCTTTCCGGCTTTCATTCACGGATTGATCCCGCACCAGGCCCATCACCGAATTCAGTTCATCGACCGTTCCGTAGGCATCGATCCGGTGGTGAGCCTTGCTGACGCGACGGCCACCAATCAGCGAGGTCTGGCCCTGGTCACCGGTTTTGGTGTAAATTTTCATGGAATAACGAAATGCTGTTCCGCAAAGATGAGCAAAGGAACGCAGAGTTCGGCAAAGAACTTTGAAGCCGGGATTGGGAACACACCTCCCCAGCCCGTACCTTTGCGGCCCAAAGCCTGTAGTCAGGCGAATCGATCAACTTCATGAAAATTAGCAATTTTGCCATTCGTTTGTGGCGCCTGGCCTCCCTGGTGGGCTTCGGCACCCTCCTGATTTATACCTACGTTTCCCTTGAAACCAATGTCGCCGTGAGTTTCACACCGGATAGCCGCCCGGATGTGTTTATCAACCGGGATTATCTGTTTTACGGCTGCGTCGCCATTTTTCTGATCAACAATACGCTCATCAACACGCTCACCAAACTGTTTCCAAAAGCGTCCGGTACGGCTTTGCCCATTCCCAATCAACAGCTTTGGCTCGAACACCGGAGCCAGTTGAATGAGATTTTTCGCAACTGGTTCCACTGTTTGATGGCTGCCGTCAATACCGTGATGGCGCTGGCGTTGTATGTGCTCGGCAAATTGAATACGCAACTGGGATCGACCAATTTGAGCGGCCACCAGTGGTTGTTGCCCGCTTGCACCGCCATCATTGTGATCGTGGTTGTTTCGCTGCCCATTCGCCTGGCGATGAAACCCGTTGCTGAAGACTAGGATGAAGGAATTACAACTCAGTGATTTTCAGTACGATCTTCCCGACGGCCGCATTGCCCGGTTTCCGTTAGCGCAACGCGACCGTTCCAAATTGCTGGAATACAGCCGGGGGAAAATCACGCACCGGTCTTTTTTTGACTTACCGGATCAGCTACCGCAAAACAGCCTGCTGGTTTTCAACGATACCAAAGTCATTCCGGCCCGGTTGCATTTCCAACGTTCGACCGGTGCGGTCATCGAGCTGTTTCTGCTCAACCCGGTACCGGCCGACCGGCTGGTTTCGGAAGCCATGCAGGATAAAAACCGGAGCCTCTGGCAGTGCATGATCGGGAACCGGAAACGCTGGAAACCGGACGAAGTTCTGACGAAGGAAATCCGGGTTGGCGACCATACTATAGTAGTACGGGCGCATTGGCACGATCCCGAGCAATCGCACGTCCGGTTTGAGTGGACGCCGGACGATGAATCTTTTGCCGCCATTCTGCACGAAACCGGAAAAATTCCGTTGCCACCGTATCTGAACCGCGACGTCACCGAAGCCGATAAAGAAACGTACCAGACCGTTTACTCGCGAATTGAAGGCGCGGTGGCGGCTCCAACGGCGGGTTTGCATTTTACACCGGAAATATTCGAACGACTCACCCAAAAAGGCATCCGGACCGATTACCTGACGCTCCACGTCGGCGCCGGTACGTTCCAGCCGATTAAAACCACGGATGTTCGGCAACATGCGATGCACACCGAGCAGGTGGTGTATTCCCGACAGAATCTGGAAACTTTGCTGGACCAGAACGGGCCGGTCATTGCCGTCGGCACCACATCGATGCGCTCGCTGGAAAGCCTTTACTGGTTTGGGGTGCGGTTATTGAAGAAAGAAGCCGAGCCCTTTCATCTGGATCAGCAATACGCTTATGCGTTCCCTGAAGATGAATTGCCGCCGAGGTCCGAAGCCTTGCAGGCGGTTTTGATGCATCTTCAGCAGACGGGCCAAAATCAGGTCATCGGTCATACCGGGATTTATTGCATGCCGGGCTATCGGTTTCGGATGGTCGATGGATTGGTGACCAACTTCCACCAACCCGGTTCCACACTGATTCTATTGGTAGCGGCTTTTATCGGTGAAGACTGGCGTACGATATATAATACAGCTCTGGAAAATGACTACCGGTTTTTAAGTTACGGCGACTCCTCGCTGCTTTTACCCTGAAATTGTATCTTTGCCCCGAAATGGATGATAGGATTTCGGGCCTTATTCCATCCAAGTGTGAAAAGTGAAATTACCTGCTCACTGGCAAAAGATTCACTCATTCACTCATTCACTCATCGCACCGGCGACCCGGTCAAAATTGATAATGATTGATTTTATTGAAGAACTCCGCTGGCGGGGCATGTTGCAGGATATGATGCCCGGCACCGACGAACAACTCCGCAAAGAATCCACCGCCGGTTACATTGGTTTTGACCCCACGGCTGCGTCCTTGCACATCGGGAATCTGGCCACAATCATGCTGCTGGTGCATTTTCAGCGGGCTGGCCATAAACCGTTTGCTTTGGTGGGTGGTGCCACGGGAATGATCGGAGACCCATCGGGGCGGTCTACCGAGCGCGATTTCCTGTCCGAAGAAACCCTGCGACACAACCAGGAAGGGATTCGGGCGCAGCTTGCCCGTTTTTTGACGTTCGACAGCAGTGCCAATTCGGCCGAAATGGTCAACAACTACGACTGGTTCAAGGGCATCTCTTTTCTCGATTTTCTACGGGAAGCCGGAACCCACCTGACGGTCAATTATATGGTTGCCAAAGATTCGGTGAAAAAACGTCTGGAAACCGGACTTTCTTTCACAGAGTTTTCGTACCAGTTGTTACAGGGCTACGATTTCTACTGGCTCTACAAAAACAAGGGCGTCCGGCTTCAGATGGGCGGTTCCGATCAATGGGGCAACATCACCACCGGCACCGAACTGATTCGGCGCAAGGAAGGGCGTGAGGAATACCATGCTTTTGCGCTAACCACGCCCTTAATCACAAAGGCTGATGGAACCAAATTCGGGAAATCGGCGGGGGGCAATGTCTGGCTCGATCCCGCGATGACGTCGCCGTACCAGTTCTACCAGTTCTGGCTCAATGCGAATGACGCCGATTGCCCGCGACTAATCAGGGTTTTTACGCTCTTATCCCGCGAAGAAATCGAAGAGCTGGAACGGCAGCACGCCGAAGCGCCACATTTACGGATTTTGCAGAAAGCAATTGCCGAAGACGTCACCATCCGGGTTCATTCCCAAATTGGGTATGAGCTGGCCGTAAAGGCGTCGGAAGTATTATACGGCAAAGCCACGATGGATACCTTGCGAACGATTCAGGCGAACGAATTCGACGTCATCTTTGAAGGTGTTCCCCAAACGCAGGTCACCCAGGCCGATTGGGAAGCCTGTAAAGACATTATTGAGCTTTTGTCGGTCACCACGCAGGGAGAAATCTATGCTTCCAAGGGCGAGGCCCGGCGGGCACTGGCTCAAAATGCCGTTAGTATCAACAAGCAAAAGATAAATGACACTACGGTTTTGTCCGACTTAGAATGGTTGCAGGAGCGGTATTTGATCGTTTCCAAAGGCAAAAAGAACCACTTGATTCAACGAATCTAACTATTTCCAAAAATTTTAAATAGGTAACTTCTTGAGAACGAAGGGTCTACCGCCAGTCAAAAAGGAGTTGCCTATTTATTTTGTTTTAGGGTCTTGACAAAGGTTAAAATAATGCGGTACTTTGCAGTCCCAAATCGGGGATACGACGCGGGGCGAGAGTAACTAAGCAGTTGATATCCAAAGGCTTAGGGGTTGAAAAAGAAAAAGCAGCCAAAAATTATTTTTTCTTTTTTATTTTGATTTTTCAAAACCTTCTCTTACCTTTGCAGTCCCAAATCGGGGAAAGAGTTGACAAAAAATACAGTGCCGATTGAAACACTCGTTTTCGGGTTCTCAGTCACCGTTTTCCAAACGTGGAAAATATGTTCTTTGACGTAGTGGACAGAAGTACCAAAACAACCAATTCGACGACATAACAGTAAAATGTTAAGTTAAGTTATTTACAATGGAGAGTTTGATCCTGGCTCAGGATGAACGCTAGCGGCAGGCCTAATACATGCAAGTCGAACGGATGTAGCAATACATTAGTGGCGTACGGGTGCGTAACGCGTAAACAATCTA
>NZ_JBPZHB010000023.1:0-29878 GCF_051857545.1 Larkinella fluvii | reverse complement strand
ACGGGGTCATACAAAATGAATCATCCCTAAGGGATGGTCAAGTCCAAAAATCCCGTAGGGATGATTCATTTTGTATGACCCCGTTTCAACCAGGGGTGATCAACGAAGTGGATGGCAAATCCCGTAGGGATAATTCATTTTGTAGAACCCCGTTTCAATCGGGAGAAATCAACGAAGTGGGTGGCAAATCCCGTAGGGATGATCCATTGTGTAGAACCCCGTTTCAACCAGGGGTGATCAACGAAGTGGGTGGCAAATCCCGTAGGGATGATCCATTGTGTAGAACCCGGTTTCAACCGGGAGAAATCAACGAGTTGGGTGTAAAATCCCGTAGGGATGATCGTTGGAACACCCAAAGACGGTTATTTCTTGAAAGGCCGTAAGGAAAGAATACCATAGATTATTTGGCAATACGAAGAACTTACATAAATCTATAGAGTTACCGAAACCTTTTTAAAGTTAATAGCTGTTGTTACAGCAATGCGGTTCCGCGCCATCTCTCCTTCGATTTATTCAATTTTCAGTCAAAGTAGCCCTCTACTTTTCCCGATTATCTGTCATGTGGATTGTCCGTTTAGCGCTTGAGAAAAAGTATACCATCGCCGTGATGGCCCTGCTGATTCTGATTATGGGCGTTGTTTCCATCGTGCAGATGCCCACCGACATTTTCCCGCGCATCAACATTCCCGTCGTATCGGTCATCTGGGGCTATACGGGTCTGTCGACCAACGAGATGGAAAAAATGATCACCAACTTCAGCGAAACGGCGATCATCAACAACGTGAGCGATATTCAGCGGCTGGAATCACAGACGTATAACGGGACTGCGGTATTGAAGGTGTATTTTCAACCCTCCGTCAAGATTGAGGAGGCCATGTCGCAGGTGACGGCCATTGCCCAGACGATTCGCGTCCGAATGCCGCCCGGCACCCAGCCCCCGCTGATTGTCCGGTATAATGCAACCGACGTACCGGTTTTGCAATTGGGGTTGTCGAGCGATAGTCTGACCGAATCCCAAATCACAGACTATGGGGTTACCCGGATTCGACCGCAGATTTCTACCGTGCAGGGCAGTCGTCTATCCCAACCGTTTGGAGGGAAAACACGCCAGATCATGGTCGATCTCGATCCCGATCTGCTGATTTCACGGGGCGTTACGCCCGAAGAAGTGGTGAATGCGGTTTCGGCCCAGAACCTGACCTTGCCCAGTGGCCAGTTGCGCCTGGCCGAACGTGAATATGTGGTCCGGCTGAACACCAAACCGGACGTGATCGAGTCCCTGAACGATATTCCGGTGAAAGCCGTCAACGGCGTCACCATCCACATGCGCGACGTCGCCAACGTCCACGATGGCTCTTCCATCCAGACCAACGTCGTGAAACAGGACGGCGGTCGGGGCGTGTTGATGAGCATCGTCAAAATCGGCAATGCTTCCACCACGGCCATTGTCGATAAAATCCAGAATGAAATCATTCCGACCCTGCGCGCAGCCGCGCCGAGCAACCTGAAGATTGTCGGCCTGTTCGACCAGTCGGTTTTCGTTCGGGCGTCCATTCACGGCGTGGTGGTCGAAGGACTGATTGCGGCTTTGCTGACGGCGGCCATGATCCTGCTGTTTCTGGGAAGCTGGCGCAGCACGCTCATTGTGGCGGTTTCAATTCCACTTTCGATCCTGGCCTCCCTGACGGTTTTGTATTTGATGGGCGAAACGCTGAACATCATGACCCTCGGCGGTCTGGCGCTGGCCATCGGGATTCTGGTCGATGACGCTACGGTTACCATTGAAAATATTCACCGCAACGAAGAACTGGGACTGCCGCTTCGGGAAGCGATACTGGAAGGTGCCCACCAGATTGCGACGCCAACGCTGGTGGCCACGCTGACGATTTGCATCGTCTTCGTCTCGGTTCTGTTTCTGGAAGGCCCCGCCCGGTTTCTGTTTGGCCCCCTGGCCCTGGCCGTCGTTTTCGCCATGATGGCGTCCTACCTCCTGTCGCGGACGCTGGTACCGATGATGGCGGATCTGATGCTGCGCGGGGAGTCTCACACGCATACTCTGTCAGGGTCTCCGACCGCTGACAGGGTGAATTTACACACTCGCTTCAACCGGGGGTTTGATCGGCTGCAAAACCGTTACCTGAAAGGGCTGGAATGGGCGTTGAGCCACCGCCGGTCGGTGCTGGCGGTATTCCTCCTGGTGATCCTGTTTACCTCGGCCATGATCCCCTTCATTGGCCGCGACTTTTTCCCCAGTGTCGACGCCGGGCAGTTCCGACTGCACCTGCGGGCACCCGGCGGGAGTAGACTGGAGGAAACCGAGCGAATTGCCAGCCGTACGGAAGCCCTGGTCCGTGAGGTGATTCCGGGTCAGGAAGTAGGTTCGATCATCAGCAACATTGGTTTAACCAGTGAGCGGTATAACTTCATTTTTTCGGACAACTCATCGATTAGCCCCGCCGATGCCGAACTGCTGGTTTCGCTGAACGACGAAAAAAGCCGCCCCACGCAGGACTACATCCGAAAACTCCGGCAGGTTTTTCGGGAAGAATTGCCGGATGTCACCTTCTTTTTCCAACCCGCCGACATCGTCAGCCAGATTCTGAACTTCGGGTTAACGGCCCCCATCGACGTGCAGGTCATGGGTTTCGACCGGGGGAATAACCTCAAAATTGCCCGGGAACTCCAGCAGAAAATTGCCCAGGTACCAGGAGCCGTGGATGTTCACCTGCACCAGGTGCTGGATGCGCCGGAACTGTTTGTCAACGTCGACCGGGAACGGGCGGGGCAACTGGGTCTGAATGAGCAGAAAATTGCGACGAACCTCATGATTTCGATGAGCGGAACCGCGCAGGTGACGCCCAACTTCTGGCCCGATCCGCAGACCGGTTTTCCGTATCTGATTGCCGTTCAAACGCCCCCGTACCGCCTGAACACACTCGATAAGATGCTGCAAACGCCAATGGCGGTGAGTCAGGGTCGTTCGACACCGCAGCTCCTGAGCAACGTCACGCGCGTGGAGCGAAAACTGTCGCCGGTGATTATCAACCGCGTCAATACCCAACCCACCTATGACATTTATGCCTCCGTGGAACGCACGGACCTCGGTGCGGTTTCCGATGGCATTGAGAAAATTCTGGCCGAATACCGCACCCAGCTAAAACCGGGTAATCAGATTCTGATTCGGGGTCAGGTGGAAAGCATGAACAGTGCATTTTCCCGGCTGGGCATCGGCATCGTCTTTGCCGCCATTCTGGTGTATCTGCTGATGGTGGTCAATTTCCAGTCGTTCCGGTATCCGTTCATCATCATTACGGCGCTTCCGGGGGCACTTTGCGGCATGGTCTGGCTCCTGTTCCTGACACATACCACGTTCAGCATTCCGTCGCTGATGGGGGCCATCATGAGCGTCGGGGTAGCCACGGCGAATAGTATTTTATTGGTTAGCTTTGCAAAAGATCACCTGCCGGACGTCAATTTCAATGCCCTTGAAGCCGCGATGGAAGCGGGCCGAACCCGTTTGCGCCCCATTCTGATGACGGCCATTGCCATGGTCATCGGGATGTTGCCGATGTCGTTGGGCATTGGCGAAGGCGGGGAGCAAAATGCTCCGCTGGGCCGGGCCGTCATCGGCGGTTTGCTCTTGGCGACGTTTACTACGCTGCTGTTTGTTCCCGTGGTTTTCAGTTATTTAGCAGGCAAAAAACAAAATTAGTTTATACTTCTTTCTATTCCCAACCATGCGACGCATCTGGATTTGGTTCGTACTTTTAGGGTTGATCCTGCTGTTTGTCTTCGTCGGGGTTCTGCCGCGCATTCACAATGCGCAGGAACTTCGGGCGGAAGCCGATGCACAGAAAAACCGGCAGGAACTGGTCACGGTTACGTCCGTTAGCCATTCCGACGACTCGACCGGTTTGCTGCTGCCGGGGCAGATCATGCCCTTCCGCGAAACGCCGGTCTACGCCCGTACACAGGGTTTTCTGAAACGGCGGTTTGTCGACATCGGTTCGAAAGTCCGCAACGGTCAGATGCTGGCAACGGTGGAAGCCCCCGAACTTGATCAGGAGTTGATCCGCGCCCGCGCCGATGTCCGGCTGGCCCAATCGAACCTGGATCGGCTAAAAAGTGTGAGCCTTCCCGGTGCTATTTCCCAGCAGGATCTGGACAACCGGCAGGCCACTTACGAGATGAATCAGGCCAACCTCCGGCGACTGGAAGCCCTGAAAGCCCTGCAGGAAATCCGGGCACCGTTCAACGGCATCATTACCGCCCGCAACGCCGAAGTTGGCAATCTGGTTTCGGCGGGCAGTGGCGGGGCGATCCCGATGTTTACGATTTCGCAACTGGACACGCTCCGGGTGTATGTCGATGTGCCCCAAACCTATTATCAGTTGATCAAAATCGGGATGACGGCATCGATCAACGTACCGGAACTGAACAAAACTTTTACCGGAAAAGTCGTTCGCACATCCGGTACCTTACGCACGGAATCGCGAACTTTGCTGGCCGAAGTGGCAATTCCCAACCGGAACCAGGAACTGGTGTCGGGATTATACGGACAGGTGAAATTCAGTCTGAACACGATTCACCCGCCCGTGCTCATTCCGGCGAATACGCTGCTGGTGACATCGGAAGGACCACGCATCGTGGTGGTGCAACCCAATCGGGTGCTGCGTTTCCAGCCCATTACCCTGGGGCGTGATTTTGGAACGACCCTCGAAGTATTGGACGGTCTGAAAGGGCAGGAACAGGTAGTGACGAACCCCAACGACCGGCTCAAGGACGGGCAGCAGGTTCGGATTAAAGTGCAGGGACAGGCTTCTGCGACAAAACAAAAAGTATGAGAAAATCGGCGCTTTACAGTTTAATGCTTTTAATGCTTGGCAATACGGTTGCCCACGCGCAGTCGGCGGCTTCTTCGGGAAGCGCTTCGGGCGGTTCGGTGGCTTCCGCATCCTTTCAAACGAATACGGTTCGCGACGGTTGGGCGGTTTTTCGGGACCGGACGCTGGATTCCCTGATCGATCTGGGTCTGACCAGCAACCCCGACATCCGGGTGGCCGTCAACCGGGTCGAGGAAGCCCGGATACGGGTTCGGGTGGCCGAGTCATTCCTGTCTCCGTCGGTTCGTAGCAGCCTGAATTTCAATACCCAAAGCCTATCGCAATACCGCCCGATTGCCATTCCGGTTGCCACCGACAAGCTGCCGCGTTTGCAGCTCAACTCGTTGCAGGTTTTGCCCATCGACGCCAGCTACGAAGTCGATTTGTTCAAGCGGATTCGCAATACCGTTCGGGTTACCGACCTGCAACGGCAGGTGACAGAATCGGATGTGCAGATTACGCAACTGATTGTGGCTTCGGAAGTGGCCCGGCTCTATTACCTCATTCGCGCCAACGACAGTGAGCAGGCCGTCCTCCGGCGCAACATCGGCCTTCGGGATTCCACGATTTCCATCATCCGCGCCCGTTTTCAGGCCGGGTTGACCAACGAAATCGACGCCAAACGAGCCGAAACCGACATTGCCAACGTGCGGGTTCAGTTGCTGGGTCTGGAACGCAGCCGCACCGAACTCGTCAACGGTTTGTCGGGCCTTTGCGGGCAGGACCCCGCTACCTTTTATGTCCCCGTCGGACGGTTGGGAACCGGTTTTCCGGAACTGCCTTTCACCGCCATTTCGGTCGATCAACTCCGCCGTCGCCCGGATTTGCTTCAGGCCGAACAGCAATCACAGGTAGCCAATGTCCAGATTCTGGTCAACCGTTCGGCCCTATATCCCCGCATCAACCTCGTGGGAGCCGGAGGAACGCTGACGGGCCGCATCGGTACGTTGTTTTTCCCGGCCAGTATGACCTATTTACTCGGGTTCAACGCCAGTGTGCCCATTTTTGAAGGAAAACGGAATCAGCAAAACATCCGGTTGGCTCAACAGCAATTCAAGACTGCCGATGCCTCCTATCAGCAACGGATGCTGGTGGCACAGCGCGAAGCCGAAACCGCCCTGGACAATCTGCAAAGCATGCGTGCGCAAATCGACGCTCAAAATCTGGCCCTTGAATCGGCCCGGTATACCGAACGACTCAACCGGGAGCTTTATACGAAAGGTCTGACGACGTTTCTGGAAGTGCTCGATTCGCAGCGCACGGTTCTTGACTCCGAACGCCAATTGGTGCTGTTGCAAGGCCAACGCGCGTCGTTCACCGTCGCTTTGCTGAAAGCCCTGGGAGGAAGTTTTTAAAGGGTTACGACCGCAGGTGTTCCTATCCGTTGTCATTGAGAAACATAGACCTGCTAGCCTTTTACCTGCGGAGCCCAGTAGGTACAGTTGGCCGTGGCATACACCGGGCCTTTGAACAACATGCAACCGCCACAGGCCTTGCCCGCTGCGGGCGGTAACCACAGGTTGCAATTGCTACACTGCTTGTCGGAACTGGGCGATTGGGTTACATAGCCGAGTCCCTGCCGGGTTTTCAGATCGCCCTCACTCAGTCCAGAATAATCTTCACAGGGATTGGTTGCCGGTTTTTTCGTTTCATCGGTTTGGGTGGTTGGTTTGGAATCGCAGTTGGTCAGCAGGACGGTTCCACTGGTCAATATCAAGCCGATCGACGCACAGCGTTGCAGAAAAAAACGGCGGGATTTCAGTACATTCATCAATGACAAGGCGTTTGTAATCAGATCGAAGGCGGTTTTGCCAACGCTTCCCGTACGGCACGGATCGCTTTTTTTACGTCTTCTGCCCGAGCCGTATTTTCCAGACTTTGGAGTGCTTTGGTTACTTCGGCGTTGCCGTCGGTTTTGGCTTCAGCTTTGGTTATTCCTTCGGCCAATCCGGTTAAACCTGCCACCTGCCAGCTTTCTTTTCGCTGGGTTGGGCTGTTTAAGAATCCCAGAAACCGGGTTACTTCAGCGGGTTGGTTCCGACGGCCTACGATGTGCGAAAAATCCGCCAGAAACGTCATTTTTCCGGCAGTTGTATCACTAAAAAAGGTCTTCTGATTCAGGAGTGTACTCAGCAATTCCGGCGACGAACCCGCCGGAGAACTCAGCACCGCGGTTCGGAACCAGCCGTTTTCGCTGTGCTTTTGAACCACCTGCGCCAGTGCCGCGACAACGGCGGGGTTCGTGAATTGACCCGCACTCAAACACGCCTGCAACGCCACCTGCACGGACGAATCACCGGTCATTTTGAGCAATTGAGGCAGTAAATCAGGGTACCGTTCGGCCAGCATCAGGCCGTGTTCACGAACGCCGGGATGCGCATCCTGCAACGCCTGCCGAACCAAATCCCGGGTGAGGGCATTCAGTCCTTCGAGCGTATAGAACGCGTGCAGCCGGACGCGCGGATTCTGGTGTTGTGCAAATAAAGTCCTGAGCTGCGGAACCACCGACAGATCCCGGCGTTCCAGCAACAGGCGTTGCGCCTGCAACCGCCACCACCGGTTCGGATGCGCCAGCACCTCGACCAACTCCGCCGGTTTCCGGTTTCGCAGATTGGGCGAAGCAGCCGGGCGGTTTTTCGCCGTCGTCGGCAGAATTCGGTAGATCCGTCCTTTGTCGTTACCATTCAGGAAATCCATGTCTTCTTTCAGATCCTCCGGAATTGAAACCGGCGTTTCAATGTGCTGGCGGTAAAAGTCGACCACATAAAGCGCGCCATCGGGGCCGGTGGTCAGATTGTCGGGCCGGAACCAGGGATCGGTGGATGCCAGAAACTCGCGGTCGGTTTCGCCTTCTGCCCGTTTGGCTACGAAAACGGGGCTGTCGGCCAACGGTGTCAGCACATCGCGGTGAATCAGATTCCCGGCTACATCGCCCGTAAAAACCGACCCGTAATAGTCGGACGGGAAGGCGTCTCCGTCGTAAAACATGCCACCGGAAGAACCGGTAAAATGATCCTCGGCATATTCCTGGCGATCCAGTTTTGCTTCCGCGTATTGTTTTTGCCGCCGTTCGGTGCGTTCCTTGCGCCAGTACGGGGGCGGAGTTTGCTGAAACATCACCAGATCGTGATCCGAAATATTGAGGGACGATTTGGGACCGGGCAAGTGCGGATTTCGGCGCAGATACCGTCCGGCAATCGGTGCCTGCTGGATGTGAATGGTATTTTGGGTGAAAAAGCGATGTCCCCAATCGTCGATGGCCAGCCCAAACTGACCGGAACCCGACTCCACCTCAAACAACCCGCGATCCAGCCGAAACCGGAAATCCCCGCCATTGACGGTCAACAGGGGGGCGTCGGGCTTTCGATTAAACCGGATCTGACCTTCCTGCCCGTTGTTGTTGGCATAAATCCAGTTGTCGATTCCGTAACGAAGGCTCGTGATCTGGGCTTCGGAATTATTTGCAAAAAAACCGGTAAAAAGCACTTCCCGGGTGTCGGCCCGGAAGTCGCCATTGGTGTCTTTCAGAAACAGAATGTCGGGGGCTGCCGCTACAATCAACCCGCCTTCCCAGGGCAGTACGCTGGTCGCATCCGCGATGGAATCGGCAAAAATCACCGAACGGTCCATCCGGCCGTCGTTGTTGGTATCGGCCAGCATCCGGATTTTGCCTTTGCCCTTCCCGGTTTCGGGTTTGCCCGGATAATCGCCCATTTCCACCACATAGGCAATACCCTGTTCATCGAATACCAGATCCACCGGGTCGGCGATGAGCGGTTCGGCGGCAAAAGTTTCGATCTTAAAACCCTCCCGAAGCTGAAAACTCTGAAGCGCTTCCTCGGGCGACAACGGATCGGCGTACCGCTTTTTTGAACAGGAAGCAAAAAGGACGATACTCAGCAGGCAGGCAATCGAAAACAGACGATTTAGGCGGTATTCGTTCATTTTTAAGTGGGTAAAGGAGTCTTGACAGATTAGTGGAGTCGGCTACAACCGGAATAATTTTTTGGCATTTTCGTACAGGATTTTCCGCTCAATGGTTTTGGAAGGCGAAAGCCGACGGATGGCCGCAATGGTTTGCGAACCCTGGCAGGTGGGTCCGTGGCCAGCCGCATCCAGACAATCACTGCCATACAAAATCTTGTTCTGGTGACGGTCCAGAAAACCCCGGGTGTGTTCTTCATCCCGCAGCAGGGCGTTCAGTCCCGACCCGGCCGACATGTCGGCATAGACATTGGGATAGTCGCTCAGCAACCGATCGGTGAGGCCGCCGGGGGTTACGCTGGTTTTCGGATACAAAATCGTCTGGTCCTGGTGTCCCTTGTCGATGTTGGCCCACCAGGTTTGGGCATGTCCGATAAAATTGACTTTCGGGTATTTTTCCAGCATCGTATGAAACCGGGCGAAATCATGGTTATACATGCCGTATTGCCAGTGCATCAACACCGGAACGCGGTAGCTCTGAGCCAGTTCGTAGATTCGCTGCATCTCGGGCGAATCGCATTTCACGCCGAATTTGGATTCCCCGATGATGGGAGCACCCCGCTTCAGGTACTTTTCAATTTCCAGCGTCGCATCCGGCAAATCCGGCACTTCGTTGGCTCCGAACCGGAATTCGGTCGGGTGCTGCCGGGCCAGGTTGTAGCAGGTTTCATTGCCGCTGCACTTGGCCTGTAGCCCGTTCGACTCGCCTTTGTGCGTCGACATCCCGAAGGCCGGGGTGCCTGCAGGCAACAGAATCGTGGTGGTAACGCCCATCGCCCGCTGGTGCGCGATCAACTGGTCATGGGTCCGGCCCATGTAGTCGGTATGCTGGTGAATGTCGATGATGGGTTCGGACTGGACTCCGGCCAAACCGTTCAGGCTGACAGCCGTCCCGGCCAGTAATATACCGGAACGGGCTAAAAATCCACGGCGTGAAACCGATGCGGGATTCTTCATGCGGGGTTAAGGAAATCGTTTAGGATTTGCCCCCAATATAGTGAACTTTCCCCGGCTCTCCCTTTCTTTCAGGATAGAATCAATAAATTCGGTTACGTACCCGAAATGATCATTTCGTTAAACAGCGTACTTACTACTTTGAAGACGAACAGCCATTCCATCAATGGACAAAAATCTTTCAAACCTTCTTTCCCAAGCCGCGTTTTAGTGATATTTCCACTTTAACCCTATTGATTATGGCACTTGCAACCAGCCTGCCTGAAACCGATACCAACCCCACTGCAAACGCAGAATATCCCGAAAACATGCACACCAGCGGCTACGGCGGTTCTGCGGCACTGACTGACGGCCCCGATGAAGATGAAGAATATGACGAAGAGGAACTCACCATCACGGACGATGACGACGACGACGATCTAACCGTCGATGAAGAAGAACTAACCCTCGACGAAGACGAAGAGGATGACGTGTAGGCTTAAAAAGAGAACGATGGATGATGAACGATGGAATGACTGACACGTCCATTCATCGTTCATCATCCATCGTTTATTTAGTTATAACCGAAAGCATTGTATCGCACTTCAGTTCTGTCTCGCGCCATTCTTTCGCTGGTGAAGAGTCTTCCGTTAGCCCGGCACCGGCGTAGAGCGTTCCCTCCTGCCCTTCCAGTTTCATGCAGCGCAGGTTGACAAACAGGTCGGTTTCCGGGCCATCCTGGCGGACGATGTTGACCGGGCCGAGAAAACCGCTGTAGAATTCACGCTGGTGGGCTTCGTTTTGCAGAATGAAGGCCTGAGCCGTTTCGCGGGGCATGCCACAAACCGCCGACGTCGGGTGCAATAACCGCAGCATCACGGTGCCGAGTTGGGGAAAATTAACGGCCTGCGTATCGACTGAATAATCCGACCGAAGGTGCATCAGGTTGCCGGCAACAACGGTTCGGGGCCCTTCTTCGAGGTATTCCCGAACGCGGATTTTCTTGAAACAACCGATGATGTAGCGGCTGACCAGCGCCTGTTCTTCAATTTCTTTTTGCGTCCAGGGTGCATCCGCCGACCGTTTCTGCCGACCTTCGGAATCAAAAGCTGACTGGGTTCCGGCCAGGGCAACGGTGCGAAAAATACCGTCGGCATCGACGCTCACCAGTCGTTCGGGCGTGGCCCCAATCCAGACCTGGTTGCGATCCGGCAAATAAACCGCAGATACAAAAGCATTCGGATAGGCCTGACAAAGGCGATTGAACAGCGTCGGAATATCAGGCTGCTCTTCAAACCGGATGGTTTTGGTGCGCGACAACACCACCTTCCGAAACGTTCCGCGCTCCATCTGGCGGATGGCCCGGCTTACGGTTTCTTCAAAATCAAGCTGCTGATTTTGAGCCGATTTTACCACCTTGACGGATGGAATGACCTCTTTTTTAGCAATTTTTGAGTCGATCCGAAAGAGCGATTCAAAGGCCGGATGATCCGTTGGCAGTTTATTCTGGGCGGCCAGCATGGCACCATTTTCGTCGAAACGCCAGTAGAAATCGGCTTTTAGAAAGAAGGTGCTCTCGGCGTCCGGATTGACAAACGGGCTGACGGCAAAGCCCATCGGCAGTTCTTCAAAATCCATGACGACGGTGGACACCGTGCCGGAAGCGTCAATAATTAATTCGCGGTCGGTTCGATTGGGAAGGCGCCAGAGGGCTGCGGGATACCCCGCCTGAACAGCTCCCTGCCAAATGGAATGGCTGGTTTGCTGCGTTTGTACGGTTGATGACAAGTGTGTTGAAAATTGCATTGTCGAAATCGGGTCGATGCAAATTTAGCTGTATCCGAATAACAGTTTGTTCTGCTTTTTTGTGCGTAAAAAGCGACAAAGTCCGCAAAAAATCTGCCTGAGATGCCGTAATCTTCCCCATTTCAGGTCAGAAAAACAACAATTCGTGCGGAAAACTTTCCGGTTTGTCCCCTGCGCTGTTTTTATTGGATTTTATTGATTCGTACTTCCACTCCTTTTAATTTGGCAGAACGATGGACATTCTAATCATTGAGGACGAACCACTGGCTGTTCAGAAACTGGTCAAGCTCCTGAACCTGGCCGATGCCACCAGCCGGGTGGTTGGCATTACGGACGGTATTGAGTCGACCGTTGCCTGGCTGAATGCCCATCCCCACCCCGATCTGATTCTGATGGACATCGAGCTGTCCGACGGGCAAAGCTTTGAGATTTTCAACCTGGTGTCGATCGATTGTCCGGTTGTTTTCACGACCTCCTACGATGAGTTTGCGGTCAAGTCCTTTCAGGTAAACCGCTTCGATTACCTGCTAAAACCCATCAAAAAAGACGAACTGGCGCAGGTCCTCAACCATTACAAACAGCCCGAATCGGCTACTGTGCGTTCGACCGACATTGGCGAGTTGGTCGACGACCTGCGGAAACAGACGCGCCAGCCGGAATTCAGGAGCCAGTTTCTGGCCAAATACCAACACCAGCTCGTCTCGATCGATGCCACCGACGTTCGTTTTTTTTACACCCGGGAAGGCACAACTTACCTTTTTGGCCGCAACAACAACCGATATATGGTTGATTATACCCTCGACACACTGGAAGGGTTTCTGGAGCCTCACCATTTTTTCAGAATCAACGAGCAGTTTATCGTCGAACGACGAGCAGTTTCGCAAATTCATTCCTACCTTAACGGTCAACTTACCGTAGACCTGGATTCCGGCGGCATCGCCCAGGATATTGTCGTCAGTCGTGACCGCATCCGGGCTTTCAGGGAATGGATTGGACGATAAAATGCAGAAACTGAATGACAAGTGGATGCGCATTCTGGGCATCCCGTTGCTGTCTTTTACGGGTCAGTGGGCCATGTACGGCTACACGAATGTCCCCTACCCGGACGACTGGCGCATTCCGTTTTTCTTCATTCTGGGCAGTGTGGTGGTTTGGGAAATCAACCGCCGGGGCATCATCCTTTCCCGCCGAAAATACCCCGAACTGACCCAGACCCGGCAGCGGGTTTTGTACCAACTGATCTGGTTTGTCTTTTTTGCCAGCCTGATCCGCATTACCCAGACATTTCTTTACGAACGCATCGGGCTCTGGCCTACCGACGATTACCTGCAATTCAGGCCGTATTTTTTCAATACGCTCGTTTCCTTCGCCGGAACGGTGCAAATAGCCGCCTACTATGAAGGTGTTTACCTGTATCAACGCTGGAAAGTGGCCTATACCGAAGCACAGGAGTTGAAAAAAGTGAACCTGCAAAGCCAGCTCGATTCGCTCAAAACCCAGATCAATCCGCATTTTCTGTTCAACAACCTGAATTCGCTGTCGTCGCTGATCACCAGCGATGCCCAGCAGGCCGAGCTTTTTGTGGATGAACTATCGTCGGTCTACCGGTATTTACTTCAGCAGAACAACCGCGATTTGTGTCCACTCAACGACGAAATTCAGTTCATCAAAGCCTATTTCCACTTGCTGAAAACCCGGTATGGTGACGGTATTTTCATGGAGCTGGATCTGGATTCAAAGTACCTCTCACACCTGATTCCGCCCTTAACACTTCAGATTTTGCTTGAAAATGCCATCAAGCACAACATCATTTCGGTGAGTCGCCCCCTGACGATCAAGCTCTATACGCTGGAAGGCCACCTGTATGTGGAAAACAATCTGCAAAAGAAGAAAATGGCCGTTCCTTCCAATCAGATCGGTTTGCAGAACATCATGATCAAGTACAAACTCCTCGCCCACTCGCCGGTGACGATCTACTACGATGAGCAGAAATTTCTGGTGGGCGTGCCGCTGCTGATGCCGATGGTGGAGGGAGTGTCGGGGTAACTTCCAAAAAATAGAATCATCTGCCAGGCGATTACCGCGTGATGAAAATGGATGATTTACGTGTATTTTAGCCAATGTTCACACACCTCGACAAGCTGCGCCGTAATGCCGTGTACGGAAATCTCCTTGTTGATAAAACCGTCTGCGCCGGCAGCAAAGCAGTGTTCCACGTCTTTTGGTGAGGTTGAATGCGTAAAAATTACCACCGGGATGTGCTTCCAGTCCGGATGCGCTTTCAACCGGGTTAGCAACTGAAAACCGGTGATGTAAGGCATCTTCAAATCCAGCAAAATCAGGTCCGGTTTCGGAGCAGAGGAGCCTAAACGTTCTTGCAGGAAAAAACCGTCCGAATAGAGCTGAAAGGTGTAATCAGGCAGGTAGCGCGCATTGATCCATTCGTACAGAATCAGATTCTCGTCGTTATCTTCAATAAAACAAAGCGTAGGATTTTCGCCCACCGGCACCGGACGGGGGGCTAAAACCGACCGCTTATCTGATCCAGAATTTTCCATAACGTTTCCGTGAGTTTATTTAAACAGATGCTTTCAACGACTCACTGGCAAACAATTATTATGCAAAACTTTTCAGAATAAATACTTAGTTATTTTCCGGTATTTTGCCGCATTACTTACTTATTTTCCAGTACTGCCACGGTCAGCCGGCTGATGCAGACGAGTTTCCCCGCTTCGTCCGTGATGCGAATTTCCCAGATGTGCGTCGTCCGGCCGACGTGGATCGGTGTCACCTTGCCGTAGACCCACCCTTCTTTTACCGAACGAACGTGATTGGCGTTGATTTCCAGACCCACAGCCCGCTGGCGGGTCGGATCGTCGAGTTGCGTCACCGAGGCCACACTGCCCAGGGTTTCGGCCAGCACTACCGATGCGCCCCCGTGCAAAATCCCGAACGGCTGGTGGGTCCGGTGATCGACGGGCATCCGGGCGGTTATAAAACCGTCACCGAGTTCGGTTAACTCGATTCCCAGGTGATGAACAATGGAGTTTTTATGAAATTGCTGCAGGGATTCTAAAGTCCAGTCCGGCTTCATTGTGTGAAGAATTTTTCGTAATTTTGCAGGCGTTTTGCCAGACAGATCGAAGCTGTCACGGTGTGAAATAGCAAATTTAAAATGTAAAATGAGAATTAATAAAGTATTCTAGCGGCCGGTTTTTCATTTGGCAGACCGTTTAACATTTCCATTTTACATTTACCGGAATACCTATTACAAACTTAGAGGATTGGAACAAAAAACGATATATCTCATTCGCCACGGCGAAACAGATTACAACCGACAGGGCATTGTTCAGGGCAGTGGCGTAGATTCCGATCTGAATGCGATGGGGCAGGCACAGGCCCTGGCTTTTTATCAGGCGTATCAGCACATCCCCTTTGCCAAAGTATATACCTCCAAACTCCGGCGCACCATGCAGTCGGTGCGGTTTTTCATCGATGCCGGCATTCCCCACGAAAGCTACGAGGGCCTCAACGAAATTAGCTGGGGTGCACGCGAAGGCAAAACGCCCAATAGCTTCGACAACGAATATTACCGTACCCTGATTGAAAACTGGGCGGCTGGCCACACCGACTACCCGACCGAAGACGGCGAAAGCCCGGAACAGGTGGCCCAACGCCAGAAACCCGTTATCGACCTCATTCTCTCCCGCCCCGACGAAAATCCGGTGCTGGTTTGTATGCACGGCCGGGCCATTCGCATTTTGCTGTCGTGGCTGATGAATGAATCCTTGGCGACCATGGATTTATACGAACACAGCAATTTGTGCCTCTATAAACTGATCTACGATTACGACACCGGCGAATTTACGATTGAAGTTTCCAACGACAGCACCCACCTGCTGGCACTGGTCATGCATCAATAAGGTATTCATTTTTTGTCATCGGAAAAACGCCAGCGGTTACATAACTAAAAACCGGCAACTGACAATTCTATATTACCACTCCTGTAATAATAGCCCCACTTCATCCACAAACTTGTATATTCGTTATAGGTACAATGTTTTTGGAGTTGATTTCTGAAGTGAGCGCATGTCTAAAAATAGAATATATTGGTTTTGTCAGATAGTCGGGTGGACGATGCTCATCATGGCAGAGTTCGCTATTTTTACATTTGGAGAAGGATACAAGGCTGATTTTTTTTACGAAGCGATTGCCACCATCATTCTGTGTATTCTGCTAACCCACCTGTACCGCCTGATGATCAAACGATGGCGGTGGGTTCAGTTGCCTTTCTTTCAGCTCGTGCCACGGGTCATTTTATCGGTTTTTGTTCTGGCCGTCATCATGACCATCATCAACCTTCCCATCGATAAACAGGTGCTTCCGGAATACCTTTCCGACGAACCGTCCATTGTTTTGGGTTATTTGTTAAACTGGGGGAAATGTATGCTGGCGTGGGTACTGAGTTATACGGCTTATCATTATGTGGAACGCTCGCGCGATGCCGAAATTGAAAAAATCCTGCTGAAAACCTCCATTCGCGAGTCCGAGGCCAAGGTTCTGCGGTCGCAGCTCAACCCGCATTTTGTCTTCAATGCCCTCAACAGCATCCGCGCCCTGGTGCTCGAAAATCCGACCAAAGCGCAGCAAAGCATCACCCAACTCTCCAATATTCTCCGCAACTCGCTGCTGGCTGACCGCCGGAAAACCGTCGAGCTGCGGGAAGAAATCAAAACCGTCGAAGATTACCTGGCCCTCGAAAAAGTTCGCTATGAAGACCGTCTGAGTTGCCGCCTGGAAATCGATCCGAAAACCCAGTACTTGCAGGTGCCACCCATGATGTTTCAAACGCTGGTTGAAAATGCCATCAAACACGGCGTTCAGAAAGCCATTTCCGGCGGTTTTGTCGAACTGACCACCTGGCTGGAAGACCGTCTGTTGTACATCCGCATTCGCAATACCGGCGTTCTGGGCAACACGGAAGCCTCGTCCGGCTTCGGACTCAAAAATACCGCCCAACGGCTTGAGTTGCTCTATGGCCCCGAAGCCACCTTTCGCATTCAGCAGGAGTCCGCCGACGTCGTCTGTGCCGATGTGGTCATTCCGCTGCAATCCGCCGGTGTATTCAAACGAACGGAAGAATTGAAACGGGTTTAAGGTTTACGGTTTTCAGTTTACGGTGGCTGACGCATTCAATACGCAAACCCGCAACCGTAGCGACGGCCCGGCGTAAACCGAATACAGAAAACCGTAAACTATAAACTATAAACTTGATAGAATGAAGACCCTTATCGTTGACGACGAGCGGCTGGCTCGGAATGAACTCCGCCGATTGTTGGATAATTTCCCTAAAATTGAAGTGATTGGCGAAGCTGCCAACGCCGACGAAGCCCTCAAACTGATCGATGACCTTCAGCCGGAATTGCTGTTTCTGGATATTCAGATGCCGGGGAAAAACGGTTTTGAGTTGTTATCAGCCATTGACGGCAAATCGCCGGAAGTCATTTTCACGACGGCCTACGACGAATACGCCATCACGGCTTTTGAATACAATGCCCTGGATTATCTGCTCAAACCGATTGAATTAAACCGCCTGTCGGAAGCCATCAACCGCATCGAGGAGAACAGCCATGCCCCCGAAACGGAAGCTCCGCGCCGGGACACGAACAAGGTGCTGGGCGAAAATGACCAGGTGTTTGTCAAGGACGGCGAAAAATGCTGGTTTGTCAAACTCGGGAAAGTCCGGTTGTTCGAGTCGATGGGCAATTACGTCCGGCTGCATTTCGACGATCAGAAACCGCTGGTGCTGAAGTCATTGAACAGCCTGGAAGACCGTCTGGACCCCAACACGTTTTTCCGCGCCAACCGCAAGCACATCATCAATCTGCCGTGGATCGACAAGATCGAGCCGTGGTTTAGCGGTGGCTTGCTGGTGACCCTGAAAGGGGGCGACAAGATCGAAATTAGCCGCCGTCAGGCCATCCGGTTCAAGGAGTTGATGAGCCTTTAATGGGTTAAGAGTTAAAAATTAAGAGTTAAGAGTTAAAAGGAGCCACCGTTGGTCGGCTGACGCAGTCACTTGGCAGCGCAACTCTTAACTCTTAATTTTTAACTCTTAACTCTCCCCTCCTAATTCACTCAACGCGGCCCGGGCTTTGTTGTCGATGCTGTTTTTGTATTCGTGTTTTTTGTAGCTCAGTGCCTTCTGAAAGTACTGCCGGGCTTTGGCCATGTTGCGCTTTTGCTGGTAGATGTAACCGAGTTGCAGGGCCGCCGTCGCGCCGTGCGACAACTGGTCGGTTTCGCTCAGACTCACGGCCCGCTCCAAATACGGCAACGCTTCGTCTGCATCGCCCGCGCGCTGGTAGATCCGGCCTTTGCGGTAATTAAACTCGGCCTTTTCGTTCAAAAGCGGAAACGAGGATTCGGTGTAATTTTTTAAAGTAGCCAGGGCGGTTTCGTAAAAACCGCCATCAGTCGCCAACCGGGCCTTCATCAGAATTTTCTGCCGGGGCGAAACGCCTTTTTTAAAATACGATTCCGCGAATTTCTGAGCTGCCTTGTCCGACTCTACGACGGCACCGCCTACCTGACTAACCTGCCGAAGGTATGGCAGGGCTTTGGCGTCGTCGTCCTGGAGCCAATAGCACAGAAATAGCTTATAATAACTGTCTTTCAGGAAGTTAACGCCTTTGTACTGGCTCAGAAAAGTACGATAAACCGTAGCCGCCTGTTGATAGTCGGCTTTCTGGAGCAGGATGTCGGCTTTTAAATTCTCCAGAATCGGGAACGAAAGGTAATCGGGGCCGGTGGGCCGGTCGTTCAGAAGAGCCAGGGCGTCCTCACTCCGGGCTTCTTTCATGAATACGGAAGTAGCAAAAAAACTCAGCAGCAGGTTATCCGGATTGTCCTGCACCATCTTTTTAAGACTGGCCGCATCCGCTGCCGTAAATTTCAGCACGTAGGCCCGAAGCAGCAGATCGATCAACCGCGCTTCGGTTTGGAAAATGGCGTCTTTCTGGGAAACCGTCCGAAGCTCCTGCATTCCCTGTTTGATGTTCCCGCGCAGGCCCAGCATTCGGGTCACCCAAGTGTAGTTATCGGGAACCGCGCCAATCATGACGTGCAGCAGCCCGAGGGATTTGTAGGTAGGCAGAAAGCCGGGGAATTTTTTGCGGTTTTCCTCCAGCAGTTTATACGCCCGGATGATATCCCAGCAGGCACTGACTTCCTGCCCGAACTTGAGTTTGACAAACGCCCAATGCAACCGCACTTCGGCCTGGGCAAACCGCTGCCAGGGGGAGTTTTCGTCCAGATCCCGGAGCTGGTCGAGCCGCTGATCCTCCCGGTCCGACCACTGGCTGTATAGCTTCCGGTCGTCGGAAACCAGTAGCGTGACCATATCGGCCAGATTATCGACGTAAATCGCCACGCCATTTTCCCGTGCCAGCTCACCCGCCAGCGTCTGCCGACCGTCCTGTACTTTCAGTTTCAGCACGTCGGCATAGGCGCGCTGGAGCGGGGGTGTAAAGTCGAAGTCGGCGGCCTGGAGCCGGTTGGGCAATAAAAAAAGAAAGCCAACAAGAAAAAAAGCCACCCTGCAAACCATTTCTACGGTAAATGATCGGCAAAGAAGCACCCAATACATCCGCATGGCTAGTTTTTAATTCGCCGAAGTTCGTGAAATAATCGTTCCAGCAAATTAACATCCTGCGTAATAATTTCTCCGGTGGCCGTCATTCCATTCCGGAAAGGCAGTTTTTGACCCGTAGAAGTCACTAGGCCGCGCGGGAACTCGACCCGAACGAGATAAGCCGTATCCTTCGGAAGTTCCGCAATTGACTTGATACGCCCATCGACTGTACCAAACTCCTGAAAGGGATGGCTTTGGAATTTAATGATGACTGTTTGCCCCACTTTAGCTTTGCCAAAATTATACTGCCCCACATACATTTCACCATAACAAGCGGTTCCCGTGGGTAAAACATAGAGCAACTCCTGACCGGCTTTGACGGTTTGACCTTCCTGTAATTGGCTCAAAAAAGATGCTTTCCCGGTGATGGGCGCCAGCGCCACATACCGCTGTTTCCAGGCTTCCAGTTCACTTTTGAGGGTATTGAGCGCCTGCGTTAACGCGTTCTTTTGCTCCGTAATGGTTTTTCTCAACTCCAATAACTCCTGCTGTTTCTGATTTTGCGATAGCAAGTTGGAATGTAATCCATTTTGAGCCTGCTCAAGCGTCTGCTTTTTACTGATGAGCTTGCTCAGCATTTGCCGGTATTCCACTTTCGGAACCACCTTATCTTTTAGCAATTGTTCCTGCATCTTCAGGTCCTCCTGAGCCAACTCAAAATCACGCTGGTAGCTGATCAGTTGTTTCTGGAGATTCTGGTGTAAAGCCTGAAGTTGAAGGAGATCATCTTGCAGAATGTGACCTTTTTGCAAATAAGCACCATCGACCGAAACCGCCCGCGAACGCACAAAGGCTTCCTGAAATACCTGATACGGTTTTTGTAATTCGCCCAATTGGAAATACGGTGGAACCGGAAACGAATACATACGGTCTGGTTCACGCAGTTCCGCCAATTTGACCAGCTTGTTAATTACGGTATCCAACGCCAATACTTCATCGTGGTTGGCCGTACTCTCCAAATACGCCACTTTCTGACCCGCTCTGACCGATTCACCATCGCCAATGAACAAACGAATCAATCTCCCCTCGGTCCGAGCATTCACGACTTTTGGGGCATTGAAAGCCACCACTTTTAACGGGGCTTTTATCAAATCCGGGTATTGTACCATCCAGGCAACACCCAGAACCAGAATCAGAATGCCAAAGAAAACCGTGATGCCCCACAACACCAGCCAGGACGGGGGTTGGCTCAGCACTTCGTCAACTTCAGCACTGCGGAGTTCAATCAATGGCTTTTCCACGATCACGATGCGGCCAGTTCCAGTTGATTTTTGACCAGTTCATAGTAGCGACCGTACAGATTGGTTAACTCGGTATGAGTGCCGGTCTCAACAATTTCACCCCGTTCCAATACGACAATCTGATCGGCATTTTTAACGGTACTGAGTCGATGCGCCACGACCACAACGGTTCTGTTTTGAAAAAACTCTTCCAGATTCCGCTGGATGACGCTTTCATTATTCGCATCGAGCGCGTTGGTGGCTTCGTCTAAAAAGATAAAATCGGGGTTTTTATAAACCGAGCGGGCAATCAACATCCGCTGCCGTTGACCCTGACTGATGCCGCTTCCTTCGGCTCCAATTTTGGTATTATAACCCAACGGCAATTCTTCGATAAACGACTGAATATTGGCGGTTTTTACAGCGTGCAGCACTTGTCGAATATTGGGGTTTTCATCGCTGACGGCAATGTTGTTGGCAATCGTATCCGAAAAAATGAAACCATCCTGCAGCACCGTACCGCAACGACTCCGCCAAACACGGTGACTGATGTGCTTCAAATTGGTCTCCCCGACCCGAATTTCTCCCTGTTGTGGATTGTATATTTTCAACAATAGTTTCAGTAAGGTTGTTTTACCGCTGCCACTGGTTCCAACAATGGCCGTTACTTTGCCCTGTGGTATCCATAGGTTAATATTCTTCAGAACGGGTTCGTTGCCTGCGCCGGGATAGGTAAATGAAACATTCCGCAACGCCAGCGTTTTGTTTTCCGGCAAGGTGGTAATAAAAGATTGGTTTCCGGGTTCCTCGTCCGGTTCCTGATGCACTTCATTCAGACGTTCCAGGCTGATGCGGGCATCCTGCCACTGCTGGACAAAGTGGATCAGTTGCTCAACCGGGCTATTCAACTGACCTACAATGTATTGCAACGCCATCATCGACCCCAACGACATCTGCCCCTGCACCACCGCCGTAGCCGCCAAAAACGTAATGATGATATTTTTCCCTTCGTTCAGAAATAAAGCACCCGTTTGCTGGTATTGTTCAAGCGCCAGTCCCTTTATACTTAGTTTAAACTGACGAACCTGAAGGTTCTCCCACTGCCAGCGTTTCAGATGTTCCGCATTGTTGAGTTTGATCTCCTGAATGCCCGTTACCAGTTGAATCAGATTACTCTGGGTTTGTGCCGACAATGCAAACTGTTTGCTGTTCAATTGCCGACGATGACGCAGAAAAAAAACAATCCAGACTATATAGAGAATACTTCCCAGCACAAAAACGCCGAAAATAGGTAGGTTGTAATAGCCCAGTACAAAACTGAAAAGAACTAAATTGAAAATCGAAAACAGCACGTTCAACGACGAACCCGTCATAAATTGCTCAATGTGCGTATGATCGTTGATGCGTTGGAGAATATCTCCCGTCATTCTGGTATCAAAGTAGGAAACAGGCAGTTTGAAAAGTTTGATCAAAAAATCGGAGAGAATCGACAGGTTGATGCGGGTACTGATGTGCAGCAAAATCCAGCTACGAATGAATTCGACAGCGGTCCGACCGGCAAACAGCATCAGTTGGGCAATCAGAATGGTATAGATGAAATTTAGGTTCCGGGTCTGAATGCCGGTATCGACAATGGCTTGTGTTAAAAAGGGCAAAATAAGCTGCAGAATGGCACCAACCGCCAATCCAAGACCAACCTGAATCAACAACCGCTTGTAACGCCATAAATGGCTAAAAAGATACGAGAATTCAAGTCCTGCTGTTTTCTCGCCTTCTTCCTGAAAAAAACGGGGCGTTGGTTCCAGCAATAACGCAACGCCGGTTTGTTCTCCGTTCGTTATGGTTGTTGCCCAATGGCTTTCAAACTCTTCGCGCGTAAAAGTCAGTAAGCCCGCCGATGGATCCGCTACGAATACCGTATAGGTACGGCTAGACTTTTTGATTCGATAAATAACCAGAAAGTGATTTTGTTTCCAATGGACAATGCAGGGGAATGGCGCATCGGTTGCCAGATTGACGAAGGGAACCATCACCGCTAAGGTACGGAAACCAATGCTTTCTGCGGCTTGGGAAATACCCAGCAGAGAAACCCCTTCTTTTCCAATCTCCGCCTTTTCCCGCAACGTCTGCATGGAATAATTGTGGCCATAATGCTTAGCAACCATTCGCAGGCAGGTAGGACCGCAATCCATCTGGTCGGGTTGAAAATAAAAGGGAAATTTCATTTACTGACCGTGTAATGGATTATGCGTTGGGTTTTCGGTTCCCCAGGTTGCGGTGTAAGGATCGTAACTACATTTGGCCGGTTTGGAATAAATGTTAGCCGGGTCCTGAATATAAGCCCGGCAATCGGTGCAAATGTGTCTGAATTCGCAGTCTTTACAGACTTCAATCTGATCTTTGTGGATAAACCAGTTGTCTTTAAAACCGGGTTTATTAATCGCTTCGAGCAAAGTAGTATCACGGATATTGCCGTAACTTTTCGTCATGGAAGGGCAATTTTTTATTTCGCCATTGACATCAATTGAAATTTTACGGTTTAAACAGGTATTATGCTTTTGTGATTCAGTAAATGTATTTAAATTGGTAGAAAAATAATTAGGGCTAATAAGCCCACAGTGCGAATGGTCAGTAACAGTTTGTTTTACCCATGATAATTTATACTCTTTCAGTACAACATTTGATTCTGCTGAATGAATAATAATATTTTGAATACGTGGAAATCGGCGAACTAAATTTATCAGATTATTAATATCAATTTCTGATGATGATTTTATTATCAATTCAATAGACAAAATTCGTCGATCCTCCAATTCACATAATACATCTTCAAAAAACTTTAATAGTTTTAGAGTATAACATCTAACCTGAATATATTTACATCCCAGTTGTTCTAGTTCTTGAAAAAGAGAACAGAAATCATAGTATGATTGTCCATTTATATCAATGATAGCATTCGTAATCACAGCAGGGCTTTCCCATCGCAATTCAATATCAGGAAATAATTCTAATTCTTCTTTTTTACACCAAAATAAGAGTTCGTTTTGGTGTAAAAAAGTGAAATATTCGCATATCGTAATGTGATCCTTTTCGTCATATTTTGCCAATATTTCCTCATAAGATTTATTTTTATCATTTACAAGAATAAGATATAAACTGTTAGGGATAAAGTAAAAAATATTCCTTTGCCCATCATTAATCAAGCTTCTTCTTGATCCTTTTATTAATAAGCAACATGCATATAGCCGAAAATATTGATCAACCATGAATTTAATAATGAATTATTTTTGAAATCGGCTTATGCATAGATTGCAATAAGGCTAGCCCATTATAACTTTTAATATTAATAAATAGATCATCCCGTCTTTCCTGACAACTGGAAATGGTCTTAAATAGTCGGAAAGATATAGGTAAATTTGGCAGCTTTTCAAGTCCTGGAATTTTAGTCATAACATAAGTAGGATGCGATGTATTTCTCAATAGGATAATTACATTGTTCAGAAACCATACTAATTTGTCCATTGGGGTTACATTCAAGAAAAACATAACGTTTATCTTTTGTAACAACCATATCAATAGCCCCAGTATTTAATCCAGATGTTTGAATAAATTTTTTAACTAAAAAAGTTACTCCTTCAGGTAATTTGTATGGAACTAATCGACTAGGTTTTTGATAATTGTAATTGCGCCAGTCAACTTTAGTTTGGTCATCGCTTTGAGAAAAAATCGCCATTGTGTATAAAATATCATTTACAAACACAATCCTTAATTCATACTCCTTTAACAACTCTTCTTGCACTAGTGAAGGAAAAAATTTTGGAGGCATATCATTGACAATTTCTTCTTCAACTTGCTCAGTGTGATTATAATAATAAATACCATTATAATTTAAAGTGAATGAATCCTTGATTGATTTATTAATAATTTTACCATTTTTTTTAAAAATATCTATCAATCTATATGAAGTTTGTGTAATGTATGTTTTTGGTATTTGTAATCCAATGTCTCGAGCAATTTGTAAGTGAAGGAGCTTATTTGGATTACTTTCAAAATAATTACCAAGTCTTTTTTTCTGCTCCAACTTGAAAACGATATAATCTACAAGCAAATGAAATTCTTTTTCTAAATAAGAATCAATAGTTTGTTTTAAGATATCAGGAATAGAATTTAATTGAGTGTTATAAACAAAATCTCCTTTCCTAACCCAAAACGCTGAAATAGTTTCTATCGCTGCACCAACTATTGAAAGATCAATATGATTATCAGATATATAGAGTTCGATGTCAGGCTCTGTTTTATCCGTTATTCTAACAAAAGGAATATTCCAGTATAAGAACCAGTCTATAACATCATTGGTAGTTTTTTCAGCAATTGGAGATAATAATAATATCATTTATTAACAAATTTTAGTTTACTAATAAAACTTAAAGCATCTTCATCAGTGTCAAAAGAAAATGTAGGAATCCCGCCTAAATAAAATAGCATAAATCGGTCATCTTTTAAATCGAAAAGAGTTTTTTTTGTATAATCAACAATATTCTCAAGGCCTAACATTCTCCTATTCTTATTTATTTCCTCTTCTTTATCAGGCTCTAAATTCATAAAAAAAAGCTTTCCATCTATCTTTTTTTTGGTTTCAATAAGGCAGCTATCACAAACGCATTCAAAAAAAATCTGAGTAGAGTATTTTGGAATACCAGTCTGATTTTCTATCAATTCTGCCGCTCTATGAGGGTCAATTTTTCCATTTTTTGCGGCATTGACTAAAATAGAGCTGTAATCGCTAATGAAGTTCAATTGAGTTTGATGCCATATTACTATATCAAAATTTTGCGAATCCTGAGGCCCATTATCTGGTATCCCAATACTATCTTCGTTCGGATAACCATAACGTCCTATTATATTTAGTAATTGTTTGTTATTTATTTCATCTATTTTTCTTATTGTATCTGCATAGAGATCATATCCCCCTTCTAAATTTCGAAAGTATTGATCTCTATTGTATAAATTATTTAAAGTTATTCTAAGTTTTTTATTTATAGTATTGGCTCCTAATTTTCTTAAATATAAAAAAGATTTTTCTAATCTTTTCCAATCAGAATTACTTTTCAATTTTAAAATAATAGGCTCTTTTTGCAATGCTTTTAATGTCATACCTCTATAAACTAATTTTTTCATATACTTAAACAATTCATTATTTTTACCAACTAATATTGAACAAATTGCAGCATTGTAATAATCCTTTGAAAACGGCGATTTATAAATTCTAAAAGCCTTATTGTAAAAAAATAGTGCCTCTTCGTATTTAGAGTTTACTATAGCTAATTCCGCTTTATTTATTATTCTATTGTACTCAAATACAAATTTACGATCTTGAGATAATACAAAATTACTAAAAAATAAGAATAAAATAAAAGCACAAAAACGATATTTATATCTATTAGATATTACCATTAAATAAATATGTGATATCATTTTACGTTTTTTTATAAACAAAGGCTAGCGTTTTCATGACATATTTTGGCAATAACCCTTTTGATAGTGTTAAAAAGGGTTATTGCCAAAATATATTAACACTGTTTACGGATATCTTTGACAGTGTAGTAAGTTGTCTTACCATTGACTCTGCTATCGCTTTGCCAAGAGGTGCAAACTCCTGCTATGCAACCTTCACCAGCACCTGTTGCGACACCTCCCATTATCAAATTAGGAGAATTGAGAACAAAACCTTCAAACTTACCAAATTGCCCATCTTGTAATTTTTCCATGTTACTCTTGTAGTTAATAGTGAAAAAAATTTATTTTATTTTGACCATATAAACTATTAAAAGCTTAGTATTTATGTGGCCACCTTAATCGCAGTTATTATTTGATAACAACGATTGTATGCAAATTTGATCTAAACTCATTAAAACTAAATTTCACTTCTGCCCTATTTTTTTCAAAAATGAAAATGGGGCATTTTTTCTGATAATCCTCTATTCAAAAGTGACTTCTTGCCCGCTCTCCCGTCCAACAAGGAAGTTTTACCTAACGCCTTTATAAGATGACTTTTGGAGAGACCGTTCGACAACTACGGATTCTGGCCGGAATGAAGCAGGAAGACTTAGCCGTTCAATGGGGACCTTCTGTGTCAACAATCAGCCGGATTGAGAATAATCAGGCAAAAGTTACCATTAAGCAGTTACCCCGTTTAGCCTCCCTCTTGAAAACGCCACTGATTAATCTGCTCAACGCAATTGACCCTGATGGAGTCGAGATTCTACCAAGTCAAAACCCGGGATTATCGGTAGCGGAACGAGAAGTGTACGAACGTTTTCTTCGTCAGTGTGAACAGGAGAATCAGGCTTTGAAGCGGGAATTGCTAGAAAAGAAGCTGGAAATAGAACAGTTGCGAATCGAAAACAAAGAATTCAGGCAAGGTTTTTCTGCAACCCGACAAGCGTAAGTTGACCTGTCAGGTACAAAAAAAAGGCCACCATCCGGCGACCTTTTCATGGAAAAGAATACGATCAATTACCGACGTGACGATACCGGTTCGGGAACGCCTTCGACATCGGCGAACACCCGTCCGCAATGCTCGCAAACGATGATTTTCTTTTTATCCCGGATGTCGGCCTGCCGCTGGGGAGGCACGACGTTAAAGCAACCGCCACACGCACCGCGTTTCACGATCACAACCGCCAGGCCGTTCAGGGCATTTTCCCGGATTTTATTGTAAGACTTCAGCAGGCGCTCTTCGATGTGCGTTGCCTGGTCGTCACGGTCTTTCAGTAAGGCTTTCTCCTCATCCCGGCTTTCGGACGTGATTTGGTTCAGCTCCTGCATTTTCGCTTTCAGATCTTCCTTGCGTTCGTCGAGCGCCGACTGCGTTGCTTTAATTTCTTCCTGCTTGTTGCGGATTTTGAACGAGGCTTCGTTGATTTTCTTGTCGGCCAGTTCAATTTCCAGGGTTTGCAGTTCCACTTCTTTCGAGATGGCGTCAAACTCGCGGTTGTTGCGAACGTTCATCTGCTGATCCTTATACCGGGTAATCAGCTTCTCCGAATCCTTCTTAATCGCTTTGTTCCGGTCGATTTCCTCCTCTAACACCTGGATATCGGCGTTGAATTTACCGATTCGGGTTTCAAATCCGGCAATATCATCTTCCAGATCACGCACCTCTTCCGGTAGGTCACCGCGGATCTTTTTTAGTTCATCAAGCTGAGAATCAATTGATTGAAGTTTAAGAAGTGCTTCGAGTTTTTGAGCAATCGTCAGTTCCATTCGTGCGGTTTTATCTGCCTATAAGTAGTATAGCACCGGGTTGGTGTCTATTTCGGACAAAATTACCGCAAAGGTATCATTTTTTTTCAACAAATACTGTTGAATCAAGTCTTTAGTAAATACTTCGCTTTCGTAATGTCCAATGTCTGCAATGATAATACGCGAGTCGGCGTCAAAAAATTCATGGTATTTGTAATCCGCCGTAATAAATACGTCGGCCCCGGCCCGCAGGGCGTCATTCAGTAAAAAACCGCCCGCTCCTCCGCACACCGCCACCCGATGCACCGGTTGCCCGCGCAAAGCCGTATGACGAATCACCGACAGGCTCATCTGCGTTTTCAGATGGGCTAAAAAATCCGCTTCGCTGAGCGGTTCCGGCAGTTCACCCACTGCACCTGAACCTACTTCCTGATTTTCGTTCGTCAGGGCAGTCAGGTAATGGGCGACTTCTTCGTAGGGATGCGCTTTCCGCAAAGCCGCCAGCACTTTAGGCTGAAGGTAGGCCGGAAAGAGGACTTCAATCCGGTTTTCGTGCGCCCGGGTGTCTTCGCCCGACCTTCCAAGCGCGGGCTCCGACGTATCACTCCCCCGGAATGTGCCCGTTCCTTCAGTCCGGAAACTGCAATGGTCATACTGCCCGATCTGCCCAACGCCGGCTTCGTATAGCGCATTTAAAACCGTCTGCGTAGCTTCTTTGAACGCTGGTCCTTCCTGCTCATTCGGCACGAACGTGACCAGCTTCATCAACACGTCCGATTTCGGAGCCAGAATCCGTACCTTCTGCAACCCCAGTTGGTCGGCAATCCTGAAACTCACACCACCCGCGATGTTGTCCAGATTGGTGTGGGCGGCATAGAGAGCCACGTCATTTTTGATGGCCTTGATCACCACCCGCTCCACGTAATTACGACCGTTGAACTTTTTCAAACCCCGGAACACAATCGGATGATGCGCCACGATGAGGTTGCAGTTTTTCCGAATCGCTTCCTCCACCACGGCTTCCGTGACGTCGAGGGTGACCAGAACACCGGTTACTTCCGCGGCAGCGTCGCCGACAATCAGCCCCGCATTGTCGTAGCTTTCCTGATAGGCCAGCGGAGCCCAGGCTTCCAGGCAGGTCGTGATGTCGCGTATTGTCATTTTAGGCCATAGCGTTCCGCCAGGATGTTCAGGTGATGCCGTTCGTGTCCGGCCAAGATGGAGAAAAAGGCGCGGGCCGACAAGGGTGAGCCGTTGGCCGTTCCGATCCGTTGCTGGGCTTCTTCCGCCAGGCTTTCGGCCAGGGCCAGGGTCGACTGCCGGACGAAACCGTAGTGCGTCACCAATTGCTGTTGCGACTGCGCGCTAAAATTGGCATTGTCGACGTACACGTTTTCGTCAAAACCCGGCAGCGATTGCTGTTCACCCCGTGCAATGCACAGCGCACGGTAGACAAAAATCCGCTCGGTGTCGATCATATGGCCCAGCATTTCTTTCGGCGACCACTTGCCTTCGGCATACCGGTAGTCCTGCTGAACGACGGTTAAATTTTTATACAAACTTTCTACCATCGCCTGCTGCTGCCGCAAAAGATCAATAACATTCTCGGTATCAACCAGATCGATGTATTTGGCAAAAAAGCTCCCTGCCGGGTACTCAGTCGGAAATGGTTTTTTCATCCTTTTTTATCTGTTTTTTTTGGCAAAGGTATTGCGTAATGTCTAAAAGCAGCTACCTTTGCACCACGTTTTCAGGAAATGAAGGCGGAATAAAAATGGATCGGTAGTTCAGTTGGTTAGAATGCCGCCCTGTCACGGCGGAGGTCGCGGGTTCGAGTCCCGTCCGATCCGCTCAAATTGCGAAAAGGTCACTTAGTAGCACGATTATCAACCTTAAAGCCCGTTTATACGGGCTTTTTTTTGCCCCCTATTTTTAGCCTGTCTGGCAAATCCTTCTGCATTAAACATTTGAGGGTACACCCCAAAATAAATCGGATCAAGTACAAAAGTTGTGGAGTGCGTTGCATTTTTTTAGGTTTGTATTTTTCATCAAACCTGACCGTCTTGGAGAGTTTCCTGCCTTTAGTCGAATACCTGTTACCCGATTTTATCGTA
>NZ_JBPZHB010000022.1:0-31969 GCF_051857545.1 Larkinella fluvii | reverse complement strand
CTACGATAAAATCGGGTAACAGGTATTCGACTAAAGGCAGGAAACTCTCCAAGACGGTCAGGTTTGATGAAAAATACAAACCTAAAAAAATGCAACGCACTCCACAACTTTTGTACTTGATCCCGACTTTTCGTATTTTCCACGAAATGCAATAAACCGTTAGAAACCAAAAACACCTTACAAATCACTGAAAATCAGTTTTTTGTAAGGTGTTTATTGTACCGGGAGCCGGACTCGAACCGGCATGCCCTTGCAGACATTGGTGTTTGAGACCAACGCGTCTACCGATTCCGCCATCCCGGCATTTCTACGGCGCGTGTCGCTCAAGCGAACGTGGGTGCAAAAGTAGGATTAATACTGAATAAAGAACCATTTATACTGAATATTTTTTTAGGGCTTGCCGCATTCAATCGCCTATTTGACGCCTATTTGAGGGTTTTTATCCTCATTGACAGCCCGTTACTCATACCGCAGGGCTTCGATGGGGTCGAGACGGGACGCTTTGAAAGCCGGGTAAATGCCCGAAAACAAACCGACGCTCACGCACACTAGAATGCCAACGGCCATCCAGAACCACGGCACCACAAAGCTGCCATTGCCCTGACTCACCACCGTCGAAATCAGGTTGCCAATACCGATGCCCAGGATTATCCCGCCAATACCGCCCATGATGCAGATGACCACGGCTTCGATCAGAAACTGCTCGCGGATGCGTTTGGGGGTGGCCCCCAACGATTTCCGAATTCCGATTTCGCGGGTGCGCTCCGTCACCGACACCAGCATGATGTTCATGAGCGCAATGGCCGCGCCCAGCAGCGTGATAAAACCGATGCCAAAACCGCCGATCCGAAGGTAACTGGTGATGTTTTCAAAATCCTTCGCCAGTTCATCCGCCCGCTTGATTTCAAAGGTGTCAGGTTTTCCCAGCGGGTCCCGGCGAATCTGACGCATCAATCCCCGTGCTTCGTCCACGGCCGTTTCGGCATCGCCCATGTTGGGCACCGAGCCGGTGATGTCGAAGGTGAGTGTGCGCGTGCCGGCCATGGCGCGGGCATTTTCCAGCGGCACCAGCACCATGCGATCGTCTCCCCCACCCGAAAAACCGCCTTTTTTCTCCAGCACCCCCACGACTTTGTATTTGCTACCCAGCACACTAATTTCCTTGTTGAGCGGATTCTGGCCCTTATCAAACAGGGTCGTCGCCACTTCGTTGCCGATAATGGTCACGTTGAGCGAATTTTCGAGGTCATTCGGGGAGAAATTACGGCCCGACTGCATCTTAAGGGCTTTAATGCCCATGAAATTATCATCGATACCGATCAACTGTACATTGGGATTGGTCTTTTTGGAAGCGTACTTGATTTGGGCGGCTCCGGTCACGGCGGCATACACTGCAATGTTTTCGCCCTGCTGAAACCGCCGTTTAAAGGTCATCGCCTGGTGGTAGTCGATCGGCGGCACCCGCTTTTCGGACCGCCCGCCAAACCGCCGGTACATCTGCGGCCCCTGAATGTCGAAGGTATTCGCCCCCAGTCCGGCAAAACTGTTGTCAACTGAGCTCTGAATGCCGTCGATGGCCGTTAAAATCCCAACCAGCGACGTGATTCCGATGGCGATGATCAACGAGGTCAGAATGGTTCGCAGGCGGTTGGAAATGATGGAGCGCAGTCCTTCACGGATATTTTCGAGGAGATTCATAGCGTGTCAGGGTGAAGATTTAGCATAAAATTTGCTTATCTTCGTTGAATACGAGTACGTACAAAGCTACTCAAAACAGCTAAAAAACGATTACCGATGAAAAGGCTGCTATTACCGCTCATCCTGATTTTGGCATTGACGACCCCGGTTTGGGCGTCGAAAATCCTGATTCCAATGGATGAAAGTCAGAAGAATCACCTGAAGGCCTATGGCATAGCGTACTGGGTATTACGCCAGTACGATACCGAAGTAGACTGGTTGCTGAATTACCGGGGGGGCAGTTTCATGATGCCGCATACCCAGAAATTTGTCAACGAACTGGTGATCCGGGGCGTCAGCTACGAGGTCATTTCCGACGCGCAGGGCGGGCAGATCATCGCCGAAGTGTCGTCGCCCGATGCCAACATGGACGCCGTCAAATTGCAGAAAGCGCCAAAAGTGGCCGTCTATTCGCCCAAAACCAAGCAGCCCTGGGACGATGCCGTAACGCTGGTGATGACCTACGCCGAAATTCCGTACGAAACGGTTTTTGACGAGGACGTAATGGATGGCAAACTGGCGCAATACGACTGGCTTCACCTTCACCACGAAGACTTTACGGGACAATATGGCAAGTTTTTCCAGTTTCGCGACCAGCCCTGGTACCAGGCCCAAAAGCGCGAATCGGAGCTGATTGCGAAGAAATACGGTTACACCAAAGTGTCGGAACTGAAACGCAACGTGGTCAAAAAAATCCGGGATTATTGCCTGGGGGGCGGTTACATGTTTGCCATGTGCAACGCCACCGATACCTACGACATTGCGCTGGCAACCCAGAACACCGACATTGCGGAGTCGATTTATGACGGCGATGCCGCCGATCCGGCAGCCAACAGCAAACTGGATTACAGCCAGACCCAGGCTTTCCGCAACTTTCAGGTTTACATCAATCCGTATCAGATCGAATTTTCGAACATCGACAACCAGCCCGAAGAACGCGGGTTGATTGAGCAAAACGACTATTTTACGCTGTTCCAGTTTTCGGCCAAATGGGACCCCATCCCGACCATGCTGACCCAAAACCACATGAATATCATCAAGGGGTTCATGGGTCAGACCACCGCCTTCAAGAAAGGATTTATCAAACCGGAGGTGGTAATTCTGGCCGAAAACCGGGCCGCCAACGAAGCCCGCTACATTCACGCCCCCTATGGCAAGGGCTTCTTTACATTCTACGGCGGGCATGATCCCGAAGATTACCGGCACGAGATCAACGAAGAACCCACCGATCTGAACCTGCACCCCAACTCCGCCGGTTACCGCCTGATTTTGAACAACATCCTGTTTCCGGCAGCTAAAAAGAAAAAGCAGAAGACGTAAAAATGGTTTACGGTTTACGGTCTATCGTTTACGGTGGCTGACGCCTGCTTGCCGGTTCGTAAACCGTAAACGATAAACTGCAAAAAGCGGATAAGAAGTGGGATCCACTTCCTATCCGCTTTTTGCGTTTTACACCCCGTTCGCCGGGCATGTTGAGGGAACGGTTTCACGCCTGAAAGTTTCCAGTTCAGGGGCGAAAGTTACGTGTTCATGGACAAGAGCGTTGAAAAAAGTGCGTTAGCGTGTCACCTTTGAATTATGAAGTATACAACTTCATATTATTGGTAAACAACAACGATATTCATACTCGGAACTCATGAACCCTTTTGCCACCACGCAGGCGACGCTGAACCTCTCGCACGTCGCCATTCGCGAGGCCGATCTTGATCTGTCTTCGACCTGCGGTATTAAATACTGGTTTTTGCCGACGCTGCCGGATTCGAAAGTCGACACCGGCGTGGTCTGGCTGGCACCCGGAGCCAGCGGAACGGCCCTGCACACCCACTCCGAAGAAGACGAATATTTTTCGGTTGAATACGGCGAACTCGAAATCTTTGCCGGTAACCGCTGGGTTCGCCTGACCGCCGGCCAGTCGCTGACCATTCCCGCCGGAACCCAGCATACGTTACGGAATCAGTCGGGCCACGCCTGCCTGTACTTTTACAGCATTTCACCCCAATTCGCTTCGCTGATCTAGCGGTTTTCGACCAGCCACTTCCATTCCGACAGAACCATAGTGGTCACCTTTTAAACAACAACTCATGAACGCCAAAAAAATCCTTTTCGCTACCATACCCGCCGACGGTCACTTCAATCCGCTGACGGGCCTCGCCAAACACCTGCAGGCACAGGGTCACGACGTTCGCTGGTATACCGGCGGTCAGTACCTTATGAAAGCCGAAAAGCTCGGCATACCGGTTTTTCCGTTCAAAACCGCCCGGGTAATCAACCAGGAAAATTTCGAAGCGCTGTTTCCCGAACGGCGGCAGATCAAAGGAACCATCGCCCGACTTCGGTTCGACATCAACCAGGTATTTCTGAATCGTGCGCCCGAGTTTGTGGCAGACATCATCGATCTGTATCAGGAATTTCCGTTTGAACTCCTCGTTTGCGACGCCCTCTTTACGGGTGCGCCTTTCATCAAGCAATTGCTCCATGTGCCGGTGGTGACGATCGGCATCGTTCCCCTTAGCGAAACTTCCCGCGATCTGCCACCCGCTGGCATGGGTCTGGAACCGGCCACCGGTTTCTGGGGAAAACGCAAACAGGATGTGATGCGGTATGTAACCAAAAACTTCCTGTTTAAACCGTGTACGGACCTTTATAACCGCTACCTGATCCAGCACGGGCTGGCTCCTACCCGGGATTTTGTGTTCGATTCGTTCATTCGCAGTGCCGATGTTTACCTGCAAAGTGGCGTTCCCGGTTTCGAATACGCCCGGCAGGATATGAGCCCGAATGTCCGGTTTGTCGGCCCGCTCCTGCCCTACACCAAAGGCGCCCGGAAACCATTCCAGCATTACAATACGCTCAAAAAATACCGGAAAGTGATTCTGGTGACCCAGGGAACCGTCGAACGCGACCCCGAAAAAATCATCGTTCCAACCCTCGAAGCGTTCAAGGATTCGTCGTACCTCGTGATTGCCACCACCGGCGGTTCTCAAACAGAAGCCCTCCGGGCGCGGTTTCCACAGCCCAATCTGATCATCGAAGACTTCATCGATTTTAACGAAATCATGCCGTATTGCGACGTTTACGTCACCAACGGTGGCTACGGCGGGGTAATGCTGAGCATTCAGAATGGTGTGCCAATGGTGGCTGCGGGCATTCACGAGGGCAAAAACGAGATTACGGCCCGGATTGGCTACTTCAAACTCGGCGTCAACCTGAAAACGGAAACACCCACGCCCGACCAGATTCGCACGCAGGTGAAAACCGTCCTGAACACCCCCGACTACCGCCAGCGCATCCTGAAAATGCGGGATGAATTTGCAGAATACAGTCCGAATGAATTGTGCGAATACTACATCGCGGAGGTTCTGGGCGAATATAAAAGTACGGTTTCACACCACACCACAGCCTACTGAGTGAGTGGTCGGGAAGTGTCGTGATTTGCGTGTTTTCTGCGTAAAATGACACGTCCCGCGCCGTTTTTTGCCCGTACCTTTGCCTCCAACAAACAACAACTACGACGAACAAAAATGAAAAAATTAACACTCCTCACGATTCTGGCGTGGCTGGTTGCCGTCGCCCTGATGCCTTCGGCCAAGGCCCAAACCATTGAACAAGGCACAAAACTGATCAATGCCGGTATTGGTCTCGGCACGTATACTTACCGGGGTTTGCCCATCGGTGCCTCCTTCGAATACGCGGTCAAAGATAATTTTTCAGTCGGCGGTTCCTTCGATTTCTCCCGCTACGGGTACAACAGCGGGGGGTACAAATGGAATTACACGTTTCTGTTTTTTACAGCCCGTGGTACCTACCATTTCGGTGAACTTCTGAACGTCAGCGACTCCAAGTTCGATCCCTACGCGGGCCTCTCGCTGGGCGTCCGAACGTCCTCCTACCGCGATTCATACGGTTCTTCCAGTGATTATTACAGCCCTTATGGCAATTCCCTGTTCCTCGGTCTTCACCTGGGTTCACGATATATGTTCTCCGAAAAATTCGGCGGTTTTGCGGAAGTCGGTTATGGTGTGGCGGTTCTGCGCGTGGGTTTGACGGCCAAAATCAAGTAACGCGCAGCGCGGCCATGAAGAAGAACTTTTTTGTAGTTGCGTTCATAATGGTCGCCGGTGGGTGGTGGATAGCCGCCCGTCCCGGCGACATTGTGACCGACCTGGGTCTGACCACCGAACAGGTTCAGGAAACGACCTTTGCCAATGTCACGTCCACGGAGTTCAGCACGCCGTATACCCAGAAGGTCCGGCAACTGGCGAAGAAAATCCCCGAGGGTTCCCGGGCGGCTGCCGTCCAGGCGCTGGGTGCCGTCGTGCGGTCGTATGCCAGCTCCGCTGATTTTAAAAACCGCTATCAGGACTGGCTGAAGAATAAATACCAGATCAGCGACGACCAGACGCGCGAAGCCGCCCAGAACCAGAGCACGACGATGAACGATGTGAAGTCGGCCTATAACCAGCAGGCGGACATGGTTCAGAATGCTTACAGCCAGATGCCGCCGTCGGCGCTGGCGATGATGATTCAAAGCCAGATTCAAGTGGCGCAGCAGGAACTTTCGGAAACCGAAGGAGCCGAAAAAGCCGCCAAGACGCAGGAACTAACGGAGTTGAAACGGTTGCAGGCGCTATCGAAAACCAAACCCGAGGAGTTCAAAAAACAATATGTGGCCCACTTCGACAAAATGCTGCAGCGGGAAATGGCGAAGAACATGGGCAAGGCGGAGAGCGATCTGAACGAATCGAAGCAGAAGGCTCAGGAGTATCAGAAACGACTGGCCGACTACAAAGCCGCCCCGTCGGTCCATGCCGCCCTGAAACAACGCCTGACCGACTTCATTGCCCTGGCTGGCAGCGTCGACTTCGATGCCCAGCTCACCAAACAGGGCTACAAAATGGATTTCGTCAATCCGCAATACCGCAACCAATCCAGCCAGTGGAAACTGTTGTTTCGGATGGGCAAAGAACCGGTTCTGGCCGCGCGTTCGTTCGCGCAAAACTGGCTGAACGAACTGGAAAGTAAAAAGTAAACGTTGGTAATTAATTTTTCAGGTAAACTGCAGAAATTCTGCCGACACTGTTGGCAGAATTTTCTCTTTTTAGCGGACGTTTTGAGCATGATCCGGAAAATGAGTAAACTGCACACCATGAAAACCGCCCTTTTCCTGCTTGCCCATAGCCTTATTATTCAGGCTCAGACCGTTCCCCTGCCCGATCCGTTCACGATGCAAGATGGTCGCCGGGTCACGTCCGTCCACCAATGGAAAACCGTACGACGGCCCGAGTTACTGTCGATGTTTGCCCGCGAGATGTACGGCCAATCGCCCGCCAAACCGTTGCAAATGACGTTCAAGGTGTTCGATACCGATCCGAAGGCACTGGGCGGAAAGGCAACCCGCAAACAGGTTGCCATCTTTCTAAATGGGCAAGCCGACGGTCCGCGAATCGACGTGTTGCTGTACATCCCAAATCAGGCTAAAAAACCGGTTCCGGCCATTCTGGGGCTCAACTTCTGGGGAAACCACAGCATCCATGCCGACCCCGGCATCCGGATTTCGACGAGTTGGATGGAGTCGAGCCGCCACAACCCGTACGTCGATGTTTCCTGCGTGGTCAATCACCGTTCCACCGAAGCCTGTCGGGGTATCAACGCCCGGCAGTGGCCCATCGACAGCATCCTGAACCGGGGGTATGCCCTCGTGACGGCCTACCGTGAAGACATTGCGTCCGACGAGCGAACCACCGGTTTTTCGACGGGTGTTCACCCGCTCTATCCCGACTTTCAGAAGCAGGGCGATAATTTTGGAACTATTGCCGCCTGGGCGTGGGGCCTGAGCCGGATTATGGATTATCTGCAAACCGACCCCGCCATCCAGGCCAAACGGGTGGCTTTGTTCGGCTGGTCGCGGTTGGGAAAAGCAGCTTTGTGGGCGGGGGCTACCGATGAACGGTTTGCGATGGTACTCAGCAACGAGTCGGGGGCGGGTGGGGCCAAGCTGTTCCGCCGGGGCGTGGGCGAAAACATCCGGCGACTAAATACCGTCTTTCCGCACTGGTTCTGCGGCAATTTCCGGAAATACATGGATCAGGACACACTGCTTCCCTTCGATCAGCACCTGGTGATTGGCCTGGTGGCTCCGCGACCGGTTTACATCGCCAGTGCCGAGGACGACAAAGGCTCCGACCCGGCGGGGGAATTTGCCTCAGCCCAAGCTGCCGACGCGGTCTACCGGTTTTTAGGAACCGACGGTTTACCTACACAGACGATGCCCGCCCTCCACGAATCGGTTCAGGGCCGGATTGGCTACCACATCCGGTCGGGTGGTCACGATGTGTTGTGGTACGACTGGGCTCATTATCTGCAGTTTATGGACAGGCATTTCAAAACCGCTGTCCGGTGATGACGGTTTACGGTATTCGGTTTACGGAGGCTGACGCATACATGTGAACGCGTCAGCCTCCGTAAACCGAATACCGTAAATTAATACGTCGCCAGTTGGTAGGCTTTCGGGTTGTGGCCCGTCCATTTTTTGAAGGCCCGGCGAAATGAACTCGGCTCGTCGTACCCCATAACAAAGGCAATCTCGTTGATATTGTGCTGATTGGTGCGGATCAAACGCAGGGCAATGTCCCGGCGGGCGCGGTCGATAATTTCGCGGAAGGTGACGTCCTCCGCCTGCAACCGGCGTTGCAGCGACCGAACCGACAGCCCGAGTTCGTCGGCCACATCTTCGATCTGGGCGGTTTGCTGGTTATCGAGCCGGCGCAGCACGATGGCGCGGGATTGCTCGGCGAGGGGCTGGGTTTGCAGATACCCCGTTCCGTACTCCATCGCCTGACACACATGATCGTATAATTCGTTCGGATTGATGCCCATTCGTTGGCAAATGGCCTCGACGTGGTCTTTATTGCCGTTCAGAGCAATATTCAAAATCGTTTTTAACGAGTTAAAAGGAGTCGGTCCTGCGTACATGTCGATAAACGGGATGGGTGAATTACTTAAATCGGTTACAAGTAATTCAACTTTTATCGTCAGGGAAACGCAGAAATCTTTAAAGTGCAGTAATCAGTATCTGAAATGGTATTTTAGGGTGCTCAACCGCTATTAGAAACTGAACCAGTTTGCCACCTGTTGGGAAGGCCGGGCGCTTTCCAGTTGCTGTTCCATTTTGTCGGGAATCTTGGGAAAGAAGTCGATCCCGGTTCTTTTTTCCACCTCATCGACCGTGACCACAAACTGTTTCAGGGAGCGATCCGACTCCTCGTTTTTCATCAGAAAAGCAATCATGCGGATGTCGGGGTTGTTGCAGTACAGAATCACTTTGTAGTAATATTCCGGAACGGCGATCTGGTTTTTCTTGCCGATGGTCGGCAATCCGGAACGTAAAACCGGACCCGTAACAACATACAGCCCTTTGTCGCGCAATGCCCAGACCCGCACCTGTTCTTCCAGTTTTTTCCAGATGCCCCGGTTAAAATCCGGCACCTGCGGACTGATGTTGCTCATGTAAAACGTTTGCTTCATCATCTCCTTCGAGAATTTGAAGTCGCCCGCCGGGGCCAGGTGTCCACGGTCGTAGCCGGATCGGGTGTAATCCGACGACAGCGCCGAGCCAGTTTCGACCAGCGGATCGGGCTGAAACTGCTCATTTTTCCGGTCGGCGTCCCCCAAAATCTCGTCTTCCAGCAGTGGATACGACACCCAATCGGCCTGCTCGTATTCTTCCCGATAGCGCAGCGTATAGCCGTCGTGCCGAATGATGGCGTCGGTGGGCTGGAATGCCGGCAGCGTAAAATCAACGGTTTTTTCAAAATCAAACAGCTTTTTTCGGTCACTTTTTTTCGGAAAGGTTCGCGTTGTGCTCCCCTCCGACTTCGCTTTTTCCAGCATCGACCGGTCGTCACTCGCTTCCGTATCGGTATTGTCCGTAGCCACTTCCGGCGTGGGTTCGGGGGCTTTGTAAGGATTGCCCTGCGATTCATGGCGGGGCGATTTGAGGCCCACCAGACTTTTGACATCGTTCCAGAAAGCTACAACGGGCTCAGTCCGACCGCCGTAGTGGAGAAACAGCCCAATCAGAAAAAAGACAAACAAAAGCAGCAGCGTATTGCCACGCAACCGAAATCCGCGCTGGTGATAGCGTCGGGCACGAAAAGACGAACGAAAAAACATGGTGCTAAGTTACGAATACAATCAATAGATGACCGCCGATAATTGTTACCGAATACAAGATAAAGGTTATTAATTTTGTCTTTCTTGCCCACTCCCAGTTGAACCGCATGCCAACCTTAAAAATTGTCGTTATCGGTGGCGGTGCTGCCGGATTTTTTGGTGCCATCACTGCCGCCGAAACCTTTCCGGAGGCCGAAATCACCTTACTTGAAAAAAGTAAAGCCGTTCTGAACAAAGTCCGGATTTCGGGCGGAGGGCGCTGTAACGTCACCCACTCGTGTTTCGATAACCGCAAACTGGTCAAAAACTACCCGCGCGGGGAGACTTTTCTGCGCCCCCTTCTCAAACAATTCGATGCCGCTTCGACCGTAACCTGGTTTGAAAGCCGGGGTGTCCGCCTGAAAACAGAAGCCGACGGCCGAATGTTTCCGGTTACCGATTCGTCCGAAACCATCATTTCGTGTTTACTCCAGGAAGCCGCCCGGTTGAAAATCCGGATTCGGACCAGTTGCGGAGTCAAAACGATCACCCGCCCGGACGACCAATGGCAGATCGAAACCCTAACCGACGAAACCCTAACCGCTGACCGCATTCTGGTGGCCGTTGGCGGTTATCCGCAGGCGGTTTCCTACGGCTGGATTCCGGGACTGGATGAACCCAAAAAGGAAACACTCGTTCCGCCGGTACCTTCGCTGTTTACGTTCAACACCCCCGACAATCCGTTGCTGGCGCTGGCGGGGGTTGCGGTGTCGGACGCTGTCATCCGAATTTCCGGCACGAAGCAGGAACAACGCGGGCCGGTGCTGATTACGCACTGGGGTTTCAGCGGCCCGGCGGTATTGCGGCTTTCGGCCTGGGCCGCCCGCGATCTTGCGGAGGTGCAATACCGGCACGAAATCCGCATTAACTGGCTCGGTGCCCTGAACGAAAACCAGGTTCGGGAACAGATGCAGGCGTTCCGGCAGCAACATCCAAAAAAGCAGGTAGCCACCCAATCGCTCTTTGGCTTGCCCGCCCGCCTGTGGCTGGCACTGGCCACAGAAGCCGGTATTTCGCCAACCGAACGCTGGGCCGAACTACCTGCCAAAGCCCAGAACCGGCTCATCAACCTGCTGACCAACAACACCCATGCGGTTTCCGGAAAAAGTACGTTCAAGGAAGAGTTTGTGACCTGTGGCGGTATTCCCACCGATGCCGTCAATCCAGAAACGCTTGAAAGCCGGACACAACCGGGGGTATATTTTGCGGGCGAAGTCCTGAATGTCGACGGGATTACGGGCGGTTTTAATTTCCAGAATGCCTGGACCACGGGATACGTCGTGGGAAAAAACATTGGATTGTAAATCCTCCCTTTTACTGATTATTCAAACCATCCCCCCCTATGATTGAACCGATTCTGAAAGCCGTCGACCTCATCCGGTCTTTCCATCCCACGCAACCAACCATTGGCATCATTCTCGGCACCGGTTTGGGAGCGCTAGCCAACGAAATAGAAATCGACGTGGCCATCCCGTATGCCTCCATTCCGGGGTTTCCGCTCTCCACCGTCGAATCGCATTCCGGCCAGTTGATTTTCGGCACATTGTCGGAAAAACCGGTCGTGGTGATGCAGGGACGGTTTCACTATTACGAGGGCTATTCGATGCAACAGGTGACGTTTCCGGTGCGGGTGATGAAGTGGCTGGGCATCGAAACCCTGCTCATTTCCAACGCCAGCGGTGGGCTAAACCCTGCTTTCGACGTCAGTGATCTGATGATCATCGAAGACCACATCAGCCTGTTTTTACCCGAAAGTCCGCTGCGGGGTCAGAACTCGCCCCAGTTTGGCGACCGGTTTCCCGACATGAGCGAACCGTATGGCAAGGATCTGATCTGGCTGGCCCGGTCGATTGCGAAAAAACTGGGGTTCCCGATCCAGAAAGGCGTGTATGCTGGCGTGACCGGCCCCCAACTGGAAACCAAAGCCGAATACCGGCTGCTTCGCCAACTCGGTGCAGATGCCGTTGGCATGTCGACCGTCCCGGAGGTAATTGTTGCGCACCAGATGGGTTTAAAGGTCTTTGCCTGTTCGGTCATCACGGATTTGTGCATTCCCGAAATGCTCGAAAAAGCCAGCCTGCCGAAGATTCTTGCCGCTGCCGCCGTGGCCGAACCCCGCCTGACGGCCTTGATGAAAGAATTGGTGGCCAGACTTTGAGGTGTGTTTTTTTAGGTAACGTCCAAACTGTAACACCATAGCAGCCCCACCTTCGTTAGTATACCAGGTTCACGTGTGTATCTGTCCGTCACAGAAAAATGCCAACGCTGTCGCTCCCCCAGATCCTGGGAAACCATAACGTCTATAAAAACGAATCCGAACAGACCCTGACGGTTTTCGCAGAACTGTATCTCTACGGGTCGGTTGCGACTGACGATCTCGCCCAACGGATTGCCTACAACGTCGGGCGGGTCTGGGATCGCCCCGAAATCATTCTGTCGCTGGATGAAACGGATTACCTCATCCGGTTTCAGGTGAGCGGTTTTTACAGCGAAGATCCGCGGCCTTTGCTGTACAAAAACCGGGACTACAAAAAGCTGTTTTTTCGGATCGAAACCGAAACTGACAACCCGCTGGGCGGTATTTCCTACATGGATGGCCGCAACAGCAACACCGGTTTTTTCCGGCTCGACAATGTCGGTTTCGACGGCTCGACTACCGAAGCCCACGAAGTCGGCCACGGCTGGGGGCTGGTTCCGGGAACGCCCGACGGCCACCCGCTCGACCTCAACCTGATCGGGAAAGGCCAACCGGGTATCATGTATCCGCGCGGGACGCTGGTCGATCCGCAATACCAGTGGAACCCCTCGGCCCGCCCCGGCGAGTTTGGCGGCACCCTCAAACCGGACAAACGGATCGTCACCCTGGAAGACATTGCCATGCTCGGCCTCGACCAACTGGACTACGACTGGCAGGGACGCGCCCGGCTGGGCGGTTTGACGAATGTCTACCACGAAGGGCAGTCCTCCTGGCCGATTGCCTGATTGCAAGCCCTGTCAGGGTTTTCAATCAGGCAATCGGCAGCGCATCAATACACTTTCTGATAATACTCCGTTGCCATGCGGTTGGAGTTGAAAAACGCGTTGACGTCGTTCATGCTTTGCAGCGTCAGGCGATGCCAGTCAGCCGGTTTTTCGTAGTAGAGCGGCATGATTTCGTGTTCCAGTTGATCGAAGAAGTGGTTCCGGTCCTGCGTATCCCGTTCTTCGGGCGACAATCCGGGTTGGGCCACCGGTACGATGAACGCATTTTTCTGGTGCTCCGCAAACTCGCATATCCAGCCATCGAAGGTTGAGAAGTTGATTCCCGCATTCATAGCCGCCGTCATGCCGCTCGTGCCGGATGCCTCGCGGGTCACCACGGGCGTGTTCAGCCACAGATCAGCGCCGTCTTTCAACTGTTTCGAAAGTGCCAGTTCGTAGCCCGTCAAAACCGCCATGTTTTTGTGGAGGTGACTCCGGTACACCAGCGAATTGAAGATGTGCGTAGCGCCTTCGTCGGACGGATACGGTTTTCCGGCCCAGATAAACTGAATGGGGTACTCGGGATGATTCATCAGGTGGTGAAACCGTTCGTCGTCCTGCACCAGCAGATCCGGGCGCTTATAGCCCGCAAACCGCCTGGCCCAGACGATCGTCAGCACCTCCGGGTCGAACAATTTGCCGCACTGATCGGCCACGGTTTTGAACAGGGTTGCTTTCAGGCTTTTCTTCCGCTCCGCAATGGTTTCTCCATCGCTCTTTTTTCGGGCCTGCTCCAGTTCAGGGTCAGCCCAATACCGCTGGTTCTGGGCATTTGTTACGTGCGTTATTTCGGGAATGCCGCTGTATGAACCCCACAGGTGCCGCGACACCTCGCCGTGTAGTTTGGAAACCGCATTGGCCTTCCGGCTCAGTCGCAAGGCCGCCAGCGAGTGATTGAACACGTTGTCTTCGATACCGGTGATTTCCCGCACGGTTTCCAGCGGCACCTTCCCAAAGAAACTCATGACATTTAACTGGTTGATGTCGTGTTTTTCGTTGCCGGCTTCTTCGGGGGTGTGGGTCGTAAAAACCATCCGTTTGCGAACCTCATCTGTGCTGCCGTATTTCTGGTACAGGTGAAAAGCCGCCGACACCGCGTGGGCTTCGTTCAGGTGATACACGTCCGGTTCGTACGTCAATTCATCGAGCAGTTTCGCCCCACCCAGGCCCAGCACCATACACTGCGCAATTTTAGCCGACGTAATGCTGTCGTATAACCGGTGCGTGATGGAGCGGGCCATCCAGTCGTTGCCTTCGATGTCCGTGGTTAGAAAAAACATCGGAATTGTGTTGAAGTGCTTGGGGTTCAGGTAATAGGCCTTGACCCAAACCGGCGTATGGTGAACGTCGATGGTAAATTTGATGTCGGTATCTTCCAGAAAACTGTAGATTTTTTCCCGAAACAGCACATCCATCGCGTTGTCGGTTTTGCGGGTCTGGTCATAATACCCATACTTCCAGAGCATGCCGATGCCAATCACATTCTGCTTCAGTTCATAGGCACTCCGCATGTGCGATCCAGCCAGAAAACCCAGGCCACCGGAATAGGTCTTTAAAGCCTGGTCGATGGCAAATTCCATCGAAAAATACGCAACGGATTTCTTGAATTGGGGATCAAATTCGTAAGGGTGGCGAAACGCCTGGGGCAAGTTTGATTTGGTCATTCGGTTAGCATTTGGATAGGAACGCGGATTGAACGAATCAAAACGGATTGACACAGATTAAAATCCGTTTTGATCCGCTCAATCCGTGTTCCCATCCCGTTTGAATCGTTTTTAGTGCAAAGATATTCAAATGATTAACGTTTCGTCAGTAATCGTCATCATCCTGAAACGTCCGATAAGCCCGGCTCAATTCCTGAACAGCCTTCTCATTTTTCTGTGCTTTGGCAAGTTCAATGCCCCGCTCATAAATTTCCTCAGCGCCCGAACGGTCCCCCTGCTCCGCCAAAAGCGAAGCCGCGTGGTAATAGGTCGCCAGATAGGTCGGATGCTCCGCCAGCAACTGCTTCAGATACAGAAGCGCCTGGTCGGGCTGCTCATCGCGGTATTCCATCGCCAGGGCGTAAACATTGAAAGGATCTTCGGGTTGTTCTTCTATAAATTGAAGCAACAGTTGAATTCGATTGTTATTCATAGGGATACAGTTTACGGTATACGGTTTTCAGTTTACGCCGGGCCATTGCTCCGGTGTTGACGCGTTCTGTCTGGCTTGCACCGGCCACCGTAAACCGAAAACCGAAAACCGAACACCAAATATTAGTATGCACGCATACGTTTTATTAAAGACAAGTTTGTATTTTTGCCGCCATCACCTCTAAACCACAGACAACATGAAGATTTTAGTGTGTGTCACCAGTGTTCCGGACACGATCACCAAAATTACCCTCACGGAGAACAATACCAAACTCAATAAAGCGGGTGTACAGTTTATTACGGGCCCTTACGACGATTACGCCCTATCGCGGGCCGTCGAGTTGAAAGAACAACTGGGCGGAAGCGTTACGGTTTTGAACGTGGGTGAATCCGACGCTGATCCGGTGATTCGGAAATGTCTCGCCATTGGGGCCGACGACGCCATCCGGGTCAATGCCGAGCCCACCGACGCGTATTTTGTGGCCGAGCAAATTGCCGCGATTGCCAAAGAAAACAGCTATGACCTGATTCTGATGGGCCGTGAATCCATCGACTACAACGGCGGTCAGGTCCACGGCATTGTGGGCGAAATGTTGGGACTTCCGTCGATCTCGCCGGTGATGAAGCTAGCCATCGAGGGTTCAACGGCGAAAATTACGCGGGAAATCGAAGGCGGTCATGAGGAACTGGAAGCCGGTTTGCCGCTGGTGCTGGGTTGTCAGGAACCGATTGCGGAGTGGAAAATTCCGAACATGCGCGGCATCATGAGTGCCCGAACCAAACCGCTGAAGGTGGTGGAACCCACGGGCAAAGAAACCCTCACCCACATTGCCAACTACGAGCTACCCCCCGCCCGCGGTGCCTGCAAAATGATCCCCGCTTCGGAAGCCGAAACACTGATCAAGTTGCTGAGAACCGAAGCAAAAGTGATATAAAAGTTGTTTCGCAGAGTTAAACAGAGTAAAAGGGAGATAAGCGGAGTAAAAAGTAAGAAAAACATTTCTCTGCTTAACTCCTTTTCCTCCGCTCAACTCCGCGAAACAACCTCTTTCCCAACCTTTAAAGCCATACTAAAATGTCAGTTTTAATTTTTGCAGAACTTGATGAAGGCGCGTTGAAGAAATCATCGCTCGAAGCCATATACTACGGTTCGAAAGTGGCCGCACTCACCGGCACATCCGCCACCGCTATTGTCCTGGGTGAAGGCAACGCCGACGAGATGGCGAAAGCCGGGCGGTTTGGTGCGGCCAAAGTGCTGCACGCCAACGATGCCCAACTGAACGAAGGTAACGCGATGGCCTACGCCAGTGTGGTGGCCGAAGCGGCCAATCAGGAAGGGGCCGACGTGATTGTGCTGGCCAAATCCTCCCTGGCCGATTCGATGGCGGCCAGGCTGGCCGGAAAACTGAAAGCCGGACTGGCGGCCAATGTGATCGAGTTGCCGGAGGTGAGCAGCGGTTTTCGGGTTAAACGCAGCATTTTCACCGGAAAAGCGTTTGCTTTCACGGAATTGACGGCGGAGAAAAAAATTCTGGCAATCAAGAAAAATACCATCACGCCGGAAGAAACCGAAGCCACTGCGACAGTTGAAGCGTTCAATCCGGCTTTGAATGACACCGATTTTGCCGTTAAAGTGACCAAGGTTGAAAAAGCCACCGGCGACATTCTGCTGCCCGAAGCGGATCTGGTCGTTTCGGCGGGGCGCGGACTGAAGGGCCCGGAAAACTGGGGAATCGTCGAAGATCTGGCGAAGGCACTGCATGCGGCCACGGCCTGTTCCAAACCGGTGTCGGATCTGGACTGGCGGCCCCATCACGAGCACGTCGGACAAACCGGGATCAAAATCAGCCCGAATCTCTACATAGCCTGCGGGATTTCCGGTGCCATTCAGCATTTGGCCGGTGTGAACTCATCGAAGGTCATTGTAGTTATCAACAAAGACCCTGAAGCACCGTTTTTCAAATCGGCGGACTATGGCATCGTCGGCGATGTGTTCGAGGTGCTGCCCCGCCTGACGAAAGCGGTACAGGAGTTGTAATTTAGGGCGTTTGGGCGTGTAGCGGTTGGCGAATATGGATTTTTTTAGTTTCTGGTGAAAAAACTCCTAAACCCTCCAACCGCTAAACTCCCAAACTCTATTAACTTTGCGCCGTGGAGAAGATTAGACTTGAAATCTTAGGTTTGTCGCCCAGCCAATCGCAGTCGGGTTCATTTGCATTGGTATTGGGAGAAGAATATGGGAACCGCCGGTTGCCAATCATCATCGGTATGTTTGAAGCTCAGGCCATTGCCATTGAGATCGAGAAGATTGTGCCCAACCGCCCGATGACCCACGACCTCTTCAAATCATTTGCGGACAAATTCGGCTTTACAGTTCGTGAAATCGTGATTTCCGACCTGCGGGAAGGAATTTTCTTCGCCCGGATCGTATGCACCGACGGCACGCGGGAAACCGTGGTCGATGCCCGCCCGTCCGACGCCATCGCGATTGGCATCCGGTTTAACGTTCAGATTTACACCTACGAATCCATCCTTTCAGAAGCCGGCATCACCGCCAGCGTCACCGACGAAAGCGAGGAGCAGGAAGAACTGGTTCCCCAGCCCGCGTCGCGCTCGTCCCGTTCGTTGACCGAACAACTGAAGGATATGACGCACGACGAGTTGCAGCAATCGCTGGACGAAGCCCTGAAAAAGGAGGAATACGAAAAAGCCGCCAAGATTCGGGACGAAATGAGCCGTCGTAATTAGTCTTCCTTTTGCCAAAGCCAACCGAAGGCTGTAAATTAGTCCTTTCACCCCTGATTCAAGCGGTATGCCTGAAGTACCCAACGATACCAATAACCGTATTTCCAACGAATCGGAACGCCGGAGCGATGCCCCTGCGGAACGTTCGTTGAATTTCATCGAGCAAATTGTTGAAGAAGATATTGCCAACGGCAAAAACGGAGGCCGTGTTCACACACGCTTTCCGCCCGAGCCCAACGGCTATTTGCACATCGGTCACGCCAAATCCATTTGCCTGAATTTTGGGCTGGCGGATAAATACGGCGGAAAAACCAACCTCCGTTTCGACGACACCAACCCCGTTACCGAAGATACCGAGTACGTTGAGTCGATCAAAGCCGATGTTCGCTGGCTGGGTTTCGAATGGGAAAATGAGTTTTATGCGTCGGATTATTTCGATCAGCTCTACGCGTTTGCCGAAAATCTGATTCAGAAAGGATACGCCTACGTCGATGACTCGACGGCGGAAGTGATTGCTTCTCAGAAAGGTACACCAACGGAACCGGGAAAAGAAAGCCCGTATCGGACACGGTCGGTTGAAGAAAATCTGGATCTGTTTCGGCGGATGAAAGCCGGAGAATTTCCCGATGGAGCCAAGGTATTGCGCGCCAAAATCGATATGGCGTCGCCCAACATGCACTTCCGCGACCCGATCATGTACCGGATCAAACACGCCCATCACCACCGGACGGGCGATGCCTGGTGCATTTATCCGATGTACGATTTTGCCCACGGGCAATCGGATTCCATCGAGCAGATTACACACTCGCTTTGCACCCTGGAGTTTGAAGTTCACCGGCCAGTTTACGACTGGTACATCGAGAAACTGGGAATTTTCCCGTCCCGGCAAATTGAATTTGCGCGGCTGAACCTGACGTATACCGTCATGAGCAAGCGGAAATTGCTGCAACTGGTCAACGAAGGCCACGTTACGGGCTGGGATGATCCGCGGATGCCAACCATTGCCGGGATTCGCCGTCGTGGCTACACCTCGGCCAGCATTCGGGAGTTTGCCGACCGCATCGGGATTGCCAAGCGCGACAACCTGATCGACGTGGGCCTGCTCGAATTCTGCATCCGGGAAGAGCTGAACAAAACCACAACGCGGGTGATGGCGGTGGTCGACGAAAAACCGATCAAAGTGGTGCTGACCAACTATCCGGAAGGTCAGGTCGATGAGGTAGCGATTGAAAACAACCCCGAAGACCACGAAAGCGGCCACCGCAACGTGCCATTTTCGCGGGAACTTTACATTGAACGGGATGATTTTCTGGAAAATCCGCCCAAAAAATACTTCCGGTTGTCGCCCGGCGGTATGGTTCGGCTCAAGGGAGCTTACATTATCAAATGCGAGGAAGTCGTTAAGAATGAGGAGGGGGATATTGTAGAGCTGCGCTGCGTATACATTCCGGAAAGCCGCAGCGGTTCGGATACCTCGGGCATCAACGTAAAAGGCACGATTCACTGGGTTTCGGTGGCCCACGCCGTTGAAGCCGAAGTGCGGCTGTATGACCGGCTGCTGACAAGTGAAGATCCATCATCAGAAGACCGTGATTTCAAGGAGTTTATCAATCCCAAGTCGCTTGAAATTGTTCGGGCCTACGTGGAGCCTTCGCTAAAAACCGCCCAGGCCGGAGATCGTTTTCAGTTTATTCGCAAAGGGTATTTCTGCATCGATCCGGACTCATCCAACGAAAAACTGGTGTTCAACCGGACAGTGACGTTGAAGGACACCTGGGCGAAAGAGCAACGCAAATCATAACTTTTACGGTTTTCAATTTACGGTTTACGGTGGCTGACGCGTTACACTTCTTGCGACAGCAAGCACTCGTCAGCCACCGTAAACAGAAAACCGTAAACCCCAAACCAGATTTCTACCCCTATGACCCCACAGCAGGAAAAACTACAGCAGGACGCAGCCGAGGTGATGGAAAAACGGATGCCTTTTCTGAATAAAGAGAAAAAGCATACCATAACCGTTGAATCGGACGCGTCGAATTTGACCATCGACGGTTTAGACGATGAGGAAGAAACGATTGTAAAAGAAATTCTTCGAAAAGAATACGGGTACACGGACCTGATCTAATTAATTAGTCTTCTTTGACGGGTTCGGTGTTTTTTTGCGGGGGCAACGTTCGGACTTCCCGCTCTTTCTCCTGTTGTTCAACATACACCGCATAATCCGCAGGCTCGATTTTAATGCCATAATGCTCCGCGTACACCTGCGTGAATTCCGCTCCGAAATACAGGATGGCCGCCGTATAGTAAATCCAGACCAGAATGACGATGAGTGATCCAGCGGCCCCGTAGGTGGAGCCGGTGCTGGTGGTCTCGATGTAGAGTCCGATCAAATACCGCCCCAGCATAAAGAGCAAAGCAGTGAAAATAGCCCCCCAGCGAATGTCTTTCCAGGCAATTTTAGCATCCGGCAATACTTTGAAGATTACGCCAAATAAAACCGTGATGACCCCAAAACTGATCAGAAAGTTAAGCGCTTCCACAAAAATGACGGCCAGATCCGGAAAGTAGCGGGTCAGCGTGTCACTCAAAGCCAGAATGATCCCGTTGACGATCAGCGATACGACCAGCAAAAAGCCCAGACTGACGATCAGGGAAGAGGACAACAGCCGGTCTTTCAGCAGTTTGACCCAGCCCCGTTTCGGTTTGGCTTTCACGCGCCAGATGAGGTTGATCGAATCCTGAATTTCCACAAAAATGCTGGTAGCACCCAGAATCAGGGTAAAAATACCGGTAATCAAGGCGACATTCGTTTTCCCGGAAAGCTCCACACTTTTGATCATTTCCTGTATTTGAGCCGCAGCCTGGTTGCCGACCAACCCGTTTATCTGCGAGAAAACCTGCCCCCGTATGGCTTCTTCTCCGTAAAATATGCTGGTAATCGAAATTAATAATACCAGCAGGGGTGCCAGGGAAAAAACCGTATAATAGGCTAGCGCGGCACTAAGCTTTAGGCCCCGATCGTCCATAAAACCGTTGAAAGCTCCCAAAAGCAGCGTCCACGCGTCGGTGAAGAACTTTTTGTATTTTGATTGTGCCATACCGTTGTTGATGGTGGATTTCAGAAGCCAGAGGAGAGCAGTAAGACAAGAGAGAAATCAGCAAAGCTCGCATCCTTCCTCCACTTCTCTTTCCTTATTTCTCTTGTCTTCGTGTATTCTAAACCACAATGCCAGCGCGTTGTTTGGGTCTTCTAATAAACAAACCGGCATTTTGGTGGTTTTAAAAGAGGCCGCTGATGGAATGCCGCCCTTTCATTTTAAGACATCACACACTATGAAACTCAACATTGGTCTTGATCAGGACACCCTCAAACAAGTCAACGAGCTGCTGAACGCTCTACTGGCCGATCAGCATGTGTTATACATCAAAACCCGGAAATACCACTGGAATGTCAGTGGGCCGAGCTTTCTGGAATACCACGAGTTTTTCGAGAAGCAATACACCCAGCTTGAAGCCGCCATCGACGAAGTGGCTGAACGCATCCGTACCCTGGGGGGCCGACCACTGTCGACGATGGAGGATTTCCTGAAACACACCAGTTTAAAGGAAGACAAGAGCAGTGAAGTGAAGACCGAAGATATGTTCAAACGGTTGCTGGACGATCACGAACAATCGATCCGCGAGCTGCGGGAAGATGTCAGCAAATGCGAGGAACTGGAAGACGCTGGAACTGCCGACTTTCTGACCAATCTGATGGAAGAGCACGAAAAAATGGCCTGGATGCTGCGGAAGTATTTGTCGTAACACCCCGGTTTTGAAGATAAAACCCCGGTTTCCTGACAGATGCCGGGGTTTTTCATTGGAGGAAACCATTCTAGTTGAGGGAACTATCCATGTATTTTGTTATTTTTGGCAAATACGATTTCCATCAGTATGGTAACGACTGTTAAATCGACATTGGCGGAGGCCCTTCAACCTTACTTTTCTCAACAACCCGTTGTGCGTGTCTATTTATTTGGCTCTCTTGCCCGCGGAGAAGAAAACGAGGACAGTGACATCGATTTACTAGTCGAGTTTGCGAAAGGAGCTACTTTATTTGATCAAGCTCGAATTTCCTGGCAATTGGAAGAATTACTAAACCACAAAGTTGACGTCATTTCCGAAAGCGGGGTTGCTTCCACAATCCGCCCTTTCATCGACCAGGATCGGATTCTAATTTATGAAAAGTAGTCTTGGCGATCGACAACGAATTCAGCATATCCGTGAAGCCATTGACCATATCGAAAACTTCACCGATGGTATTGATTTTGAAAGTTATATGAACAACTTTCAACTTCGCCTGGCTTTGGTAAAATTATTAGAAATCGTTGGAGAGGCCGCAGCAGCCTTAAGTGAAGATCTGAAACAGGAGTTTTCGGAAATCGAATGGATAACTCTAAAAGCCGTCCGAAACATATTGGTTCATGAATATTTTGGCATTAGTTACGATATCATCTGGACTTCTATACAAAAAGATATTCCTCCATTAAAAGAGAAAATCGAATCTCTGATCGCTATAAAATTCAGTGATGGCATTGAGTGACGGCCTTTCCAGATATGAATACAACCTGAATTTATTTTCATGACAATCATCCCCATCTGAATATTCCTTACTGCCAGATGCTTTACCATTCCATTAATCCTTTTACCGTTTCCTAATAAATTCCGTTTCCCAAACGGAAAAGAAGGTAGTATTGTGCCGATCACACCGGTATGATTTTATCCTAACTCCTTCAAAGCCATGTGGAAACGTCTCGCCTTCGTCGCTTCGACTCTTCTGATTCTGTCGGTTATCCGTTGCACGCCCACTCCCAATCAGGTTCCGAATGACTCGTTGAAAGTCTGGCTGGTGGGACTGGATGGGAAAACCCTTCTGCTCGATCAGAAAGCGGCTGAGTCCGTTCCCCCACCACCGGTTAAACAGGACAAGAACGGGAGCTATTACGGCACACGGTTCGCCCTCAGCCCGGAGCAATATTCACGGTTGAAACAGGCCAAAAATCCGGCGGTTATCCGGGTTCTCTACGGCGAAAAAGATCAATTCCTAAAGGCTGAAGCCTTCCCGCTTTCGCAGCTTCTCAAGGAAGGCAACATCGATCTGCCTGATGTCCAGCTTATTCCGCCCAAAGCCGTTCAGATTGATTACCAGGTACTGGACTACTCAACCCCCTTGTCGTTGCCGATGATTATTCAGGAAGTGGATCTCCGAAAATATCCTTGGAGTATCTATGGAAGGCTTATTATCCGACTTCCGAATAACATTTATTGCTACTTTACCACCTCCTCCCCCTGCGAACTGGAACGCTGCCTGCGGTATCCACCGGAATTCAATTTTGAAAGCATCGAGATCCTGGCCAATGCCGGCCCGGCGGTCATCAAAACGCTGACCTCCGCCGATTGTGCCGTTACCCTGGCAGCCTCCCAGGCTTTCAGTACGGCGGGTCCGAGTGCCACCTTTAAAATTCGGGCTACACTCAGACGCTTACGCGCGGCCCCGGCAAGCCCGGCGCCGGTATATTCGTTTCGGTTTTCCAACTCATCCTTGCCCTCGCGCCTGGAAGCCTCGAATCTGGTAAGCGTCGATCTGTCCAGTCTGGCAACGCTGGCGGTTGGCGCCACCCAAACCATTGAGTTCCAACTGAGCTGGATTCTGCCCACCGGCATTGGAGCCAAAGATTTCTTTGTCGTCAACAATGCCACGTACGACGCGATTGTGGCAAAAGGCGGCTGTACTACCCCCAACACCATGCAATATTACGCCGAAGACCGGTTTCGGTTTAACCTGAACGGAGCCGTTGGCGGCTGTTTGTAAAGTTATCACTCCACCACCCGAACTTTCAAAAAGCTGCTGCCGTACACCCGGTGGGTGGCTTTTTGAAAGTCGGCTTCGCTGGCGTTGTGGATGTTCGGGACAAACTTCTGCGGGTTGCGGTCGTAGAGCGGAAACATCGTGCTTTGCACCTGCACCATGATGCGGTGGCCTTTTTTGAAGGTATGAAGCACATCGATCAGCTCGTAGTTGACGGCGGTAATCTCGCCCGGCTTGAACGGTTTGGGCTTGGTCTTGTCTTCCCGAAACTTGCCCCGAAAAGCGTCATGCCGGATCATCTGCTGAAAACTGCTCATTTTCTCGTTTTTGGCGGTATTGGCATTGTCTTTCGCATCGCCCGGATATACGTCGATCAGTTTCACCATCCAGTCGGCATCGGTGCCGGTGGTCGAGACCTTCAAATTGGCGAGAAGATTACCGGCCAGGGTCACGTCTTTATCCAGAACGTCGGTCTGGAACACCAGTACATCAGGTCGACGGGCGGCAAACCGCTGGTCTTCCACCATATAGTCGCGGTTCATGTCGAGCGAGATGGTTTCGGTAAACGGCACCGGTTTCGCCGGATCGGAGACAAACTCCGAAAAACCGGTGTTTGCTGCCGGAGCCTCAAACGCCAGTTTTCCACCCGGCAACAGGTACAAACTCTTTTCGACGGCGGCTTTGGGCGGCCAGGCATCGAAGCTGCGCCATTGGTTCGTTCCGGTTTCAAAGACCTGGGCTTCGGGAAAGTTGGCGTCGCCCTCCCCTTTCAGGAAATAGGCGAAAAATTTCCGCTCAATGTTTTCCTGAAAATACGGCCCGGTTTTTTCGCCAAAATTCACACTTCCCAACTGTTCGCCCGTGTCATTCCACCCGCCATGCGTCCACGGACCAGCCACCAGAATGTTGTAAATACCGGGATTTTGTTTTTCAATAGCCGAATACGTTTTGAAAATACCGTGTAAATCCTCGGCGTCGTACCAGCCCCCGACAATCATGACGGCGTGTTTGATGCCTTTCAAATGCGGCAAAATATTCCGCGATTGCCAAAATTCGTCGTAATTCGGATGCGCCAGATTGCCGTTCCAATAAGGATCTTTCCCGCCATACAATTCCGGCTTCTGCGAATTTTTCATCGGGCCGAGGTTCAAAAAAAACTCATAACCGTCTTCGGTGCCGTATTTGAACTCGGTAGTCGCTGCGGTTTTCGTCGGCTTGCCGTCCGTCCGGTTCGTAAAATAGGGGTAGAAATTGAAGTTGTGCGGGATCAGAAAAACGCCGTTGTGGTAGCTGTCATCCCGCCAGAGATCGGCCATTGGGGCCTGCGGAGAGGATGCCACCAGAGCCGGATGGCCGCTTAAAGCCCCTACGGAGGCATAAAAACCGGGGTAACTAATGCCCCACTGCCCGACTTTTCCGTTGTTGTTCGGAATATTTTTTATCAGCCAGTCCACCGTATCGTAGGTGTCCGTGCTTTCGTCTACGTCGGTTTTGGACTTTTTATTGACAAGCTGCGGGGTCATTTCCTGAAAAACACCCTCACTCATCCAGCGCCCCCGAACGTCCTGATACACAAAGATGTATTTGTCTTTCATGACAAACTCGGAAGGACCAAACCGCCGGGCTGGAAACTGATCTGCGCCGTAAGGCCGGCAGGAATACGGCGTCCGTTGCATCAGAACCGGGTACTTCTTTTCGGCCGAAATGTCTTTCGGAATATAGACCGCCGTGAACAGTTTGACACCATCCCGCATCGGAATCTGGTATTCAACCTTTGTGTAATTTTCTTTGATGAACGGATTGGCAGCCGGAGCCTGCGCGAAACTGCCAAGGGAAATGGTCAGGAAATAACCAATCAGAAATCGTATTTTCATAAAAGGACCCACGGATTGAAGTCCGTGATTTTGGTACTTAATTGAGTGATAGATAAACATCATGCGTTTTTTCGCCCCTAAATCCCCTAAAGGGGACTTTCAAAAATCCGGATTATGCGGTGTCCAAGTCCCCTTTAGGGGATTTAGGGGCGAAAAAGGAACAATACCCGACCGCTCCCTGAGTCCCTATTCATTCTGCAACGACTGCGTGGGGTTGGCTAAAGCCGCTTTCACCGTCAGGTAACTGATGGTTGCCAGAGCAATCACCACCAAAATCAGCATCGGAACCAGCCAGTGAATCGGGTTCAGTTCAATCCGAAAGGCGTAAACCGACAGCCATTGCGTCATCAAATACCACGAAACCGGAATCGCCAGCAGGCCCGCCAGCAGCAACAAACGGACGGATTCCCAGGCCAGCAACCGCAACACACTAGCTACCGACGCCCCCAGGACTTTCCGAACGCCAATCTCCTTGGTTCGACGGGCCGTACTGTAGGACGTCATCCCGAACAAGCCCATGCAGGCAATCAAAACAGCCAGCGACGAAAACAGTATAAAGGTGCGGCCAAACTGCCGGTCCTGCCGGTATTGCTGGTTGAAAAAATCATCCAGAAAAAAGTAATCCATCGACGATTCCGGAAAAAACCGTCCCCACACGGTCTGCACTTTTTCGACCAATCCATCCACCTGACTGGTACTGATTTTCAGGGAATAAAAATCCGTCGGCAGCCAGCGGTAGTCGGGGTCCATGAACAAAATCAGGGGCGTGAATTGCTTCTGGAGCGACTGCTGGTGGTAATCTTTGACAACGCCAATGATCTCGTTCGGCCGGTCGTGGGTCGATTCCAGCAGCACTTTTTCGCCGATGGCCTGTTCGTTGGACTGAAAGCCGAACTGCTTCACCGCCGATTCGTTCAGCACCAGCCCCAGCGAATCGGCGGGGCGACTGCGGTCGAACGAACGACCCGCGACCAGTTTCAAATCAAAAGTTTTGATAAAATCGAAGTCGATCATCAGCATTTCGTAGAGCCGGTCGGCGCTAGGTTCTTCATGCAAACGACGGTTGGCCAGCATCTGCCCCACCTCCTTGCCCGGAACCGCCCCGGAACCCGTCACTTCCGTAATCCCCGGAATGGCTTTCAATTCGTTTTTCAGCGTCTGGGTTTTCCGGGTATACTGCTCGGTTTTCACCGGTGCTTTCAACACCAAAACCTGATCGACCCGGACGCCCAGATTCTGGTTCATCATGAAGGAGAGTTGACGCCAGGCGACAAAGGTACCCACGATCAAAACCATCGAAGCGGCAAACTGAAACACGACCAGTCCTTTGCGCAAAAAGGCTCCGCTGCCCGTAAACCGGTATTGTCCCTTCAACGCCAGCGCCGGTTTTACCTGCGACAGCACCAGCGCCGGATAAATCCCGGAAATGGCTACGCCAAACCAGAAAATCAAGGCAAAAAGACCATACTGGCCGGGTTCCGACCAGTCGAACGAGGAGTTTTGCAGATCCAGAAAGACGGGCAAAACGAAGTGGGCAACAACGACAAGAATAACCGCCAGCAGCAACGCCAGCCCATTGAGCAGCAACGATTCAAACAAAAACTGAAACACCAGCAGGGCCTTGTGTGAACCAACGGTTTTCCGAATCCCGATTTCTTTGGCCCGATCCATCGCCCGGGCGGTCGAGAGGTTGATGTAATTGACCCAGCCGATGATGAGGATAACAAAGGCAATGGCCGACAGAAACTGAACCGCCCGCCGGTTTCCTTTTACCTCGATTTCGTTCTGGGTAGCCGGGTTCAGGTGAATGTCGTGCAGGGGAACGAGATCAATCGCCCAGACGTGGTCACGCAAGGCTTCGGCGGTTTTATATTTTTCGGACAAAGCCGGAAACTTGGCGATCACCTTGGCGGGATCGGTCTGCGGACGAAGCCGCACGAAGGAATAGCTTTCGTGCTGGTACCAGAAATCCCAGTTCCGCCGGTTCGAGGTGGTCCACGACAGCAACATGTCGAACTGCATGGTGGAGTTGGGTGGCAGATCGGCAAAAACGCCCGTCACCTGGCAATGGTACGAACTGGCGATGGTACTGACATCCAGGTATTTCCCCAACGGATCGGTGTTGCCAAAATACCGCCGGGCCGCCGACTCCGAAATCACAATCGTGTTGGGAGACGCCAGAAAGGTGTTGCGATCGCCTTTGAGAACCGGATAGCTGAAAAACGTAAAAAAGTTGGAATCGGCAAAACAGACGTGGTTCTCCCGAAACTTGGTTTCTTCGTGCCGTACCACGCGGGTCGAACCGCGCCAGGCGATGCGGGTATAGGTTTCAATTTCCGGAAAGGCCTGCTTCATGGCCGGAACGTAGCCGTTGGAACTGGTGGCCCAGTGATCGGTTTCGACGCCATTTTTGAAAAACCGGCTTTCGACCCGGTAAATCCGGTCGCCATCCGGGTGAATCCGGTCGTAGCTCTGTTCAAAGCGGACGTAACCGGAGATGAGCAGGAAAGCCGCCATGCCAAACGCCAGACCAGTCACGACGATGCCGGTGTAGACTTTATTGCGGAGAATGGTTCTAAAAACAACGGTACAATAGTGTCGGAGCATTGGCCGGAACGGGAGGAAAAGAGAATGAAAAGGATTCCAGAACGCTGGAATCGCCTGTTTGTTCCGTAAAGTACAAATTAAATGAGAGAAAAAACCGCTGACTGCCGACAAAAGTTGAAGGTCATTTTTTGATGTATTTTTCCAGCGCGTTCACGTAATTTTCAAAAGCCGTAAGGCCCAAACCGGTAATTTTACACAGGGTTTGGGGGAAATTATCTTTATAGCCTTTCGTCACTTCAATGTATCCCGCGTCTTTTAGTTTGGTAATCTGAACGCTCAGATTACCCGCCGTGGCTCCGGTTTTTTCGCGCAGAAACGTAAACTCCGCTTCCTGAACGCTGATTAACAAGGACATCACGGCCAGACGCAACTGCTGATGCAGCAAGGGATCAAGTTCATCAAACATCTCAGTTCCTGTAATTTAACCGTAGCAAATGCCCGGGAATGATATAGCTGCAGGTGACGGCTAATCCAAGTAACAACAATTGGTATTCAAACGGCACGAAAAAAGCCACAATGGCGATTGGCCAGTTCAGGGCTCCCCCAATAATCAACGGTTTGAAACGCAGGGCGCCCCCCGAAACGAAGGTACCGATGCCGTACAGAAGGATTAAAATCGGGTATGTTTTCTCCATCCCGAGTTTAGGCATGAAGGCCAGCAGGATGATGATCGAAACGATAAAAGCCGCCCATAAATAGGACATAAATTCACCAATGTAGGTTTTAACCGGTTGCCGTTTCACCATCCGGCTAACCAGAACGGCGTTGATGATCCCCGCAATCGGCATCGTTGCCCAGGGCAGATACGGGTACGCAAAAGTAGTCATGGTCATCAAAAGGTAATGCGTCACACTGGCAAATAACACCAGCCATCCCCACATCAGATAGAGGGTACCATCGTCCTGGATGGTTTTTTTGGCGGAATCAATCATGGCATGAATCACCCGAAGGCTTTCCTGTTCGTTCATTCGCGGTTCTGTTTCCATTCGTTTTCAGGGATTTCGTTACTTCAGTTTGTCCAGGGTCATTTCAAAATTCCGGTACCATTTCTGGCCGTCCGGACTGTATTCACCGATTTCGTGCCACTGTCCTTTTTCGTTTAACTTAATGGTATACCGGATTTTTCCCCGCTGAACATCAAACCCCCATTCCAGCCAGTTGTCGCCTTTTACGTCCAGATAAGCGTCTGTGGCATTGCCTTCGGCGGTATAGGCTTTCATCGAATACTTCCGGTTTAGTGAATCATAAGCCGCTACGGCCAAGGCCTGAAACACCACCTTGTCCTGTTCCCGGCCGGTTCCTTCGATCAGCAGCACCCGGTTGTTAAGCTTAAATTGCACATTTTCGGACTGAACCAGGTTCAGCTCTTTTCCCCGGCCGATCATCGCCTTAGCGGGGCCTTTCCACTGCCCTTCCAGAAAACGCAGTTTTTGCATCGCATCCCCCGTTTGTGCATACGTCCGGAAGGCTGTCATGACTACGAAGAGCAGCCAGATTAATGAAAGTACGACTTTTTTCATGATAAAGTAGTTTATATTGTAAACCAAACTGATAAAAATAAATCCCGATGCGGGATAATGGCACAAACATAAAGTAGTTTACGATATAAACCAAATAGTCGCAATAAAAAATCACCTGGAATTGATATTCCTGACTGAAAGTGAATTATTTTTAGCCTGCTGATCGTTGTAGTAGCAATTAGTGTATCTACATCTTTTTCTGATCTATCCGCAAACTGGAAAAAAACGCATGAAGCAGTACCAACATCCTACCATCGACCAGATTACCTTAACCGGTATTCTACACGCGCTGAGCGATCCGGTGCGGCTGAATTTTGTGCGAAGTCTGGATCAATACGCGACGGAGCAACGTTGCGGGGCCATTGTGACCCCCGTTGCCAAATCGACGATGTCACACCATTTGCGGGTATTGCGCGAGGCCGGTATCATTCGCACCCGAACCGAAGGGACGCAGTGCCTTACGTCCCTCCGGCTGGACGAGTTGGAAACAAAATTTCCGGGAGTGGTGAAGTCCGTTCTGAGTGCTGTCGATCAGGCCGAGTCCGTTTCTCAATAAAACACTTCCGTTTTGTTTCCTTCCAGTTGTTTAATGAGGTTGGCGGAGACGGTTTTTTGTTCGCTGACGGGATTACCGCGGACAAAGAGTTTTTTGAGCGTTTGAATCCGGGTCAGGCTGGAAGGCAGGTCGGTCAGGCGATTGTGGCTGATGTCGAGTTCTTCCAGATAAGGGAGAGTCAAAACCGGGTCGGGAACCGTGACAAAAGCGTTGTGACTGACATCCAGAATCCGTAGATGATAAAGTTTTTGAAGGCTGGCGGGTAAACTGCCCAGAAAATTATGGTGCGTATACAGCACCTGAAGTTTCCGCAAACGACCCAGATTTTCCGGCAAAGTATTGAGTTTGTTGTTGGAAATGGCCAGTTGCTGGAGCCGGGGCAGGCGGCAAAGGCGCTCCGGCAGCACGCGTAAGTTGTTGTAATACAGATCCAGAACCTCCAGCCGTCGCAACCTGCGGATTTGATTGGGCAGTACATTCAACTTCGCCTTGTACAGATTCAGGTCTTTGAGTCGGCGCAACCGGCGGAAGGGTGCCGTATTGAGACCTCCCGAAAAATCATTCAAACCGAGCCAGAGACTTTCCAGCCGCCGGTTGCGGGTAACGGCTTTCGGAATCGCCGTGATTTTAGTCGACTGAATATTCAGAATTTTCAAATGTTTGTTGCGGGCTACGTGTAGCCCCTCGTTGCCCAGCGGATTAGAGGAAACATTGAGTTGCTTTAAAGTCGGAATCAGAAACACTTTTTCCGGGATCACGCTGAGGCTGTTGATACTCAAATCCAGTATTTCCAGATTCGGAAACCGGTAGATCACCTCGGGTACCTCCTTCAGTTCCAGCGTATTTAGTACCAGATTTTTAACAGTATCCGGACGGGCGGTTTTTTCGGCTTCTGCCAGGGTGGTCATAATACCCGGTCCTTTTCGCAGTTTTCGTTTGGAAGGCAGTTTACCAATCGCCAGCGCGGAGGAAAACCGGTACGGTTTGTCGCCGGTGACAGGGAAACGATAGGTCGAAAACCATTGGCACAAAATCGGGTCGATGCGCTCTTTCAACCGGAGCGTGGCCAGGCTGTCGGAACGCATAACGGAGAAATTCCGGCCCACTTCATAAAAAACCCGGTTTAGGGAGCCATCGGGGTTGGCATACAGGTTGACGATCAGGTAGCAGGTGGTGTCTTGCAAGACATTGGCCTGCCTGAGCATTTGGTTGAGGTCTTTCCCAAACTGCTCACTCAACTCAAACCACTTTTTTTCACTTGGCTCCATTTCGTCAACCGTCCGAAAACCGGGCTGGCGGGTTCGGAAACCCGGATCGATGATCGTTTGCGCCAAGATGTACTCATTCGCCAGTTTTTTAGCAACCGCATCGTGTTCCGGTTTGGTCAGGCTAACGGTTTGGGCCGACAGCGTCCCGGTGATCAGGATTCCGGCGAATATGACGAGGTAATTGGGCATGACGAAAAGCCTTTAACGTATCGTTTAGGTGAACAACGGCAAATATAGTTGAATTATTGATATCTTGGGATCATCGAATAGGTGTTAAATTCTGATTAGAACTTACATTTCTCTTGCAATCACTCCCGCAGCCCGTCAACCTGCCCCGTAAGGGGCTTAACAGCGCAAAGTCGGTAGCACGAAGCCAGGAATCTTCGTCCAGTGCCGTGAGGTACGCGACCCACCGCCGGTTTAGTGCGAATTGTCGCGTACCTCACG
>NZ_JBPZHB010000021.1:0-53619 GCF_051857545.1 Larkinella fluvii | reverse complement strand
CAAAACCGATTGACTCTGAATAATTGGTTTATCCATCGCTTTCGAAAATCCAGTAGATCAAAGAACAACAAATACTTAGCTATTTATCCCGGAAGATCAAATCCTTCGTACAGTACTGATGTAGAATGATGAATGCCAAATGTAAAAGTGGTTTCTGGCCCCGCCCTTTTACATTTAACATTCATCATTCTACATTTATTATTTATTATGAACAACCCGCCCCCGGTTTCGCACTTTCGCCAGCAGGGGCGCAAAGGTTCTCCGCTCAATCACCAGCATCGTGCCGACGTATAAAACAAAGAGTACGAGGTGATACGGTACGGAAATCCAGAGGTTGGAAATTTCGATTTGGGAAGCCAGATAGATCAATAGTCCCCCGCTGAACAGATAAATCAACGCCGACGACACATCGTAGGGAACCGGATAATGCTTTTCGCCCAGCAGGTAGCAGGTAACGCACATCACCACGCTCGATGCCAGATACGCTACGGCACAGCCCATGTAGCCCATCACCGGAATCAGCAACACATTGAGCAGCACCGTAATAGCCGCGCCCAGGGCAGTAATGAAAGTGCCGTAGGCGGTTTTATCGCTCAGCTTAAACCAGAATGAAATGTTGTAATAGACGCCCAGAACCAGATTGGCCAGCAGCAAAAGGGGTACGACGCTCAGCCCCTGCCGGTAGGTTTTCCCGATAAACAGCCCAATCCAGTCCAGATTCAAACTGATGCCAACCCAGATGATGACGCAGACAATGACAAACCATTTGTTGACGTCGGCCAGCAAACCGGGGGCGTTTTTGTCTTCGGCGCGGGAGAAAAAGAACGGGTCAGCCGCAAACTTGAACGATTGAATGGCGAGCGCCATAAAAACGGAGAGTTTATAACAGTTCCCGTAAATACCGAGGGCATCTTCCGACGTCAGGCCCGGATAAAAACCGTCTGGCAAAAGCGGGCGCAAAAACCAGCGATCCGTCAGCATATTGACATTACCGGCTAGCGCGGTCAGCATTAGTGGAAATGAATAAGCCAGTAAAAGCCGCACCTGCGGCTTGTCGAGCTGAAAACGAAACCCCGCAAACGTTTTCCACAACAGCGGAAAATACACCAGATTGGCGATCAGATTCGCCAGAAAAATGTAACCGGGTCCAACGGAAGGGTCGTAGAACAGATCAACGACGGGTTGCAGAAAAAGCAAATACTCGCCGTTGTAAATCTGCGGGCAGATCACCAGAAAGAAGACATTCAGCACGACATTGATCGCAATATTGATCAGTTTCGCTTTTACAAACTGCCGGGCCTGGTTTTCGACGCGAAGCCGGGCAAACGGAATCGATACAATCGCGTCCGTCGCCACAATCATCGCCACCCAGATAATGAACTTCTGCTGACCGGGGTAATTCAGTGCAGTAGCAATTTGGGGAGAGAAAAGCGCAATCAGGGCCGTTGCCACCAGGCTGACGGCCAGCACAATGCTCAAGGTTTCGTTAAAGACCTTCTGCTTGTCCTCTTTCTGGCGGGAAGCATACCGGAAAAAGGCGGTTTCGAGACTTAATGTATACACCAGCAGCAAGACTGGTACGTACGAAAACAATTCAACATTCGAAGACAGTTCGCCAGGACGCGGAAACACCCGCGTATGCAATGGAACCATCAACCAATACAGCATCCGCCCCAAGATGGTACTGACCCCATACAGAGCGGTATCGCTCGCCAATTTTTTAAATGCACTCATACGATTTCGTTCCCGCAAAGATAGGCGTTCCGGTAATACACTTTTGGTTTTTATACGAAGCTGGACCCAGGCGGTTTTTCTATCCCTAAATCCAGAACCAGCAGCCTTGCTTGAAAGGATTTTTGCAAAGAGAAATTCGGGTCAAACAGGCCTTTTTACAGAATTTAGGGCAGAAAATAAAACCTGAGCATTATTCTGAAAAATAATGCATCAATTTTTCATACCATAAACTATTTGCCCGACTCCGCCGTTTACTATTCAATTGCGTCTTTCAACAAAATCCTGCTGGCTTCCGGCGGGATTTTTCATTTCCTCAAATCCCCCTTTTTCCACCCCGATTTTGCCCCAATAAATTCAACTTCTCTTCGTTAAAATGTATAGCCAAGTGATAAATCGTTAACTTGGCGGCAATCACAGCATATTGTTACAGGATTTATATGAAAATCAGTACCTCCTATTCCCTGCTGGTGGCGCTGGGGTTGGCCATAGGGCTGGCTGGATGCAACTCTGCCATGCAGGTGTATAAAAAAGGCGTTCGACAATTCGAACAAGGGGAATACAACCTGGCCATTGAGAATTTGCAGAAAGCCGCCAACGGCAAAGGCGTCACCGACGTCGCCCGGCTGAATTATCTACTGGCGGAATCCTACCGCCTGTCGAACCGTTTCCCGCAAGCGGCACCGTTTTACCAGAAAGCCATCGAAGCCGGTATTCCGGAGATCAACGCCAAAATGTATTATGCCTACGCGCTCAAGGCGCAGGGCCGGTATCCGGAAGCGTTGGTGCAACTGGATCAGTATGTAGCCACCAAACCGTCCAGTAAAGTCAATCTGGAAAAAGCCCGGCGCGAAGCCGAAACCCTGCGGGCCATCGACCTCATCAGCCAGAAAAAAATTGCTTTCCAGCCTAAAAACATTGGTGCGCTGAACTCTCCGGGTTCCGAATATGCGCCGGTGGTTCGCGGAGACGAGCTGATTTTCACCTCATCGCGGAAAGAGAAGATTTACAAAAACAACGGCCAGCCGATGACCGGGCTTTATAAAATCAAGCTGGCACAGAAACCGGACGAAACCGGAAACAACCCGCAACTGTTCAGTTCCAACATTTTCAAAGACGACGCCAACGAAGGCACACCCGCGTTTTCGAAAGACGGAAAAATCATGATTTTTGCGCGGGGCAACAACGGAAAACGCAAAGGCGGTTTGGACGTCGACTTGTTTATCAGTCGGTTATCAACCGACAACGCCTGGAGCGAACCCCTGCGACTGCCCATCAGCGACTCAACCGCCTGGGACGGCAGCCCGGCGTTTTCGGCCGACGGCAAAACGCTCTATTTTGCTTCCAACCGCGCCGGAACTGTGGGCGGTATTGATCTGTATCGCACGAACATGGATGCGTCGGGCCGGTTCAGCCGCCCGGTCAACATGGGCCGTGACATCAATACGCCGGGTGACGAAATGTTTCCATATGTGGCCGAAGATGGCAAATTGTATTTTGCGTCCGATGGTCATCCCGGTTTAGGCAAGCTTGATATTTTCGTCGCAACCCGCTCGCAGGGCATCATTTCGGTGGAGAACCTGGGCGTACCAATCAATTCACCGGCGGATGATTTCGGGCTGTTTCTGGTCGAAGCCGACAAAGGCTATTTTGCCTCGAACCGCGAGGGCGGAAAGGGCGACGATGACATTTATTATTTCGACGACTCCGAATCGACCACCGAAAAACCGCCATTGGCTTCCACCCCACCGACCGAAGCGCCGAAACGGGTGCGCTATTTCATTGCAGGTACGGTTTCGGAAAACGCGTCTCCTCAGGCCCCCCTGGATTCCGCGACGGTTCGAATCATTGAAGAAGGCGTTGAAGCACCGATTGGCGAAGCGCTGACGGGCAACCCCGGTACGTATGGAAAATATCCGCTGAAGGAAGGAAAGGACTACACGATTCTGGTTGAACGGCCCGGTTATCTGACCAAGCGCGAACAGTTTACGATGCAGGGCCGGAGCATTCCGCCGATTTTCCTGAAAAAAGCCGAAACCGACACCACTTTTGAAGTACCGATTTTGCTCGACAAGGTAACGCTGGGCAAAACGTTTGTGCTCGAAAATATTTACTACGATCTGGATAAATACGCCATCCGCCCCGACGCGGCCGAGGAACTCGACAAGCTGGTGACCATTCTGAAAGACAATCCGACGCTGAAAATTGAGCTGAGTTCGCACACCGACGTTCGGGCCGCCGATGCCTACAACATCCGGCTGTCGCAAAACCGGGCCAAAGCCGCCGTCGATTACATCGTTTCCAAAGGAATTGAGGCCGAACGGATGATTGCCAAAGGCTACGGCGAAACGCAGCTCATTGTCAAAAACGCCAAAACGGAAGACGAACACCAGCGCAACCGCCGAACGGAGTTTAAGATCCTGAGTTTCTAAGTTTCAGGCCATTCCAAACAACGGGTTAAATTTCAAGTTTACGGTTTACGGTTTTTAGTTTACGGTGGCTGACGCATTCACATTTTGCTCGCGTCAGCCACCGTAAACCAAAAACCGTAAACCGTAAACTTTTTTGCTATGAAAAACGATAAGCTCCGGCAGTTCCTGGTTGTCTTCGTCATTATTTCGACCATCATCATGAACTACCTGTCGAACGCGTTGCCGTTTGGCGGACAGACCAACGCCCAGGTTTCCAATAAATACTTTACGGACTTCACACCCGCCGGTTTTGCCTTTGCCATCTGGGGGGTCATTTATCTGGGTTTACTGGGCTTTGCGGTTTATCAGGCCCTGCCGTCGCAACGGACCAATCCGCGTTTTCGAGCCATCGGCCCGCTGGTCATCCTGAATGGCGTGTTCAACAGCTTGTGGTTACCCATTTTCCAAAATGAGTGGCTTTTTGTTTCCGTTCTGTTCATTTCCGGTATTCTCTTTACGCTCTACGGCATCAACTTCGGCCTTCGGCTGAACGCAGCCGACGTGCCGACTGCCGAAAAATGGCTGGCCCGGGTTCCGTTTGGCCTGTATTTTGGATGGGTAACGGTCGCTACCATTGCCAACATCTGTGTCTGGCTGAAATCGACCGGCTGGGATGGTGGCGGTCTGGGCGGACCGGTCTGGGCGCAGATCCTGATTGCCGTTGGTCTGGCCATCGGGTTATTCGTCTTCAGCCGGTTGCGGAGTTTTTCGTACCTGCTGGTGTTCGTCTGGGCGTTTGCCGCCATTTCCGCCGGGCAACAGGGCAACGGTTCCGTATCGCTGGTCGCCGGAATTGGGGCCGGAATTGCCGCTCTTGTGTGGCTGGTCAGCTTTTTCCAACGGCCCAAAACGCCCGCGCACTCGTTTGGCTGAAACCTTCGAAACTTCGGACGGAACCTGTCAGGTTTTAGAAACCTGACAGGTTCCGTCCGAAGTTTCGAAGGTTTCAGCCGGTTTTTTTGCACGTTTGCGGCTATTGAACGATTTTTACAGCATGTCATGGAAACTACCCGCCGACCAGTTTAAATTTTCGCCCGACGACGACGATTTTCCCAACGTTTATTACTTCGTTCAGCAGTTTGGTATCTTCCCCAATCAGCTTATTTGCCGTCATCAGTTTGAAATAACCCTGCCTGATTTCCTGACCCAACAGCGATTCATCAAGGTTCACGAGCGCACGGATTTGTTTACCAAACAGGAGGAACATTCGTTCTGGTCACATCCCGAGGGGCTTTTGTTACGGTTGCACTACCTGCCCGCCATGAAGGCCTACTCGATGCTGGGTGGCTACAGCAGCCGCGAAGTGCTCGACCGGGTTCTGACTGGCCTGGATGCCTACAAGATTCCGGACCCGGACAATTCGCTGGGCAAGGTGGGGCTCATTACGCAACAGTACAACGAACTGATTGTGGAAGAAACCCAGTTGAAGCTGCTGCCGCTCGATCTGGAAAAACACTACAACGATGATTTGCAGCCCGTTTACGACAAGTTGATTCAACGGCTGAATACCAACAGCGAAAAAGGGCTGATCATCCTGCACGGCAAACCGGGAACGGGCAAAACCAACCTCATCCGCCACCTAACCACGCAGCTTTCCAAGCAGGTGCTGGTGTTGCCGCCCCAGTTGGTCGAAGTGATGACCCAACCCGGTTTTATTCCGTTTTTGCTCGAACAGCGCAACTCGATTCTGGTCATCGAAGAAGCAGAACAGGTGCTGATGGACCGTGAATCGGATGTTCGGAATGCCGCCGTTTCCAACCTGCTCAACCTGACCGACGGCTTGCTGGCCGACTGCCTGGCCATCCAGATCATCTGTACGTTCAATACCGACATCAAACGACTCGATCCGGCGCTGCTTCGGAAAGGGCGGCTCATTGCCCGCTACGAATTTGGCGAGCTGGCCGTCGACAAAGCCAACCGGCTGCTCGAAGAACGGGAACTGGCGTTCCGGACGGAACAACCCATGACCCTGGCCGATATTTATCACCTGGAAGAAGAAGTTCATTTCGCTAAAAAAACGAACCGGTCCATTGGTTTTTAACCCATGACGACGCACACGGTTTTTCTGCTGCTGGGCGCCAACCTGGGCGACCGGGCCGCGACCCTGCAACGGGCGCAGGAAGCGATTCAGATCGATCTGGGGCCGGTTTTAAAGCAATCAGCGCTCTACGAAACCGCAGCCTGGGGTGTTACAGACCAACCGGCTTTTCTGAATCAGGTGCTGAAAGTTCTGAGCGTGTTGCCGCCGGAAGAAATCCTGGAAAAAACCCAGGCCATCGAAACCCGTTTGGGCCGGGTTCGGCGCGAAAAGTGGGGCAGCCGCACCATCGACATCGATCTGTTGTATGTGGATGATGTGGTAATGACCACTGAAAAGCTGACCCTTCCTCACCCCTTCCTGTACGAAAGGCGGTTTACGCTGGTTCCGCTAGCGGAAATTGAACCCGAGTTTGTTCACCCGGTTTTTCAAAAAACCAATCGGCAGTTGCTGACGGAATGTGCAGACGAAGGCGAAGTTAAAGAATGGAAGTCCTAGCCTGTACCAATCCGGCAGTTACAAAAACCGCTTCGTTTACTCAATTACTTTAGGTACCTGAAAATAACTATCGGTCTTGTCGGGAGCGTTTTCCAGCGCCTGTTCGCGCGGAAGCTGATGACCGACGATGTCTTCGCGCAGAACGTTGATTTCGGCCGAAATGTGGGTCAATGGCTCAACACCGGTCGTATCGATTTCGTTGAGTTGCTCCATCCAGGTCAGCACCTCGTTCAGGCTGTCAATCAGGGGCTGCTCTTCTTCGGGCCGCACGTCAAGCCGGGCGAGGTGAGCGATTTTGTGCAGGGTTTCGTGATCGACTTTCATAGGCTATTCGTTTAATTCATAGCAACCCGGGCCGACTGGTTCATCAACGATTCGTCGATCACCCGGAAGGTTTCTTCTTTCAACCGTTCTACGTCGGTCTGGGTCAGTCCTTTCGTTTCGATGGGCGGATGAACCACCGCCCGGATGGGCCGCCAGTACATCCGCAGTTTCTTCTTTTCGGGGAAAACTTCGTGGTTATTCAGCAACGAAATCGGCACAATCGGCACCTGTTGCTGAACAGCCATCGTAAATGCACCATCCTTGAACGGATGGTGCATTTTGGGTGGTTGTTTGGACTTGATGCCGCCTTCCGGAAAAATCATGATGCTGCGGCCGCTTTTCAGCGTTCGGATGCCTTTCGACAGCGAATAGGCGCGGCTGTTGGCCTGACTCCGGTCAACCTGAATGTGCAGTTTGGCGAACATATACCCAAACAGCGGCACCCGTTTTACCTCGCTTTTTCCGATGAATGCGTAGAAATTCCGGATGATGACGCCCATCACCGCGATGTCCAGGTACGAAAAATGGTTGGCGCAAAACACGTACGTTTGCTTCGGATCAGGACGAAACCGGTAGTCGACCTGAATCGGCATGCCAATGATCCAGAAAAATAACCGCCCCCAGACGTAGTTGACTTTATGGGCGTACGGTTTCCATTCTTCCCGTTGCAGGAAGAGGAACATAAACGGAAACAGAACCAGAAACAGGGTCAGAAACCAGAAACCGCACCAGATCGTGTACAACATAGATCAATGCTTGAAATGCCGGACACCGGTGGTCACCATCGCCATCCCGCGCTGATTGCAGGCATCGATACTGTCCTTGTCGCGGATCGAACCGCCAGGCTGTACCACCGCCGAAATACCCGCTTCACCGGCAATCTCAACGCAGTCGGAAAACGGAAAAAACGCGTCTGACGCCATCACGGCCCCTTTCAGTTCGAAACCGAACGTTCGGGCTTTTTCAATCGCTTGCCGAAGTGCATCGACGCGACTGGTTTGGCCGACACCACTTGCCAGCAGTTGACCGTCATTCGCCAGGACAATTGTGTTCGATTTGGTGTGTTTGCAGATTTTCAGGGCAAATTCCAACGCCCGGAGTTCAGCTTCCGTGGGTGCTTTTTCCGTAACGGTTTTGAACTGGTCAGCTACTTCGGTCTGGCTGTCTTTGTCCTGTTCCAATACGCCGTTCAGCAGGGTCTTGAACATTTTTGGGCTGAATTCCACCGGTTTGCGTTTCAGCAGAATCCGGTTTTTCTTCGAACCGAGCAGTTTCAAGGCATCGTCATCGAATTCCGGCGCAATCAGGATTTCCATGAACAGTTTATTCAGTTCTTCCGCCGTTTCCAGGTCTACTTTGGCGTTGGTAATAATCACTCCACCAAACGCCGAAACCGGGTCGCAGGCCAGTGCGTTGAGATACGCTTCCTTCGCCGTGGGGGCCGTTGCAACACCGCAGGCGTTGGTGTGTTTGATGATCGCAAACGTTGTATCCGTAAATTCATCGATCAGGCTGACGCAGGCATCGACGTCCACCAGGTTATTGTACGATAATTCTTTGCCGTTTAACTGGTCGAACAGGGCGTTGAGATCGCCGTAAAAAGTAGCTTGCTGGTGCGGATTTTCACCGTAGCGCAGCGACTGCGCGGGAAGCTGGCGGAAATCATCGCTAGCCGTCGAACCCGCAAAATAGTGGTGAATGGCCGTGTCATACGACGACGTCATGGCAAAAGCTTCTTTGGCAAACCGCCGTCGGTCTTCCAGCTCCGTCGCGCCTTCCTTCTCCGTCAGCAGACTGACCACATCGGCGTACTGCCCGCGCGACGAGACGATCAGCACATCTTCGTAATTTTTGGCCGCAGCCCGAATCAGCGAAATACCGCCAATGTCGATCTTCTCGATGATGTCTTCGTCCGAAGCACCCGACGCAACGGTTTCTTCAAAGGGATAGAGATCAACCACCACCAGATCGATCGGGTTGATGTCGTGGCGGCTGGCCTGGGCCACGTCCTCGGCCAGATTCCGGCGGTAAAGAATACCGCCAAACACAACCGGATGGAGCGTTTTAACGCGACCACCGAAAATCGACGGATAGCCCGTAATGTCTTCCACGGCGGTTACGGGAATGCCCAGTTGTTCGATAAACGTCTGGGTTCCCCCCGTTGAATAGAGCAGCACGCCGTTCTGGTGCAGCAACCGAACCAGTGGCTCCAGCCCGTCTTTGTAATAAACTGAAATAAGCGCAGATTGAATGGTCTTCGACATAAAAAGAACTGTTTCTCTGATTACCTCTGGTGTTCTCTGATCAACTCTGTGGAACAGTTATCGAAGTTATTTCACAGAGTTGATCAGAGAACACCAGAGGTAATCAGAGTGTTAAATGTCCGCAAAGATAACCGAAAGGTTCGGAACGGAGACTTTTGATTGGAAAGGAGTTTGTAACTTTATAAAATTCTTTAGCGAAATCAGGTATGGTCACCGATGAAAAACCGCCGAAACCCATTCCGAAACTGAAGGGCATTCCTTTCGTGGGAAGCACCTTTGATTTTGCCCGCGATCCGCTGGGATTTTTGACGGGTTTGCAACGGCAATACGACCGGCTGGTACAATTCAAGGCCGTCGGCCGACTGATTACCCTCACCCTGACGCCCGAAGACGCCAAACACATTTTACAGGAAAATAATAAAAATTACGTCAAAAGCGCAGCTTACGACGTGCTGAAGATGTTTTTGGGCAACGGTTTGCTCAACAGCGAAGGGGATTTCTGGCGACGCCAACGGCGGCTAGCCCAACCGGCTTTTCATAAACAGCGGCTGGCGTTGCTGGTAGACGGTATGAACCACGAAACCACCGGGCTAATTTCGCAGTGGAAAAACCGGGATCTGACCGGGCCGATGCTGGTTTCGGAAGAAATGATGCACCTGGCGCTGGCTGTCGTGACCCGTTCGCTGTTCAGTTCGGACGTCAAAAACCACCTGGAAAACGTCTCGGAATCCATCACGATCATCATTCAAACCGCCTACAAGGAGCTTTTCAATTTCTTCCCGTTTACACGAAACTGGCCCACGCCCCGCACGATCCGCTACCGCCGGGCGGTTCGAAAAACAGAGGCCATTATCTATGAAATCATCGAAAGCCGCCGACGCCAACCGGCCGAAACCCGGCACGACGACCTGCTGGGCATGTTGATGGAAACCCGCGACGAAGACACCGGCGAACAAATGACCAACCAGCAATTGCGCGACGAAGTGACGACCATTTTTATGGCCGGTCACGAAACCACCGCCAACGCCCTGTCCTGGACATTTTACCTGCTGGCCACTCATCCGCATATTACCGAAAAATTACGTGAGGAAATAAACCGGGTTCTGGGACCCGACAATCTGCCGACCGTCGAGACCCTGCGCGAACTGACCTACACCACGCAGGTGATTCAGGAAACGATGCGGCTGTATCCACCGGCCTGGATTTTCGGCCGGCAACCACTGCATTCCGACCAGTTTGGCGACTACCGGGTCGAGGTTCCGGGGGCCGATGGAATGTTGATTTGCCCGTATCTCCTCCATCGCGATCCGCGTTACTGGGAAAACCCGGAAACGTTTGATCCGGAACACTTTCTTCCTGAGCAGGTTAAACTCCGGCCCACCTATGCCTATCTGCCATTTGGTGGAGGGCCGAGACTCTGCATTGGGAATAATTTTGCGATGATGGAGATGCAGATTGTGCTGACGTTGCTGATCCGCGACTTTGATTTTCAGCCGGTCGATCAGAAAATCGTGGAGCCGGAACCGGGCATAACGCTGCGTCCCAAAGGCGGTTTGCGGCTTCGGGTTCAGCCCCGCCCGAACACCGAATTGCCTGTGTCGTGAGATCGAATTGTACTTTTAGCCTGTTTTCCCTATTTTTGACCGTTTATTAGAAGCTGACAATCATTAACTCACACACGATGAGAGAAATACAATTCCGCGAAGCCCTTCGCGAAGCCATGGTAGAAGAAATGCGCCGGGACGAGAAGGTCTTTCTAATGGGTGAAGAAGTGGCTGAATACAATGGTGCTTACAAGGTCAGTCAGGGAATGCTCGACGAGTTTGGCCCGACGCGGGTCATCGATACGCCCATCGCTGAATTGGGTTTTGCGGGTATTGGCGTCGGTGCGGCCATGAACGGTTTGCGCCCCATCATCGAATTCATGACGTTCAACTTTTCGCTCGTTGCCATCGACCAGATCATCAACGGCTCGGCCAAAATCATGTCGATGTCGGGTGGTCAATATTCCAACCCCATCGTGTTCCGCGGACCGACGGGCAACGCCGGGATGCTGTCGTCGCAACACTCGCAAAACTTCGAAAACTGGTTTGCCAACACCTCCGGCTTGAAAGTGGTGGTTCCCTCGAATCCCTACGATGCCAAAGGACTGCTGAAAACAGCGATCCGCGACAACGATCCGGTTATTTTCATGGAGTCGGAACTGATGTACGGCGACAAAGGCCAGGTGCCGGAAGAAGAATACCTGATTCCGATTGGCAAAGCCGATATCAAGCGGGAAGGCAACGACGTCACCATCGTGTCGTTTGGTAAATTCATGAAAGTGGCACTGCAAGCCGCCGATGAACTGGCCGAGAAAGGCATTTCTGCGGAAGTGATCGACCTGCGTTCCGTTCGCCCGATCGATTACGCCACAATCATCAACTCCGTCAAGAAAACGAACCGGTGTGTGGTGGTGGAAGAAGCGTGGCCACTGGCGGCTATTTCGTCGGAACTGACCTACAACATTCAGCGAAACGCCTTCGATTACCTGGACGCGCCGGTGATTCGGGTCAACAGCCTGGATTTGCCGCTGCCGTATGCCCCCACACTGATCGAAGTGATTCTGCCCAACGTGAAACGGACGTTACAGGCCGTCGATGCAGTGATGTATAAGAAGTAATTTTCATTTGTTTAGATACAAAAAAACCGGAAGTTTCCTTCCGGTTTTTTTGTTGAATGGATAGTTCTACTGTTTATCCCACCAAACCCGGCTATCCTGGTTATCAGGACCCTGACGGGAAAGTGCCTCAGCCTGGTTTGCTTTATTCACCGATAGCTCGGAATCAGGATACGTGATGCGGTTGATAAAGTTCCCTTTGATCTCCTTGCCGGGATACGGATTGGGCGTCAGCTTTGGAAAACCGCTCCGCCGGAAATTAGCAAACACCTCCGGGCCATTCAGAAGCGACGCTACCCAGTATTGCGTGTTGATCTGTTCCAGACCATTGGCGGCCACATACGGGTTTTTCTGGAGATAAGCGGTAATGGCAGCCGCCGGAACTGCCGAGGTTGCATCGGCATCGCCCAACTGCTGCATGTGGGCCGTCACGCCAGCCGCGTAGTAATCGGCCGCGCTGCCGGTGATCCAGCCACGTTGGGCGGCTTCCGCCAGGAGCAAATTCGTTTGAGCGGCAGTCACCATAAACGTAGGCGCATCCAGCCTGCCCAGGCGCGTACGATCTAACTGCGAATAATCGTAGAAACTCGCCAGTTTGTCGGCAACAGCCTGCGCCGGAATCGTACCATTATCAAATCCCATCGGCATACCGATTTGCACCGCCGGATCGCGGTTAATCCGGGCTGCGGTTTGCTCGGCACCACTTTTGGCGCCAACATACCGCGCAGCAATCGACGCTAACCGGGGATCTTCGTTCGTCCGCAGGTAGTTTACAAAATACCGGGTCAGGTACAAATTGGCAGCCTCCGTCGAATTGAGCATCGTTCCTACCGGATTCTGGTAGTTGGCATTGTTGCGAATAAGTCCGTTATCGGCATTGGTCAGGATCACACCACCCGCTAAGGCTTTTACTGCCGTGGCCTGCGCCAGGGTCGGGTTCACTTTCGTAAGCCGCATCCCGGCCCGCAACAGAACGGAATTACCGAATTTCTTCCATTTCACGATGTTCCCACCATACACGATGTCTCCGGCTTCCGTAGGCTTGGCGGCATCCAGCGCTGCGGTTGCCTCCGTTAATTCCTTGATAATGTCGTCATAAATACTTTGCTGGGTATCGTATTTCGGTGTAATGTTGGCCTGCAGGAATCCCAGACCTGCTTCCTTGTAAGGAATGTCGCCGTAGGTGTCGGTCAGCACCATGAAAGCGTAAGCTTTCCAGATGCGGGCCATGTGGTAGAGATTCGTCCGGTTGGCATCATCTTTTGTTTTGGCAATAACATCCACCAGATACCGGATGACATCCCGGTAATACCGCTGCCAGATCCCCGTGTTGGGACCCGTGGGCCCCCGGTTGTCGACGTTAAAGTTTCCACCTGCCAAAACCCCGGAGTTGGGCGAAAAAATCTGCTGCACGATGGGATGCTCAAATACCATCGTCGATCCGGGGAAGGTGGTGTTGATCATCGCATTGTTAAACGTAAAAAGCGGATTGAGGGCCGTTGCTGCGGTCGGATTGACATTCAGTTCGTCGAACCCTTCCTCGCACCCGCTTGTGGTAAGTAGCAGGGCAATCAACGGGATGTATAAAGCTGTCTTTTTCATAATTTTCAGATTGAGGTATTCGGTTTACGGTTTTCAGTTTACGGTGGCTGGCGCACGCAAAGGTCGCTTGCGCCAGCCACCGTAAACTGAAAACCGAATACCGTAAACCGATTTAGAATCTTACATTAAGGTTGAAACCAATACTTCGGGTCGTGGGCAAGCCTGTTGATTCCAGACCAACCAGGTTATCCGAACTGAATCCGAACTGTTCGGGGTCGATGTTGGGAACCCATTTTTTCAGCAGCGCGACGTTGTTGGCCACTGCGCTCAACCGAACGCCTTTGATGAACAATTTGCTGGGTAACATTTTTGTAAAATCATAGCCCAGCGTGATCTGACGCAGTTTCCAGAAACCGGCATCGTAGACCACCTGCTCGCCCAGACTCTTCGAACGCCCGACCGAATAATAGTCCTGCACAAAAGCCCGAACCGTGTTGACCTCGCCCCTTTCGTTGACGCCAGCGCCCACCATCTTGTTGTCGGCTTCGCCCCGGCCCACCAGCGATTCTTTCTGCAAACCGTGCCGGTAGGTGTTGAGGTTGGTGCCCGAAATCATTTTCCCACCCAGTTTGAAATCGATCAGGAACGACAGATTGATGCCTTTATAGGTAAACGAGTTATTAATCCCGCCGATGTATTTGGGCAGGGCCGAACCAAACGAAATTGGGGCCGGCGTCCGAACCGGCAAGCCATCGCCCCCGTGCACAATCCGCCCCTGCGCATCGCGCACATACCCAAACGTGTACAATTGACCCAGCGGCTGACCGACGACATGGCGCAGGTCGCCCACGTAAATCCCGTTACCCACTACGATTTGCTCATTCGGAATGGTATCCGATAACAGCCGGAGCAGTTTGGTCTCGTTATATGAACCGTTTAGGGAAATATCCCAGGAGAAATCTTTCGTCCGGACCGGTGACACATTTAATAACACTTCAACCCCCCGGTTCCGGCTTTTCCCGCTGTTGATCAGTGTGTTGGTATAGCCGGATGCATCCGACGACTGGGCCGCCACGATCTGATCACTGGTGATTTTGTTGTAGTAAGCCAAATCCAGCCCCACGCGGTTATTGAACAGTTTCAGTTCAAGCCCCACTTCGGTTTCTGCCGTCCGGCTGGGCCGCAGCGTCGCACTCGGAACGGTGTTCGAGGTGATGTTGCCCACCGGCTGGCCTAAGCCCGCAGGATTGGGGAACAGGTTGGCACCCACGCTGTAGAACAGATTGTTGGAATACGGAGCCACGTCGCCATCGCTCCCCACTTCGGCATAAGCAGCCCGGACTTTCCCAAAATTAAGCCAGTTTGGCAGGTTGCTGAAAGCTTGGGAAAACACGAAACTACCCGTAATGGATGGGTATAAAACACTGCGGTTGGCCGGTGCCAGCGTCGAAAACCAGTCGTTCCGCGCCGTTACGTTCAGGTACAGAAAATCATTGAACGAAAATTCGGCCGCTCCGTAAAGCGAATTCACTTTCCGCTCGCTCAAACCGTAGGTCGGATCTTTTACCCGGCCGTTTTGCGGAATATAAAGCCCCCGAACGATAAAGTCGGTGACCAGTACGCTGTTCAGGTCACTCCGGCGGTACAACTGGTTCCCCCCCACGGTAAGATCGACACCAAACTTGCCAAAGGTTTTATTCGCTCCAATCAGGAAGTCAGCATTGATTTCGCGAAACCGGCGGGCTTCCTGTACGTAGGCCCCGTTCACAAAACCGGCGGGCGCGGCTGCCAGCGAAGCCTGACCTGTCGGGAAATTGTAGTCCTGATCCCGCGACCAGAAATCCTGCCCAACCCGGCCCTGCAGATACAACCAGTCCGTAAAGTTGTACCGGGCCGTCAGGTTACCCAGCAGCCGGTCGCGCCGAATGTTCTCAAATTTCTGTCCCAGCACAAAATACGGGTTGGTTCGGTTCTGAAACCGCGACCAGATGAATTCGTTGCCCGTTGCCGGATTGATCTGGTTGGCTTCCAACACATCGAGGGGCATCGAGTTCGACATGGTGTAAATCACCGTCGGCGTACTGTTGTCCTGCTGGGCAATCTGGGGCGGGTTTTTGTTGTACTCGTTGGAATAGTTGAGCGATCCCGTTACCGTCAGCTTCGGCGACAAGTTGTAGCTGAATCCGAGGTTGATGGTTTTGCGGTTGAACGAGTTGTTCGGAGTAATTCCCTTGTTGTCCATGTTGGAAACCGACAGGTTGAAACCGCCCCGGTCGCTGCCCGACGAAACGGAAACGGAGTTGGTCCAGGTGGAGCCGGTGCGGTAGAATTTCTTGATCCGGTCGCGAACGGGTACGTAGGGAACCGTAACACCGCCGAAAAGAACCTGCGTCTGTCCGTTGAATTTCTCGCCAAAACTCCACACCCCGGAAGTTGGGTTGGCCGCCGTGGGCCGGACCCCGTATTCTCCCTGCCCGTATTCATACTGAAAATCCGTAAAATCCAGGGGCGTGTCGGTCGTAAAGTTGGTATTATACACGACACCAATGCCCTGCCCGCTGCCCTTGGTTTTGGTCGTGATCATGATGACCCCGTCTTTGGCCCGCGAACCGTACAGAGCGGCTGCCGTACCTCCTTTCAGAACGGTCATGCCCTCGATGTCGTCCGGGTTGATGGACGAAAGTCCGTCGCCCCCGTCGGAGTAGTTCCGGTCGCGGCCAGCAATGGAGCCGTCGCTGCCCGTGTTGCCGTTGTTCTGGCCGAAGTTCGTGTTGTCGATGGGGACCCCATTGACCACGATCAGGGGTGAGTTCTGTCCGGAAAAAGAGGATTGGCCGCGAATCCGGATTTTGCTGGTACCGGCGGCACCTGTGCCTAAACTGGAGATGTTGACCCCGGCGACTTTGCCTTGCAGGGCGTTCATGAAATTAACGGTTCGGTTGGTCGTGATCTGTTCCGAGTTCACGTTGGCCGTGGCATACCCCAGCCGTTTGGATTCTTTTTTGATCCCGAGGGCCGTCACAACCACTTCGTTGAGGCTCTGGGAGCCTTCTTCGAGGGTCACGGTCAGAACCGTTTGATTGCCGACCGGAACCTCCCGGCCCTGGAAACCGATGGAACTGAAGACCAGAACCGCATTGGCCGGTACATTTAGAGCAAATTTTCCCGTGGCATCAGTCGTGGTTCCGAGGGTTGAGTTTTTGATCAGAACCGAAACCCCCGCGACGGGCTGCTGGTCTTTTCCGGAAAGCACCGTTCCGGTCACCCGCTGGTCTTGTGCCTGAGCGCCTGCTACCAACAGGACTCCCAGCCACACCATTAGCAAACTTCGTAGGAAAGTAGAATACTGCATAGGAAATGGTTTTTAAAATAAAGATGGGAAAGGCGTAAAATGGTAAAAGAGCAAGATTATATTGAATATACCCGCAATTCAGCCCAGATTATCGGTTTTTCTAAATTGCAGTAACTTTTAGGATATTACAAGGCATTTTTTAGATATTTTTCGCCAGCCAGTCAAAATTATACCGTTAGAATCCCTAATTTTCCTATGATTTTGTCCGGCAATTGCACTGATCGGCAAGCTCTGGGTGGATCGGGAATCCTTTTCTATCGCTGTTTGTTCGATTCCTCTAAAAAAAAAGACATAACCTTGTTTATTGAAATCTCTTTCTATTACTTTCCACCTGAATTCGCTTGCGAAAAAGTTAGTTTTCGGACAAGTTACCAGGTTATTTTATTAAGTAACATTGATTTATGGCGAGATTAATCATCATTGATGATGAAAAAAGCATCCGGGATGCGCTCCGTGACATTCTGGAATATGAAGGCTATGAAGTTGACGAGGCCAAAGACGGTGAGGAGGGACTGGATTTGATTAAACAGAATAGCTACGATGTAGCGCTTTGCGACATCAAGATGCCCAAAATGGACGGTCTTGAGTTGTTGCTGAAAGCCGCCGACGTTGGCAAAGGAACCCAGTTTATCATGATTTCGGCTTACGGCAACGTTGAAAATGCCGTCGAAGCCACCAAACGGGGGGCTTTTGACTTCATCATCAAACCGCCCGATTTGAATCGTCTGCTGGTCACGGTTCGCAATGCCATCGAAAAAGCCAAACTGGTGATGGAGACCAAAACCCTGAAACGGCGGATCTATAAACTCAACGAGATCGTGGGCGATTCCGACCCGATTCGCCGGGTTAAAGACACCATCGACCGCGTTGCTCCCACCGAAGCCCGGGTTCTGATTACCGGGGCCAACGGCTCCGGGAAAGAAATGGTCGCCAAGCAAATCCACGAAAAAGGAAGCCGTTCGGCCATGCCGCTAATCGAAGTCAATTGCGCTGCCATTCCGAGCGAACTCATTGAAAGTGAATTGTTTGGCCACGAAAAGGGAGCCTTTACCGGTGCCTCGGCCCGGCGTACCGGCAAATTTGAGCAGGCCGACGGTGGCACGCTGTTTCTGGACGAAATCGGGGATATGAGCCTCTCCGCTCAGGCCAAAGTGCTGCGGGCTCTGCAGGAAAGTAAAATTACCCGTGTGGGTGGGGATAAAGAAATCAAAATCAATGTCCGCGTGATTGCGGCCACCAACAAAGACCTCCGCAAAGAGATTCAGGAAGGCATGTTCCGCGAAGACCTTTTCCACCGGCTGAGCGTCATTCGCATCCACGTTCCTCCGCTGGCCGACCGGCGGGAAGACATTCCGCTGCTGGCCGATAAGTTTCTGCACGACATCGCGGAAGAGTACGGCGCGCAAGCCAAGGAAATCACACCGGATGCCATGGCCTATCTTCAGTCCCTGTCCTGGACCGGAAATGTCCGGGAATTACGCAATGTAGTCGAACGGCTGGTCATTCTGTGTGGTGACGAAATCAGCCGGAATGATGTCGAAATGTACGCCTGAAGCGGATCAAATCACCATCAAATTACAGCCCCGAATATCCGAATTATCAAACCGGCCGATGACCCGAAAGCCATCGGACACGCCTTTTTCATACTGACCCAAATCCTGGGTTTCAATAAAACTACAGGAATCCAGATTAGCCAGGTCGATTACGTTGATTCCTCCCGTCAGGCGTGTTGCGGAGGCTGATTGATCGTCTGGCAAAAGCTGAATGGAAAACGGGTCGTTCACATCCCGAAGCAGAACGCGGAGGGTGGATGACATTTGAAAAACCCCGTCCCCGGCCGAATAGGCCTGCGACAGTAATTCAGTCATTCCGTATTCCGAATGAACCGTCGATATGCCCAGCCGGGCCGTCAGCAGATCGTGGACTTCTTCGCGGAGCAACTCCTGCCGCCGGCCTTTCATCCCACCGGTTTCCATGACTACCAACTGGGGCAGGGACTTCAGAAACGAAAAATCCGTATCAGATTCGGCCCAGTCGAGTAGGGCAAACGTAACACCAATGAGCAGGATGTTGCGATCCGGCTCCGGATGGGCGGCCAGTTCCTGCAATGTAGCGGTCAGATCGGCGGTATTGTGCAGAAAAAAACCCGAAAATGCCGAGTCTGATTTCTGAATAAACCGCTGAACCATATACACTAACGACGAGTTATTTCGTTCAAGATAAGAAGGTAACAGGGCCAGAATGTGGAAGCGATCGAGCGGCCCGTAGCGGTTTTCAAAGATTTGCTGGCTGATGGTATCGTACAACGCCGGATCAGCAACAAAATGGCGACTGGTCACCACTCCCGTCGTACCGCTGCTTTCAAAGGCTAGCAAGTCTTCCAAAGACGGTTTTGCTGCGTCAGACAAGCGCGTCAGAACCGGGTGCTGTTTGAAAAAACCGATGGGGAGAAACGGAATTTGAGCGATGGTTCGTATCTTTTCAGGCTGAACGTTCAGGTGCTTCAGATACAAACTGTAAATGGGATTGAAAACAGCCTGATAGCGAAAAACCGCCAGTGCGAGCGAATCGAACCCGGAACGGTCGGTTGCAGCAAGCCGGATGATGCGGTTTCGGAGTTCCTGACGAATGCTTGAAGGCGACAAAGTAATGGTAGAAAGGGGCTTATTCATGAAAGGTAAGCCTGATAAATACAAATCTGGTAACGATTAGTTTATTAACACGATGTCTACGCGATTTATTCGGCAAGGCCTGTTTTTTTTAGGATTTTCAGCCCTTTTGATTGGCTGTCTGGAGCCCCCTGATTTTGACAACACGCCTAAAATAAGCTCCCCGTCGGTTACATCGTATCCGGCCTTCGACGATTTTTCCCAAATTCCCAAAGATTCACTGGTGATTACGGTTCAGTTTCAGGACGGTGACGGTGATCTGGGACTATCCGTGGATGAGCGAACCAAAGATTCTCTGAACTATCTGGAATGGGGAAATTATGAACTAAAAACCTACCGGTTTGTCAATGGCAAGTTCGAATACGTCGATCTACCGGTTCTCAACAAACTGTTTTTTCCCCGTTTGAAACCCGACAACAAGAACAGTCCGCTGGAGGGCAAACTGGATTTCTCCCAAAGCTTTCTGCGGTCGCGCAATACCCGCATGACGCCGGTCAAATTTGCCATCCGCATTCGGGACCGCCAGTTGCGCGTTAGTAACGTCGTGGAAACCGATACCATTTCTGTTCCCCTGAATTAAAACTATACGATTCGCAGTGCGTAACAACCGGTTCTACGCACTGCGAATCGTTTTGTGGCTCTCCAGGGCCGGTTCTTCGCCCACCACGGTTTCCCGCAGCAAAATCCGGAAGGTGGTTCCCTTGCCCACCTCGGAGTTTTTGACATACAGCCTGCCGTTGTGGTATTCTTCAATAATCCGTTTCGCCAGCGTCAGACCCAGGCCCCACCCCCGTTTTTTGGTGCTGTAACCGGGATTAAACACTTTTTGCATATTCGCTTTACTGATTCCTTTTCCCGTATCGGTGATGTCGATGGCAATTTCGTTGCGGGGCAGCGGCAACAACCGGATCGTCAGACTACCGATCCCGCCCATCGCATCAACGGCATTCTTACAGATGTTTTCAATGACCCACTCAAACAGCAACTTGTTGATTTTCACCTCCCGGCCATCGACCAGATAGTTTTCAACGTGCATTTTGACCTTCGTTGAAATCCGCTTTTCGAGGTAGGAAATAAATTGGTGGACGGTTTCGTACAGATCCTCCCGCTTCAGCGTCGGAATGGAGCCAATGCTGGAAAACCGGGTCGCAATCGTCTCCAGCCGGTTGACATCTTTCTCAATTTCATCGGCAATCGACTGATCCATTGCGGGATCGGTGCGAAAGTATTCGACCCAGGCCATCAGCGACGACAGCGGGGTACCCAACTGGTGAGCGGTTTCCTTCGCCAAACCCACCCAGACGCGGTTTTGCTCCGCCCTCCGGGCCGAACTGAACGCCAGATAAGCCAGAAAACCAAGGGCGATCATCACCGCAAGCTGAACGTACGGAAAAAACCGGAGTTGGGTCAGTAGAGAGGAATTGTGGTAATAAATGTAGCCGCGTTTCTTGTTGCCCATCTCAACCACAATGGGTCGATGCTCTTCTTTCATTTCCGCCAGATTTTCTTCCAATTCCAGTTCGATTTCATCGTCGGGAGTGCCCGGAAGAAAAGTAAAATTGTGAACGATAATTTTATCGTTCTCATCTACATAAATCGTCGGGACCTGGTTTTTTTCGTTAACAAAAATAATCTCCTGGGTAATGAACGTCATATCCTCGTTCGAATTCTCATCATAAGCCTTGACCAGGGCTTTGGCATACAGCCTAACGTAATTCTCCTCCCGTTCTTCCAGCCGTTCCACCAGTCGGTTGGTATAGAGCAGGGAAGCTGTACCGACTAAAAGCAGATTCAGGGCAACGACAATCTTCAGCGTGTTTCGCTGACCATAAATATCCAGTGACTTCAACATAGATTTCGGTTTGAAGCAACCTGACGCCGGTTTTCGGCGTATCGGGTGAAAATTATCATTTTATGGGCTGATTCTCATCATCAAATCACAACCGCTTCAGGTGGTAACTTCGCAACAGACTTACGTCATAACGCTCATTTTCAGCAATTCAATGTCCTTATTGCCCGTCTCACCGGAATAATATTGCAAATAGGATATAAAGAAGAGAACTTTGCAATAGTTTATAGAGGTTCTAAATAAGTAACTAGTAAACTGAATCTGTACCAACAGTGTTTTCTGTAAGAGAATTGTATCGTAATTTTGAGCATATTTTGAAAAGTAGCAATGCACGATTTCTTTCAATCAATTAGCCTTTCACATAAAACCGCCCCCCTGGCTGTCCGGGAGCTAATTGCATTAAATGAAGACGAGTCCAAGCAATTTCTGATCAAGCTTCGGGAGTTTTTTGGAGCCTCGGAATCGCTGGTTATTTCTACCTGCAACCGCACGGAGGTTTATTACACTTCCCCGCAAAATCTGAACCGGGAAATTGCCCGGTTGCTACTCACCGAAAAAGGAATAACCTCGACGGAAGATTACCTTCCCTATTTTCATTTTTTTGATACGCAGGCCGAATCCGTTCGGCATTTGTTCGAAGTCTGCACCGGCTTGCACTCGCAGGTCGTGGGCGACATGCAAATTCCGAATCAGGTCAAGCAAGCCTATCAATGGTCGGCCGACCTCGATATGGCGGGTCCTTTCCTGCACCGGCTGATGCACACCATCTTCTTTACCAACAAACGGGTAGCGCAGGAAACCAGTTTCCGCGACGGAGCCGCTTCGGTTTCGTATGCCGCCGTTGAATTGATTGAAGAACTGGTGGGAACCACCGGCTGCCCGGCAGGGCACGGCCCGGCTACGCCCTCGGTGTTGGTAGTTGGTCTGGGTGAAATTGGCGCGGACATCTGCGAAAACCTGGCCGCCCGCAAATTAAACCGCATTACACTCTGCAACCGCACCCGTTCCAAAGCCGATGCCCTGGCGGAGAAACACGCGTTCCGGGTGGCCGATATGGCCAATCTGACGGAGGAAATTGCCAAAGCGGACGTGATCATTGCGTCGGTTCTGGTTGAAAAACCGCTCATCACCACCGATTTGCTGGCCGGCTTAAACTCGCTGACGTTCAAATACTTCATTGATTTATCAGTTCCCCGGAGCATCGATACCAACATCGAGCAGATTCCGGGCGTGCTTTTGTATAACATCGACCACATCCGCAACCGGGCCGACGAAGCCCTGAGCCGCCGGATGGCGTCGATTCCGCAGGTTGAAGCCATCATCGATCAGTCAATTGCCGATTTCAACGACTGGTCGCGGGAAATGGTCGTTTCACCCACGATCAATAAATTCAAAAATGCGCTGGAGCAGATTCGAAAAGAAGAAATTGCCCGCCATTTGAAAAACATGACTGCCGAGGAATCCGAAAAAGTGGATAAGATTACGCGCAGCATCATGCAAAAAATCATGAAGTCACCGGTATTGCAACTCAAAGCCGCCTGCAAACGGGGCGAAGCCGATACCTTGATCGATGTGTTAACGGATTTGTTCGATCTGGAAAAACAACCCGCCGATGCATCCCAGAATTTTCACTAACCTATGATGAGCGTTCCTTAAGATCCCAAACGAAGCAATTGGTTTGGGATTTTTCGTTCACAGTATTCGGTTTACGGTTTTCAGTTTACGCCGGGCCGTCGTAAACTGAAAACCATAAACCGACCAACTATGTCCCGCTTTATCAATACGATTCTCCGCCTGTTTCTGATCGTCCTGCTGGTCGTTGGCCTGGTGGTGCTGTGGGAACAACTGCGGGGCTGGTCGGTTTTCAGCGGGTTGACGAAGAAAGAAGCTACCGTTCAGACGGTGGTTTTGCAGGAAGTGACTGAGTTAGGAAAACTCGAACTGGTTCAATACCGCTTCAAAGACATTGTCGAACACCAGTTTGTCCGGGAGTGGCTGCCCAACCCGAAAGCCGTGCTGATTGTGGAAGGCGAAGCGGTCGGTTGCCTGGATCTGACCAAAATAACCGCCGACGATATTACCGCTCAGGGCGACAGTTTGATCGTTCATCTACCCGACCCGGAAATCTGTTCCTACAAGATCAACCATAACCGCTCGCGGGTTTTCAATACGGAATACGCGTTTTTTGAGGAAGCCCAGTTGGTCAACGAAGCCTACCAGCGGGCCGAAACCCAAATCCGGCAGTCGGCACTGAACAGCGGTATTCTGGAACAAACCCGGCAGAACGCCGACAAAATTCTCAAACCGATGCTGGAGCGGATTTCAGGCAAAAAAGTGTTTCTGACGACCCGCATGAAAGCCACATTGCAGCCCCTTCGCTAAGACGTCAACAAATTGTCGTCAAATTCGTCTTTCAACAGTACCCCCGACAACCGCCGGGTTTTCATTTCGGTGAGCAGGTAAAGCAACTTTTGTACGGCGGCTTCGTACGGAAAGCCCTCGGGCCGGATGTTGGAGATGCAATTGCGCGATTCGTCGGTTAAACCGGGTTGCGGATGGAACGTCAGGTAGGCTCCCATGCTGTCGGGCGAGGTCAGGCCAGGCCGTTCGCCAATCAGCACCACAACGGTTTCGGCTTTGAGCGCATGGGCAATTTCGTCGCCAATCGCCACCCGCCCCTGTTCCACCAGACACAAAGGCGCCAGTGACCAGCCTAACGCCCGAACTTCTTCCGCTAATCGCGAAACGACCGCTCCTGCGTGCCGATTGATCGCCGTGGCGGATAAGCCATCGACGATTACAATACTGAGATCGACACCTGTCAGGTCTTCAAGACCTGACAGGTGTAAAAGGCTCTGCTCATTCAGTTTCCGACCCAAATCCGGGCGTTGCAGGTATTGTTGACGGTCAGCCGCCCGGCTATGAAGCGGCAAAACCGGCAGTTGAACGGTTTGCAATTGAGCCAGCAAGGCATCCCGCTCCAGTTCTGAATACACCGCATCCCGGGCGCGGGCGTGGTCGAGCTGAAAATCCAGCAGGGCGCGCGTGGGCAGGCTGTGGCCCGTACGTCCACGGGCGATGCGGGCGGAGGTGTGGCTTTGCAGAAACGCCCACGGATCGGGTTGGTCGGGCAGATGGCTCATAAACCGGCAGCTTGCAGTAAACGGTGGGTATTTTTAACCGGCATCAACTTTCCGTCGGCGTTCATCAATTCCATGCGCAAAAGCCAGGCTTCAAATTCCGGCGCGGGACGCAGGCGGCACAAATCCCGCAGATACAGCGCATCGTGAAACGACGTACTCTGGTAATGCAGCATCACGTCATCGGCACCGGGAATGCCCATGATAAAGTTAACGCCCGCGGTTCCGAGCAGGGTTAGCAGGGTGTCCATATCGTCCTGATCGGCCTCGGCGTGGTTCGTATAACAAATGTCGACGCCCATCGGCAACCCCAGCAGTTTTCCGCAGCAATGGTCTTCCAGACCGGCCCGAATAATCTGTTTCCCATTGTATAGATACTCCGGTCCGATAAAACCGACTACGGTATTGACCAGCAAAGGTTCAAAAAGCCGGGCCACGGCATACGCCCGAACCTCGCAGGTCTGCTGATCGACGCCATGGTGGGCATTGGCCGACAGCGCACTCCCCTGCCCCGTTTCAAAATACATGACGTTCTGACCCACGGTACCGCGTTTCAGGGCGCGGGTAGCTTCAAACCCTTCCCGGAGCAGGGCGGTATTGATCCCGAAGGAACTGTTAACGGCTTCCGTTCCGCCAATAGACTGAAACATCAGATCCACCGGCGCGCCCTGTTCGATAGCCTGAAGCGTGGTGGTAATATGGCTCAGCACACACGTTTGCGTCGGAATTTCTAACCGCTGCCGGATCTGGTCCATCATATCGACCAGCCGAACCACCGTCCGAACGTGATCGGTGGCCGGATTGATGCCAATCACCGCGTCTCCGCTGCCGTAGAACAAACCGTCTACGATACTGGCCGCAACGCCCCGGAAATCGTCGGTCGGGTGGTTGGGTTGCAGCCGGGTCGAAAACCGCCCTTTCAATCCGATGGTGTCCCGAAACCGGGTAATGACTTCGCACTTCGCCGAAACCGTAATCAAATCCTGATTCCGCATCAGCTTACTCACAGCCGCCACCATTTCCGGCGTCAGGCCCGGTTGAAGCTTGGTCAGCGTTTGCGCATCGACCTCGTCCGACAGCAGGTAGTTCCGCAGCTCGCCCACCGTCAGGCTTTTGATCGGGGCAAACGCATCGGCATCGTGCGTGTCCAGAATCAGCCGGGTAATTTCATCGGTTTCGTACGGAATCACGGCTTCGTTCAGGAACGTCGTCAGCGGCAGATCGGCCAGGGCCATCTGGGCCGCCACCCGCTCCTCGGCAGTTTGGGCCGCCACGCCCGCCAGTTGGTCGCCCGACCGGAGCGGGGTCGCTTTGGCCAGCAACGTTTTCAGGTCGTCGAAGTGATAGGTAAAGTTCCGAACGGTACAGCGGTAGGCCATAGTGGTAACAATTCCGAAAAGAGTTGTACGAAAACCGGGTATACGAAATCCCGGGGAATCCAAAATGGAATCTACTAACAAGCCCGGATAAGGCCAAGAAATCCAGGAATTTAATACACCGATAACCGTTTATAGGCGGGTCTTTTGTATGTTTGGCGATTGGTATTTTATCCGTTTTTGAAAAATGAAAGCATTTCAATTGGTGGTATTTGATATGGCTGGCACGACGGTTCGGGACCAGCACGAGGTGGAGCACTGTTTCGCCCGGGCGGCTTCCCAGACCGGTCTGATCGTCAGCGACGAACGCATTCTGGCCATGCAGGGCCTTTCCAAGCGGTTTGTTTTTGAAACCCTCTGGAAAGAGCAGTTGGGCCAGCCTACGCCCTCGGAACTGACGGCTAAAGTGGATCATTCCTACCAGCTTTTTACCGAAATCCTGGAAAATCATTACCGAACCCAACCCATTGTGCCAACGGAAGGCTGTCTCGAAACCTTCGATTTCCTGCGTAAACATGGCATCCGCATTGCGCTGACCACCGGTTTTTACCGCAAGGTGACTGATATTATTCTGGAAAAATTAGGCTGGCTGACCGGTCTGGACGAGCAGTATGTGGGCAATAGTCAAACCGTTATTCAGGCATCGATTGCCAGCGATGAGGTGGAACACGGTCGTCCACAGCCGCTAATGATTCAGAAAGCGATGCGGTTACTGGGCGTTTCTGACCCAAAGTCGGTCGTCAACGTTGGCGATACGCCTTCGGATCTGCAATCGGGAAGAGCCGCCGGGGTTGCCTTCAATCTGGGGGTCGTCAACGGCACCCACACCCGCGCCCAGCTCGAAGCCTACCCTCACGACCAGTTACTGGGATCGCTCGGTGATTTGCCGACCCTGCTCTCAGCCACGTCCTTTCAAAAACGGGCCAACGGTCTTAGTTTGTAATTCGTAATCCCTTTTTCTCTTGGCTTCTTTCGATTTCATCATCATCGGCTCCGGTATTCTGGGGACGTTTCATGCGCTCCATGCCGCCCGTGCCGGCAAGCGGGTTCTGGTTCTTGAAAAAGACAACCGCCCCGTCAGTGCCACCGTTCGGAATTTTGGGCAGGTCGTTCCGTCGGGTTTGAGTGGGCGCTGGTATCATTACGGGCGTCGCAGTCTGGAACTCTACCACGAAATTCAGCAGGAACACGACATTTCGGTCCGGAAAAACGGCTCGGTTTACGTGGCGTCGGATGCCGACGAGTGGCAACTGGCCAACGAATTATACGACCAGCGCCGGGCCGACGGCTACCCCTGCGAATTGTGGTCGCAGGCCCAGACGTTGGTAAAATACCCGGTTTTGCGGCCCGAATATGTCAAAGGGGCCGTGGTTTTTCCGGAAGAAGTCAGCGTCGAGCCGGATCTGATGATCTACAAGCTCATCGATTACGTGACGACGAAATACGCCAACGTAACGTATCGCAACAATGCCGCCGTGGTTGGCTGCGAATCGACGGGCAGCGGGGCAACGGTTCAACTGGCGAATGGTGAACGGTTTCAGGCTGAGAAGGTTTTGATCTGCAACGGCAGCGAATTTCGGTTGTTGTACCCCGACCTGTTTGCCGAAAGTGGGCTGGTGGTAAGCAAACTTCAGATGATGCAGACGGTTCCGATGCCGGAAATTGCCCTCCCCGGAAACATTCTGACGGGTCTGACCATCCGGCGGTATGAGTCGTTTGCCGATTGTCCGTCGTACGCCAGTCTCAAGACGCCGGAACACCTGGACGAGCTAAAAAAATGGGGCATTCACGTCTTGTTCAAACAGGCGCTCGACGGTTCCATCATCATCGGGGATTCGCACGAATACGCAACGGCGCTCCAGACCGACGACCTGGGGTTCGACACCAAAGACTATGTCAATCAATTGATTCTGGAGGAAGCCAGCCGCATTGTCAACTTCCCGGTGGATCGGATTCAACGGACCTGGGCCGGTTTTTACGCCCAGACCACACAGGAAATTTTCGAAGCCGATCTGGAAAACATTCACATCATCACCGGGATTGGCGGCAAAGGCATGACCTCCAGTGCCGGTTTTTCGGAAGAAACGATAAGGCGGTTGTTTCTGTGAGAATAAAGAGGAGAGACAAGAGAGCAAAGACCGTTTACATGCTAACTGTCTCTTGTCTTTATTCTCAGCTCTTTCCTCTCCGAAACAAAAAAAAGCAGGAAAGCCAATGGCCCGTTCCTGCTTTTTCAATTACTGAAAATGGAAATTCGTTATGCTTTTTGCTCTTCCGTTTCGGCGGTTGCAGATGGCATTTCGCCCGGAGTTTCTTCGGTGGTTGCTGCAACTTCCGTCGTTTCTTCCGCTTTTTTCTCAAAGGCTTCCGGCAGGTTTTTCCGCAGAATGGTATACCAGCCAATCATTTTCTTGACGTCCGACATATGCACCCGATCACGGTCGTATTCCGGCACCACTTCACCGATGAATTCGGCCAGTTCGGCATTCGATGCTGATTTTGGCGTAATCGGCAGGGTGTCTTCGTATTTTTCATAGATGGCCAGAAACACATCCGCCAGGGGCTTCGATTGTTCCTCGTCGTCGGTATAAATCGAGATGTCTTTCAGCACCGACACGCGCGCCGTTGGCCCGATCATGGTTTTTTCTTTCTTTTCGTCGAGCGACTCCACAATCACGCCAGTCCGGCTGGGTTTCATGATTCGGTATAAGCCGCTTTTGCCGGCAATATTTGCAATTTCTTTCAGCGCTTCCATGCTGCTTGTTTAATGGGTAACGGTCGATTTGATTTGGTTATTGCCAATTTTATGAAAAACTGAGGGGCAAAGATAGGGCTAATCGCCTGCACATAACAGCAACAGAGTGGATTTAGGCGATTTTAATCCCCTTCGATACGCCTGGGGTGTTGATCCCATTTATTGTCATTTCTTTGCCTTCATCTCCTCATAAAATTCTTTATTCAGTTGGTCGATATAGTCCAAAATTTCCTCTTTACCCCGGCTACTGACGGCTGATGAGACGAACATCGGCGGCAGTTCGTCCCACGTTTGTTTTAAGGTCTGACTGTATTTTTTTACCATCTGAGAAATGGCGTTCGTGCTGCTTTTTTCGTTTTTCGTGAAAATAATTACGAAGGGTAGTCCGCGTTCGCCCATTTTCGCCATAAACTCCAGATCGATCCGCTGCGGGTCAATGCGGCCATCGACCAGCACGAAAGTACAGATCAGATTCGGGCGTTCGGTCAGGTAGGCATCGATCATTTTCTCCCACTTTTCCCGCTCCCGCTGGGGTGCTTTCGCAAAACCGTAGCCCGGCAAATCGACCAGATACCAATCCGTATTGATGAGAAAATGGTTGATCAATTGCGTTTTTCCGGGCGTCTGCGAGGTTTTAGCCAGCTTGTGCCGGGTGGTCAGCATGTTGATGAGCGACGACTTTCCGACGTTCGAGCGACCGATGAAAGCGTATTCCGGTTTGTCGGGTTTCGGGCAGCGGGTCGGATCGGAATTACTAATTATAAATTCAGCCTGTTTTACTTCCATAATGGTTCAGAGAACAAGTTTAAAAACCGTCTTCCAGCCGCAAAGTTCGTAAAGAATTGAGAAGAGTACTATTCTATCCCCATATTGCATCAATCACAACGACTTATAATCGATATTTTTGCTTAAAATTGTACTACGAATGGGAGCATTTCCGGGAATTGGGAAACCAATTGAAATCCATTCGTCGTTATTCTTTCATCTGAACGAACCGCATACCGAATTATGAAAAATACAAGTCTGCTATCCGTCCTTGTTGCTCTGGCCCTGGTTTTGAATGCCTGCAACACCACCAGCTCGAAATCGGAAGGAGAAAAACCGGCCGTTAGCGAAAACGCGGCTGCGACTACAGCCGAAACCCCTCCAGCGGAGGCTACGGCCAGTGCAGAACCGGGTATTCAATTTACGGATGCCGCCTGGAAAACGCACCTGGCCAAGGCCAAAGCCGAAAATAAACTGGTTTTTCTGGATGCCTACACCAGTTGGTGCGGTCCCTGCAAAATGCTGCAAAAAAATGTCTTTACGCAGCCAACTGTCGGCGACTTTTTCAACAAAGAATTTATCAATGTAAAAGTTGATATGGAGAAAGGCGAAGGCCCGGATTTAGCCCTGCAATACCCGCTGGACGGTTATCCGACGCTGTTTTTCATCGACGGTGATGGCAAAGTTGTCAAGAAAGTACTGGGGTATATTTCCCCGGAGGAATTACTGGCGATTGGCAAGGGCGTGAAAGGCGGAAACGCGCTATAATCGCACGAACTTGTTGAACCCAAAAAAGCCGCAACAGATTTCGTTTGCGGCTTTTATTTTACCCGTCAGGTCGACCCAAACGGCGTCAGATCAGCCGGTAATGCATGGCCAGATCCTTCATAACGACCACATTATCTACTTTGAGTTTATCAAAAATCCGGGCTTTGTGCGTGCCAACGGTCGAGGTGTGAATATTCAGCGTATCGGCAATGTGGCTCACGGATTTCCCCCTCACCAGGTGATAGGCAATTTCGAGTTCCCGGTTTGATAACCGCCCAAACGGGTCCAATTCCTGGTTAAAGTGGCTGTCCTCCACCATCTGATCCATCAGTTCGGAACAGACATAAAGTTTGCCGAATAAAATGCGGTGAACCGCTTTCAGAATCTCCTGGTCTTCGGCCTGTTTGCTGACGTATCCCTTCACGCCCAGTTGCAGATACCGTTTGGCAAAAGCGTATTCAGTCATGATCGTGAAAATCATGATCGGCAAATCCGGTGCCGTGCTTCGGATGTTCTGAAGCAGGCTGAACGTATCGGTGTTGGGCATGTTGATGTCTGTCACCATTAGGTGATAGGTATTGTCCATGATTTTCCCGAAAGCCGCACTACCGTTTTTGGCCTCGTCGACCTCAATTGCGCCGTACTGTTCCTTCAAAAGGAGACGAATTCCCGAACGCACGATGGAATGATCGTCTACTAACAGAATCCTGTACATGGTTTTTCTGATCTAGTTCTTACCATCCGCCAGATAAGCTACCTCTACGGTTTCTTCTATGCATGATACCACCTTGGTGATTTGTTCACGGGTCAAATTAGAACCGGACGGCAAACATAAACCAGTCTTAAAGAGTCGATCAGATACACCGGATCCGTAAAAGGGCAACCCGGCAAAAACGGGTTGCTGGTGCATTGGTTTCCACAAAGGCCGCGCTTCAATCCGCCTTTCGGCCAATGCCAGTCGAATATCCTCAAAGGTAATCCCCCCTGACAGATCCGGATCAAGCGTGATGCAGGTTAACCAGCGGTTTGAAAAACAGGGGTCGGGTTCGGGCTGGAAAGCAAAGCCTGGCAGTTTGCTTAAATGCTCGAAATAATACGCGTAGTTGGCGCGTCGCTGCGCTACCCGGTCAGCCAGAATCCTCAGTTGCCCCCGCCCGATTCCGGCACAGACGTTGCTGATTCGGTAGTTGTAGCCAATGGACGAATGCTGGTAGTAAGGGGCCGGATCACGTGCTTGCGTAGCCAGAAACCGTGCCCTTTTAATCAGAGCCTCATCATCGGACAGCAACGCTCCTCCCCCCGATGTCGTAATGATTTTATTCCCGTTAAATGACAAAACCGCTAGCTTTCCAAAGCTACCACAAGGCTTATTTTTGTATGTTGAACCAAACGATTCAGCCGCATCTTCAACCAACGGTACTTCATAGTGATGGCATATTTTGAGCAGCGCATCGAGTTTGGCCGGCATACCGTACAGGTGAACCGCGATGACGGCTTTGGGGCGTTTTCCCCGCGCCAGGCGGTCTTTCAGCGCCATTTCGAGTGCATCCGGGCACATGTTCCAGGTATCGGCTTCGCTATCAATGAACACGGGGGTCGCTCCCTGATAGACAATCGGATTCGCACTGGCCGCAAAGGTAAACGACTGGCAGATCACTTCATCGCCGGGACCCACCCCCAACAATACCAGCGACAAATGCAAAGCTGATGTTCCGGACGACAACGCGGCAGCATGGGCGGCTCCGGTTTCGATGCACAGCTCCCGCTCGAACGCATCGATGTGTGGGCCAACGGGTGCGATCCAGTTAGCGGCAAAAGCTTCCTGAACATACTGCAGTTCGAGGTCACCGAGGTGGGGAGATGAAAGATAGATTTCTGGGATCATAGAAGTTTGTTATTTTTAATAACCTGGGCTGGATTGCCAACAACAACTGCATAATCAGGAACCGGGCGGGTAACAACAGAGCCTGCCCCGACAACGGCCCATTTACCAATGGACAGATTGGGACAGATCACTGCGCCAGCCCCGATAAAGGCACCGACATCAACCCGAATGCCCCCGCATAAAATTGCACCCGGAGCGATATGAACGAAATTACCCACCGTACAATCGTGATCGACGGATGCGCCGGTATTGATAATCACGTGATCACCGATTAGGCTATCCGCTTGTAGGATAGATCCATGCAGCACAACACAACCGGCTCCCAGTCTTACACCCGGATCAATTTGTGCTGACGGATGAACGGTGATTCCATACGAATGACTAATTCGTTGAGCCAGCCTGCATCGAATGGTGTTATCACCAATGGCTATTATCAACGGGTCGTTTGTCTTATAATCGGCCTGGTAAGGACCGATCACTGGAATATTCGACATTTCTTTTTTGCGGACATCATCGTCAAAAATGGCTTCAACACCTATTTTGTTGACCTGCAAACAACTGATGATTACCTTGGCATGGCCACTGGCTCCATACAATAACATGCTACCTTGTACCTTTAAATTCTTCCATGGTAACTGACGAAGCCGACGAAATACCGTCTGACTGTAACACTTTCTGAATAGTCATTGCCATGATTTTACAATCCAGTCCGAATGACCGATTGCTCACATACCATACATCGTATTCAAATTTCTTTTCCCACGATAGGGTGTTTCGGCCATTCACCTGCGCCCAACCCGTTATACCGGGCCGAACGGTATGCCGCCTGCGCTGATGATCGGTATACAGAGGCAGGTATTCGACCAGCAACGGGCGGGGTCCTATCAGGCTCATTTCACCCTTCAGAACATTCCAGAGCTGTGGCAATTCATCCAGGGATGTTTTTCGAACCAATCGGCCAATCGGCGTCAGGCGGTCAGCATCGGGCAACAAGCGACCATCCGGAGCACGCCTGTCGTTCATCGTTTTGAATTTAACCAACCAAAAAATTCGCTCATTTCGGCCCGGCCGGGCCTGAATAAAAAATGGATTTCCACCATTAGCCAGTGTCAGTGCAGGTAACAGCAAACACAGCGCAGGCAGCAGGGCCAGCAGAGCGATCGCTGATACGCTGATATCAATGAGACGTTTCCCGGCTTTCTGATACATTTTCAGTGCGTTGTGAGTAGTAAGCCTTTATTTTTTTCTATTCAAATGTCGTTTCCGTACGAATAGCCGTTCACCGGGAACCGGCCAGCCACACCTCACGGTTCAGCGGATGCCCCTGACTTGGTGAGGTTGTTGCAAAAGCAGTTTTTTCATAGCTAGATAAGACGTTTTTCGACCATCAATCGCTTGTATTCGATCAGCCATTGTTGCCATATCCATTGCTGGTCAAACCGTTCGACCATCAATTCGCGCGACTTCCGGCTGAATTTCTGACGCAGGTCGGTATCTTCATACAACCGCTTCATGGCCAGATAAAGAGACTCTTCATCCTTGGGTGGAACAATCAGTCCATTCACCTCCCGGGTCACGATCTCGTTGCATCCGTTGATATCCGTTACAATCATGGGTAATTCCATACAGGCGGCCTGCATTGGGACATTCGGAAACCCTTCCCGGTAACTCGGAAAAACCAGCGCATCGGCCATAGCCAAATAAGGACGTACGTCCGCCTGAAAACCGGTTATGATGATATCCCCGCGGTTTTTCAGGAGTTGTTCCGAATCGGGCGAAATCGGGTCCAGATCCGACTCAAATGGCCCGACCAACACCAACCGGATGTCCGGACAGGTATTTGCTAACCGCACGTAGGCCTGTATCAGCTCGTCAACTCCTTTTTGCCTAACAATGCGCCCTATGTAGATCCAGACAAACGTTTTTAACTGTATATTCCATTGATTCCGCACCGCTTGACCTTGCACACTCATCTCAACCGTTCGGTGAAAATGTCGGCTGTCGATACCGTTGCTGCTCCCGTGTCCGATTACTTTTAGTTTTTGAGGATTAGCATAGAGAACCTTTTCTATGTAGTTTCGTAACGCAATCGAATTGGGATAGATGCCTGTTGAACAAGCATACGTGAGTTGTTCTATCCTGATCAATACCTGTTTTAAAAATCCTTCGCGTTCCATGAGAGGCAAACCGGCAACGGTATGAAGCCGGATGGGAATTCCCGCGAACCAGCCAGCCAACATTCCGATCAAACCGGCTTTAGGGGTGTGCGTGTGAATAATGTCCGGACGCAGCCGCCGAAGGAGTCGGTATGCCACCCACAACGCTTTCAGGTCCTGTAGGGGAGTCAATTTTCGTGTCATCGGCACAATGTAGTGTGGGCAACCTTCCTGTTGCTCAAGTTCCCGCAGCATTGTGCCATCGGCGCTGCTCATCCAGACGGTAAACCCTTGCAATTTCATGTACCGCATCTGTCCCCGGAGTAGACTCTGAAGTGAAACCGGGACGGTTGTCATCCGCATCAGCTTAGTCATTTCTCACGGCTTTTCGATACCATACTTCCATTGCAAACAGAGAATACAGCATTTTAGCCCGTTTTTCAGCCGGAAATTTATCTGGCTGGTTGATCAGTTTACTGATAAATTCCCTTCGGATATACCGCTGTGCCAATTGTGGTTCCGCCAGATAGTCACAGACCACCGTTTTTAATTGTTTATCCATCCATTGTTTAAGTGGGACTTCAAATCCTCTTTTTGGTTGGTCAATCAATTTTTGAGGCAAATATTTTTTGGCCAGTTGACGCAGTAGATACTTTGTTGTGGTACCGTGAATCTTTAATGAATCCGGCAAGGTGGGTGCTAACTCTAATAAATCTTTAGCCAGAAAAGGACTTCGACCTTCGAGCGAGTGTGCCATTGTGGCGATATCCATTTTTACCAATAAATTGCCGGGCAAAATAGTCTGAAAATCTGCAACTTGCATTTGCTGCAATGAACTCAGTCCTGACATTCGTAGTCGATCTAGTGCTCCGGCCAGATCAGCCAGTGGCACAGGTTGGTAAAACGCTTCTGTATAGTTTTCAAAAACATCGGTCGTAGCTGACAAATAACGTTCAAGACCTGATTTTCGAGCCATATCCAGCATCCGAAACGCAAAATTATACCGGCTTTTTTTGTTAGTTGGATAAGGCAACGATCTGTAGAGCACATCGGCACTCCGCTGCACGACGCTGGGGAAATTGTTAAAGTCAAATCGAGCGGCTGGCACATAGCGCCGGTAACCGCCAAAGAGTTCATCAGCACCGTCACCGTTTAGAATGACCGTCAGGTGTTTCCTGGCTGCCTGCGCAACATAGTAGCTTGGAATGGCCGAACTATCCATGAACGGTTCACCATATCCGGCAATAATCCGTTCAATGTCATCCTGAAGCCGTTCGAATGATAGTCGCACTTCTTTATGCTTTGTCTGGTAGCGATCGGCAACCAGCCGGGCCAACGGAGCTTCATCGTACTCTCCATTGGCGAACGATACAGTGAACGACCGAATGCCTGGTTTGAATTGAGCTGCCATTGCGGTGATTAATCCACTGTCAATTCCTCCACTCAAGAATACACCTACCTCCAAATCGGAGCTATCGATCCGCTGATTAACTGCTTTTCGCAAACAGGTGTCTACCTGTTCAAGGGCCTCTGTCTCCAAAATAGGACGTACCTGTTGGGCAAAAGTAGTGATGTCCCACCACGACGAAATCGCCAAAGTCCCCGTTCTACAGTCAATCTCGGCATAGTGACCAGCTGGTAATTCCATAACATTGCAGTACGGCGTCTGTTGACCATATAGAAAACCGACCCGCAGATAACGGGCCAACGCTTGGTCGTCAACTGATAAGGGCAGATAAGCCGCCAGGGCGTTCAATTCAGAGCTGAATGCCAATTGATTGTTGTGCTGATAAACATACAGCGGTTTTTTACCCGCCCGATCACGAACCAACAATATCGTTTGGGCCTGGGTGTCATAGAGCGCAAACGCAAACATTCCATCCAGTTGATCCAGCATCTTCAACCCTAATAGTACAAAGAGATGAAGCAGCGTTTCAGTATCCGATGACGACTGACAGCTCAGGTTATACCGCTGACGTAAGTGTTTATGGTTGTAAATTTCTCCATTAAAAATGATGGTGTAAATACCGTAAGTCATTGGCTGGCGTCCACCCGGTGACAAATCCTGAATTGCCAGTCGGGCATGAAACAGATAGACATTATCCTGTCGCCAATCCCGTTGCTCGTCCGGCCCCCGATGCAATAAGCTGCCCCTCAGGTACGCTGGTGAATCATGGGGCCAGTTAACGGTTCCAAATATGCCGCACATAGAAACGAAGTAGTTTTAAACGAGACGATAGCGTCTGTCTACTTTTTAAAAAATACCCAGACAATCATAAAGCAAGGCACGCATAATTGCTTCTATAGAATAGGCATAGACCGACGAGAACAGTATATCAACCTCATTTCTTCCGGGCAAATTATAGTGTTACCCTCTTATGCCTCATTCAACCCCGTTCAAAAACCAATTATAAGTTTTTAACAGTCCTTCTTTCAGTGAGATTTCAGTTTGATATGAAAGTATTTTTCGACTTTTACATAAATCGGCAAGGCTATCTCGAACATCGCCTTTGCGTGGTTCTAAATACAATGGACTCAATTTTTTCTGGCCGATGGTACAGATTTCATCCCAAAGCTGATTCAATGAAATCCGTTCACCGACTGCGACGTTGAAAATTTCGTTGTAGGTCATCGCATTTTTGACCAACATGGCAAGCACATTTGCCTGTACTGCATTTTCTACAAAAGTAAAATCTCGGGTCTGTTCGCCATCGCCATGAATGACAGGAGCAGTATTGCCCTTGATGGCATGCATGAATAATGGAATTACGGCGGCATAGGGGCCATTTGGACTTTGCCGGGGTCCAAATATGTTAAAATACCGCAGGCCAATGGTTTCCATTTCATAAATCTTACCAAATACCCGCGCATATTGCTCATTAGCTGCTTTTGTAACTGCATAAGGTGAAAGCGGCCAGCCGATTTGATGTTCTGCTTTTGGAAGTGCCGGGCTATCGCCATATACAGAACTTGATGAAGCATAAACAAATCGTCGAATTCCGGCGTCTCTCGCTGCAATCAGCATATTCAAAAACCCAGTTACATTGACTTGATGCGTGCGCATGGGGTCATTAATGGAACGTGGGACAGAGCCAAGTGCAGCCTGATGCGAAATATGAGTAATGCCTTCACAGGCTAGCCGACAGGCGTCGGCATCGGCAATGTCACCTTCCAATAACTCAAAAGCCGGATGAGTTCTAAACTCTTCCAGATTATTCTTACACCCTGTACTGAAATTATCGAATACGCGGACCTTTCCGGCATTATGCTTCAGCAGATACTCAACCAGATTTGATCCAATGAAACCGGCTCCTCCAGTTATTAAAAATGCGTAATCGCTCAATGAGCTCTCGTAATAGGCGGTTTTATACATTCTCTATAGTCGTTCGTCGGCGATACCGGTTTTAAACATCTTTTTGAAGTAAATATATGTATGCTCAAGCAATTTAACTCAATAAAATAAACTGCACTCCGATAAAAAGTTAAGGAAACCGGTACACTAGACGTTTGGACAAGGGCATGATTCCGGTTCATAGCCTGTGTGTCAGATTGCGTTGAATCGATTGGGTCAGCATCTTTTGAGCATCGTCCAGTTCGTGCATGTGTAAGGGTCGATTTCGTCTCATCAACAACCAGTCTTCCTGTTTAAAGAAACTGAATAAGGTATACAATGCATCTTTTAATCTGGTAGCGATCAAGACTTGCGTCATTTTTTGTATACCCAGTTTATGGCGGTATTGTCTTCGAAGAATAGATCGTATCTGCGCAGAGGAATTCAGGTATTTCTTTTTATAGGGTATACCGATTTCCCGGTAAAACAGCAAGGGACGATCAATGATGGCAAATTGACTGGTCAAAAAAGTTCGCATCCAGAGTTCATAATCCTGAACTCGCGGAATTTGCTCATTGTAGGGATTTTTCAAAGACCAGCGACGGCGGGTGAGAACCGCAGGATGGATGATAGGGAATCCTGTGACAGCCTCACCCAACGTCTTAGGCATAGACGTTGATCCCCGGATACCCTGCAATCGGTTATTGAAGTCAATTGAATAGACAAACGAACTCACTAAATCTACCGTTCTATTCTCTTCCATGAAAGCAATTTGCATCTGAAGCCGGTCAATGGTCATAATATCGTCAGCATCCATGCGGGCGATATACGGACTTTTGGCCATCCGACAAATCTGATTGAGTCGGACGCTCTGATTACGGTTTTTACCATCCACAACGAGTTTTATTCGGGAATCGCTAAACGAACGGGCAATACCAACCGAGTTATCCGTCGACCCATCATCAACAATAAGCAATTCCCAATCCTGGAACGTTTGGTTCAAGACCGACTGAATGGTATCGGCCAGGTAGGGAGCAGCGTTATAAACCGGTAAGCCAACGGTAACCACAGGCATACAATTACCTCTTTTTGTTTAAAGTTGAATCCAGCCGGGATAAACCAGTTCATCCGACTTGATAAAAGTACCACGGTCATACACCCAATTCTTCGGAACAATGACCATTTTGTCGGCATGTTTGCTCAACCACGCAGCCCACCAGCTAAAGGTACTGTTGGGTATGATAAAATGATGGCAGAGTGTCATCAGGTGCAAATAGGTTCCAGCCCGTTCACCTGCATACTCGTCGCCTACATAAACCGTAGGACCATCAAACCGAAGATGGGCCCGGCACCAATCTATATCGTCGGAAAACACATAAAAGATTGGCGCTATCCCACGCTGTCGGATCATCTGTTCGGCTTGCTGGTAATAATCTCTCTGAATAATGTTATGACGCAAATTTGTCACAAAGTCACTCCGCCGTACATGAACACAAACCGATTGTTGTTGCTGGATGTCTTCAGCCAATCCGTTTGCAAACGAAGGAATAGGCTTTGCAAACTGTAATTCGGCTTTCAGTTCGTTTTCTACCGCCTGGAAATACTGAACAGATTGCCAATAACCGCTTAAATATAGATTCTTTCCTGCCTGCCTGATCCGGATGTCTTGCTGAAATGGTGTTTGCTCCTCAACATACCGCAGTGGACCAGACTGAATCAGTCGATTCAGAAACCGTTTCACGATCCGCCCTGGCAAAGAACCGCTGGTACCATACCTCCGTGAAATGAATGAAGTGGCCTCCGCAGGGTGAATAGAAAGTAGATCAAGGTCAAAATTTCTGTAAACTATATTCTGTCCTGTTACTTTCCGATTCATCAGGAATTGCCGATCGACAACCAGTTCGGTTTTGTGCTGGTGCGCAAGGCTTCTGCCCAACGCATATTGAAATAACTGATTTCCCAAACCACCTTTTAATTCAACAACAATCATAAAGGTATCAATTTTTCAGAACAGACTGTTCATCATTTTTTAGATGATTGGTTCTAATAAACATTCTTATAAGTAATAATTCCATAATAAGAATAAATCCACTTATCCTGATTAATTCGTTATTCATGAATGAGATAGCAATAGCATAATTAATAAAACAGTAATAGGAAACATATACTATATCCTTCGTTGCATTAGCTTTAGTATGAACGTAAGCAGCAATGGAACCAAAAGAAATCGCAGAAAAGAATACACCGGCCATACCTATATCTAAAGTTGCAGCGTCCAGGTACGTATAGACGTTGGTGTGGGGAATATAGGTATACTCCCGAATCAATGGTGGATAACGCTCGATTAAACCTATTTTTTTTAATAGATAACTGATAAAATCAATACTATACCAATTAATATCATAAAATGATTTATCCGGATAATCACCATTCAATATTGTTTCATAAGCCTTTACCCCTCCAAATAAATACAATTTAATGGTATTTAACAATTCCTGATCAATATCAGTTACCAGTAACGTAACTATCACAATTGGAGACACAAGATAGATAATTGTCAAATAGTAACTTTTACTCGAAAATTTAAAGTAAACACTACATGAAGTAATGATAGTGATTGCCCATGACAATATTGGTGCTCTTGTAAGCGTAACTACACACGTAAATAAGCCAATAAAGCAAATGCCTACCAAACTAAATTTACTTATAATTTTATCTTTATATCCTAGCATAGCAAGAGGAATATAAATAATAAAACATTTCGCAAAGAGTTGATAAAAAACAGTTGATTGCTCATCTAACAATTGCCTTCCTTCTACCCGTAATGCAACCAATCCAAGTTTGAAAAAATTCACTCCTCCAAGTAATGTATACAAAGAAATAATATTAACCAGTAAACTTGTACATACTAAAAAAACTATGGCTAGCTTTAATCTATTTTTTATCGGGGTAAAAACAACGGCAGTATCTTTTTTATTCGAAAAAATAAAAAAGGAAGGAATAAGAAACAACATCCACGCCAAATATAATACAAATAATGTGGTTATTTTAATATAATAAGTTGGCCCTGAAAGTTGAGAACCTATGATTAAAAGAAACCACAATAAAGAATAAATTTCGATATATCCCGTGTTGGTTACTCTTTTCTTTATGATGTAAATAAGCCCCCAAATAGCCAGTAAGAATAGTAGATTCAGGAAAAATACGATTATCATCTCCTTACTGATTGGTAAAACGAGTCATCATTGATTTGATGAAGAATTCAAAAAGGCGCATTTTTCTGATTATCCCTAAATGGAAAGTTGAGTAGTTGTGATATTTCCTTAACAGATAAGCCTCACTATCTACAAAAAAATTAAACGATTTTTGACTCAGCTTTCCGCGCTGGCTTCCGGTTGTCGCACCCTGAATATGGGGCACAATAACGCCACCGTGTAATAAGCATATTCTACCTTCTCTGCGAATCTGCTCCCCTAAAACTACCTCTTCCAGATATAAAAATGTCCCCTGATCCAATAATCCAATGTGGTGAAGAAAATCACTTTTCATCATGAATACAGCACCGTTTATACTTTCTACGGGGTACACGTTTTCACTATAGGGAACCAAATCGCGGTATATGAAACGATGATACCGCTGTCTGATAAACGGTAAACGGCGCAGGGTCGGGCTGTGGCAAACTACCAGCCAGCCAGGTGGCAGAATTCTTCTCACCTGAATCTGAAAACGAACGGGTACAGAATTTGAAGTGGTGTGGACAAGGGGTGAAATGGCAACGGCCTGGGACTGGCTTGCTAATGTTGTGCGCAGTGTTTTAATAGTGCCCGGTTCTGTCAGAAAAGCATCACTATTGATAAACAAATAGTAATCAGGATCAGGTAAATTTTCTATTCGGCCACAGCCGCGATTATTACCAGCGGAAAAACCTGCATTCTTTTCAAATCTTATTAAGTTAACTGAAGCAGGTAATTTCAACTTTAGTTCTTGATAATACTTTTCTAATGACCCATTATCAACTACCACAATGTGGCAGTCAGGCTCATTTTGTTGAAGTACATAATCAACACATTTTAGAGTAAGCTCTACGGTGTTGTAATTAAGTATAATTACTCTGACCATCATATGGAGTCTGCAAATACTATAAACACGTATAAAAAAGCAGTCATTACCACGTACAAATATCTTTCTGTTTGTTTAGATTTAAATTCTGGTTTAATAGAACACAATAGTACATCACTGGCCAAGTACCAACTGTAAGACATTAAAGCTGACATAAATGCGATTGTAGTCAATGGAACCTGATTTATTACCAGCAGCGACATTACGCCCGTTATCAGGCTAAACACCAGTATTGACATTACTAAAAAAAATTTCTGTTTCTGTAAAATCTTAAACATGCTAAATTGGATTAATTGTATCAATATATAGGGACCGATAGAACCGGCCAGATAGGCCAGATATAGTGTCGAATTCGAATAGTTTGGAATCAATTTATCAGCAATCCACTGTAATGGTATTATACAGATTAGCAGAACAGAAAATAAAACCGAAATAGTTTTCACTGATTTATCGTAATATATTTCAACAGAATGAGGATTAAACGCCATTTTTTGCATTAAAAAATTACTTATTGATACAACGAGTGTCAACACCACATTCAGTAGTGCCGATGCAAACGCATAATAGCCAAAGTCAGTTGCGGGATAATATCTTGAAATAAGTAATTTGTCAATGTTTTGAAAGCCTAGGAAAAGAAGGCCGGTAAGCAAGATTGGAAGTCCTACGCCAACCGATTTTCTGAAAGCGTAGAAAAACGTCTTAAAATGAAGATCTCTCCGGTCCATAAGCGGGCGTTGCTTTATCTCCCGGAATAGCAGGTACAGCATGGGGATTGCCACCACACCCAGTTGAATATTACTGAGTAAAAAAAGATCGATTGTTGCCAGATATCCGGCTCGGTAAAATAAAATGCCAAGGCAAAAACCAATCTGACCAAACAAGGTCAATACGGCACCGTAGTAAAACTTCTGAGCGCGATTAAAGTACGATTGGATCAAACCGATACTATTCTGTAGCAATATTTGATTTGCCAAGCAAATACTGTTTGTTAAAGAAATTTTTATCTGAGGAACTAGCTGGCTGTGCAATACGAGAACAACAATACCATAGAGTACGGTTTGCTGAATAAAAAAGTAGGCAAAATCGCGGTTGGCAGATTTCTGCCATTCTGATCGATCCCTGAAAATCCACTGAATGTTAATTCCGTCGGCAAACCCAAAATGGAAAAAACCGGAAAATGATGCGATCATTAGAAATAAGCGCCACGACCCGTATTGATCTGGGGTGACCTGTTCAGCCAAAAGATAATTAATGACTAACGTAACCAGAATACTGAGGCCTGTCAAGGCTATTAATTTGACAGGTGTCGTATCCCGATCTGATAACGCTATTTTTTTTACAATCCCAGCAAGCACGAGTTCTTTCTTCACAACCGGCTATCCACTTTATCCTTCTCTAACAACCCCTTCAGATCATAAATGACGGTTTTCTCATTTTGCAAAGCCGGATAATCCAGTTCCCGGAAGGGTTCATGTGCCACCGCCATGACAATGCCGTCGTAACGACCATCGGGCTGGCTAATCAGCCGAAAACCGTACTCCTTTTCAACCTCGTCGGCATTAGCCCACGGATCATGTACTTCGACCTGAATGCCATACTCGACCAACTCCCGGTAAATATCGATGACCCGTGAATTGCGGATGTCGGGACAGTTTTCTTTAAAGGTAATGCCCAATAACAAAACGCGCGAACCGTTGATCGTGTGCCCTTTCCGAATCATGAGTTTTACCAGTTTGCTGGCGACAAACACGCCCATGTTGTCATTGATGCGTCGTCCGGACAGAATTACCTGCGGGTAGTACCCCAGGCTTTCGGCCTTGTGAGCCAGGTAATACGGGTCCACTCCAATGCAGTGCCCTCCTACCAGACCCGGTTTGAATTTCAGAAAGTTCCATTTCGTTCCGGCGGCCTCCAGAACTTCCAGTGTGTCGATTCCCATTCGATCGAACATCAGTGCCAGTTCATTAACAAACGAAATGTTGACATCGCGCTGGGCATTTTCAATGGCTTTGCTGGCTTCGGCCACTTTGATCGACGTGGCCCTATGGGTTCCCGCCTGAATAATCGATGCGTATAATTGATCTACCACAAGGGCGATTTCCGGCGTCGATCCGGAGGTGACTTTCCGAATGGTGGTTAGCGTATGAACCTTGTCGCCCGGATTAATCCGTTCCGGTGAGTAACCGCAATAAAAATCGACGTTGTAGGTCAGTCCGGAGCCTTTTTCAAGAACTGGCACGCATTCTTCCTCCGTACAGCCCGGATAAACCGTCGATTCATAAATAACCAGATCTCCTTTTTTCAGGACCTTTCCAAGGTCGCGTGTTGCCCCCAGCAAAGGTCGTAAATCCGGTTTTTTATAGGCATCGACCGGAGTTGGAACCGTAACAATATAGACCGTACAACCGGCAATGTCGTCCAGATGGGACGAAAACCGCAGGCGGTTTGTTTGCCGAAGGGTTGTCTCATCCGTTTCCCGGGTTCGGTCGTAACCGCCATGCAATTCGTCGATCCTGCGCTCATCGATGTCATACCCGACGACGTCGTATTGCTTTCCAAATTCCAGTGCCAGTGGTAAACCCACGTACCCTAAACCAACAATTGCAATGCGTACCGAATCCATGATTTTATAGTCTCGCTTATCTTTCTATTGACAGAGGTTGCCAATCTATATGTCGTACCAGTGCAATCCCTATACCAAAAAGCCCGCCCATCAAAACCGCCACCAACACCATGATGGTCCGACGCGGTTCGCTCCGTTTGGTAGGAACTTGGGCAGGCTCCAGCATTTTCAAAATAGGGGTCTCTTCCTGTATTTTGATTCGGGTTTGTTCATATTGCTGGGTAATGGTACTGTATAAACCCTGCGCTAATTCAAATTCTGCCTGCAAACGGCGCTCTTCAATCGTTCCAATCTCCGTAACCATATACCGGTGCTGGTCCTTGTAAGCTGACAGATTGACCATCGCCCGGTCATACCGTTGTTTGGCTTCCCGAAACCGCTCTGAAAGAAATTTCAGATCGGAACGGGTTTTCTCAGTCCGGTAATGAATCACATAGCGGGTCAAATAATCGATTGCCCGTTGACTAACCTGAGCCGCAACTTCGGCATCCGGCATTTTTACCCGAATGATAATAACCCCGGATTGTTTATCTAAATCGGATAAAATGCGCTCTTTCGTATCCTTGATCAATTGCTCCTGATCCCGCGTCAGACGCAGCGCCTGCCGGTCGTCAATCAATTGAGGAACCGGAAACGACTTCCGGTCCAAAAACCGATCGGTCCACGAAAAAGACTCCTGAGTCAGGAAAGCCGCTAAGGTAGTATATTTGCTTTTTTTAACCGTCGTGACGGACTGATTCAGCAAATATAAAATGAAAGGAGTGCTTTTCAGCACATCCGGATAGAGGTCCGGCCGGATGGCTTCCGTGTTACTAACCCCTTCCAGGTTGATTCCCGCCAATTCGGCTAATGCCCCAAACCGCTTTAAATTCAAGGCCGACCGTGCCTGCAATTCCGGCATCACCCGAACCTCCGATGTGTATTCAAAAGGACTCAATAGGGCCATGATAACGCCCATGCCCCCAAACAAAAAAGCGATGAGCAGGACAGAGGCTTTCTGATGCCACACCGCAACCAAAGCCCACTCGGGATCCAGGTGTGAAGGTTGCCGGATATTCCGAGCCTCGATCGGCAGCAAAGTTATATACTTTTTCATTAAAATAGCCGGATAATGGTTAGCACCACCGCTGCCAGTGATGTAATGCCCGTCATCACGGCCACCCGCTCGGGAGCCGACAGTTTGCTCTCCGACCGGGGCGGTCGAACCGGCACCATGATGTCCATTCCAGGCTCTGGGTCCGGGTAAAACCGCAAGCCCAGAAACTCTTTGGTTCGTTTCACTTTTCCATTCGCATAAACGACGTACACCTTTTTGCGGAACGCTTTGGACGTAAATCCTCCTGAGCCGCTGATGTAGGATTTTATCGACTTGGACTGATTGAAATCAATAACGGCCGGATTAAGCACTTCGCCCCGAATTCGCACCAATTCCGTTTTTCTGGGAATGTGAATAGAATCTCCTTTCAGCAGCAGGAGGTTTCCCGTGTCAAAGGGCTTTTTAATAATCTCCTGAATATCAACTGATAGAAGTTCTCCGTTGCGAACAAACCGGGTTGCTTTCAGATACGCTTCCGGACGAAGCCCCCCGGCACGGGCAATCAATTCCGTAATGCGTTCGGATTTGTCCCGAATCGGATACTGACCCGGATAAGGAACTTCGCCGGTAATGATGACGGATTTCTGTGATTCATACCGGGGTAATGTTCGTACAAACACCTCATCGAACGGAAAAAGAACAAACCGGGCGTCCGCTTCGGTGAGTTTGAGTTGATCGTTCAGTTCAAACTGAAAAAGCCGGATACTTTGGTTGCCGGGCAGGTCGGTAGTGTCTTTCCGGACCCGTCGGGCAATTTCGATTCGGGTGGCGGTTGCTCCATCGGAAAAACCACCCGCCAGAATAATCAGGTTGGCGACGCTCATGCTGTCGGCATAATCGAACACGTTGGGTTTATTGACAGCGCCATGAATACGCACAGTTCGGCGTTCCCTTAATTCGCCGTAAGAGGCCACCGAAACAACGTCTTCCCGCTGTAGGCTGATGTCATTGATTTCTCCGCGCATCAGTTTACCCAGATCAACCGCGATGAGTTCAGGGTCCAGATTATTCCGCAGGCGCCGGATCGTTGCCCGGTTCAGAAACGCATCTTCCCGCAATCCTTCGGCAGTGGCAATCAATTGCCGCACGGTATAACTGCTCTGCAACGCGTAAACCCCGGGCCGAAATACGGCCCCGCTGATCGTCACCCGGTTTTCGTAGCGATTGATAATAGCCCCCACGGAATAGACATCACCGCGCTGCGGCACAAAATACGGTATGTCAGCGGAGGGAATCGTCACGATTTGCCGTTCTTTGGCCGTATTCCGGTGCAACGTTAATGACGCCGTGTACGCTTTATCCGTCAAACCGCCCGCAAAAGCCAGCACATTCTTCAGTAATTCTCCGCTCCGAACTTCGTAAATAGCCGGTTGTTTTACTTCACCCGTCAGCTCAATCCGCGTATCGTAGTGGTTTACAAAAACGATGTCCTGGTCCTGCAGCCTGATGTTATCTTTCTGATCGGCGCGAAGTAAAAAGTCGTATACATCCAGCGTGCGAATCAGCCGGTTTCCCCGATACACGCGAATGTCACGAAACGAACCCCGATCAGGATCGGGACCTCCGGCTACGTAAAGCGCGTTGAATACCGTCGCCAGCGAAGACAAGGTATACGTTCCGGGTTGCACAACCTGTCCGAGCAGCGTGACTTTAATGCTTCGGATACTTCCCAGGCTGATGGTCGCAAAAACGCCACTTCCTTTGGCATTCAAACCGGCATACACCTGACGCAGCCGTCCGACAATCCGTTGTTCGGCTTGCTCAATGGTCAATCCGTTGACATAAACCGGACTTAAATTTTCTAACTTGATGGCCCCCTCAGGACTGACTTTGAGCCGGTAATTTTGCTGTGCGTTCCCATATACGTCGATAATCAGCTCATCTTCCGGGCCGATTTGGTAGTTCCTCGGCGTAGGAATCCGCAGATTGGGTTCAAAAGTCAAATTAGCGGACGAAAACAGGCTGGTTCCGAAAACCGGTGGGTTGCGCCTGATGGTGTCTTCACGCGAAACAGAAACCGTGCTAAGAGACGTTTTATCGAGTTGTTCGCGCCCAACCTGAGCAGGCGTTAATTGAATCGGTGCCGGTGTTCGCTCCAGTGCATTGATGCGCTCCCGCATTTTTCTTACATCCGTCGGTGTGTAGCCACGTGACGCGGCTAATTGCTCAATCTGGGTTTCAGATAAACCGCTGCTCTTCGCTTGCCCGACAAACTGGCGAACCTGCTCGTCCGTCAATTCGCTTACCTTTTGCGCAAAGGCTGGCGTTGTACTGGTGAATAACTGAAATAAAATGAACAGGCCCATCGTCTGGCCCAATACGCTACGTTTCTTCGTACCGATTAAATGCACGTTGTGAATAATTGAATGACTGAAATACTGCACCAAAGAAAAAAGGCGAAGATTAAATTCGGCAGGTAGAAACTAAATACCTCATTATAAATAAGATACTGACGGAAAAGATAGCCGGTCTTTCTCCGGATCCGTTCTCTCCCAAGCCTACCTTTCATAACCGACTCTATTGAGACGCAAAAAGCCCCGAAAGGTTACACCTTCGGGGCTTTTTTTATTGTTTTTTAAACGAACTCCTTACGGAACCAGGCGCAGTTCAACCCGGCGGTTTTTCGTCAGACCGGCACGGGAGTTGTCACCGATGGGTTTGAACGATCCGAAGTAGTCGATGATAATGCGGTTGGCATCATTCAGACCTTGTTTCACCAGGTAGTTCTTGACGGCTTCAACACGACGGCGCGACAGCGCGATGTTGTACCGGTCAGAAGCACGGCGGTCAGCGTGACCCGACAGTTGCAGGCGGCATTGCGTTTTGTTCAGCAATTCAACCACTTTGTTCAGCATGTCGTAGTACTGCGGCTTGATGATGTTTTTATCGGTGTCGAAAGCGACGTTGGTCAGGATTTCGGCACAGGCAATACCCGGCAGAGCAGCACTTACGTACTTATCGAAGTCGATGGCTTCACCCGCACCGGAGACGATGCTACCAGCCGGCGTGTTAGGCTGACGGTCGAAGTAATCCGAAACACCGTCATTATCTGTATCCATTAGCAAACGGGGGTCGATGTCTTTAGGCCGGTTGGCTTTGGCTACCGAGTCGATTTGCTCCAGCGTCAGGATGACCGGCGGTTTGATCAGATTGCGAGGATCGGTCCAGCGGAGGTGATACGTCCCTTTGGTCGTGTCGTACTCGTATTTGCCGTTCACTTTTTGAACCTTGATCGCGTTTTTGCCTAGTTTGTAGGTAACCGATACGGCTGCGTAACCCCACTTGTCCAGGTTCGATTCCCCTTTCCGTTCGAAAGCGTTGTCAAATTGACCGCGGGTGCCGAACTGATCGAAGTAACTGGAGCTGTTTCCCCCGATGGTGGCATCGAGCCGGTCGGTGTTGACGTTTGAAAACCGGAAGTCCAGACCCACATCGAAACGGGAGCTAACTTCGTAGTTAACAGCCAGACCAACAGGAATCACCCAGTCTTTTTCGTATTTGGCCTCACGCAGGATGCCATCGCCATTGTTGGTTTTGGTCCAGCGACGCACACGGCCGGTTCCTAACTCGTAGGCGGTTGACTTAAAGAACATGACACCCAAACCGGTGTAGGCATCAACTTTCCAGCGCTTCATTTTATTGATACCAAACAGCAGACTTTTCAGGTTCACACTTCCCGTCAGGTCGGTTTGGATGAAGTTTGATCGAAAATAAGAATAATAGAGCCGGCGCTTCATACCGACTAAATTACCGAATTGCCCATCGAGCTGGAGGCCAAACAGGTGAGACAATTGCTTCCCGACGGCCACGCCAAAGAACGCCGACTTACGTTCGTTGTAGCTGTCAAATCCGGTTTTCGAAACCGGATAGAAGTCATATTCCCTCAGGTCTCCAAAGAATTGAGTGGGTCCGCCCATGACAGAAACTGACCAGGTGTTCAGTTTTGCAGGACCTTCATACGAGGCTTTCGGGTTATACTGGGCACTGGCACCTGTCGCTGCCAGAAGAGCCAGTCCCATTGCCCTTACGAACAGGGATACTTTTTTCATACTTATCAGGTTATTGTTTGACAGTTAATAAACCATTGAGTGTGGTGAAACAACTTGTGTCGGTTACTTTAGCCGGTCGTTTTATGCAACTTTCAACGCTTTGCCGCAAAACTATAGATTTTCGCTTAGTTTACAAACAAGACACTGGTAGTTTACAAACAAGTTACCGTCCGCTTTGTTCAATTCATACGGTTTCGTTTTACCGGCACAAGAAAAACAGGATTTGGCTACCATCAAAGGCGTTGCATCAGTTTTTTTGACATTGTCGACTTCCATTTCACGAAATTACCGGTATTGATCTCCTGCCGGGCCTCTTTCACTAACCATAAATAAAAGGTAAGGTTTTGAAGACTCGCAATTTGTGCGCCTAAAATTTCTTCTGACCTGATTAAGTGCCTTAAATACGCTTTAGAGTAACAAGTCCCGGCATAACCGCCCAACTCCGCATCGATCGGGCTAAAATCATCTTTCCACCGTTCATTCTTGATATTGATGATCCCCTGGGTGGTAAATACAACCCCGTGCCGGGCATTCCGCGTGGGCATCACACAGTCGAACATATCGATGCCCAGGGCGATGGCTTCCAGGATGTTTTCGGGCGTTCCGACCCCCATTAGATACCGGGGTTTATCAGACGGCAAAATGGCGTTGACCTGCTCAATGGTTGTATACATTTCCTCCGCCGGCTCGCCCACCGCCAGCCCGCCGATGGCGTTTCCGTCCCGCTGCTGTTCGGCCACAAATTCGGCCGACTGCTGCCGGAGGTCCTTGTACGTACTCCCCTGAACGATAGGAAATAAGGTTTGCTGATAGCCATATTTCCCTTCCGTTGCATCAAACCGGTCAATGCAGCGGGTCAGCCAGCGGTGCGTCATTTCCATCGACGCCCGGGCGTAGCCATACTCGCACGGATACGGTGTGCATTCGTCGAACGCCATGATGATGTCGGCCCCGATGATTCGTTGAATATCCATAACACCTTCCGGCGTAAACACATGTTTGGAACCATCGATGTGCGACTTAAACGTGACGCCCTCTTCTTTTATTTTCCGGGTGTTGGACAACGAATACACCTGATACCCTCCGCTGTCGGTCAGAATCGGACGGTCCCAGCCATTAAACCGGTGCAGTCCGCCGGCTTTTTCCAGAATGTCGAGACCGGGACGCAAATACAAATGGTAGGTGTTTCCCAGAATAATTTCCGCTTTGACGTCCGCTACCAATTCGCGCTGGTGAACCGCTTTCACCGTTCCAGCCGTTCCAACGGGCATAAAAATGGGCGTTTCAATCAACCCGTGGTCGGTGGTGATGAGTCCCGTTCGCGCCTTTGAGTGGGGATCGGTTGTCTGTAGGGTAAATTGCATGATGGGTCGCTTTACGATCTTTTGCCTGCAAAGGTGGAAAGTCCGGCGACCAAAATCAAAATATGTATATTTGCCACCGTATTCCAATTTGGCCTTGCGGCCCTTTATTTCCGTCGTTTCGTGGTCTTTATCGTGCTGGTTGTGTGTTTATTATCTGTGGGCATACAACTTCTTTATATTCTCGGTATTTTTTCGCGACTGGCTTTCTACTCCGACCCGGACGAAAGCGGGTCGCCGGACGGTGCGGCTTCGCTCAAACTGCTGGCCGCCCCCCCTGCCGTCGATCCGCCGGTAAGCATCATCGTATGTGCGTGGAATGAACTGGAAAACCTGCGGACGTTGCTGCCCCTGCTCGATGACCAGATCTATCCGGATTTTGAAGTGCTGGTGATGGACGACCGGTCGAGCGACGGCACGAAAGAGTTTCTGGAAAAAGCCGCCGACCGTTTCGAGCACGTCCGGGTCATCCGGATCGACCGGGAACATGATCATGTGACGCCCAAAAAATACGCTCTGACCACCGGCATTCGCAGTGCTGCCCACGACCTCATTCTGCTGACCGACGCCGACTGCCAACCGGCGGGCGACTATTGGCTCGCGGGCATGGTGACACAAATGGACCGGCCGAACAAAGAAATTGTGCTGGGTTTTGGCCCCTACAAACGCCGGAAAAAGCACGGCTGGATCAACCGGCTGATCCGTTACGAAACCCTGTTTACGGCGGTTCAATACCTGTCGATGGCACTGGCGGGCCTGCCGTATATGGGCGTGGGGCGAAATCTGATGTACCGTCGGAAATTGTTTCTGGAAAACAAAGGATTTTATTCCCACATCCGGGTGTTGGGGGGCGACGACGATTTGTTTATCAACGAAGTAGCCACCGCCCGAAACGTTGCAATTAGTGTGCATCCGGCTACCTTTACGTATTCGAAGCCAAAGGAGACCTTTGCCGAATGGTGGCACCAGAAACAGCGGCATTTGTCGGTGGGCAAGCATTACAAAACCCGCAACAAATTCCTGTTGGGGCTTTTGTCCCTCTCCCACGTGCTGACCTGGCTAACGGGGCCCATCATCGCTCTGATCACCCTGATTACGGTTTTGCAATCCGGTCTGTCCGGTATGCTGAGCCAACCCGACGGCCAACTGTTGCTCATCGCCAGCGGATTGTTTGGATTCCGGTTGCTGGTTTTCTGGGCCATCGTCGGGCGGATCAGCTACCGGCTGGGCCACACCGTCGACTGGATGGCCATACCAGTTCTGGATCTGACGATGGGAATTTATTACGGTATCATGGGTGTTGTGACCCTGCGACCACGGCGTAAAAACCGCATTATGAAGTGGAAATAGAATGATGAATGATGAACGATGGATGATGAACGGTGGACGACTAAGATCAGTTGTGCCAGCCATTCATCATTCATCATTCATCGTTCATCGTTCATAATTCATACCTACTTTTGGACCTGATTAAAAAATACTTTCCCGACTTAACCGCGCGGCAACTGGAGCAGTTCGCGGCATTGGACGACTTATACCGGCACTGGAACGCCCAGATCAACGTTGTTTCGCGGCAGGATATCGACTCTCTATACGAGAAACACGTGCTGCATTCGCTCGGCATTGCCAAAGTCATTCAGTTTGTACCCGGCACCGAAATTCTGGACGTTGGCACGGGGGGCGGCTTTCCAGGGATTCCGCTGGCGATTCTGTTTCCGCTCGTCGATTTCCATCTGGTCGACAGCATTGGCAAAAAAATCAAGGTGGTGACGGAAATCAGTTCGGCACTGGGCCTCACCAACGTGAAGGCGGAGCAGGCCCGGGTGGAGCACCTGGAATCCACCTATGATTTTGTGGTCAGCCGGGCGGTAACGCGCCTGCAACCGTTCATGGGCTGGGTGCGCTACAAGATTCTGAAAACCGGCAACAATAAACTTCGGAATGGGGTTTTGTACCTGAAAGGCGGAGATGTCAGCGAGGAGCTGGCCGAAGTGCAGGAGAAGCACCGGATTTACGAATTATCCACGTATTTTGACGAACCGTTTTTCGAAACCAAGAAGGTCATTTATCTACCCAAATAATCGTTCAACAGTTGGGGCGTTCCCGACGCAAAGGCTATGGCAGAAGTTTTCAAATCCAGCGGTTTCAAAGATCCCATCAACCGCGACGTTGTTGAATTCAACGACAAGGGGGTAACATTCCGCGTCAACAAATTGATTGGCGGCACCGACAGTTTTGTTTTTTACGGCGATATTTCGGGCGTAGAGATCGACAATGGGCTGTTTTTTTCCACCATCCGGATCATTCCGCGGGCCCGGCCCGAAATTATCATCAAGAATTTTACGCGGGGTGACGCCCGCCAGATCAAGGAGTTAATTCTGACGCGGGTGCCGACCTTGGGCTCTTCGGCGGTCTAAAGCGAAAGTTCTTGTGGATTTTTGCAGAAAATGTTTGCAAGAGTTCTTCCGGACACTTACTTTTGCACCCACAAAACACTCCCGAATAGCTCAGTCGGTTAGAGCATCTGACTGTTAATCAGAGGGTCGCTGGTTCGAGCCCAGCTTCGGGAGCTTTGAATAGCAGCCACTTACAAACCCAAATTTGTAAGTGGCTTTTTATTTGCGCAAAACTTCAGCATTTGATACGCCCCCCTGCCTGCTCCCGCTCCCGTTTGCGGATCAAGTACAAAAGTTGTGGAGTGCGTTGCATTTTTTTAGGTTTGTATTTTTCATCAAACCTGACCGTCTTGGAGAGTTTCCTGCCTTTAGTCGAATACCTGTTACCCGATTTTATCGTAG
>NZ_JBPZHB010000020.1:0-66238 GCF_051857545.1 Larkinella fluvii | reverse complement strand
CCAATTGTAAAAAGTAGCCTCACTGATCCCCATCTTGCGGCATACCTCAGCGACAACAGTTCCTGTTTCAGCTTGGCGAAGCGCAAATACGATTTGTGCTTCAGTAAATTTGGTCTTCTTCATAGCGATTATTTGGTTGTTAAAATACCGAAAAATCGCCCGAACTCTCTATTTTACAACGGTCCAGTTTTCTGGGAGGAGGTCATAAACTGCCTTTGCTTCTTCCCATTTTTGCTGAGGTGTTATAAACCCAATCGAACGGTGCAACCGATGATGATTGTAATGGGAAAAATAACGCCCTAACATTTCTTTGGCCTCATAATAGCTGGCAAACTCACTTCGCTCAATGACTTCGTGTTCTAGAATACTGTGAAAAGCTTCGATGTACGAATTCTCTTCAGGGGTGGCTACATGAGAAAATTCCTGCTTGATTTCGGAGCTTTTCAAAAAGTTGCGCACTGAATGAGCAATGAATTGACTGCCATTGTCATTGCGCAAAATGACACCTTTCAGTTCATGACTCCGGTTTATTCGTCGAAAAAGATGATTGATTAAATCGATTTGGCGAATGCTGCCTTAAAACAGCCAGTCCAGAATTTTACGGCTATATACATCAATGACGCTTAACAGATAATAATTCCGCCGTTCCCCGTGTACCCAAACGTACTTGATATCCTAGCACAGGTATTCCAAGGGCTTGGTCGCTACAATTCGTCTGAATTTAACAAATTCCCGCTTGCCCGTCGATCGGATCACTTTGCCTAAGAGCAAATGATGCTCCTGCATCAACCGATACACCCGCGCGGGCGGCTCCTTTTTTCTTGTTGATCAAGTACTCTTTTTTCAACGCATAGTTAATGTATTCTTAGCCAAGGGCGTTGAATTCAACATCCAGCAACTGCCGGATACTACTCACTACCAGTTGATTGTCTACCCATGATCCATCCAGTTTCATAGTCACCTGGCTGGGCCGTGCGCCAGGCCGACCTGATTGAGGTTGGTAGTAAGACACGCTCCGTAGCAGGTCGAGCCACTGGCATAACAGGGTATGACTTACCTGATTTTTGAACTGCTCCATGAGTGTTAGCTTCTCTTGGGTTGAATAGGCGTTTTTTTTAGCAGTTCGCTCTTGATTTCAATTTCCAACGCCTGTTTTGCCACAATCCGCTTCAGACGTTCATTTTCCTCTTCAAGTGCTCGCAGTTGGGGATCAATGCGTGCATAGGAATCTTTCAAGCCCTCTTTGCCTTTGCTTAAATATTTCAAACGCCACTTGCGCAGCAATGAAGGGGATAACCGGGCGGCCGGCGCCGTTGTACTTGCGACAAGTCTCGGCATGGCCGTCACGGATGGCTTCCTGAACGAAAGAATAACGGTCTTCGGGGGTAAAACTCCGCCTGATTTTGCTCATGATTTCTGAATGTAAAAGGACTAAACTGTTTTTGCAATTTTGTCCAGTCGTTCAGGGGGGTAAGACACTGCCGGGCTTTGGGTTACGGTTTTTGTCGAGTCCATTCGAGTTTCTTCAGTAAGCGCCCCACCTGAGAAGGTGGACTTGCTACATTTGACTGCGGGGCATGGTTCGCTTGCCGGCTTTACAGCGCAGTTTAAGTTGGCGATAGTCCCAGATGCATCCCAGCCAGAGCAACTTGACACTGGTGGGATAGGTAATGTACGATTCGTAACAAGTCGCATCTTTTTTGTGGACATGCGGGTGAGATAGCGATGGTTTCCACTCCCGCTGCAGACAACTCTGAAACAGGTCTTTATGCAGATAGTGGGCCAGCTTACTACGTCAGCGGCTCACCAGCGATAAGTTACGGATCTGCTCGTGGTTCTGTAGTACTAAGCCACAGAATAGCTGATAATTGCTGTTGACCGATAAGTTTTCAATCAACTTGGCATCGCTCAGGTTTTCATAGTGCTTCAAAAACAACAAGGCAATACCACCTTGCACATCCAGCCAGGGTTTAGCACCGGCTTTGTTTTTGGGAGGTGGTAACCGAACGGTGGTGACTAATTCCTCCCAGGGTAGTACGCTCCAGAGCTTGCCTAACGAGCCGTTGCAAAACCTGCTTACGGCTTGGAAGGGGAATTTGTGCGCCAGTTTTTTTGGCGATCCAGAAGATTCTTTGGAATTTGGTTCATAAGTAAGTTTCTATAAAAGGGAAAATTACCTCGTTTTTGCCAGAATTGACATTATTACGAGTTAGTTTTTTTGTCTGTAGAAACGGTAATGACCTGAAAATAAAAATATTACCTATTTTCAATGAGACCCTTTTTCGTCGACGCCTTCCGGACCGGCGGTGCAACGTTGCCAAAATTGTCTACATTTAGTTCACCCATCGCTCACTAAGCCATAACGTCAACGTATGTGTGGCTAATCAAACAGATTGCTAAGGAAAATACCGCTTAATAAAATAGTGGTAGTGATGCGTCAACAGGGCAAGCTTTTTTAAAATCATCGGATTGACATACAGGCAGGCACTGGCGACTGCCAGAAAAATAAGAAAAAGGCTGATCGACCAGATCAAAGCTATATCACTCGATTTCTGAATTGGAACCAGTTCAGGGTGAACATCTGAATCAATTAGCAAGTCGTTTGCAGGGCCGGTATTCATACGAAAAAAAGCAAGTAGCGAAAAAATGGAACTGTCAAAGCAAAGGCTCGACAACCAGCAGGTTATTTAGAGCCAGGGCAAAAGCAGTCTGTTTAGACTGAAAAAGTTGATTTTGTCTGGCTAATTCTTTTAAGCGTACTTCAAGCTCTTTAATCCGTGTTTTTTGGGCGTCAACAGTTTCTTTGTGCTGAGTTTCATTCGAATTAAACTCACGAATTAACTGCTCGACGGCGGTAGACAGAGCCGATGTTCCTATATAGTCCCTTTCAAGGTACGCTAACAGAATCTGGCGAATATCGCCTTTCGCGGGCGAATCCAAATTGCGAATCAATATCTCTTTCATCAACCAGGCATATTTAGTTTTTAGTATTTTTCATAACAAATGAGTTACCGGGACAACGTTAAATTAGATTCCTGATTTTTCTGCTGGTTTTTTATTTCCAACTGTTTTTCTGAAAATTGAGAATTGGCATTCGTTAGCAGGCCGTTTTCCTTCCCTTCCATCTTCACCGTTTTGTCCTTCTGTACGGTAAATTTGGTATTCTGGTGGTCGCTGAAATCACCGACGAGCAACTTCAATTTATCCTGGTTCGTTAATTTCTGACCGTTGATTTGATCGGGAACCGATTGTAGTTGTCGATCAAACTGTTTGAAAAGCGCCGATGCGTGTTTAGTGTCTTCCAATTTACCCTGTTGCATCGCTTCTTTTACCTCGCTACGTTCCCTGACGTTCAGGGGTTCGACCAATACGGGTTTAATGGTGCTGGTTTCTTTCCGACTGGTATCAACCTCCTTTTTTTTATCCGCTTCCTGCTCTTCATTCTCCCGCTGCCGGTTCCGCTCGGTCATATACTCCTTATTGGGTAGAATAACCTTGACCGAACCATTTTTAATTTCTCTGGCTAGATCGGATGGATTCGTTTCCAGTTGATTAGGGGTGCGTTTCCAGGTATTATTTTCTTTTTTTAACTCGATATAGGTAATTCCATTGACGCGCTGTTCACCCAGGCCATACGTTTTTTCATCTTTGGCAATCATGGCCGGGGCTTTAAAATTGGCTTCAAAATCCTTTTGCTGGGTCTGATGGATAAACGATTGAGAAGGCATTAAAACGTTTACCGATTTAGCCTTTATTTCATTGGATAAATCGGTTGAAGTCGTTTCAAATTTATTTTCCGTTCTTTTAAACTTATCCGCAGCGTCTTTTTTCAGCTCAATGTACGAAATCCTGGTACCTTCCTGCTTCTCAAGGCCATAAATGAAAGTGCCTTTTTGTATCATTTTCGGAGCATCAAAATTCTTTTCCATAGTCATTAAATTTTGCGAAAGATTTTCTAAAAGGAAAGCTTCTGAGAAAAGGGTAATGATCGATCTACAATGATTTTTGATATTTTGAACCTCCGAGCGTCAGGTATTGTTTCCCCGAAATCATCCGATAGTGTAACCATGATCCACTGGAGGAATAGAACGATTTTATAGAGATATAAGGATGATTAACAGATGATTTTTCCCAAGACACAAAAGCAGAAGAAACCAAATCCTGCACGTAATATTCATCATTATCCAGCACATAAGAACCCGCAAGCAATTTGTAATGCTTGAATGAATAGGAGTTTGTTTTTTTTTCAATAACGATTTTTAAAAAAGGGCTTTCATCAACTCGATAAATCCATTCCCCTACGAAGCTATCGATAGTAGCGGCACGTTCGGCCTGGGTATCAGCGGAGAGTTGCGGCTGTGGGCTTTCTTTTGAACACGCCACCAGACTCAGGACAAAAAAAACAAGCAGGTATTTCATGGCTTTAAAGAATTTTAGTGATGGTCAAATCGGTAAAATAACGTCCTTTGTGCTCCCGGCTTTCTATCTTAAATTCTACCTGTACTTCGTTATTCAGGCTTAGCTGCGTATGGTTTGCCAAATCATTCCACAGTTTAAAGGCTACATTCTTTTCATTGACTGTCCCGAACAGCCAGCGAACGAGTAAGGTTTTATCCGAAAACGTGACGGTCTCAAGTTCGGAAAGGCTGGTGATGAACACGTTTGCTGAAAACATAGTTAGTGCGTTTTAAGGGTGATCGTTGTTGTTTTGGTAACGGATCGGATGGTCGCTTCAACCGTTACCGTATGCTGTCCATTGATTTCAGATAAATACAAAAAAGCAAACTGGTAATTTTTAAAATCGCCATACTTGATATTGATTTTATCACCATTGTAAAGCGTGTCATTTTTCAGCCGGTAACTGCCAAAGTGGTTGGAACCAAACTTTAGCGTTACATCATCCAGATTGGTTACGTTCTCGAAAGGTCTCAAATAGAGCGTTGTCAATGCGCTGTATTTATTTGTTAAGGAGTCATACTCCAAATACCCAGGGCCTTCGGATAATAAGTTGTAGTCGGGTGTGCTGATTTCCGGTGGGATCACCTCCAGCGCAATTTCCTTGTTACAGGAAAAATTCATCAAGAATAGCAGCAGAAAAAAAAGCTTTTTCATTTTAAATGAAATTTAATACCGATGTACGGATAGGTGGTGAACTTTTGATAGTTAGACAGAAAGTTATACGTAATCCGGGTACCGGCTACCAGCGGGGTAAATTCGTATTCAACGCCGGTTCCAAGTGCCAGAATAAAATCGGACCTGGTACTAACATTTCTGTCCAGGTAAGAAGGGTTATCCCGGTTGATGGACTCATACCCAAAATTCACACTCCCCAATACTTTGAACGTACTGGTTAAATTCGGACTCGAAAAAAGGTTGATTTCCTGTTTATACGATACCTGGTATTTTTCGACCGGAATTCCGTTCGTGCTGTGCTTTTTCGCGTAGAGAAAAGCAAACCCTTTGGAGTTTAACTTTCGGTTGTACTTCCCGAATTCGGCCTGTACAAAGAAGTTATCCGGATCGGGATGGATTTGATCGTACCCGCCCACATTGAACTGAATGTATTGTTGATTTTTGATATGCACCTGGGCATTGACAAGGGTTGCACTGATCAAAAAAATGACGAATAGAACGATCATTTTCATTTTTTAAATGATTTAGCCTTTGAAACAATTTTTGAGTTGATGGGAAAGCGTAAATGCCGTCCTCCTTTCTGTTCGTATAGTTCAAACTCCAATTGCTTGTCACTCGAAATGGTAATCCGGGGGATGGCAACGACCAGCGTTTTGCTCTTTCCATTGTCAACCGAATTGACATCATTCAAGAGAATGATACGAAGTTCTTCCTCCTGAATCGTTTGCCGTTTAGCCCCTTCCACGTCCCGGACGTAGACTTTCACGAAGTCAATGGGGTAGGTGACATTTGAATTATTTTCTACCGTTACCGACAAATACATCAGGGCATTGTCCATGTACATATTTCCCAGAAAGGCCGAAACCATATGATTTCGTACCCCGATATTTTTTATGAATTTTTTGTGGCTGGTGATGTACTCGAAGTTCTCCCGAATCTCCCGTTCAGAAAGGCTGATCGACGGTATTAAAAAATCCGACTTGTGAAACGTAGACGTTTTGAACGCGCGGGAAACGATCTGATCGGATTCAAAGTTTTTCTCGACGTTGATATTGAGAATTTCGGGGCATTCCTGGTAGTTGACAATGAACGAATACAGGTCCCCGGCTGCGGTCAGAACGGTTAAATTAGACTCGGCAAAGGCCGTTTCCGTGATGGATTTAATTCTGAGGACGTTATTGAACGACGGCGTGATCTGGGTGATGATTTCCGGTATACCGGCGTCTACTTCTTTGATTTGGGAGGGAAAAATGATGTGAACCGTTTTGGTGCTGTTGATGCCGACCGGATGGCTCCCTTTAATGGCCATTTTTGCAATCGGCAGAATGTAGTTGTTCAGCTTTTCCGCTTTGGAAACATTATCCGGGTTGGCCGGTTGCATTTGGGCAAAAAGGTGGATCGGAACCAGAAGACTAACAAGGGCTTTTGTGTACTTATTCATGGTCGATGATTGATTAATAGTTGGAGATCGGTTCGCTGTCGTCGGTATTCTCCAGCGTACCTGCGGTCAGAAGGACTTTATAGTTGGGTTTGATCGTCACCTGGATGATTCCCATTTTTCGACGGGCGTATTGGGAACCTCCCTGCACCAGCGTCCCGGCTACGTCGGTGGCAACCTGCGTTCCGATCTGGTTCTGAATCGATCCCTGGCTCCATACCGAGCCTTGAAAGGGCCGTGAACCGGCGTTGGCAAGTTCCCGGCCCAACAGGTTTTTATCCATCAGATTAGGGATATACAGCCCCTGAACGCCGTCGATATCATACGCCAGCATTTTAACCGGCACGACCTGATTATTCAATCGAACCGAGCCGATGACAATGTTGACCCGGTCATTGGAAATCCGAACGGTTCCGTTCAGGAGGGAATTTCGGGGCAGGACGGTTTTTATGTTCCCGACATGGATATACGTTTCGGCCAAAAGCCGCAGCTTGATGGTCGATCCGTTTTGTACCCGTATTCCGTCGCCATTGCCATGCACCACCGCCGGTATCATTTCGTACTGGCCCATTATCTCGGCCTCCAGGGATTTTGACTCACTGTAAAAACCGGTGCTGGTTGCGCGGGCAATGGTATTTTCGTCGGTATTTAGTTTCAGGCTGTTGTCCGGCGGGGGGGTTTGACCCGGATAGCTTTTTTTGGGGAGTGGTCTGGGTTGCGCGGAAACGGGTGAATATGCCGGTTTCGTTTCCACAGGGCCTGTCGCAGTACCGGGGTTGGCGCCGGGGTTGGCACTGGGGTTGGCGCTGGCCCGGTCCAGCCCTTTTAAAACCGCTTCGGTCATTCGGGCGTTATTCTCCCGTTCTAACTCGGCCAGTCGTTCCTGGCGTTTTTCCTCCGGAGATTTTTTAAACAAGGGGGTGCTGGGATCCGCATCATACGCTATTCTTCGCTGTGCGGCTTTAATCCGGCGTTGATTCTCCCGGTTCAGGTTTTCTTTGGTCGTTCGGCTGCGCTTTTCGCGGACGGCGGCTGTATTGGCATTGGCGGCTTTACGGACTTCTTCGTAATCAGCTTCCGTTAAATTTTCATTGGTTTTCCGCCTGTAGGAAATGCCTTCATCGTCCGTTAGATTACTGATCCCATCGTTGTAATTTTCATCGGAAATGCGCCGCTTGTAGTCAATTCCATACTTTTCTTTCTGTTTGTCATTCCTGTTCTTCGCTTCCAGGGGCATAATGTTTTCCAGATCGGAGTCGGCGGAATCCTTATCCTTTTTTCCGAGTGAATTGGTAAACAGGATAATGCCACCTACCAGTAAAACCACCGCCACCAGCAGGATCAGCAGCATTTGGCCCTGTTTCTTTTTTTTGGAATCAAGATCAATGGTTTGATCGTCCTCATTGAATGCGGTTTCCTCGTTCATAGTATGAATAGTATAAAATTGTAAATGATCAAAAGTGTCGTGATGGCAACGATTACATACATTTTGTTATCCAGTCTGTTCAGTCGTTTTGCCAACCTTCTTTCAATTAAAAACGGGTTGTTTCTACCCCTGGGCAGGAAGTTCTTAATTTTCATATTCCAGCGAACTTTTGGTATTCACGGATGAAAACTTAAAATCGCGGATGATCAACCCGTTCGGGCTGTTGGTCGTTCTTACGACGTCTTCCAATAGGCAGGTTGATGTTCCTAACTTGGTTGTTTTTCCCGTAGCGCGTGTCTGGAAAATTTTGAAAATCGTTTCGGCCCGGTAGGGATAGCTGGACGCATCAACGATGATGGTATCGATCTTTACCGTTTGGTTCACGTTTCCCTGAACCATATTCTTGAAGAAATTCCGTTCGATTAAATCATCGTATAACCGCTTAACGCTTTCATCGCTCAGATAAAAAGCTTTTTCCATGTTCAAATCAACGGCCTTCGGGTCGGGTGAAATGGTGAAAAACAGTTCGTGAAAACGGGCTAAATGGTAGCGAATTTCGGCCGGTCGATTTTGGTTTATATCGGACACCATCGCTTCAAACTGCCTGTTTTTATTGACGACATAAATTCGCCTGGAAAAATCATTCACATTCTGATTGGTAAAGATGATCGAGGTAATCGCGATGGCCGCGAAACTGAGCAAAGCAATGATCGTCAATAAGCGGGAGTGCTTAAATTTCTTGTCGATATCAAAGAGCTTTTCCATGTTATTTTTTCTGTTTTGAGTTTACTTCCACCGCTGCACCGTTGGTAGAATATACGTACGTCCGCTGCATGTTCTTCTGATAAGAGCGGTAATTACTGACCACGATGTACAGGGTTACAACTCCACCAACGGCAACGAGAACCGTACAAATCATCAGAAACAGCCGGTAGGCATAGACGAGATTATTGTTGTAATACTTCATGTGGTTGCTTTCGTTTTTGATTCGTTTTTGGCTGATTTAGGCCCTTTGGGACCACTCACCGAAGCCACACTGACCGCAGCCGATCCGCTGCTCTGGGAAGATTTCATTGCATCGGGGGTGGTCACCACCCGGGTCGAGCTGGCCCCGCGCGCCGGTTCGAGTCCAGCCCCTTTCAGCGTCCCCATAATCCGTTCAGTGCTCGCTTTTTCCACTTTGCCAAGTTTCTCGGCAGCTCCGCCCAGGCTGCGGGCGGCCGTACCGGCTCCCTGGCTAACGGCCCGCGTGGTACCGCCCATGATCTGACCAACCCCGCCAATGCTGACCAGCATGGACGTCATTGAAGGGACAAACAAATACCCGGTTAACGCCAGAATCAGAATACCGATGTAAGCGAATCCCAAAAATTCGGGGCTTTGCGTATCCGAACCGGAGACCACATCCGCCGAGTTGGATTGCAGGTATAAATCAACCAGCGAGAACGCAATCGTGGAATACATCGCGGCTACTGCCGGGAGCAGGGAAAAATTGATGTACTTGCCGAACCAGGTAATAAAGTTGTTGGTGAAGCCGGGAAAAATGGTCAGCGTAATGGCAATGGGAAAACCCATTTTTAAAATTAGCCGGTAGCATAAACTCATCAGCAGCAAAGCCGCTTCGGCAATGTACATGATCGTTATGAGCAAATTTTGAAGCAACAACACCAGGGCAATTTTAATCTGATCGGTCGATCGTCCCATCATTAACTTTAAATCGTCACTGATGGGAAAAACGCCGGAATCATCCTGGCTACGTTCATTCCCAAAGGTTTGTTCGTAAAGCTGCTCATCGTTGCCAATCTTATCCCATTTTTTATCGATAGCCTCCTGCATCAATTTAGAATTGCTTTCGATGCGTTTGGAAATTTCCGAATTTGACCCATTGACGGCAATCCTGATTTCGTTCGAAAGCGTATCGATTCCATCGGTAATGGTGGGCGAAATGGGTATCAGCATCAGAATTAAAAAGGGGCGCATATACGGAAGAAAATTAATTTCTTCGTTGTAATAAACCTGCTTGATGAGATTGGCAAAAATGTACAGGGTCGCCCCGATGGCCGCAACGACATTGATCTTACTAATGATGAGAGCCACCATTTTTTCCGTTGTCGGAATCATATTGGCGTAAATCTGATTAATCAGAGCGATCACGCCTTCTCCTATATCTTCCATTTAACGTTGTCATTAATTGTTCTTTAAATATTCTTCTTCGGCGGCTTTCATGACTGTATCAAACGATTTTGAAAGCTCCTTACACTTATCCAGATCAAGTTCCTTTTCCAATTGCTGATCGATGCTATATTCCAGGTATAATTCTTTGGCTAAAAATTCGACCTGCATCTGAAATATTTCGGGGGTGATGCGTTTACCATTCTGATCAAAAATGGCCATAATCTCGTTCTCAAAAAGCTGCTGAACATCCAGTTGGGAGATCGTCTGCGATTGGGTTGACGTCTGATAGCTGGCGGTATCCGCCCTGACGATACCCATTGCCGCCTGAAAATTGGCTTGGGAAGTAGCCTTACTTTGGAGAAAGCCATTTTTAACGACAATCTGATACCCTCGCTCGTAGAGCTTATAAAGCGCCATCGTTTCCATCTTTTTCGCTTCGTATTCCTGGCGTTTGTAAAACATCTGGTTCTTAAACTCACACTCGCGCATTTGCTTCTGAAAGGTCTTATAAGCCTCAGTCTGGTAGAGATAGTCCAGTGGAATTTTCAGGTTATCGTTGTACTGGTCATCATAGCCTTTCGTGTCCACCAGGCCCCCGTGGCCACCACCGGTATACCCCCTGGGAACGCTGGCCGCTATTTTATACAGGTTGCCCGTAGCGGTCATATCCGCTTTCGACGCCGACCGTTTAATCGAAGCCGCCATAATCCGGTTGAAGTAGCGGGTAATCTTCGACTCGAAAGCAATGACCACCCGGTAGGTGTCGTTCAGCCATTTGCTCCGCTCGGCGTCGGTCATTTCCAGGACGCCACCAGCCGCCGTGGTGACTGATTTCATGTCCTTGATCAATTTCTGGGCATCGGTCGTGAACATATCGATGTCCTTGGACATGAGCGCAAACTCGACCGGGTAGATATGCCCGTCCTTGGCGATGGCCGTGGAATAGGTACTTAGCTTTTTGGTGATGCGGGTGACGGATTCGACAATCTCGGTACCCCGGTGAAACTGCCGTACCGCCGACGTAACCTTTTTTAACTTTTCAATATTGCCTACGATCGATTTAAACGAGGGGTCCTGAAACATCTTGATCAGGGAGGTAATGCCCGTATGGATGGGGTCGTTGGTAATCATCTGCGCGTACGTTACGGATGCGTTACCCCCCAAAAGCAGAACTAAAAAAAAGAGGATCTTTTTCATGGTGATGAATGTTAAACGGGTTACAAATTAAGATCAGCCCATAAAATGGATGCTTCGTATAAACTCACGTTCTTTTCGACAGAAATCGCTTTAATTTCGTCTACTTCTGTCGCTTCCGTGGTAAATAAGCTATAGGCATACTTACTGACTTCGGTTCCGTACACCTTACAGTATCTGCCCAGAATGATAGCGAGCTCCTTGTAAGGGCTTCGGTGTTGCGAGGAAGGCAAGGGTTTGTTGATGGAGAAAATTTGGGGAATGTTGGCGCTGGAAATTTTAAACAGGTTGAAGATCGTTTCGGGTTCTTCTTCGTACTTGTTTATATCCATGATTATTTTAATATCCGTGTTCTGGATGATGGTTTCCTTGATGATTTCGGATTTGAGCAGGTCTTCTATTTCCTGTGTGATGACCCCGATGGCACCCAGGTGTTTCCGGGCGGTTTTGAAAGCCCAGAGCAGGAAGGTGGCGAAGAAATCCGAGGAAATCGCTTTCCAGGCTTCTTCGATGAAAAGAACTTTCAACACGCCCCGAACCTCGAATAACTTGGTGATGTAAGTGTTGGTGATGACCAGGGTAATGATGGGCAACAAAATGGGGTGATCTTTTATATTATCGAGTTCATAAATGACAAACGGGTGTCGGGATAAATCAATATCCTCGTCTCCGTTCAGCAGATAGTCATATTGGCCCCCTTCGTAGAAGGGTAACAGGACGTAATGAAAATTATTTAAGTCGAATTCGATATTTTCCCGCCCACCCTGTTCTTTAAATACGGTCGGAAAAATAGTTTTTGTGTATTCGTAAAAGGTATTGAAACTGGGTTTGATGTACCGGTCCGATGAACGGCTTACCCCTGAATTGCTTTTTTCCAGGTACTGGTAGTAAAAGTTCACCATGTTGTAAAGCGTTACTTCTTCCGCTTTGGAAACCGGATCATTTTCTTTTTTATACAGCAGAATCAGAATCTGAACAATGGTTTGTTTGAATCCTTCTTTGAGAAGCAGGGCTTGTTTTTTATCCAGTCCGTCGACATTTACGTCGGTAAAAAAAGGATTCAGGGAAATCGGGCTTTCGTCCGTATGTTCGATGTATTTTGCCCCTAAAATTTCGCCCAGGCGTTTGTAGGAATACCCAATATCGACAATACTGATGTGTGCGCCCGACTGTCTCAGGTAATAGATCAGGTTGTTATTGGCAAAGGATTTCCCGGACCCTGATGGTCCGATGATGGTAAAATTTCGATTGGCAATTAGCCCTTCTTCGCGCGGTTTAAAAAACAAATCCACAATGCGGGGGATGCCGAACCGATCGGTCAGCAGCAGCCCGTTGTTCTGATAAGGGGAATCCCGGTAATTGGTTTCCAGGCTCAGCATCGACACCGCATTGGACAGAAAGCAGGAAAGGAAATTATCGTGTCCCAACTCCTGGGCGTTGCCGGGAATACAGGACCAGAATACCTGTTCGGCAAAGGTGGTCGCGATTTTAGCCGTAAACTGCGCGTTGAAAATGGCCCCCGCCGTGATTTCCTTGTACTCCGATAATACGCTGAGTTCTTCGTGAAAAATCTGAACGTTGAAATGAGCCTTTACGACCAATTCACCGCGTTTCATCGTATCCAGCAAGCGCGTTTTCTGTTCCATCGAAAACGTATTATCCCGGCTCCACTGGGAAAAACTGTAGTGCCGTTTGATCTCTCTGGTTTTATCGTTGGTTAGCTGCTGCTGGTTGGTGATGTAAAATACCTGGTTGTAGATGTGATTGAACGGCAAATTGATACCAAACGATGCCCCAAACGAAATGGGCATCGTGGCACTACTGCTAAAGTCCCGGAACGGAACGATTGGACTCAATTCGGTCGGGAACTGATCCAGGTCATTAATGACAAAGGTGTAGGTATTTTTATTGCCGATTTTAAAATTGGCATTCTCCCGGTTTATGTCGTATAGATTGGAGTCGGTAAAAGACAGGGTAAAATAATAATTAAGCAGTCCGGGCGTTTCCCGCGTCCCGACAATCTGTTCCCGATTTAATTTGGTGAGCCGTAAGGATTTGGTTTGATTGATACCCGAAACGAACGAAGAAACTTTTTCCTGGAAACTGATCAGTACTTTTTCATCCCGTAGTCCTTTCGGGGTAATGCTGCGTTTAAAGAGTGAACTGGCTGCGGAATTTCGGTTAATCGGCTCCGAAGATGGCAGCGTGATGTAAATGAATCCTTTGTGGTTGGTGAAGGGACGATCTTTAAAATGCCGTTCATTTTCACGGATTACCGCGTCACCACTTTCATTATACGAAAAATCAGGCTTATACCGGTCTTCAATAAAAAAATCCTGTTTGTGAACTAAGTAACCTTCCCCCAATGACTTGGCGGCATTGAGAATCGAATCGACAACCGAGCCATAATTACCATCACTGGTGATGAATATTTCCGGATAGTCGATTGAAAAAAAATAACTGATATCGGCATTTTTGCTAACGACCAATCCGTCATCCGTTATTTGCAGTAATGGGAAAATATCTTCAATCCTGGCTCTCATTTTTGAATCATTTTAAAAAATTTATGATTTTGAATAATGGCGCTGGGGGCGTGGTGCGACTTATGAATATGACCAAACTTTTTATGAACAGCCATTTCATGTTTTATGTAAAAAAAACCCAGCGTTCCGATTCCGAACATAACAAAAAAGAACAGCAACGAATTGAGACCCAGGCTGTAGAACAGGAACGTAATAAGAACCAGACCGATTACCATGTAAATCAACCGGTTGAAATAGCGCCCTTTGAAGCCGATAAATTCTATTTCATCATCGGCTCCTTTAATTACTTCTGTAATCATCACAAAATAGCTTCAATGATTAAACCGAACGTAAACAGGAAAAACAGGGAAGCAACCCACCGGTAAACCAGTTCCGTTACGTCGTCACCGGAGGTATAGCGGTAATAGATATGAATAACCGCCAGAATAGCCACCACGACCCCAAGGGCAATGGCCGCGGAATGAGCATCTTTGGCAAACATCCGGGCGGCAGCTACGGGATTGTAGGTTTCAAAACTGCCCATTAGAATCAAGCCGTAAACCATCTCATTGAGCATGACCGCCAGAACCATTCCACCGATCCAGGTAAATACGAGCGGAATGACCGGTTCACCCCGATTCCATTTCTGAAAAATTCGAAACCCGGATGCAATGGCCGCTATGCCAACGCCCAGCATGGCGATTTCCTGAATGTTGTAGAATAGAAGTTCCATTTCTTATTCAAAATTGAATTCTACCCCACTAACCGGCACCGGATTCAGACCGACCCATGCTTTCAGTCCCGAAATCAGAGCCAGACATAAAACCATTCCTAAGAACCATTTTGAAATATCCGAAACGATGGTTTCACTGTTTCCTGCCTGCCAGTTGCTGTAAATCCGGTAGGCCGTTAAAAGAGATAGCAGGCCAAGAATGACAAAGGTTAGATTCACAATCAGGTTGATGTTATTGGCGATGGGTACCGTAATTAGTTTGTGTATCCATCCTTCAGATGCGGAATCGCCCAATACATCAACGGCAAGAATCGAAAGCAGATTTTTCATAAAAAAATTCTGGAAAGCGAGCGATTGAACGGAATTCAATCGCCCTTTTTTAAAGACATTTATCCGATAAACATGGCCCTGACGACCGTATTGGCAACGAGCAGAAACAACATCGCCCCAAACCAACCCATTGCACCCGACATGACATTGTCTTTTCCCTGTTGCCAGTTCGTATAGACCCGGAAAGCACCAATGACGCCGACGATGGCCGCAACCACATAAAGGACTGTCGTAACCGGGTCCAGATACGCTTCCAGATCAGTGGTCAACCGATCAAGTGCAGTAGCTCCCCTGGCAATACCATTTGTCTGCGCATACAAAACACCAATACCGATAAGGGTGAATGCGGTAGATAATCCAAGCTTTTTCATTTGGTTTGAACGATTAAAATGAATAAAATAAAAAAGAACTGACCCAAGAGCCATAAACCTATAACCGCACTTATTGGCGTGTTTTCCTTATCCTTTTCGCTGCCAGTTGGCATACGACCGATAAGCACCAAGAACGCCGACGATTGCGGTTACTATCACCATCACCGTGGATGTCTGGCTTAATTAAGTCGCCAAATCAACAGTACTATTTTTTACAGTCACGTCTTCTTTCTGATTAAAATTTGTCCGGGAATACGATCCGTTCATTCTATCCAGGCTGGATGATCACCGAACCCAACAGAATGAGGACAGAAAAGGAACCTTGTTTGCTCATGGATTTTAGTAGTTTAGTTGGAGACAAAAATAAATAAATTGGTAAAAATTGGAATATTTTATTAAAAAAGTATCTTAATTGCAATACCTCAGTAGACATTAACCATAGTTTATTGTTTTTCAGTATATTATATAATTTAAATGTAAACTTTCCACCAATTAAACCAGCTTTAGCAAACAAACATAGCTATCTATATTCTAATATAGTACCTTATAATAGAATTTTTTTTGATTACATTTCCAGTGATGACCGCAGCCTTTGCAGGAAAAAGCAGGTGTCTTAGGAAACAGTAGGAGCGAATACGGCTTTAATCCGGTTGCGGGATTTGGTCGGTCACCAACCGGATCAGAACCAATACACCAGCAAGACGCGCAACGATGAGAAGGATTGTGGTGGAAGCGTTTGCATGGCCGGTAGATAAACCGTTCTGAATATCACCTGCATGGGCCTTATTGGCCGGGCCAATAAATGGATTAAATGAAAGAATATCCATGACTGACAATACGAGTTGAATTACACCATAACGAAGAATAGAATAAAATTATGCATATTTTTGGAATAAGAAAAACAAGCAAAAATTAACATGGAAACTGCCAAAGAAAGAGAGTACTCAGCAACAATGCACTATCTGAATTTAGGTGTAACTATCTTACTATTAGCGTTACTTATATTGACCGAAGGACTTCAAAGAGATACTTTTAGTATACCATACATCGAACACTGGCTAGTTGATGTTACTCTAAAATACCCGTCAGTATTGGAAAAAAAAATCTTAACATCGCTGGCTTTTATTTCCCTTATTTTCCTGGCAATGCAAACCCCCGCAAAGCCCAATTTAAAAGCATCCAGAAAACGAGGTAATTTCTATTTGTTAGCAGGTGTACTGAGTTTTATCGGTATCCTGCTTTTAGATGTTAGCGGTACGAATACCTACCTGTTTTGCCTTTGCTTTCTGGCTGTAACGATGAGCGTCAGCATGATCAATGGCGGAATCAACTATAATTCAATGGTCTACATTCCGACAAAAGATATTTTTAATAATTACAATGAGCAATTCCCTCAAAATCAGAAACTGGTTGAAAATGAATTGAGTGTCACGTATTACCACCAGTACAAGTATAAAAATAAATGGCAGGTAGGAATCGTACCAGTCATTGCGCCGGACCGGGGGGTTCTGATCGTCGGTAGCCAGGGGTCCGGGAAAACCTTCACGCTGTTTAACCCGGCCATCTATCAGCAGCTCGAAAAAGGGTTTTCGATCAATGTGTATGATTTTGCGTATCCTGACCTGAGTTTAACCACGCTCAATGGCCTGGTGGCGGCTTTAAAATCGGATAAGTACACCTTTGGAAAGGACAAGGAGAATAAGCCGATCATACCCGAATTCAACAGCATCAATTTTGAGGATTTACGGCGTTCGAACCGGTGCAATCCTTTTGAGGAAAAGTATATGTCCACGATTGAGGAATGTAACACCAGCGTCAAAAATTTGCTGTATAATCTCAATAAAGCCTGGATTGCCAACCCCGGCGATTTTTGGTCGATCTCGGCGGTCAATCTGCTCACATCCATTCTGTGGTTTCTGCGGATCATCGAACGCAATAATCCGGATCATGCGGTTTTGTCGCAGGTCTGTACCCTCCCCCATGCCATCCAATTGCTGACGGTGGACATCAAAGAAGTCATCAACGCGATTTCCTGTGAACCGGAATTAGACGCTTATTCCAATATGTTCAAACAGGGGTTGGAAAATCAGGCGGGTTCCCAACTGGCGGGACAAATTGCGTCGACGCAGGCGGCTTTGGCTCCGCTCTCCTCTCCCAATGTCTCCTGGGTAATGGCTGCTTCTGACATGGATCTGGAAATTAACAACCCGGACAATCCCCGCATCATCACAATGGGCAATTATCCCACTAAACAGGCCGTGTACGGCGCGGCAATCTCTGTCTATAACTCGGTTATCATGAAACGTTCTTATCTATACCGCGCGCGAAAGTTTGCCTTGTTTCTCGATGAGCTGCCGACGGTCTACGTTATGGGCCTGGAAGATTACATTGCCACGATTCGCAAGCACAAGGGCTGTGTCTGGATGGGCATTCAGGATATGGAACAGTTGGTGAAGAATTACGGCAAGCAGTCGGCGGATATTATCACCAACACCGCCGGGACGGTGATGGTGGGATTGGTCAATGGCTCGACCGCTGAGCGGATCTCCAGGATGTTTGGCAAAACCGAACAGGATAATTATTCTGCCAGTTTTAACAAAGATACTTCCGTCAGCTACAGCACCCAGGCGAAGGAACTGTTACCGGCCAGCAAGATCATGAGCCTTTCACAAGGGCAGATCGTCGGCAAGTTCGCGGACCGGTTTGAGTCACCGATCGATTTAAAACTCTTTTCGGGACACATGGTTGTACCAACCATTGAGCAAACCTATAGGGAGATGCCGGTGAAAGTCGATGTGAGTCAGGAGGAAATGAATAAAATGGTGCGTGATAACGCACTCAGAATACGGAATGATATTAAAGCCGTTCGGGATTACTGTGCCTCAACTTACTACGCGTAAGGCATAAACAAAAATATTTTTATACGAATAGATGATTACACCTTCAGGGGGGGTCTCGTCGGGGACCTCCTTTTTCTGTTTATAGAAGCTTTGAAACGTCGTACCAATATCGATATTTTCCTTTTCAAAATAGGCAAACATTAATTTGATGTTCTTGAAAAGAATCACTTTGGTCTTATTGATAAAATCGTCCGGTTTCAGGCTCCAGTATTGAAAGGCAGCGGGGAACTTCTCGCTGACTTCGACCAGTATTTCGGAGTTGGCTTTGGGCGTATGGATCGGATAGAACCGTTTATTGTTCTCGTTTTTTTTTATGGTATATTTTCTAATGTGTACGAGATAGACAATCATAGAGTAACAGAATATAAAATAGCGGGTTTTGGGGTTGATCGTACCGTCTGACCTCGTAATGGATGTGCTCGCCGGTCACCACGCCGGTTGCTCCAGAACGGCCGATAACCGTCAGAATGTCTACAATCTGATCTTCCTCGACAAATATAGAGGATAAATGCCCGTAAAGTGTCGAATAGCCGTTTTGGTGGTCAATTTCGACAAAGTTACCGTATCCGGACGAATAGCCCGCACGTTTTACAACGCCGGATCCGGTAGCGACCACGTCCGCATTCTTTACCGAGATGTCGATCCCGTTATGGTGTCGGACCCCGCCGTACCTGGGGTGAGTCCTGTACCCGTATAAGGACGAAATACCCAACCGGGATAATTTGGTCGTCGGCAGAATGCAGGGTATATGCAAGGCCCGAACCTGATCACGTTTGTAAAGCGCTCGAAATTCCCGCTGAATCACAAGTTCTTCGGTTGGCCGTAAAAACAGCAGTAAAAGCAAGAGAGCATTCATTTTAACTTGAATAGTTTTTTGATTTTCTCTTCCGGCATCCCATTTGTTCCGTCAAACAATTGAATGGGCTTTATTTTGGGTTTTATTTCTGCTTTGGGCTTCTTCTTGACGTTGCTGTTGACCACAATAAAGTATAAAATAAAAAGAAGCAGGGCACAAAACATCGTGTAGCTGGCAGGTGTGAGGTTCATAATTGTTGGCCTTTTGATTGTGAAAGTTGCTTGATGGGTTTATTCTTCAATAAATGATGTTTCCCTTTCCGCTTGCGCCGGATGGCGTTTAACTCGCTCTCGCTGGAATGAATAGTAACAGGCGTAAATGGGTTTTTGCTGGTTGCCTGGGGGCCTCGATCCTCATCAGCCTGAACGGTGACCGCCGAAAAGCCCTTTCCCGGATCTGGCTTTTTCGCTTCGCGGACAACTCTATTTTTCCCTTTACTTTCTTCAAGGCCCCGGTTTTTATCCTCACGGTTAGCATGAAAGATGGCGTTTAAATCTTCCGGGCGGTATAGTTTCTTGTCGATCTTGACCCGGTCATCGTTCAGGTATTCAGGCGTCATTTTCCGGGCTTCCAGAAGCTTTGTCAAATGGTGCATGTTCCGGGCCTGTCGCAATTCCGGCAGTTCACTTTTAAGTTTCTGAATATCGGTATCTTTCCCACGAATCTCCAGAACCCCTTTCGTTAGGGCTATTTTTTTTTGATCTTTTACCAGCGTAAGCCGGTTTTTCAATGCCAGGGCAACGCCGCGTTCAATCGTTTTATTATTTAGCTTCCAGTCGTTTTCTTTTTTCATATCATTCCTGACTTTATGATAAATGATATGAACATGGTAGTTAGCCGTGTCCTTATGGGCGACGGCGATAAATTGCGTTTTCTCTAATTGGGCCAGTTTGACATAATCGTCTAATACTTTTTCAATACCTTCCTTTTTAAGTTTAGTTTCATCCTCTTTCGTAAAACTTAAAATTTGATGGCCGATCAGGGGATTTTTATTATCAGGGTTTTCCTTCAAATAATTTGACGTACGTTCGTTAAACTGGCTGATTAGCTCACCGATCCCCTCCTTGTCCTGGGGGCCGAACGGAACCAGCAAATCATCCGAATACCGTAAAACCTCCGCTTGCTTATCCGTATGGTTTTCTAATTTTCCCTCGAACGTGTAATTAATAATGCCCTCGGCAAACTTACCCGCCTTCAAATTTCTGGCCACCATCTACTGATAAGTCTTAAGTAGCTTCTTGATCTCCTGCAACAAATCACGCGCGGAACTCTCGACCGAACTAATCCCGGCAGCGTTCGCCCGAAAAGCGATCTGGTTTAAATTATTCGCCATACCCACCAATCCCCGTTTCAAGTTTAATTCCTCTTCCGTAAAGGGAGCGACAATCTGCCCGTTTGTAATAATCTGATTACAATAATCAGAGATAGTAAGCCCTGCCTCCTGGGCCTGTTTTCTGATTACTACCGCTTCGGATTCGGTTACCCAAAATCCGATCCGCTGAGACTTCTTCGTATCAGTGGATTTCTCCGGTCGTCCGTTTTTTTTGCGCTCAGGTGTCATAGTCATCATGAAATGCCTGACGGGTGCTTTCCCCGAAAGGGGAAACAAGGAGCCGCTTGCGGCTGTTTTTTCGCTCCGCAAAAACCCCCCTTGCTTCCAAACATCATTAACAAATATATCAATTCTGACCGTCTTCCGCTACCTCCAAATCGAAAAAAGAGCTAGCTAATGACTTTTGTTTCGGCACGTTACCAATTCGTTACCGTTTTGTTACAATTTTCCGCTTGAATCGGCCGGGCGTTACCAATTTGTTACAAAAAAGGAGTGAATTGTTTGTATGGACAATTTTCATTTATTTTCTTGACGGGAAAAGCATGGGATGGGAACAACAGAGAACGAAAAAGCCATAATTAAGGAAGTGATCCGGCGAAAAACGGCCAGGAAATACAAGTGGGCGTATCTTCTGGCGGAGCTGATCGAAGAGAAAAAAGCCAGTCAACGGTCCTATGGCGATCTGGCCGAGTGGCTCTCGAAAGAAGGGTTGGAAATCCGGGAAAACACACTGCGTAAATTAATGTGGGATTATCACAGAAAGGTAAAACCCATGGATCAGGGATTGAATCAACCAAAGCAATATACGATTGAAACGATCATGAAGGAACCTGAGCAAAACGGGTCAGCCGTAAAAGGGTCCGCCCCTACCCCATCATATGACCTGAACGAAGTACTGAGAAACCGGGAGCAACAGTTAAAAATCAGGAATGCAGGTTTTGATGCGTTTGATGGAATGTAAATAAGGTACCGATGAAAATAGTCACCATTTAAAACGTCGCTTTATTTTTTTGTACACACATTTATTTAAAACATGAAAAAGCAAGTTGTATTTATCGCTCAGTCCAAGGGAGGTACTGGTAAAAGCTTTATTACCTGGTTTGTAGCGAGAAACAAAAGAGAGGAACATACAGCCTTTATTGATCTGGATAAATCTACCCGAACATCGGCCCGATTGAAAAAGATAGTGGGCGAAAAACGGGTGCTGGAACTGTCTATTATTGACGAGAATCACAAACTAGACCGGGAAATGTTTCTCAACCTGTTTGAAAGCATCGCCAGGGCCAAAACCCACGAATGGTATGTTGATTTAGGTGCTCCCGAATCCGACGAATTAAAGAGTTTCTTTCAAAATGAAGTGCCAGCGGAAGAATTGAAGGAAATTCTGGAGGAGATTGGCGTGGCGTTAACCATCTGGGTCATCGTAGCCGGGGAAGATGCATTTAATGCGTCGGTGCAGTACTACCACGATTTGAATCAATTAGCCGGGGACTTTATTGCGATTGTTCCGGTTAAAAATGAAGGTACCTTTCAATCGGCTCAATCCCAGGAAGCGGGCGATAAAATCCTGGAAGAATTGGGAATTCCGGTGAAACGGGTGGGCAAAATGCCAATTGGAAATTCGTCCCGGGAAATCATGAGTCTAATTGCGGGTCAGGGGACTGAGGAAAATTTGTCGCTGGCCGGTAAACGGTCGCTTCGGAAGGTATCGGACGAAATAAAAGATGTATTATTATGAAGTCGTTCGATGCTAATGAACAGAAGTTCCGGATTGCCCAGAAATACCAGATTCCGGAGAGTGAAATTGACGAGAGCGTCCTCACGCTATATATCCTCATGGATGCCATGAACGAGGAATCGAAGCGGATTCAATCCGACCAGAAGGCAGCTCTTGTCCAAACGCTGAACGAGATCAGGGAGTTTCAGGCTAAAAAGTTTCAGGCAATTACGTATGAAGATCCAAAAACAGCTTTCTGGGGCAATGTGGGATCCAAAGGAATGATGGGAGTGGCCGTCTGTCTGACGATAATGGGAATCGCTTTGTTATTTACTTCTTGGTATGACCGTCAGAAACTGGTAAAAAATTTGGAAGTCCTTAAAAATCACGTGAAAGTACGGGAGGATGGGTATTTTATTGACCAAGCCAGTTACACGGTGGTCAAAGGTGGCGTTTTAATTAAACCGTAAAAAGGGTGAAGCGGGACTGCCGTAGTGCGGTCCCGTTCTTTGGACCAATAAACCGGATCCTACCAACTAGGACCAAATAAGTAAAATCTAGTAACTATATTTATAGTTGACGCCCCCTTTTTTAACTAAAAAGCTTGGGCAACTAGATCAAATGGTATGGCGAAAATATGATAATAAAATCATATAAAAGGGGTTTTCCTAAAATATGCTCAAATATACTATTACAATTAGTTTTAAGTGTTTGTCAAAGTTATCAAAAATTATCTATACTAGATAGATTAGGGCGCTCTTAACTATTTCATTAGTAGTTCCTTACGAGCAGCAAACCGGCATTTGTACGAAGAAAAACCGGCATCTGTACGAAATCAAACCGGCATCTGTACGAAGTAATACCGGCGTTTGTACGAAGAAAAACCGGCATCTGTACGAAAGTATATTCCGAAAACCGGCATTTGTACGAAGCAAAAATAAATTCACATTTTTATTTACAATATTCAAATTAGGGTATCTTTTATCTACTACTTATCGGGAAAGTATGCCGTTAATCGCATCAAAATGGCACTTTCTGGTTACAATGACCGAAACATAGGATCGAAAACCGGCATTTGTACGAAGAAAAACCGCCCCATTCTCAATCAAAAACCGGCATTTGTACGAAACATTTAAAGCTATACCGGCATTTGTACGAATTTATTACACTGATTATCAAAGCATTAAAATTACTGATAGCTGAAAAATCAGTTGTGAAGAATGTTTTTTACATTGCACTTGAAATAAAGCATCAACGCTATGTCAAATTCAGCGAAAAGCATTCTGGTTAGTTCCACGAAGAATCAGAAGAACAACTACCAGCCGAATTTAATCACCGAATCCCGTCAAACGTATTCAGCGTTGGAAAAGAATATTGTGGTAACGATCATCAATAAATTGACGATACTTTACTTCGAAAAAAGTTTACCCTTATTCCCTCATCAGGAAATTGACTTCTTAATACCGTATTCAGAGATCAGTAGCAGCCGGAACTACGAAGAGGTAGAACAGGCTGCCAAGTCTCTGCAGGTCAAGCAGGAAGGCTTTGCGTACACGAATGAGAAGGGTGAACGCTTTTTCAAATACATGGTCCCTTTTCCCTTTATTGAAAATGTAAAGACAAACGGCAAAATGTTCCTGAAAATTACGATGACATCCAAGGCCATTCCTTATTACACGGAAATGGGGAAACAGTGGACGAGTTATGATTTTAAAGCCATGCGGTCGTTATCGTCGGTTTACTCCAAACGGTTGTATGAAATCTTAATGAGTCATCACCGTTCCGATCGGTTTCAGTACGATGTTGATCACCTGAGGCATATCATCAATGTTCCCACGGCCTTTGACTATTATGAATTTACGCGACGTTGCCTGGATACTGCGTGTAGTGAAATTGAGAAGAAAACCGGAATTATGCTACGTTATGAGCCGGCGCGAAAAGTTGGCAAAAAAGTGGTTGCGATCCAATTTTTCAAATCAAGCCAACTGGCTGAAGCACAGGGAGAAGCCATTGCCAATCAGCATTATATTAACAACATTCCAGTTGGTGAAGCCATTTCACTGGCGTACCGCTTATTTGAGCTGTACACCTTTAATGAACTTCAGCGGAAAGCGATTGTGGATGATTCGGAGAGACTCACTACCTTTTTCCGGGTACATTCCGAAATCGTTTCCGGCCTGCGTAATGATATTGTGAATCACACGGCGTATATGGTGAAGTCCCTCAAGATTGAGAAAATTAGGGGACGTCCCAAAAAGAAGGTTGCCGAAAAGCCTGTTGGTTCTACGTCAATACCTAAATCGATTGGATCCATCTTAGGCGGAATGAGTATCGGAAAGAAATAACAGTTGTTACTAGATTAACGCCCAGTACGGTTGTTATGTGTTAAAACTGAAAATTTTCACCTTTAGAGCATAACCTAATTTACAGACATTTAAAACTGTAAAATCAGGATGGCATTTTCTACTTTTTTACCTATTTCGTCGAGACTTATAATTACATTGTGAACTACACAGGTCAGGAGCTTTAGATTTATTCCTTATCATCGAGGAATAGAAAAATGACCTCTTTTCCGCTAGCGTTCAGCATAGCTTGCAGCACAGGACTAAAATTGGTATGGATAATGCACTATTAGTATCACGCATTATTGTCTAAGGCTTCCTGAACAATATTGTTAGAGACATGAACGGGAAGTTGTGTAATGTCTGATAGTTTTGTAATAGCCACTGAGGACCTCCAAAGGATAGATTGCGAATTTTGGCCGTTTTAGTTACTGGCTTCGCATCCCGCTATCCAATCTCAAGCAACGGCAACTTAGACCGTATCACCTGACAGAGCATCCCGCTCCCGGAGAAAGACACCGATCATCCCGATCCAGTGCTGTGACACGATGATGGCATGAAACCATAACCAGTGCAAGCATAAAAAAACAGCCCAAGAAGGTCGTTCTTAGGCTGTTACGTTAATTGGGTTGGAATTGAAGACAAGGCGCGGTCTTTTGGGGAGTTGATGTTGGCAGAAATGTTTATAGCTCTTCATTTTCCAATACCGTAGCCACCACAAACATTCCCGGAATCAAATTTTTGACTTCTTTAAACTTCACTGTTTTCATAGCATTCTTAAATTTAAATGATTTTACTGTAACCGCTTTTACTACCGCTTTTTTGGCCGCTTTACTGATTTTACAAAGTATTTTACCCAAACTGGCAAACAAAAAACTGCCGACAGTCCAAACTAATGCGCCAGATGTTTCACCCAGCATTGAATTGATAAACGCGCCATCAACATACTCCCGTAAACCAAAGAACATTGGCTCCTTACGAACAAGGTAAGGGGCAACACACTACAAAGATAAGGTCTTTTGGGTAAAAAGCCCCGGTTAAGGGGCTTAAAATCACTTGGTACCAGCAGCCGCCTTAAGCTGAGCGGCCTTTGCTGGATCGGCAGCCATAATTTCCATCTGTTTGGTCAGGTTGAAGCCCTCTTTGGACCACGGATTATCTTTGGTATTGTTGCCGCCACCGCCTGGATTACCACCGCCCCCACCGCCACCATTGCCCGGAGCCGCGACGAAATACTTACACCTTCCTCGGTACCGGCCCAAGCCTTGATCTTATCGACGACCGGCAGGTTTTCGATGGTCACGATAGCCTCATCGCCTTCGTAATCGACCTTGATTTGGCTCTGGAACATGGCGCGCACGGCTTTTTGCATATATGGAGCTACATTGGCTTCGGCTAGTGCCTTGCTGATTTCGTTCTCACTGGCCAGTTTTTCAACCCGGGATTTGAAGCTGTCGCGCTCGGCGGTAACCTTATTGATCGCAGTATCTTTTTCGGCCGTCAGGCGTTTGCGTTGATCCGCCAGTTTTTGGTCGATATCACCACCACCGGCATCTTTCAGGCAATTGTATTCATCAACAATGAAATCGTCTGGCAAAGCACCGTATTTATCGGTCAGGTCGGTGACTTTGGTTTCCAGCGCCTTTTTCTCGTTTCGCACGTTAGCTAGGGAGGTTTTCAAACCCTTCACATCGGGATGATCGTCAACCTGGTCGAGGTTCAGGACGAACTTTCCGTCTTTTTCGGTATAAAACGGCTTAAGGCTTTCATCCAGACCATCGAGCGTTTCCAGTACGGACTTTAATTTCATGGGTTTTACCTTTCGGGTGTTGGGTTATCTTTCGCGCCGGGCGAGTTCCTTGAGTGTATAGACATGCCCGGATTTGTCTACAAATTTTGAAAGTGGCTGACCGGCACGGAACAGTTTAGCCCTTTCGACGCCCAAAACTTCTTCCTGAAACTCAACTGACTGCTTTTTAAGGAATTCCTCGAACGTCGTGGCGGCTGGCACCGGTCCGTATTTACTGGCCCGATTGCCTTCAGGTGGTCCGAAGTATGGCACATAGATCGACCGGCAGCGCCAGTGTGCCGGGATCGGTGGGGCTTTATCCAGCGCATAGACCTTGCCATCCCGTGACGCACATAGGACGGTCGTTTTGCTGTCCAGCACGGCGGCATACTGCACACCTGGGATAATGTCGGCATTGGCGTTGAAAACTTCCATCCGGGCGCGGTTTTGCGTGTGTCCAATGGCTGTTCGTACCACAGCCTCAGCGTCGCGCCGGGCAATCTCCAAAACGCCGTCCTGATACTGGGCGGCTTTGGTCCCACGGATGCGCCGGACAATCTGATCAGTAGTTTGACCCTCGGTTATCCCGATGCGAACGGCATCTTGTATACGTCGCACGTCAGCTTGCTCTAAACCTTGCGCCCACTCCTTAAGCAACCGCCCTTGAAACGGCTGGGATGTCACAATCGCCTTGAGCTGGGCGTTTGATGGCATAGACAGTTCAACATCGATCCCGGCATTTTCGGCCATCTTAATCTGGAAATCGGCTTCATACCTGGCAAATTCAGCCATTTCGTTGAAAAGCTGCTTACCTAAAACATCATAGACTTTAGCGCGCCGGGTGCGGATATCGTCAAGCAGGGCGTTTAACCGCTTTGTTGTGTCTTGGCCGAAGTCATAACCGCGCTTTTCGATTGTGGCCAGGCGACCGGCAATCTGCTCGATCAAATCGGCTTCACTGCGATTAAGCAGGCCAATGATCTTTTTCAGTACACCGGATTTATAGCGTTCCAGATAAACCGAATGCTTGATCTGGGCGTCGAGGATTTTCTCGTTTACAGTGGGCATGACCGGTTTTCCTTGAACCGATACCAGGCATCCAGCAACTCGTCAGATGGATGCATGGTATTTCGATAAGAAATGACGGTGTTGCGCAGTTTTGAAACGGATTTCTGCAAAGCTGGATTTTGCTTCACATCCCCGGCAATCACATTGATAATCGGGTCATACAGGAATTCGATAAAAATACCTGCCACTACGCATCACCGCTTGCCGGATCGTTCAAGCTCCCTAATGGCGGTCCATCTTCCTTAATACGGTCCTGTTCCTGTTCAAAGGTCAAATCATCCGGAAGCCATTCCGCATATTTCAGCACTTGGAAGAATGTCTCTTTCGAGACCTCACCGGCTTGGCGCGCTGCCATCCAGGCGGTCAGATCCTGTGATGTGAAGTTGACAGGAATATAATCCTTGTTTAGCTCAATCGCGACCTCACCCGTAATACCCTCCCAATCAGCCGCAAACTGCAACGCCTTTGTAATCTGACGCTCGATAACGCCAGCAATGGTGGCCAGGACAGAGTTTTCACCACCGCGCTTGATCTCATGGGTTTCGGAGGCTTCGGCCTGTTTCTTTTCCGGTGACAGCATCCGTGCGCCGAGTGCCGCCATCTGCTGTTCTTTACGATCCATCAGATTTTCAATGGTCGCAAAGCCCTCAGCTCCACATTGCAGGAAACCGGCTGTTGCTTTTTCCGGCAGGGTCAGGATGGTGGATGAGCCGAGATAGATTGGAACGGCATTGCCCTCAGCGTCGGTGCTATCAGCGCCAGCGATCCACGGAGTAGGCAAGCCGGAGATATGGGCACCGTTCTCCAGATCAGCCGAGTTCTTGTAATGCGCGATATTGAAATCTGCCAGGGATTCAATGGGTGGCTCAATGATTTCGAGCGTCGGTTTATCGGGAGCGATTGGGAAAAATGGGATTTCCAGCAAGGCAGCGTTGTTTTTCTGTGGGGTGAGGTTTCGATAGCAACCCAGCTTGCCGCATCCACGCGCCAGACGATCTGCTGATAAAAACCAGCCTGCAAAGTCAGTTGGCGGATCTGTTTCTGTTCTTTGCCTTCCGCATCTTTGTAGGTTTCAGATAGCCATACGTCGGAAAGGATATAGCGGTTATTGATCCGTGAATATTCCCAATTAATAATGCTTTCCGTTTTGTAATAGACGAAATAAGGACGAGAGCCGAGTGCATCTTTTTCAGCAACGGTCAACGGGCCATCTGGTAATTTGGGTTGCTCAACAAGGATGCCGCCACGGCCAACGGTCAGGTTTTACTTAACGAGTGTTTGGGCAAACTCAGTCAGGCTTTCATCGGACAGCGGTATGTCCTCAAGCCACGGATCAATAGTGGTCGGCACCTTTTTGGTGATCGGTTTACGAAACACCATCCCAAGCATGGCTTCGACTGTGCGGCCAGTCGCATTGAAATAGTTAGCGCGGTCTAAATAGGCGTCGTAAGCACTAATCGTCTCACCGTTAGCCAGTTTGGTTTCTTGGCCTGCCAGTTGTCGGAGATAAAGCTTGCCACCCTTTTTGATCGCCCGTTGGCCCGCCGATGCGTCCCGGCATTTCTGCCAAACAGAGATATAATCGTTGTAATCTGGGTGCTTATCATCTGGGTTCATTTAAGCCTGCTTTGATTACTGGAATACCTGGAGCTGGTTGAGACCCTGAGCAGCATGGGTAAGGCGAGCGCCGGCAGAGTTATGGTAGAAGAACAGGGAAACATAATCGGTTGTGCCATTCAAGTAATACTTGCCGGAAACCGGCAGACCGATACCGCCCGTTAATGTGGCATTAATAACCTGGCCGCTGTACGATCTAAGCTCTACACCGTTCTTACGCAAGGTAACAACCGGCAGGGCCACAACGTCGGCTGTCACGGTACGGACGATGCCATAAAACGTATACCAACCGGCCTTGTTCGGGGTAAAGCGACCGTTTGCCGGGTTATACCAGTTGTTAGGGTCGGAGACTTCGACATCATGGATAACCTCGGTATGAGCATTGAGCGGAAAACTTTGCTGGCTTGTGCTGCGCTCGACGCTGCAAACCAGTTTCTCGCCAACATAATCTTTTACCTGTTCAGCCGTGGCCTTTTTATTCTCATCGTCGCCAGTTTTGCGGATGCCGAATAAATCAGCAGCGTCAACATCATCAGCAGGATCTAAACCGGGGATTGTTTTATTATCAGGCATTTCATTAATCCTTATACAAAGCGTAGCCGCCGTTATCATTCACTAGTTCATAACCACCGGAGTCATTTACCAGGCTATTGATTCCGGTCGGGCCATAAATGTGCTTTTTGATGAGCCGGCGCTGTAGTTCAATGATCCAGAATAGACGTGATCGTTTGCCTTTAGCCATTCCGCGCCCTTGTGTGCTGATGAGGCAGGATAGCGGAAAATCGAAAACTTGCAAATTATTTAATTGAGATATTTATTAATATCTTTGTAAAAAAGAATTAAATGAATAAATTTTCAAACAAATAAACAAAAATAACAAAGATATGAATACTAAAGGCACAAGTGACGAAGCGCGGGACTACAGCGCCCAGGTTCGCGACCGGTTTATCCAGTTCTTTACAGAAAGAGGTATGAAGGCCGTATCTGACAAAACGGGTTGCAATGAGCAAGTTTTCCGCAACTGTCTCAATGGAACAAGGCCCGCTGTAGATACACTGTGTCAAGTTAAACTGGGTTATGGCGAAGAATTTGATATTAACTATCTATTTACGGGAATAAAGTCCGAACCAGCCGAAATTCCAACCCCGGCTGACAATTCGCAATTTGAAGCCATAATAGAAAATCTCAAGAAGCAATTGGGTGTGTCTCAGGAAAAAATAGGTGAAAAAGACGATTTAATTAAATCATTGAAAGAAGACAAGGTGCATCTCCAAAACGATAAACAGCTTTTGGCAGATATAATCCGGAAGGCAGCATAGTCGGAATAATGAAGGGCTCAGGCCCTTTTTTTATGCCCATACCCTAAGCACATAGAAATCAAAAAACCACTGTGTCAGGAACTTATAGCGCTACTACAATCGTTTTCCTTTCATAAATCTGCCAGACATGGACTTTACCCAAGTCAAAGATATTACTTCTTTTCTTAACGACTCTGGCGGGTTGATAAGTCTTCTTGTAGCGTCATCACCATTTTTATCAAAAATATTTCAAAAGATTTTTTTAAAAATGGAAAAAAAGTCTTACCTCTGTGCCCCCGTTCTGGACTAAGGTCATTGTTATTGATGTAACTATGTGATTTTCAGATAGATATGGCCTATTTATCGGTAAGATAAATTAAACCCCAGCCATCCTAGCACGACCAATCACCCGCTTAACAATCGGCCATTTCTTACAAATGAAATACCCCTGCGCATCATTCGGGTGATCTAAACCATTTTCCTTATCAGGTTCCCCGTTTTTGTCGTAAGCCTGTTGCTCGAGCGTTTCGGTCAGGCGCGGGCAAAGTTTCGTATTGACCAACCACCGGCGCTCACCCTTGGCATTGAGGATCATGGCATTGACCGCATTGACACGATCTTTAACAGCCGGGTTTGTGCTATCAACCACAACCGTGAAACTATTTTGCCGCAGGATCGACAGGTCACTTTCCGACGCATTGACCGATTTATGGGCCTGGCCACTGGCATCAGGATAGATACGGATCGCACGGCCTGGTTGCTTGTAACGCTCGTTCAGCATCCGCGCCATGGTCGGTGTATCCCGCACACCGGTCAATTCCGCAACCGTCCGTGGCTTGCCGTTCCGGATTACGTTAATAATGGCCGTCATGTTCATGACGTTGAAATCCATCCCGATTTCCAGATCCTCGCCATCGTTCATGGTTTCGTTGGTATGGCTCAGGAAGCGGTCGAAGTTTGGATAGACGCTGCCGGCCGTCAGGTTGACGAACTGGCCACGCAAATAGGCATCGATCAGTTGGGATGGGTAAGTCTGGAAAAGGGAGAAAATGTAATCGTCTGGTAGGTTGGCTTCATTTTCGTAAGTGCTGGCCTGCACCATTCCATATAGATCAGCCAGTGATGGTTTTTCCCTAGGGTTTTTGACCAGCAGTTCATAGGCAAACTTGAATCCTTCCGGGGTTGTGGTGATGTCAATCCCGTTTTTCAGGCCCGGCACATTGTAGCGCATACGGGCAATGATCTTTCGCCAGGCTTGTTGAGCCTTTTCGGCTTCCATCACATCGATCTCATCGACATGAGCCTTGCCGATCTTGAAACCAACGATATTCGACGGATTGTCCATCGTCCGGCAAATGATGGTGCCACGGTACTGTCGGCCGGAATACAGGCTGACTTCCTTATCCGTAACCTTGATCCTCGTTTTCAGGCCCCAGTCAAAGGCTACCTCCTCAATGGTCGGAAAGAAAATATCCTTGATCTGGGGATAGGTCGGGGCGAAATAGCCAGAATTGACCTTGGGGAACTCCCAGTGATGCTGACACAAGGCCGCACAGCCCACCCAGGTCTTGCCCGTACCGAAACCACCGATGAAGCCCCGGAACTTCTGTGGCATGGCCAGAAACCGCGCCTGGGGGACGTTAAGCGTCGGCATCTGATTTTTTCTTACTGGCATCGATGACTTCGACGACCACTTTCACCGGTACTGGTTCGTCATCGCCTGGCAAACTATCGGCTCCAAATAGCTTCAGGTGCCGACCAAGTTTGTCCAGAGCGGACAGCTTATCGATTAGTTTAACCTTTTTGGCTGTACCGAACTGGCCGGGCTTAAAACTGATCTCGGAAATGATAGCCGCGTCGTCATCGGATAACACGGAACTATCACGCAGACTAACACCGCCATCGTTCCAATCCATCACTTGCCGGGGATCTGCAAAGGCAATCCGTGCTAGTTCACGAATTACCATATCAGCGGTAACCTGAGTGCGTTGGGAACGTTTTCCCATGAGTTCCTGAATATATTCCTGTATTTCAGGTTTGCTCAGGTTTTCATTACCAATCGAATAGGCTGTTTTTGGGCTATATCCAGATCGTATGGCAGCTTGTGTAGCATTCAGATCAACGATGTATTCCTGACAGAACCGCTTCTACTTATCTTTCAGGGTGCCTTTATCGGGTTTCTTCGCCATGTGGCCAGATTACCACACGTTAAGTAGAGCTAGCAAGCGGGTTTTTATACAGTCCTAAAACGATAAAATTTTATGGATTGCCATAGCAGGAGGTTCGGGTTTTTGGCTTTGAAGCCAGATTAGCATGGTAATCAATAGACCGGAAAGGCTTATATATAGGATTTTAAGTATATTTAGTTCGCACTTAGTAAGCTAAGTAAATGAAGGGTGACTTTCTGGCTTTTAAATCGGGGAAATCATGTTTGGAATAGGCTATAATATCAAGACGGTAGAAGTAGTTATTGGCAATATAACTGAGAAGAGAAGAATGGGTATAGTCGATGATTACGACCAGTTAACCCGCTTTTTAAAGGGGTATAAAAACTATCGACATTGGTGCACTTGGATGACCGTTCCTGATGATGTTATCGCAGATTACCTTAAATGGAGAGACTTGAAAGATCAGGAATGGAAAGAATACAATGCAAAAGACGATGCATTCATTAAAAATAAAAATCAAAAACTCTTGCTTACTGTTGCAAAAGCAGCTGGAAATGCTTTACATCTTAATAAGATAGGCCTTGCAAGGAATGCATATACAGCAATTTCAACGTTAAGAGAACATGGTCCTGCTAAGCCTAATATGTCTGGACTTTATGGTCTTATGAAAGAAAGGTACTTATTTTATGAACTTAAAATAAGTTACAATGGCTTTACAGGCAAAAGGTCGGTTCTTGGTCTTGGTGTAAGTGATGGAAGCCATAGTAGGGAACTGATAAAGAAACATTTAAGGTTTTAACCTTTACCTGAGAGTCAAACATTCCGCGTATCATACCCCGCCCGATCCATATGCCAGCACAGGATTTTGGCCAGCATTGGGATCAGCTCAAACGGTGTCCGAGCTGCGACGGCATAATGCGGGATTGCCATTGGTTTAGCGATCGTATCCCGGAAAATGACCTGATTGTCTGAAAGAAGATGATCGGCCGCAATGGACGCTTTACCAACCTTCAACTCGACCATGATGATCAATTGCGGCTTACCCGGCGCGCTGATCAGGAAGGTGCTATCAGTCCATCCGGCCTGCACAATACCCAAAGCTTTCTCAACCCAGGTCTGCGGAGCATCGCGCTTGCCCTCGTTTTTCATATGGAAGTGTAGGATCGGAACACCGGAACGTCGCAACGTATATTGTACCCAGTTATGCACAGCCTTCGACAGTTCGTATTCATGTTTTTTAGCCAAGTCGGTCCTCCTGACCTTTCGCATGAACAGCCATCGTTTTACCAGCCGGATCATGATTGCTCAACCGTGTGGGCGAAGAACTCGAAGGTGTCGGCGATATATTCCGCCCAATCCCGTACAGCTTTGAGGATTTCACCGGTTTCCGGAAAACCACGCCGTACGTTCTCGGTCCGCACATCATCAATGCCGTGCCAGATGGCCAGGTAAGGGTACTGGCTGAGGTCGCTGGTGAGCTGTTGCAGCCGGTAGGTGATCTGGGCTTCATCGGCATCAAAGAACGGTTTCTCCGCCATCAGCTGGGCCAGCAGGACCGTGATCAATGGTTTGCCCGCCGGCCGTATCGCTGAGATCAGGAAGTTGCGCCAGGCTTCCGGGGTTTCGCCATTGGGTAAGTCGTAGACTATCGGACGTGTCCAGAACCCTTTCGGATAATCCGGGTGGTCCGTTTTGAACACCTCCAGCACCTTCCTGCAAGATTTTAGCCGTCGCAGACTGGAGAGCACTAAACTGGCTACCCCATGCGTTAGGGGCTCCTGGTGCGGCAGACTGGCGCTTTGTAATTCCGCTGATGTCATCTTCCCACCTGCAGCCGTTAAGCCACGTTGCAGGATGGGGGATATACTGGCCTGGGGTTCCGGCTGCTTTGTGAGCGGCTGCAAATTGGCCAGAGCGGTCGAGAAGGAATTCATGGGTAAGCTCCTTGTGGGTTTTCAGGGCGTTCAGGTAGGCTTTGTTCGCATTGCCTTTGCCGGTCTTGTTCGGGTAGGTCTGCCAGAATTGCTCGAACTCAGGAGAATATTCGGAACGGGCTTTGGGGGATATAGGGGGAGATAATACGTTAGTATTATCTAATGTGGTTGTGGATGTGGTTGTGTGTGCATTTGATGGTGCATTTGCACCCCTTTTTGCACCTGCACTTGCAAGGTTTTTTAGCCTAATCCGTTCTCTTTCAGCCTGGGCATCACGTCTTAAGTCACTGATTTTGGCCTTTTTGCCTATTTCCTCGTCGGCTCGCTCATTAGTCCATCCTACATCCTTAAGGATAAAGAATTCCTGCACAACGGTCTGCACGGCCTGTTGCTCATCGGGTGCAATCGCCTTGCAAATCCGGTGCATTTGCACCCAGTCATCGGGAAGGGGCTTGGCGTTGCTGTAGTACCAGTCCATGAGCAAGGCATAGGCTCCGTGCTGGACCAGGGACAGGTGCGCGGTCTTCCGGGCATAGTCGCCAGGATAGCGCGGATACCAGTGACGGTCAGATTTAGCGGTCATGTGCGACCATACAGTGCACGGTCACGCGCAGCATTGAGATCTGACATGGCTTGGTGACTACCACCATTATCGGGGTGACGATCACGAGCCAGCCGTTTATAATTGGCATTTATAACCTCAATACTGGCATCCGAAAGGACCTCAAGCACATCCCACCACGCCGGCTCCTTAGTTGGAGCCGGCAGGGGCGTGAAACCTCGGAAAGCTTGTTCCACCATTTTGGACGATCCCCAGCGTTCAATACCGCGCAGAGCTTCAATCGTTTTAGCGATGGCCTGCATATTATCCTTGACTAGATCCCAGCGATCACAGGCAAAGCATTTCTGTTCACCGTTCAGCATGAAATAAACCGCCACGCCTGGATCATCGAGCATGGTTTGACGGGTGTATGGCAATCCATCACGGCGGATTTGGATATTGGTACTAATGACCAGGTTTTGACCACCGAGGCGTTGTACCTCATTGACTATTTCCCGCTGGGCCTTGTCCTGCGTTACAACAAAACGTGAGCGGGCACGCTTCCAGCTTGATGTAGTTGGCCAGCCTGTAGGCCATTGCAAAGGGTATGCTTGTGTCACTTTATCCTCTCGGTTTCTCTCCCGGACGGAAAGAGCGGGCGGCTCCAGCCGAGAGTCTGGACATTGCAGGAGCTACCTGACCGCCACGAAAGACAGCATATGAGAGAAAAGTACCGTTGTCAATTATCTATTTGAATTTTCAAGGTCGGCTATCCGCCTTTCAAAATCCTTGTTTTCTTCTTTTAGTTTACTAATGTTTTCCCCATGTATTAGGTATTCTCGTGCAATAGATAGATCATTTACTTTAGGTAATAAAGCTTTAGCATTAGCTTCCAGATCTACTATTTTGGCCTTATTTAATGAAATACGATGGTGATAATATGTGATTTCATTTTGTTGTCGATCGGTAAGGGCCATATAGATAAAAAATTAAAGCTGTCCTTTACGTAGATTGATGGCAGTGATGATAGTAAGATTTATTATATAGAAAACGGAAAAGTACAAATATCGCTTCACTATAACAGGTAGTGATTTTTTGTACTTTTCCAATTTGTAATTATTACTAATCTCTTCCTTTCCATCTATAGCAGTTACCATACCACCAGCTGCAAAGACATCCCCCAAGGCAATAAGTACTATCTGTACAATAAGGACAATCTATTTTCTGAATATCATCTATTGTATTATTGATACGTGAGTAAGTTTGTTATGTAAGTTACTTTTGCTTTCATGGCAAACTATAAACAATCCGATTACGAAGCTCTAAGACGACGATGTGTTGAACTTAGTCAGGCTGGTTGGCAGCAGTTGGCGATTGCCCAGGCGTTTGGCTTAACTCAACCTTGGGTAAGTCGAACCCTGAAGAAATACCGAGAGCAAGGAGTGACAGCCTTACAGGAAGGTAAACGAACAGGAGCACCAGCCCGTTTATCGGTCGAACAACTCAGCCAACTAGTAACCGAGCTCCATAAGGGAGCCGAACACCATGGTTTTAACGGGGCAGTCTGGACGCGCCCACGGGTCAATGAAGTGGTTAAAAAGCTATTTGGCATCAGTTATGACCCTTCCCAAATCGGTCGTATTCTAAAGAAGGTCGGCTGGAGTCGGCAGAAACCACAGCGGAAAGCCCGCCAGCAAGACCCGCAGGCCGTTGCACACTGGCGGGAAGAGCGCTTACCCGCACTCAAAAAAAGCCAAGGATGAAGGGCGGGTCATTCTATACGTGGACGAGTCGGCGTGCTATCTACTGCCTTTATTAGCTCACACCTGGGCACCTGGTGGGCAGACCCCGGTAGTAGTGGAGCAAGCGGGCCGCACTCATTTGAGCTTGATTGCCGCCATTGCGCCTAACGGCCGGATCTATGTAGCCGGTCAGGACCAGTCATTTACCAGTGAGGACATCGTGTGGTTTCTGAATAAACTGTGTGGGCGTTATCGGAAACGAGATATGGTTATTATCTGGGATGGGGCAGCGATCCATCGCAGCGAAGTGGTAAAAGCTTTTTTGAAAGAGCGTCCAGGCAGGATTCATTTGGAACGTTTACCCGCCTATAGTCCCCAACTGAATCCGGTCGAGTTGGTTTGGAGCCAGTTGAAGCGTAGTTTAAAGAACCAAGTTTTTACGGATCTGGAAGAACTTACGGTAGCGGTTATGGAGCAAGTCAACTGCTTGGAGAGAGATCCAAAGCTAGTACAGGCCTTCTTCAACAAAAAAGAGATCGCCTTCATTACGGACTAATGCACAGGTCAATAACAATTTGTTTGCCATCAACAGTCTCCAATTCTATACCAAATGGAATAAATTTAAAAGCCTCACAAGTTTGACCACGCTTTACTGTCTCTTTGAACCCTATGTTCTCTACTACAACAACTTTAAATTCAAGAATACCAGCCTCTGGATCAGGGACTAAAAAAAAGCCAACTCCATTTGAGTCCTTATTCTCACTTTTTAAAAGAAATTTGCTAACCGTTTTCGAGGTTTGATTCTTTTGATTGTTATTACAATTACACATGTCTATTGATGTTTAGGATGAGATAATAATTACTCAAAATTTTGCTAAACATCAAAATTATTGCTGGCTATTGCACTTATACGGTTGCAAAGAATTAAATCTTGATAAGAGAAGGCTATTCAATTCTAGGAGAATTAATCCGTCTTAAATTCTCAATATCATCCAGATCCTTTTGCCGCCCAGTAGCCTGCTTGTCCTGGATCAGGTCTTCAAGACTGATAAACACAATCTCAGTGCCGTCGGATTTGAACGCTTGCCGCCGTTCATAAGCCTGCCAGAATCTTAAGGGAGTTTTTAGTTTCGGCAGCAGGTCAAGGGTGTATTCTTTAAATTCAAAGCGTAGGAACGGTGCCAGGTCGATGACTTCGGCATTCCGATGCTCTGTTACATCCTTTCCAAGCTGCTCCATAGCATTAAGCAAATTGGCGTGGTTTTGAGGTGTAGTCCTGTACCAAAGATCTAAATCTGCCTTCTCGGTGGGCTGGCCATTCTTGCCAATAGTCTGTCTCTGGTAACCATGAAGGGCAACAGCCGTGCCGCCAACTATCATGTAGTGAACAGCATTTTCATTGAATGTGCGGCAAACGTTGCGGATGATACTAAGATAATCCATGTACAGCAGCCCTGCCTACGAATTTGTTATTCTCTGAGGAGGTTTTGGATTGGATATATTCGTTTCGCAAAACGGTCATGGCTTCGGCAAACTGCACATAGCGTTCAGCCGCCACGGTAGGGTCTTGCTCTACCGCTGTTGAACTGTCTTTCAGTTCGTCAAAGCTGCTATATCGTGTTTGTTCGGCCATGAGAAAAAGTACCCTTTCGGTATAATAACACAGAAAGATACAAATGTGGTGCAAAAAGTCAAAGAATATTGTTTAATTATTTGATTGTGAGGTGTTTGTGGCAAATTAAGTACAATTGCTTGTAGGCCCTATGAATTGTAAAAGGCAAATTAAATACTTGGCGGCCGTGTCAGTGATGGGAAAAGTGTAATAGTGGGAACTGCCCATCTACTTACCTTGTATTGTCGCTGTAACTATAGGTTCAGATGTGTCTTGACCGGACTGAAACTGATGAACCAGAATTACTTTTTTATTGTATTCGGCTAACCGTTGAACTCTTCTAAATGAAACAAAATTCTGCCAAGTTTTTTCGCGAGAGCTATAATCATAAAAATCATCATTAACATACCGATTATCCCTCACATTATCATTTATTCTCAAATCAACTTCATAGGTATCAGTATCAATGTATGACTTTCTTACACTTAAAAATTCTATTTTTAAGAATTTATGACGTGTACCGCCATGATTGGCTTCTGTACAAAATTCTCTATAATCTTGCTCTAATTGTTTTACTATCCCAGGTTCTGTAGTAGCGATTGTAGGATCATGAGGCTCTTTATACCCTGTATCTTCAGTAAGGAGATTTTTAAAGAACCAAAAGAGAAATATTAAAACGATTAGCTGAATTATTCTTAGTGTCCAACTTACGGGTTTGTATTTCTCTGTTTCATGTTGAGCTTTGATCCGAATATCATCAATATTGTTTTTTATGTCATTTATCTCACGGTTCGTCTGATGTATTAAGTCATAATTTAAATCATTTTGATAACCTTCCAGCTCTTTCTTTTTCCAAAAAAGATCCATCTCATAATCGCGGATTTTCTGCTCTTGTTCTGGTTTCATGGCTATGGAGTAATAATTTGTTAAATCAATAATAATAAAATTTTTCGTCAATTGATGTAAAAAAGATGTTGACAGGCTGTAAGGGTTGTGCTATAACTGGTATCAGGAACAACGATAGGAGCCACAGATGATGTTTAACAACGTCTACATTTCGATCCCCACACAAATCCGCCGTTACTATCACGGTCGGAAACACAAGAAACTGAGCGATCAAATGATTGCTTTCCTCAAATCCCTTTAATTCACAGGAGTAATGAATGTTCACAATCGAACCTAAAGACCTAGCCGCTACGGTACTGGCCGCCAGCAAAGAAGAAACCCGTTATTATTTGTGCGGTGTATATTTCCATGCCATCGACGGCAAAATTGCATTAGCCGGCACAGACGGTTATTCAATTATCCAGATTGTAACAGGCGCAGATGCTCCGGAAGAACTTGAACCATTTATTTTAGGTACAGATGACATTAAAATTATCTTGTCAATGGTCAAAATGGAGTGTAAGACTCACGGAAATGTTGTGCCGATTGAATTGCAGTTCCAAAAAGGAATTGTGAAAATCGGCCCGAGCTTAAAAGAATATCGCTTCACACCAATTGATGGAACATATCCAGATTATCAGCAAGTTATTCCTTCGGCAGAACCTGCACCTATTACCGAAATCGGATTTAATGGGAATCTTTTCGGTGTGATGCAAAAGGCTGCTAACCTGCATTCTGATAGCAAAAACTCAGGGTTAAGAGCGGTATTTATCGATAAGACCAGCCCTATTCGTGTTTACAGTTCAAAGGGCTTTACCGGCGTTGTAATGCCGTATCGTATTTAACCCAGGCTATGGCCGTTTGCGCGGCCACCCTTTCTCTATGTTAGCTGTCTTCCTGTAATGCTGGCAGCTAACTTATGGACAGGGCCAGAGGTAAAAATAGCCGGTAAAGAATACTAGTAGCACACCACACCGGCCCCTGTCCTTCAACTTTATAGGAGATTGTATTGACCATTAAATATTACGAAAACATTGTCCAGGGCAGCGATGAATGGTTTGAGCTGCGTCGGGGTATCTTGACGGCCAGCGAGATGAAACATATCGTTACGCCAACATTCAAAACCGCTGACAATGAAAAGACCCGTACCCACCTCTATGAATTGCTGGCTCAGCGGATCAGTGGGTATGTAGAACCGTCCTATGTCAGCGATGATATGATGCGCGGTAATGAAGAAGAAGTTCTGGCACGGATCAAGTATTCAGAAGGTTTTGAGGTGCCAGTCAAGGATATGGGCTTTATCACAAATGACCGCTGGGGTTTTATGCTTGGTTATTCGCCTGATGGTTTAGTCAGTGAAGATGGCCAGATCGAATGTAAATCACGACGTCAGAAATACCAAGTCGAAACCATTCTGACCAATGAAATGCCGGTAGATTATCTATTGCAAGTTCAGACCGGCTTACTTGTTACAGGACGCGCCTGGTGTGATTTTGTCTCCTATTCAGGCGGTTTGCCAATGCTGACGAAACGCATCTATCCGTATAAAAAAATCCAGGACGCAATCATCGTATGCTACTGAAATAGGTTTACAAAGGGGAAGAAAAGGGCTTATCTACCTGATAGTGCACATTTCCGTACCGCACTTTTTTATACGGGTACCATTTTAAACGATGATACCCCTTTCTCTGATGCGCTTGATTGGGAGGCAAATTATTTAACGACCCATGAGGGCGTAACGAATTATATGTACCAATCGCCTGCTCCACGGCGGTTTGAGCCGCCGCAAAACTCGGAAACCCACGCAACTGAAAATCATCCTTCAGACACCGAAAGACCCGCTCCGCTAGGGCATTTTCGTTCGGGTCACCTGACTCGGTCATGCTGATAGCAATACTAGCCTTTTTTAGCCGGTCTACATAAGCCCCCGAGCAATATTGGACTCCTCGATCTGAGTGATGAACCAACTCCTGCTCGCTTTCGCCACGCTCGGTTAAAGCCATCTCCAAAGCCGCTAAGGGCCCTTTTGCTTCCAAGGTTTTATGAAATGACCAGCCCACGATTTTTCGCGAATACCCGTCCATGATCACCGATAAATAAGCAAAGCCAGGACCTACCGGGAGGTACGTCAGGTCACTTACCCAGAGCCGATTGGGCCGCTCTGGCTTAAGGTCTTTGACCTGATTAGGATACTTATAGAAGCCGTGGCTGGAGTCTGTCGTCTTCACCCTGGGACGTTTTCGGTGCACCAGTAAATTATTCTCTCTTAGTAAGTTATGAAGTTTATCCCGTCCCAGCTTGATGGTATGACGAGTCAAAAAGTCGTCCATCACCACATAAAGCTTAGTCGTTCCTAAGCCGGGAATCAACTTCCGTAACCGCTTGACTTCCTGGAGAACCAGATCGGTCTGAAAGCCCTTTTTCTCTTCACGCCGGGTAGCCGCATACCAAGCCTGCCTTGTCAAACCAAACAATCCACATAACTGCTCCATGCCCACCAGGGGATAGCGACGAGTCAGTTGCTGGAGGGTTTGGTGCCAGACTTTTTTAGGATTGGAATCTGCAACTGTTCTTCGGCAATTTGAATAGCCGTCTGGTAGGCTTCGGCTTTGAGTTTAAGCAATTTATTTTCTTCTTCGGTAGCCGCTAAGCGCCGTTCCAGGGCTTTAACATAGGCATCTTGGTTTTGCTTCTTCATGGCTTTGTAGGCTTTATGAGGATACAGATAGGGGGCTAATCGGTGTTTAAAATACCATCGGTTTAGCTGGCGCAGCTCAGTAAGGGAAATGTGTAGATAGCGTTGAATGTCGGCAGGCTGAGCTATTTCAGCTCGATAGACTTCCACGATCCGTCGCTTAAAGATAAGCGAATTTCTATTTTTCTTATTTCGTTGTAATCTCTTAATATACATCAGCTTACGGGTTTACTGTACACAGAAACCAGTAGCATACGCGATGTTTGATAACCATTTATATGTTAACTAATAAAACATAGTGTAATTAAACCGTCAATTATTTTTCATCTACGGAAAATACAATAAACTTATTTATGGAGTCTAAGTCAAAATACCTGATTAACGATTTTTAAGCTACGTCAGAATTTCGTGCTTATCGTCAATTTCAAGCATTGCCAGCATCTTATCCTACACCTTTGATATTAGTCTTGAAATTGTGTTTCAAGGTGAGTTACCATTTATTTAAGGCTAGACTCTAATTTGTGCAAAATTACTTTAAATGGTTATTTGAAAAGATACCTTTTCAACAATCGCGCTACCGACATTGGGAAAAATAATTTACCACGCCGGGTTCGATACCCATTCTCATTGAGTTTTGCCGTGATTTCCCGAAATGTCAGGTCTTTCTGGCGATACAATTGAATCAGTTCTCCCGCCTGGCGATTGGCTAAATGCTGGATAGCATTCTGAATCCGAATTTCCTGGCCGCGAATACGGGCTGTGGCCGTGAGGTTCTCCGGTTTACCCAGCTGAAATCCTCGTATTTTTTTCTGGGCCAGCGCAGCTCGTGTTCGCTTGGAAATCTGCTCGGCTTCGTGTTGGGCAAAGCTGGCCATGATGCCAATGGTTAACGTATTCGCATCAGGTAGATCACAGGCGACGAAATCCACTTCGGTATCCCGAAGCGTCATCACAAAGGATGCATTCCGGCCAAGCCGATCCAGTTTGGCGATCAATAGTCGGGCGCGGTGTTGCTTGGCCGCATCGATGGCCGCTAGTAGCTGTGGCCGTTCCTTTTTTTTCCCGGACTCAATTTCCGTGAACTCGCCGGCTAGCTCCTCCCCTACCCTGAGAAACCGCCGGACCATGTCTCGCTGATCGTCGAGCCCGAGTCCGGAACGGCCCTGCTTCTGGGTGGATACGCGGTAATAGGCAATGTACTTCATGGTGCAAATCGGAGTGAGTAAAGGTAAAACGAATTTGTAACATTTCACAAACGGTCGTTTGTAAAATGTTACAAAAGGTATTCGGACAACTTTCCCACCAATTTTCCATCGTTGTGGTATGCCACTTTGGCAGGTAGGCCCTCCCATTGCCTTTGGATTCCCGGAATTGTATCCAATCAAGATCTACTGAGGTTCACCGGTAATTCTTAGAAAGCAGTAATCTCTTCTATTCTGCGGAATCAGGAAATGATCGCTTGATTCCAATCTCCTATCAAGGTGTTGAAAATCAACACTCGTCAATTTGGAGTGTGTGGTAAAAACAAGCCGTGTTCAGTAAGAAATGGATTTGAACAAAAACTGAGTGATGTTCACCCCGCGACAGATGCGAAGTCCTTTGTCTACTCGGTTTGTCGTAGTGAGACTGTTTGAACAAAATTTGGTGCTGCGGGAAGCAAAGCTGGGAAGGCACTCGATCATAATATCCGTATGAATGTTATGATCGAGTGCACCCAACCTTTCGGTTTTTAGGCCTCCGCCTTTAGCTATCCTTGTGTTTGCGTTTCTCCCGCTCTAATTTTTCAAGTACCGCCTCCACAATCCAGTCATGGGTCGAAATACCCAACTTGGGAGAACCGGGTTTTCGGGGCCGTTTGGCTCGCATCTTGTCGATTGTGTTAAAGATACCGACCGTAAGCCGCAAGTTAAAAAACTTGGCTTTATCTGGATCGTCGGCGGCTACCGCTTTCGGTTCGGCGGCAATGGCCCCTCCACGATTGATCATGGCCTCGATCTCGGCCTCGGTCGGTTTTTTAGGTGTTTTGGGTGGTGGTGTGACCGGCATATACAATAGCGTTAAAAAGTACTTCCATTTCGGCGACGGCCTTTTTATCAGGTTCCTCCATCTCAAACACAGCCAGGCCGATGGCTGCGGAATTGGCAAACGCTTTGCGGTTTACCAGCGGGAACGGTAAAAAGGTCAGGCTTTCGTAACTTTGCAAAACCTCACTTACCTGGCGATTATCCTGGCTTTTGACGTCGGCACGGTTAATAAAGCTATACGCCAGCATTGGAGCCGGCCGCATCGATTGAACTTCATCAACCAATTCGGATACCTTGGTAACGGTCCACAGGTCATAACTGCGCGGATTAAACGGGCTCAGGAATACATCACAAACAAACAGGGCCGCGCGTTGGCTGGTGGTATCCCTCCCACCGGTATCAACGACAATGTGGTCGTATTTCGATTTCAGGGATTCGATCTGTTTGCGAACCAGTGAACCCGTAATCTGGACCAATGTAAAACCGGTAGCACCGCGCGTCTGTTCGCGATAGGCGCTGAAATCCGATGCACTCCCCTGGTCGTCAGCGTCGACCAGTAGGGTTTCCGCTCCTTTGGAAACGAGCCAGGCGGCCAGGTTGGTAGCGATGGTGGTTTTACCCACCCCACCCTTTTGAGAACCGACAACAATCACCATTTTCGTAGGTTTTTAGGTACTGCAATTAGTATAAAAATACTATAAAAACAAGTATTTTTTTAAATTATGTAAATAGTTTGCTATTCAGTACAGCATTTAGTATGCAAATTAGTATAATTTTCATGAGAATAAAACTCAGGTCTACAATACTAAAAGTTTACTGAAATTAGTATATTTTCTTACATTAAAAATTAGCCATAATCAATACTGTATTTAGTAAGTAAAATAGTATCTTTTTATACATTAATAAAATTTTATTTATTATACTTATAATAGTACTAAAAATAGTATGTTTTTTTTATCATAATCTATTCATATACAAATTGTTAAGAATACAATTAAATAGTCATTGACTTCAAATATGGTATTCAACAAATTAGATTTTACTAATTCAAGCGACAAGCAATATCATGAATTTTTTTGAAATACCAGCCTAATGCTCCCTAGAATTACTTGTAAACGTAGTGTATTACTTTGAAATAGTGAAGACGAGCAGTGTGAAGGGTATTGCCATCGAACCTTTGTAATCTTTCATTACCCCTCTTAAAGTACCCCTCATTCAGTACTCTTAAAGGTTACGATTTAAGTTATGCCATATCAGGATTGCATTATTCGAGACGTATTACTTTAGTCATACAAAAAGAGGTTGGTCTGGTCATTACCGATCCTCTGTAAAGGTGCCTTCGCATTATTCGAAGTCAACTTGTCAAATCTAAGTAGTAGGGTAGGGGAGGATATTTCGTAATGTTATCCTGTTGAATCCAATCGTATTATTTAGCATCTCGATTAGGTACCCTGGCCATAAGGTGAGATTTCCTATCCCAAAGAGTCACCTAAACAGAGCCCTCCGGAAAATTTCCTGCCCAAATTTCGAAATACGAATCCTCAGGCTGATGAGGAAGGAAGAATATTAACGTATAGAGCAATTAGAACAAATCATATCGAATCGAGAACGACTATGTTTAATCAGCTCCTAAACCGACGCAGTAGGATCCATTCTCTCCTGTACGTTGGAGCTTCATGCCAACGATTTTCTGATCCTCACTTTTAAATATCATTTTTTATACAGAAACCAGTATGTTTTTTAAATGTATAAGAGGAAACAAAGACATACTTAAAATAGTATAATAATTAGTATGTATTTATCACCATAATAGGCTAATGGATAATGAGTTACTAACAATACATCCCTAAATAAATTCTTAAACAATTTACAAACCTTATATCATATAGTTTTGCTAATAGACATACAACATACATTTCTAAAACTTAATTTATTTCGATAATCCTTTCTGCTGCTGGTGGTTGCTCAGAAGGTCGCTAAAATCCTTTTTAAACGCATTGATTTGATCGGGTGGGGCTTTCCTCCCTTCCATATGAGATAATACGTCCTGCGCCACTTTTTTATAATAATCCTGCTCCTGGGGCTTTAGGCTCCGAGTCCGCTCCGTTAGAAAGTCCTGCACAGGTTCTTTCGGGTTTTTCTGCCAGATAGTTACGCTGGATCTCTGGTCAGCTACCCTACGTCGATACAGCGTAATCGAATCGGCCGCGTTGTTATTGACACAGTAGGAGAGAGCGTTTACGTTTTTCTTAGCGCGGTCGTAATGAATCTCCTTGTCTACCAAACGTCCTACGGAACCTTGCTGCTGGCCAATCTCATACCGTGACAAGGTAGACAGGTACGAAATCTTAGGGTTCACCGCCAATACGTGTAACTCCGTCTTAAAACCGTTCCGCTTGGCTTCGGCCAGTGTCTGTTCGGTTTTCGGCCCATCGTGGAAAGTCGTTTCGAGGGCATAAGATTTTTTATGCTTGTGGGCATACTGTTTTAGATGGTCAAGCAACTCATACACAAACGGCTGTGTCTTGTGGGGCATGTTATCAGGGTCACTCCTGGCAATCGATTCATAATTGGGATGGAGCTTGCGGTATTCATCCCCATCTAGAACCGCAATGTTCGGATATTCATTTATCAAATGACCCTTGATACCAGATTTTCCGGCTCCGGGCTGCGCTCCGTAAATGATAGCTAACGGTTGGCCTTGATCGGTAGGGGAGCGGTGAAAAGATTTGTCTTTAACAAAATCAAAAACCTTACGATTATACGGATCTTTCAGAAACTCACTCATCAACAAGCAACCTCTAATGTCCCGATTTGATAAACCTTGCTTTTATTCTGTTTGGCATATCTGGCAATCAATTCTTGTAGGTCCTCATAAGGGATGCGGCCAACTTTCAAGTAGTCGGAATGAAAGTAATCATACGCTAGATCGTTTACCTCTTTGGTTATCAACTCATGGTACCAAGCTCTAAAGCAATTGGCCTTTGCTTCGGCTATTTCCTCGTAAGCCACATCTAAAATACCATCGGCAAAGGTATAGAGAGGGGCTTGATTGATTAATTCGTCACTTTTCGCGGGGGTCTGTGGGGTGTGAACCATCTTGATTAACAGGTTGATCGTATGATTAAAGATACCACTTTTTGTGGTATTCGACAAATGATCGGCGTGGCCACCTGACGCGCGGATCCGGAGCCTGAATAATTGTCTACGATTCAGCCGGTCGGTGGCCGTTGGAGCTGCGGATCTTCAGCAAGGATTGTAGACATTTCTATCCTTTCCGAATATTCTTTGGTAGTAGCCTGAAAAAATGATGCCGGCATGACGTCGACGGCCCCCGATCTGGCGCAGCGCCGGGCGGTCGATCTGGCTTTTTCGGTGCGGCTACCAAATTTTCTACGGTTTTCAATTATAATCCGTCCATTTTGTAGAAATACCTTGACCTGGAACAAGGTTGCATTTAGCAATTCCTTCACCATCAGCGTGACAATCATTATCAATTTTCGTCCAAACAGCAGACACCAGAGCCATTCTTCCCGTGCCCAAGACCTTGTATGAATTTAATCTATTACTTGAAGACGAACAGGCTAATTACCTGTGGGATGCAGGTATATGTTTATCATTTCGGGAAGAATCCGAATGCACCCATATTCTGTATTCCCTGGATAGCTTTTTTGTCGAAGTCGTTTACCACCAATCTAACATCGAAATCCTTTATCTGCGTTCTTTTCGAAGTACTGACCCGCTTTTGCCTTATATTCAACAGATTAACTTACGGGATTTGTATTGAGAAAGCCTTCTGAAAACAACACTCGTTACGGAATCGATTCACTGAATACCGATGCGATCTCCTGCCGGTTAGCAAAACCGACAGTATCAGTGGTTTTTTATTCATTATCAACGTTGCCCAGACCGGTTTGCCTGACTGAAAAGTGATGCAGAATTACCTCATCTGGTGTATTGAAAACCAATTCCCTTCCCGTTAGCTCAAGTCGAAACCCCAGACGGGTCGCCAGTTGGACAAACAAATTTTCATTGCTCTTGAGCAACATGTGCCCGGCGCATTGGAGCATCTTTTCATTGGGCAAATGCTGCGTCTGGTGACACGTGTGGGCGTCACTGGCTACGATTTGGGCCATTCGGTCGCCCAATGCACTCAGTGATGGGGACGTTTTACGAAATGGGCATGACCTACAAGGGTGCTTCCGGTATGGGAGTTGGTCACTTCGCTTTGTCATGAACAATCAATGATGGGGTTGTTTTATTGACGACGAGACCGCCGGGGCGCTCCGCTAAGGAATTTTGATCTGTTTTACGGACCTTGGCAATCGGCTTGATGGGTATGTTGTTTCAATGAAGCCGTGACGAATTTGGACCCTTTTTTAATTATACCCAGAAATGTACCAAAACCCAATCCTCACCAACCATGATTTGGATAAACATACACGGCCTGCACCGTCACCTTATCCGACTGCCCCTCGATCACCCGCTCCACCGCATCCGGAACAGTGGAAAGGAGGTCATACCCCGTTCGGCTTTCGATCTCATCGATACTTACCCGGTAGTCAATCCAGGGTTGTTCACCAACCGCATTGATGTTGGGCATCCAAACCGCTACCACCCGGGTTTTAGCATCGATCCTTCTAAGGTCATTGTTTCCCACGGGAAGTAAAACGATCACCTTCCACAGTACGGATGGAACGGTTACTTTTCCGTCCGCAATGGATTCGAACGCTCCGTTGTCACCAATTCCCCGCCGTCCGTATGTTCCACAAATAATGTAGGCTTCGTTACCATCGGCAATAAGTTTCCGAGTATAACCCTCGAGCAAATTCCAGCTTTCGCGGTTGTGGCGGGGAGCCTGGGGAACGATGTTGGTCATCAAAAACGTGGTGCGGTTTTCTTCCGCCGTCGAGTCCCGGTCATCCGACGGGCAAAGGTGGCCACGGTCGTAGCCGGTGTTGGTGTAATCAGCATGCCGTACCGGGTACCATCCGACCGGCAGAGTCTGATCCGGAATGAAGTCACCGGAATAGCGGGTGGCTGACCCTTTCCAGGCTGACGACAAATGCCATGAACACCAATTGGCAATACCGGTGCTGCGGTTGTAGCTGAGGGTATAGGTGGATCGCTCGATGAGGTAATTGTTTTCCTGAGTACCTGCATTACTGGGATTGCCCAGGGCCAGGTGAGCATCACGGGTGGGTACTGAAATGTTAGGTCCTGGCGGCTCAACTCTTTTACAAGCCGTCTGAATAAGGAGCAGGATGGAGGGAAAAAAAAGGCGAATGGCTATTCTATTCATTATGACGGACTTTTTTGTCAGGTTAGTCAATCCACAGGTATCCTGATGGATCGGTCACGATGCTGAAAGGCCAGCAATACGCCCGCTAAATAGTTGCCCCGCGATCTCAACAAATCTTGAGCGGCATTCCAGCCGGAGATGAATTCCGGCGAATTGACCTCAGGGTAAACAGACCAGTTGAATTCTCCGGATGCGATCTTTCCAGGGGCTTTTGCCATCATTTCATCGGCTAGCCTTTTGGCGGTCGCTTTGCGTTTGTGGCTGCTGCACCGTCGGCCGGTTAGATAATCTGAAACCGCGAATTCGCCCTGGTCGCCTTCGTGCAGAACCAGGATTCTGCCCGATGATTCCCACTGATCGATTATGGCCATTTCGGTTATCCCATCAGCAGTTATAACGTAAAAAGGCGGCACAATAGGAGCATGTATTGTCATCTGACAAACCTATTTTTTTTAGATTAAAAATACCACTTTTTCCGGCATTCGACAAATGCGTGGCAGGACCAATAGCCCTAAAAAAAGCAGAGATGCTTGTTGGTAATAATTAAGCCTAGCCACGCCGACAGTGCCGAACCGGTGGGATGAATGGGTTAGCAAAGCATGCTTCTTTTCTGATTGCCTGTAATGGACATTGCAGGCCACCACTGGAAAAATAAGGTCTGGCAAGTTAAGTTTACTATAATAGTAAACTTAACTTGCCAGACAATCACCATTGCTGACGAAATCACTTAACATACAGCGTAAAGCGGGGGAACTCGAATTGCTCAGGAAACTCAGCGAGGTATTTCGTGATCTGCTTATTGTCGTGACTCGTGGGCGTTGACAGGCCTTCAGGGTCGACAAAAACAACATTGGTGCGCTCAATGGTGACTTCATTCTTGCGGTTGGTGGTGTGCTTGATCAAATGGGTTGATGCCGTTTCAACGCCTTGAAAGGACAAGTAATTATAGGCGATATAGTCGTACCGGTAGAATTTGTAATAATTGCTGATCGCAAACGATTTGTGGTGGATCTGTTTGATCCACCCTTTCAGTTGAGAAAGTTTCTGGTGGGCATTGATGCTGTCCGGGTTCTCACGTAACTTTTCTTCCAGGGTGTCTATTTCGGTGAACAAATACCCTTTGATTTCATCAAGCGCAGGTTTTTTATCGAGAAAGTACTTGTGCTTTTCGTAGTAATGAATCCGGATCGCTGGGCGCGCGAAATTGATCAATTTAATGAGTCGGCAGTCAAAATCCGACAAGGCGTGAAACAAAGCCATTTCGTCAGCCCCTACCAATTGAACCTGAACCAAAGGACCCGGATTTCCGAACACCTGCAGCGTTGCCTGATCAAGTTCGGGTGGTGTTATCTGGGCCAATAGCTGGCGTAGCTGGTTCGTCTTTTCGGCATATTCCTGCCTGTCATATACTTTACGCTGGCGCTTTTCCATTGAAATAAAGTTTACTATAAAGGTAAACTTTATTTCATAAAGTACGAATTCCATTAATTTCTTGAAAAATGAGACCGGTGTAAAAGGTTGGCAATCATGAAAATATGGGTAGCAACCTGGCTGGTATCCGGAATGTGTCCTTTTGCCCAATCTTCGATCTGAGCGGGGGGGTGTCCAATCGCGATCATAGAGCGGATTGCCGCCACCAGCTCCGGATTGGTTTCCTGATAATGTTCATAAATAACCTCTTCCGCCCAATATTTCAGGGGTTCCAGGCTTGGGTCTTCCTGAGGTTCCATTGAATTGTCCGGTGCTTGTATGATTTATTTCCGATCACCATTGAGAAGTTCGACAACCATTTTCATAAAACGCAAAAAAACGAGTTCAAAGACTTTTGATCGTCTCTACAATGTGAGAAATTCGTTCTACCTCTGTCTGGCTCCACAGGCGGGGGTCCTTCTGCTTCCGGTAAAAACTTGAGGTGTCTGTACCTAACTTTTTGCACAGAAACGTTATGGGAATTTCAGCATCTTCCAGGCCCTGATTAATGCAGCCAGCGATCTGCTTGCCTAACTCAACAGCTTCGGTATGCTTTTGTGTAAGTATATCATTATCAACTAATCGGGAAAGGGCGTTAACTTCGTCAATCGAAATATTCTGAGGATAGTTAAGGCGCTGGTAGTACATCGATGCTGTTATTCCTAAACCCTCCTGAACTCTTTTTAAACTGGACTTGGCCCGTACCTGGGCTTTAATGGTTTGGGCAAACTCACTTAATTTGCTCTGGTAGGCATTAAAAGCGTCTAAAATGGGAGTGTTCATTCGGACGATTAAATTACTGGAAATGAATCTTGTGTTTCACACCTAGGGCAAATGCCAGTGACCAGAATCGGCGACCATTGGTGACCGCAATTATTACACTGGCGCTTCCCCGTATTGACTGCGAAGCCTAGTCGTTCTAGTGATGGTGGGCCAGTGAACTTTCCACCACGGCGGTACATGACCCGTTTATTTCTATATTTTTCCATATCGGACGTTTTTTTTACTGTTTCCAAAATTGTTGATTAACTTTTTTGCACACCTGGCAGCGCCATTTCGTTCCAATGACTCTGCCAGAAGGGTGTGAGTACATTTTCGATACAGTGTGCGTCTGCATGGTCTGACACGAGCCGCACCAACTTGACTTTGCCATTCGGAGGATTATTGGATCAAGAGTTTATCAATTAGCGCAATGGCTTCTTTATATCCAACTGCCATACCATCAAGATATCTCGTTTCCAACGTATCCTCCACTTCCCCATAAATTCTTTTTTGTTGATCGCATAAGCTATCGGAATGGCCTTTTACTTGTTAAAGATTAAAAGCCAATACTTCTCTAATTTTTTTTACATCAGACTTTTTCATGTATTCGGAGGATTATTGGATTGAGTGCTCTGGTAATGTTTTTCGGGGGCGACAAGCCAACGACGCGAAATTTTCATCTTCTACTTTGTGAGCGATACTCGCCCAAAATGGCAGCTTATTAATTCGTTCGTAAGCTCGGTGAGTGTATAATACAAGGCTCGGGTTGGGATCAAGGTAGTTCGGATAGAGAAAAACCCAAAAAGTGTCCACATTCAGGTTGTCATCGCCTTCAATTTTATAGTCGCAATCAGAAAAGCCCTCCATGACACTAGCCATTTGATCGACATAAAATTGCCTTAAATCTTCAGGGATTTGGTCGTATTCGTCCCTGAGGGACGCCCATTGCTTGAGTGCCCATTCCAGTGCCACTCTTAGATTTTGATCGTGGTCAACATCTTTGTTAATCTTTTCCATATCGACGGTGTAGTAAAAAGTAAGGCTTGAAAAAATCAAGCTCAAAATCTATTAAGACCTCTTTCCAAGAGGTGAATTGATAGCGCAAAGGGGTCGTACAGATAAACTCGGCTTGCTCTGGGGAACAATGGCAGCAAGCCCCGTTTTCTGCAATCCAGACAAAGCGGTTCGTATCCAGCAGCAATGCACTTATGTTTTTTCCATCCTGTGAAATTCGGGCGAGGTCGCCAACGCTCCAAACGTGGGATTGTATTTTCATGAAATAGTAGTGAGAAACCCTGAGCCTTCAGGCTGGGGAGGAAAGCGACCGGCGCAAGCCGAACTTCCCGATGAAACATAAGTTTTCAATATAAGCCAACCTATTGCCGTACTGAGTGTCAAAAATACCATCATTTGATCAAACGGTAGGGTGCTTGCTTTGGGGTTTCCCGGCGAAGCCGGGTCGCTCAGAAAACCATTACCCAATTATCAGACAAGTTTCAATGATATAGAAAACCCAGCCTATATCATTTCCGGGGTCAGTCCAGTACACTACCCGGCCATTGCTTTCGCCTTTGTATTCGCAATATAATTCTAAGGTGGCCCCTTACGGGTGTCCGCAATTTCTATAACTTGGAACTTTACCGGTGTTAACTTCTCCATGTTCGTACCTGATTAGAATAGCGTTAATTGCGTCTGGTTACCAATGAGTTTATGAAAAGCCTTTATTAATTCTGCCGCGTGGTCTTGGGGGTAGGTTCTCAATTCTTCCGCTAATTTTACTAGTGCCTCAGACAAAGCTATTACTTCTGAATTGTAGCCTTTCCCGCTCAAGGAACGGCCACCGTATTGACACCAGAAAAATAAACTAAATACCCATGTTCCGGTAGGCTCCTGAAAAGTGTTAATGTCTGCTGAATCGATTCCCTTGCCTGAGATTTCCCAAACGTTGGTATTTTGGCAGTTTCCGCGCTCATTAAAAACAAACTCTTTCATGGCAAAAAAAGGAAGGAAGGCCCACGACGCTGGGGCCTTCGGTGGGGCATTTTAAATGGTTTCGGGTTGCAAATCGCTCAGGCAGGGAGCGATGAACTGAACGGCTTTTTGCGCTTCTTTAGCGGCCCAGAAAATAAACTTTTTATCTTCTTTAAGGGGTTTTAACCAGCCTTTTAAATAAGCGGCTGAATTGTCTATAAGAGTATTATTGGAGATACCCGTTAACAAATTCAAATACGCGGCACCTAATTCAGCAACTAATTCTTCTTTACTGTAATTGGTCGAACCAAACCGGCAAAGCTGGGTTACACCTTCCCGGTTTAACCGGCTTTCGTGTCCGGTACTGTGGGTGAGTTCGTGGAACAAAGTACTGTAATAGGCTTCGGAGCTGGCAAACTGCCCCATGTCCGGCATATTGACGTAATCAGAATATGGGCTATAATAGGCACCGCTTTTATTGGTGTGCTGAATGCGGGGGGCTTTCGGCATAGTAGCTACCAGCGATTCACAAACCTTTATAGGTTCGTTGGGGTTGGCTGCTGGCTCTGGTAATTTAAAATCAATGCCTTCAACGTCGCGGATGTTAAAGACGTTGTAATACTTGATGAAAGCCTTTTTCTTGGGCTGCTCGCTCCCGTCCGGCCCAATAACCGTTTCCGTTTTACTTTCAATAAAGTTCCAGTAGATAACCGGTAAGGATTTCGCGCCTTTGCGGATCGTGCCGCCGTGCTCCTTGGCTTGATTGAACGTGCAAAAAAAAGGAACATCGAACGGGGTCAGGGATAAAAGGAATAAGTTAATGCCCTGGTATGTATTTTTATTAAAATAGTTCTGGGGGATTACACCAACTGTTGACCATGTTTTAACCCAAGGATTGACACCATTTTCGATCTTTTCAACAAAAAGGTCGGTTACTTTTTGAAATACATCAATTTCGCTGGCGGAAGTGAATTTTTTGCCTTTCATGACCGATATTGTTTAAATACTTAACTAATTGATTATTATATAAATATACACATTTATTTCATATAATAAAACGTTTAATAAATCTTTTTTTGGTATATTTTTTTATATTTTTCCCCCTAATAGCCCATAAAAAAAACGCCATTTAGCGTTTTTAATCCAGAAAACAGTTGCTAACTAACCCGCCCTAGATGCCTTTTTTTGCCGGGTCGGCAAGCCGCCTTTTGTGCGTAAGGGCGAAGCGGTTGATTTTTGAAATCGATAGAAAAAACGCAGATCGGCCCACCGACAGCGCAGACCGGCCTGGCCCCTTAGCAGTACGCTAAACCGAGCACGATTGGCGGGTGGTCTGTGGGTTAGCCTGCGCGACGCCAAACGCGCACAGGTTTAGCGGGATGCTAAGGGGAGCGGGACCGGCAAGCTGGCGAACTGCGCGCTTCAACCAAACCGCCTGGCTGGAAGCTGCGACCGGGGTTCCATTCTCCAACATCAGTCTATTTTGTGGTTATTAAAATCATGAGGGATGCAGGTCGGCTGATTCTTGCCCGGTAGGGCGTGAATCAGCCAACCGGTACTAAACGCCATCAAAGCTTGGAAAATCGGTGAGCACCCGGTCGGCAAGCGGTTAGTGGCCAGTAGGCCGCCACCGCTTGCCGATGGGGTGCGGTGACAGGAATAATAAAGTGATTCAGACAATCCGGATCAGGGTAGATTGGTATACTAAGGGTTCAATAATTACCTGGTTTTGGTATTTAAGCGGGTAATCATCAAAAATTAGCCTGACAATGTTTAGACGTATTAGGGTTGTTGAAAATTAGGAGGGATGCAGGTCGCCGGATTTTTGCCCGGTAGGGCGTGAATCCGCCGACCGGTGCTAAACGCCATCAAAGCCCGGAAATTCGGTGAGCACCCGGTCGGCAACCCGAAGGGCCTGGCGGTTTGTGGCCGGTAGGCCGCTACCGCTTGCCGATGGAGTGCGGTCATTGGAGTGATTAGGGCGTTAGAATTACCAGGTTGCTTTACCAATCAATTGATATTTTATGTCTTACTTGCCGGTGATATTTTCTCTGATGTACCTGATGTCATTTCCATGAAAAAAATAAGATTGAACATTTTGAATCTGACGGTCAGTCACACCCATCCCGGTTTATTCGAGTTAATCCTGAAGGAAGTCAATCACGACCGGCAATTGGTGTTAAAAATTGGAATTCATGAAGCGCAGGCCATCCTGATCGAGCAGGAAAAGATTGTACCCAGCCGGCCCATGACCCATGACCTTTTTAAATCCTTTCTGGAAAATACAGATTATACCATTCTTGAAATCGTCATTACCCGGAAACAGGAAGAAACGTATTTCGCTGAAATCGCCTGCGCGGATGGTTCACACGAGTTTCGCATCGATGCCCGTCCGTCAGATGCCATCGCCATCGGATTACGGGTGAACACGCCGTTTTATGCCAACGAATCTTTATTCTTGTAAATTGAACTATTTTTATCTGTCAAGGCTCCTGGGGAATAGTAAGGCCCGCTTCGATCTGGTGGTCTTTCCTCTCTGGTAAATCCATCATTACTATCTTGAACTACTAGACGATTTTCTCGGAGTCTTCCAGCGAAATCTGATCTAGTTTTCGATTGACATGGATCATGTTCAGGTAATGCCAATCGCTGTTTGGAAGCTCCCGGAACCCGACCGATTGGTAAAAGGCGTTTAACTTCTTCTGTGAGCTTCGCTGATTTTTAGACAAATTAGCCAGAAGAAGTTGCTGCGTCCAGAGATCGGTTTGTTCCAGAATTCCCCACTCAAACTGGAGCTGGAAAGACTTGAGAACCCCCAGCCCGAAGCAACCGGTAAAGCGCCAGATGATATCTTTCAGTATTTTTTTTCCGATCCCCCGCCCGCGCCACTGGGGCAGCAGTGCCAGATTTCGAATATACAATACATTAAATTGATCAATTTCCCGACCATTTTTAATCGCCTCGATAAACTCTTCATCCTCATCGTAAAGTTCCTCGAAGAGATTGATGTACTCTACGCTGTGGTCGAATATATCGAAGGTAGATTGGTCATTATTATGCCCCAGTTCAACGAGAAATAAACTGACGCTGGCCCGGCCGATTTCAACGGATTCCACTCGGTCGCCTGACTCACCCGGAAAGTATTGATCCAGGTAGATTCGAATGGCGTATTCGTTGATGTAACGCAGGCTCTCCGTAATTCCGGTTTCGTATTGAAAACCATATTCCAGGCGGATGATGCCAAAAAAATCATTCATTGTACGCTAAAATGGGTTAAATTAAATTCCTGTCGATAGGGCTGTAACGAGCCCATGCATTGAAAAGCGCGAATGTACAGGATTCCATTCGTTTTTAGGACTGTCAACGAATTCGGGTCGTGTCACAGTTGAGAAATATCCCGCCGACTGGTCGACGCCTGGCAGCAATCAAGTACCCCCCTAAGTACTCATTTCTACACACTGGGCGCATGTTCGGGAATCGCGATTCGTAATGAACGAAACACCTGATCCCGGACGTCCGCATCGGAGAGCAGCGCGGCAACCGGCCCCGAGACATTCAGCTTCTGGCAAAACAGCAGCGCTTCGTTGCCCCTCATGGCCGAATTCGCCACCACCGTATAGCGGCAGCCGGGAAGCATTAAAGCCAGGTGTTCGCCGGAAATGATGAGCATGTTGATCGCTGAATCCTATTGGGTGCGCTTCAATAATTCCTCCTGTCCGCTTCGCAACCGGCGAAGCTCGGAGACCACCAGATCAAAGGACGGCTCCGAATCCGGGAAAATGTCGGACATCACCAGCGTGAATTTCCAGATTTCACGGACTTCACTGACCGGAACGTGGTAGGGCTTATAAACCGGGTTGAGGGAGTGCAATTCGAACCGGCGGTGTTCGCTCAGCTCATTGACCGCTTTTTTGAAGACGATGCCGTCCTGCAACACGAAGATATACCCCATGCCGTTTCGGACCGAATACCAGTCCTGCAGATACTCCCCCAGCACGTACGAACCGTGGGCAATAGGCAGCATGGAATCCCCCGTGGCGGGAAATAACCGGTACAGCCGGTCCGGACTGATGTTGGGTAAGGGGAGGCTGAATTTAGGCAGCTTCTCCATAAACTCTTTGCTTTCCCAGCCCCCCTGCGAGTAGCCCATGGCTGCTGGAACGGGGACCAGATCGATCAATTCCTGATTGTTCTGATCAACCGTGTGAACGACTTCCCGGACGTGCAGCGAACGCCCGCGGAAAAGCGGGTCCGGGGTGGCCAGCAGTTGCTCCAGTTGTTTTCGGGATAATTTACGTAGTGGCTGGAAATACAGCACGTCCAGCGAAACTTTATAATACGTCGCCAGCCGGGCTGCCACATCCATCGGGGGCACGGTTTCTCCTTTTTCGTACTTGGCCAGGGTGGGATGGGTCACATCAGCCATACCCGCCACAATCATTAACGGCATCCCATAGTAAGATCGCAAAAGCGTCAGATTATCAGCTAGATACATGGCCTTCATTTGATAATCAAAAATAGGGAATTTCTGCGGAGTTCCCATGAAAAATGTAAGAAAATTTACAATTGTAAATAGGCCACATAATAAAAAAGCACCCTATTGATCACTAAGGTTATTTATTTGTAAGAATAGTTACTTGCAAATGTTATTTTTATTACAATATCTTTGTAAGAATACTTACATTGTAAAAAAGAAGCTATTGCGCTCACCCTGACGATGTTTGCGGCAACGGATCGAAATATCCTTCATATTGACCTGGACACTTTCTTCGTGTCCGTCGAGCGGTTGCGGCAACCCCAGTTGGTGGGCAAACCGGTTGTCGTGGGCGGGGCCGGGGACCGGGGCGTCGTGTCAGCGGCCAGTTACGAAGTGCGTCGATTCGGGGTTTTTTCGGGTATGCCGATGCGGCTGGCCCGCCAGCGCTGTCCCGATGCGCTGGTGATCAGGGGGGATTACCAAGCCTACACGGACTATTCCAAAACCGTGACGGACCTCATTTCCGAACGCGCGCCGGTCGTCGAGAAAGCCAGCATCGATGAGTTTTACGTGGACATGACGGGCATGGAACGCTTTGTCGGTTGTGTGCAGTGGTCGACGGAACTCAAGAAAACGATTACCAAAGAAACCGGTCTGTCGGTGAGCTGGGGACTGTCCAACACGAAAGTCGTTTCGAAAGTCGCGGCCAACGAAGGCAAGCCCAACGGGGCGTTGCACATCGCGCCCGCCGAAGTTCAGCCGTTTCTGTGGAAGCTGGACGTGGGCAAACTGCCCGGTGTGGGCGAGAAGATGGCGCATACGCTCCGCTGCATGGGAGTGACGAAGCTAGGAACCCTGGCACAGATACCCCGAAAACTCATGGAAAAAACATTTGGTAAAACCGGGCTTTTTTTGTGGGACCGCGCCAACGGCATCGACCCCACGCCGGTGGTGCCCAGCCACAAACAGAAATCGATGTCGAAGGAGCTGACGTTCCAGACCGATACCACCGACGTCCAGTTGCTGCAGGCCACGCTGAGCCGCATGGTCGAGGGGCTGGCCTACGAGTTGCGCAAAGACCGGTGGTGTGCGGGCAAGGTCACGGTGAAAATCCGCTACAGTGATTTTCAAACCTATACCCGGCAGATCACCATTCCGGCCACCTCGTCGGATCACCAGCTCACGCTGGCGGCCATCAAGCTCTTCAACGCGCTTTACAACCGGCGGTTGCTGGTTCGGCTGGTGGGGGTCGGTTTCAGCAAACTGGTGCGGGGCACCGAGCAGCTCAGTCTGTTCGACGCCAGCGGAGAAGTGGTTAAAACCCGGCTGCCTAACCTCTACCAGAAAACCGATTTCATCAAATCAAAACACGGTGAAAACCGCATCGGCCACGCCAACAGCTATCATTTGGGAATTTAACCTACAACCTGTACCACCATGTCTTTTGCCCTACACTGCCGCGTCTGGGATGCCCAGAACCAAACCATGCACTACCTGTCTTCCCTGCTGGCGCAGACGGAGGACTTCCAGGTCGTTTTGCTGGAGGATGCGATGGTCCTCATCAACACGTTTAATTCCACCCAGAAACGCTTGTACGAGGCCGGAACGCCCTGGCGGCTGATGCTGTCGGTGGGTCAGCCCGACCGGGACGGAACCCCGATTTATGACTATGACATCGTGGAAAGTGAGGGCTATTTATGGGTCGTCCAGAACCACCCGGACCGGTGCGGCTACAGCCTGTTCATGCCCAATTGCCTGGGGCTGCCTCCTTATCTGATCCTCGACCGCATCATGGCCAGTGAGGTGAAGGTAATGGGTAACTTTTTTGAAGACCCGCATTTGATCCTGGACTTTCCGGATTCGTCCTACCGCCAGGCGGCTTGATAAGCCCGTTTCCCAATGACATGTACCTCAACGCCCACAGCTATTATTCCCTCCGCTACGGCACGCTTTCGCCCGAAAAGCTGGTGACGATGGCGGTGGAGAAGGGGGTGACGACGCTGGCGCTGACGGACATCAATACCGTCTCGGGTGTTTTCGAGTTTGTTAAGCTGTGCCGGGAGAGCGGCATCCGGCCGGTGGTTGGTGTGGAGTTCCGGAACCAGCAGGATCTGGCCTACGTCGTTCTGGCGCGCAACACCGACGGCTTTACCGAAATCAACCGGCACCTCTCGGACTACCTACTGTCCGGCAAGGACTTCCCGCTACGCGCGCCCCATTTCGATCAGTCCTGGGTGGTGTATCCGCTAGGCCAACTGGACCGGCTGGGGGAACTGGCCGAGGGTGAATTCGTCGGCGTTCGGCCCCAGGAGGTCACCCAGCTCTGGCGGTACCGCTCTAAGCTGAAACCCGGTCAGGTGGTGCTGTTGCAGCCCGTTTCGTACGCGACCAAAACCGATTTCAGCCTGCACCGGCTGCTACGCTGCATCGCCCACAATTGTCTGCTCTCGAAGCTGGCTGAGTACGAAGTCATTCGCGAGGAGGAGTATTTCATCGACCCCCAGCAACTGAAAACGGCTTTCGCCGACTGGCCAGAAGCCGTTGAAAACACGCAGCGGCTGCTGGCCACCTGCTCCTTTGATTTTGATTTCACCACACCCAAGAACAAAAAGCTCTACACCCCCAGCCGCATCGATGACACGGCGCTGCTGCGCAAGCTGGCCTTTTCGGGCCTGCGGAACCGGTACGGGGAGCAGGACGCGGTGGCCACCAAGCGGGTCGAGAGCGAACTGCAGGTCATCGAAGAACTGGATTTCACGAGCTATTTCCTCATTACCTGGGACATTGTGCGGTACGCGCACAGCCAGGGCTATTTTCACATCGGCCGGGGGAGCGGGGCCAACAGCATCGTGGCCTATTGCCTGGGCATCACGGATGTTGATCCGATCGCGCTGGATCTGTATTTCGAGCGGTTTATCAATCCGCACCGGACCAGTCCTCCCGATTTCGACCTGGACTTTAGCTGGACCGACCGCGACGAGCTGACGGATTACATCTTCAAGAAGTGGGGTCGGGAGCATGTCTGTCTGATGGCCACCTATGTGACGTTCCGCGACCGGGCCGCCTACCGGGAACTGGGCAAAGTCTTCGGGCTGCCTAAGGCCGAAATCGATGCGCTGGTGAAAGATCCCACGGCGGTGGTCGGCGGGGAGTACGCAAAGTACATTTTCCGGTATGCGCCCCTGCTGGAAGATTTTCCGAATTATTTATCGGTTCACGCGGGCGGTATTCTGATTTCGGAATTGCCCCTTTACCACTATACGGCGTTGCTGCTGCCACCGAAGGGCTACCCGCTGTGCCAGTGGGATATGTACGTGGCCGAGGACATCGGGTTTGCCAAGTGGGACGTGTTGTCACAGCGCGGTCTGGGCCACATCAAGGACGCGGTGGACCTGGTGCGGGAAAACCGGCAGATCAGCGTCGATATTCACCGGATTCAGGAATTTGTAAAGGACCCCAAAATCCGCGGGCAACTCCTGCGCCACGAGACGATGGGTTGTTTTTACATCGAGAGTCCGGCCATGCGGCAACTGATCTGGAAGCTGCAGTGCGCCGATTACCCCACGCTGGTGGCGGCTTCGTCGATCATCCGCCCGGGCGTGGCCTCCAGTGGCATGATGGCGGAATTCATCCGGCGGCATCACAATCCGTCGGATTACGTGGCGGTTCATCCGTTGATGCAACAGATCATGGCCGATACGTACGGGGTGATGATCTACCAGGAAGACGTGCTCAAGGTCGCCCACTTCTTCGCCGGGCTGGATCTGGCGGAGGCCGATGTACTGCGCCGGGGGATGAGCGGCAAGTCGCGGTCGAAAAAAGAGTTTGAACGCATCCAGGCGAAATTCTTTGCCAACTGCCGGGAGCGGGATTATCCCGATGCCATCGCGGGCGAAGTCTGGCGGCAGATTGCGTCGTTTGCGGGCTACAGCTTCAGCAAAGCCCACTCGGCCTCGTTTGCCGTGGAAAGCTACCAGAGCCTGTACCTGAAGACGTATTTCCCGCTCGAGTTCATGACGGGGGTGCTCAACAATTTCGGCGGTTTTTACCGCACCGAGTTCTACGTGCACGAAGCCCGGCGGTACGGGGCCCTGATCGAAGCGCCCGATCTCCACCAGAGCCAGTACCTGGCGCGCATCGAGGGCAACACGATCTGGCTGGGGTTCATTCTGATCAAGGGACTGGAGAAAAATGTGGTGCAGGAATTGTTGCATCAGCGCAGTATTCAGCCCTTCGAGAGTCTGGAGGACTTCACCCGGCGCGTTCCTGCCGGACTGGAGCAACTGATCCTGCTGATCCGCACCGGCGTTTTTCGTTCGTTGGGCCGCAGCAAAAAGGAACTGCTCTGGCACGCCCACGCGCTGGTGAACAGCTTTGTGCAGCACGAAGCGGTGCCGGAGATTTTTGAGCTGGAGGAAATGAGCTGGCAGTTGCCGCCCCTCTGGCAGGACGAAATCGAAGACAGTTACGACGAAATGGAATTGCTGGGGTTTCCGCTGCGCTCGCCGTTTGAGTTGTTGCCGGATGCGGTTGAGGGCGTGACCGCCCGGACGCTGAGCGAACACGAGGGGCGCATCGTGGTCATCACCGGCTACCTGCTGACGGCGAAAGCCATTCGCACCAAAACCGGCCAGCGGATGGTGTTTGGGTATTTCCTGGATCGGGAGGGGGAATATTTTGATACCACGCATTTCCCGCAGAGCCTGCAGAAATACCCGTACCGGGGCCTGGGGATGTATAGGCTGGAAGGGAAAGTCGTGGTCGATTTTGGCTGCCCCTCGCTGGAAGTGCGGACGATGGTGAAACTGCCCTTCAAGCCCGATCCGCGCGGTGGAGGAAGCGGTTTGTTTCTGAACTGATTCGGGCCGGTTTCCTAACGTATAGAGATCAGGGATTGCTAAAGTCGATGATTTTAAGTAGGTTAGAAAAGTTAAATCTAACCAATCTCTTATGAAAGCTACATTTACCTTTCTGTTCCTGTTGTTCTTCGTTGCTGGTGGTGCTTTCGGACAAACACCCGATGAGACCGCGATCAAAGCTACGATTCGACGCGAAACCCTGTCTTATTTTGCCGCTGATGCGAAGGCCTGGCGCGATTGCTGGGCAGCACTTCCGGAATCGAATAACTTGTATTACAGCGAACAATCGCATAAAGTGGGACAGACTTCGATGGCTACACCTGATCTAACCATTGTAGCCAACCGCAAACCCACTCAGATTAAAATTGAGACCAGCCGTGAGCAGTTTCGGATTAATGGCAATACCGCTTTTGTACAGTACGATCAGCATGCAACCCGCGAAGACGGGGCGCAGGATTACTCCCACCAAACACGCTACTTGGAAAAGGTAAACGGAGCCTGGAAGATCATTCATGTGGGGTCTGTTTCCTACAAATTTGAAGCGGGTACCAAATAATCACCATTTAGGTACGATGGTCATCAGGGACACGCTGCCTTGTAGAACCGGTTTTCAGAATCCGATCACTATCGTCACAGGAACTGAAGGTAAACGAATGAAGGGGTTAGATACGGTCACCTAAAGTGGGACAAAAGGAATAATAGCATCATCATTATTATTGAGATGATGAACGATCCGAAAAGTCACACGAACGAACGGATTATTTTTCAATGACTACCGTACTCATCAGCGATTCGTCGAGCGGCTGCATGAGCTCTTTGATTTCGGCTTTAGTCAGCTCCGGGTCGATCCAGCGACGCTGCTCTTCGTGACTCAGCATGAGCGGCATGCGCTTTTTGGTGTTGTGGATGTATTCCATGATCGGGTTGGCCGCCGTTGTCACAATGGAGAACGTCGGCTGTCCTTTCCAGACCGAATAGATACAGCCCAGTGCCAACGGTTTTTGGTCCGTCAGGGTGATGTAATACGGGATTTTCGCTTTCCCTTCGTGCCGCCATTCGTAGAAACCGTCGATGAGCAGCAGGCAGCGGTGGTTCACGATGCTGTCTTTGAAGGACGGTTTTTCAAAGATGGTATCCTCGCGGGCGTTTAGTGTCATTTTCGCCAGTTCGGCGGCTTTGTCTTCTTTGGCCCAGACCGGGATCAGGCCCCACTTGAAAAGCTGGATGGTTTTGGGATCGTCTTTGGTGATGACCGGCAACAGCGGATGAGCAAACCCGGACACGCGGCCGGGCGGGGTGTAGTCGTCGGGGGGCTGAGCGGCCCGGACTTGCTCAACCAGTTCCGCGAGCGGGGTTTTGGCGTTGACGGTGTAGCACATTGTATGAGTGGTTTAGTCAGTAGAATAACTGGAAATTAAACGAAGTGTTGCCGCCGTTCTTCGCCTGGACCCGTGCAACGGTTGCCTGGGCTGCCTTCTGGCCAGCGTAACAGACCTAGGCCCTGCCCCGGTAGCGAAAGATCAGCCGGTCATCGGTTTCCTCCACGAACTTAAAATTCAGGTGGCCGTCAAAATTGGATGTAGCAAACGGGATGCTGTAATCCTGCCAGCCCTCCTTGTAGGCAGTGCCGGTTTCGTTGTGGATGTGGAGTTGCAGCACTTGCAGGATCAAGTTACCGGCGACCCGGCCAAAATCACCGGTGACGATGTTCTGATTCTGAATCGCGACAATTTTTATGTACGGCGAGCTTTTCTAACCCATAAAAGAGAAAAGTAATTACAAACCCGACCTATGGACTTGCTACATTTGACTGGAGACGGATTTTAGGCAGCGCTTACCGGACAGTGTTTTTGATAGTTGTTTCCACTATGTATTAGCACATTGTTCCGAGGCCGGTTTAGTCAATGGGCGCATCCAGGCCACTGATTCAGCTTATGCGGATGCCAATGCATCTTTAGATACCTGATATAAATATGATTCTCTGACAATTTTTGTGGAGCCTATATTAAAGCCTTATACGAAAAGCTCAACAAAGCCTAAATTTGATGTTTTTTTACGTTCGTAAAACTACCCCAAACGCCTTCGCCACAGAAATTGTCAGAGAACCAATATCTCTCTTCTCTTTTCACCGTGACGGTGGCCCGCCCGGCCACCTCTGTCCATTTTCATTTGACGACCTATAGTACGACCTATAAATAAATGAGACCATAGTTAAAATCCAAAATTTATTAATTTACGGTGATCTAAATTAACGAATACTATTTGCCATCTCTTAACAAGCTAATCAAGATTTACAGTGAGGTCTGCCCAATTTCTGGACCGCTCAAAGATTGAGGATCGGACGTTCATTTGTTTTTCTTTTTCCTTCTATTCCGACCTCATTTGGCGTCAATCCGCCTAGTGAACTGTGAGGCCGAAATGAATTGTATTCTTGTCGCCAATGCTTGATTTTTTCACGGGCATCTTCTAGTGACAAGAACCAATGGGCGTTTAAACATTCATCCGCGACGGCGGCCCGGCCGGAAACTACCGTTGAATGACTCGATGAACGGATTATCAGTCGGTTTACCAGGCCGAGAAAAGTCCAGTGTTACCCCGTTATCATATGCCCACAAGTCTAACGCTTTTGAAATAAATTCGCTACCATTATCTACTTGAATCCTTTCTAGTACCCCCTTATTTTGTACCCGCAGACGGTCCATCACGGCTACCACATCTTCCCCTTTCAACGCCTGCCCGACATGGATGGCCACGCATTGGCGACTAAAATTATCGACCACAGTTAAGGCCCGAATTTTACGGCCATCGAATAGCTGATCGGCCCGCGCGGCGTCCGCACGAAATCCATACCGCAACGGCGGACCGTTCCAGCACTGATGAATACTAGATAGCTCAGGCCGATCCAATCGGTGAGCTGTTGATCGCTTGCGTCGAGGCCGCTTACTACGCAGATTAAGCCCTTCCAGACGATACAGGCGATGTACCCGCTTGTGCCGGGGTGCCGGTGCACTTGTCTCGCCAGCCTTCTCGTCGAAGCAAGGTGAAGATGCGTTGACAACCATACCGTACTCGGGTCTCTGCTATTTCCCGAATTCGTTTTCTAAGCACTGAATCATTCCGGGATCGGGCTTTATAGAACCAAGTTGAACGACGTAATTGTACGACTTCGCAGGCTCTACGGTTTGACACCCGGTAGTCTTCCATCAAGCTCCGGGCCAGTCCCTTTTTTTGAACTGGCCCGCTCGGGCGGCCCCGTCAGAGCTTTTTTTTGATGACGTCCTGCAACATCTGTTTGTCTAAACTTAGATCGGCCACTAACTGCTTTAATTGTTGGTTTTCTTCGGCACCGGCCGCCCGGCTCGAGTTGACGAAGTCGCCGGAGTTCGGGAACGCCTAAACCGCCATACTTCTTCCGCGCGGGCGGCCCCGTTCCAATTGTAAAAAGTAGCCTCACTGATCCCCATCTTGCGGCATACCTCAGCGACAACAGTTCCTGTTTCAGCTTGGCGAAGCGCAAATACGATTTGTGCTTCAGTAAATTTGGTCTTCTTCAT